>NZ_AZFN01000032.1 GCF_001434365.1 Limosilactobacillus gastricus DSM 16045 | reverse complement strand
ACCTATGAAAACTTGACAGATACTAAATCGATTGTGACATTGAATATTAATAGGACCAGAATGATAATAAAGTCGTCCCAGTGCCCAATGATCGCTGAAATAACCGCTGCTGCTTCGATCATATATTCAATTGGACCCATAAAAGCGTGAATCAGTTTGTGCATGAAAGTCTCTTCTTTGGCTTCCAATGCATTGGGACCATACTGAGCCAAACGCTTTTTTGCTTCCGCTGATGAAAGACCTTGCTTTTCATCAGCCTGTAAATTGGATATAACATCAGTCAGTGGTGCTTTTTCCAGATCAATTTGACTGTTTGCCATAGTCAACACCTCCATAACCGTTATTAAATCTTTATACCGCTGTTATACGATACGAGGTTATTATAGGACGATTATCTAAATTTGTTAACGCTTTCCATAATTTCTTCACAAACGTTAACAAATCTTAATTATTATTCCAATAATCTGGTTAATAAAAGATGATGATTAATAAGACCAGCCAAGTGATTAAGGTAATCGCCAAAGTTAAATAATTCCACCACGGCGCTTTGGTAGTAATTGTAATCCGATTCAAGACAGACTTTAGGTTTACCGTCAGATTTTGTCCAACGGGAACTTTTACCGATTTACCGTTAACCAATACCCGGTAATATACACCCTTAAAAATACTTAAATTCAATTTTTGCCTGCCAGCTTGAGAACGTTGTACTTCAATTACTTCTTTTGTTGCATTTTGTTCTACAACTTGATTGCCGGTTTCAATCTCCCCGGCGCTTTCTAAAGTATAGTTATAGGAATGCGATAAATTATATACAAGTTGGCGATATTGACGATTACTATGGATCCGGAACTGATTAACATCGTCTAAAGGCTTTTGATGATATAAGTAACTAGTTCGAACCCCACCAACGATCATCAGCACAGCCACTACCCCTGCCAGTAACCATTTTTTTCTAATTGACCAGTTAAGTTGTTGGAGAAACATCACTAATGCCGCCATGATTAACAGATCGACCAGTCCATACAGACGACCAGTAAATTGCATCTTATACAAGGCTTGGGCGAGTCCCGGAACGTGATCAACTGGTAGAAAAGTAAAGACATAAATACCGAATCCGGTCCAGATCCACTTTCGCCATGGTCCCCCATAAAAGATTGAGATCACAATTAATCCGACCAAAATAGCAAACATCAGGAGACCCAGGTTAAATTCGCTCGACTGATTAGGAATTTGATCCCTAATGGTATCTATTAAGCCTAAGCTAATCTTCACATTGGTAATTGTCTTTCCCGGAACCGAAAGCTGATTTTGCAAAATAAAGTAAATTAGATTGACTAAGGTATAGCAACTACCCAGGATGGTGATGCCAGCCGCCAATAAGAACTGCTTGATTTCAAACCAATTAACTCGTTGCATCAGTAGTCGTACCAGCTCGACGATGATCATAATGACCGTCGCATAGACACTGGTTAATAAGTGGGAATTTAGCATTAAGGCCATTCCAACCCCGAGAATTAACCCACCCTTACCTTGACGGTGCCAAATTCGAAGTATCCCCAGAAGCACCAAGGGATAAAAGGCATAGGCAAAAGATTCGCCAATATCAACCCGCGAGTATAAATCCAAGAGATGATAAGCTCCAAATTCATAAACCAGAACTCCGATTAACCGCAGACTCAGCTGATTAGTCAACTGGCGACTCAACAAATAAGCATTGACCATCGTCAAAAAATTAAGGACAACAAAACCAATGAAAAGGGCCGCTAGAGGTCCCACCAAAAACCGCGGCAGAATAAAAATTAAACTGGTTAACCAGGGATACATAGCGGTGAAAGCTGCGCCATCCTGGCGAAAACCAATCAGATTTACTAATGGTGGTAACTGACCACTTTTAAGGGCCTGATAAATTGATTCCCAGCGGGTCAAATGGACCATGGCGTCAAAAGAAGTTTTAAAGTTCCCATTCGCAAAAGCTGGCCAAGTAATCAGGCTGGCCAATAGTAAAAAGCTAACTACGAGCCCGACTGACTTTAGAATTCGTTGTTGTCGCATTGATAAATCCTCATTACTTTGTTATATATATTTATTTTACAAAGTAGAAGTGATTTATCTAGGAATCAATTTTAAAGAATCTTTTAAAAAAGAAGCTGGGCAAAAAAGCAATAAGGCGCCCTATTGGTCTAACCTAGAACGAATGTTGGTACGAAGCGGACCGACATGAGGTCGTAGTTAGACTCGTAGGGCGCGCTTTTTGACCGTAATTACGGGTGTGATCAAAAAATAGAGAGTGGAAAGAAATCACTCTTCCCACCCCCATTTACTAATTTAGGCTATCTTGTTTACGTTTAAAGAAAGACGCAATAATAATTCCAATAAAGGCAAAGCCGGCTGCCAATAAAAAGGCCGCATGATAACCATTTAAGACCGCAGTTAACTTTCCAGCAGCAGTCGTAAGATGTCGCACAGATTGACGGGTAACATCATCAAGCACTGAAGTCATTAAAGCCGTCCCGATCGCCGCGGCTACCTGACGAATGGTATTGTTAACGGCACTCCCATCCGCAAAAAGACTTAACGGCAATGAATTCATCCCCGCGGTAGAAGCGGGCATCATAACCATGGAAATTCCAACCATCCGAACTAAATAAATTAAGGCAATCCAGATGATGGAGAAAGTTTGATTAACGCCAACTAGTAGGAGGGTCCCAACAGTTAGCAAGGTCATCCCGATCATCGTTAGATACTTAGCCCCGTACTTATCAAAAATCCGGCCAGTTAAAGGACTTAAGAGTCCAAACATCGCCGCCCCTGGTAAAAGAACCAATCCCGATTCAAAGGCTGACAACTGATGAACATTTTGCAGGTAAATTGGAATGATCATTTCCACCCCCACCATCGCCATTCGAACAATCGAGCTTAGCGTGGTCCCGATGATAAACGGTCGGTGTTTAAAAACCCGTATCTCTAAAAATGGATGACTAATCTTTAATTGCCGATAAAACATTATGGCAACAATAACTGCCCCGACAATTAAAGAACCAATCACTAAAGGACTGGACCAACCATATGATCCAACAACCGAAAAACCATATAATAAAAGTCCGAAACCAAAGGTCGATAAAATTAATGACCACAGATCTAATTTGTCATCATTATTAGCTAAAACCGGATGGATAAAGAACCAGCCTAAAACAATTACTAACAAAACGATCGGCGCGATTAAGCGAAACAAATCTCGCCAAGTCATGGTATCAATAATAAAACCAGATAGAGTCGGACCAATCGCCGGTGCTAAACCAACCACAATTCCAGTATAGCCCATGGCCGTTCCCCGCTTTTCGGGTGGGAAGATCGTTAGCATAATGGTTTGAATCAAGGGCACCGTGACCCCGACGGCGAGGGCTTGAATTAGTCGACCAACTAATAAGATCGCAAAGCTAGGCGCTAGCCAGCAAACCACTGTCCCGACTTCAAAGACCACCATCGCCCCTAAATACAGATATTTTGTATTCAATCGATTACTTAGATAGGCGCTAACTGGGATCATCATCCCATTAACCATCAGAAATCCGGTCGTCAACCATTGAACAGTTGAGGTGTTAACTGAAAAATAGCGCATCAATGTTGGATAAGCCGTCGCTAAAATCGTTTGATTCAGAACGGTACAAAAAGACCCCGTCATCAAAATAATTACCATGATTAAACGATTATACGGTTGATTATTAATATCACGGACTGCTTGTTTTTCCATCTTATCACCACCCTTGGGATCATTGTCATGCTATAACATCACAGTTATTGTAAACGGGACTGATCAGTTTTTCAAACGCTTTCATATTTGAACCCAAACAAAAAGCCCAACCTATAACAGTTGAGCTTATCAATTTACTTTCTAAACTTCCGCGTATTTTCGGCCAAGTGAACTAAGCCACGCAAGAAATCATGAGTTTTGGCTTCGTAATTATATTTTTTACCCAAGTCATAAATATATCCGTTGATATAATCAACTTCCGTATTCCGGCCCTTTGACATATCTTGATACATTGACGGATAGTGTAAAGGATTAGAAACGGCCGACACATAACGAACGGTTTCCCATTCTTCCTGACGGGTGCTTAACAACTGAATTCCAGCCCGTTCACAAACATCAAAGGCTTCATCAATCAATTGGACCCCTAACTTTTCGGCTCCTTCATAATCAATAAATTGTCCCATTTGGATTTCAAAAAGGGTACATAAGGTATTGATAACCGAGTTAAAGACCACCTTAGTCATTAAGGTACCGTAGAAGTTATCATGAAGGGTTGGATTGAGATTAGCGGCCGTAAAGTCAGTCATGATTTGATTTAAAGTTTCCTGATCAAAGTCATCACTTTCTTTAGCCACATTGATACTACCAGCCCCAGACTTACCGATAAAGTCAACGTCGCCGGCTTGATTTAAGACCGTCCCGATTAAACAGGTTCCGGCAAGAACATGACTAGGGTCAAAGTATTGATTGATCTTTTCTACATGACCCATTCCGTTCATCCCAGAAAAGACATATTGCTTATCAGGATGGAAGAAGTGGGCACTACGGTCCAAAAGATCTTGTAAGGTCATTTGCTTAGCAAAAACAATAAAGACATCTGGATCGCCATTGTATTCTTCAGGTGAATAAATCTTGACCGGCACCAAATGTTTATTTTCATGGTCCCGCGAAACATAAACCCCACCTTGTTCTTTAATGGTATCAACTTGGGGTTGCCAATTATCTACAAATTCTACTTCCGCCCCGGCGTGTTCTTGGAGTAAAACCCCAAACCGTAAGCCCATTGCCCCAGCACCTAAAACCGTATACTTTAATGTCATGAATCTTCCTTCTTCCTAATTAAATAAATGTAATTGATCAATCCGGTTAACGGCTTCCTCTAACCGATCGGGATCGATTAACAAGCCAACCCGAACATAGCCTTCCCCATACTTACCAAACCCGTTCCCCGGCGCAACCGCAACTCCGGCATCATACAATAACTTATCGGCAAAGCTTTCACTCGTATAACCATCAGGAACCGGCATCCAAGCGTAGAAAGTCCCCTGCGGTGCTTTCGTGGTCCAACCAATTTTAGCCGCCGCATTAATGAAAGCATCCCGCCGAGACTTGTATAGTTGATTGAGCTTTTTAATTTCTAGATCCCGTTGTGGATCATTTAAAGCATCCTCGGCAGCTTTTTGTAAGGCTGGAAAGACGCTCACAAATAAGTGGTCTTGGATTAAATTCAAAGCCTTAATGATATCAGCATTTCCGACCGCAAAGCCCAGTCGCCAACCAGCCATATTAAAGGTCTTGGAGTAGGTATAAAATTCAATGCCGACTTCTTTAGCTCCTGGTACCTCCATGAAAGATACGGGATCCGCTTCATCAAAGCCTAGGGCACCGTAAGCGAAATCTGAAATAATCCCCACATGGTACTTTTTAGCCCACGCGACTAATTCCGTATAGAATTCCTTGGTAGCAACGGCTCCGGTTGGGTTATTAGGATAATTCAAATAGAAAAATTTCGCTTTCTGCGCCGTTGCCTCTGGGATCGATTCTAGATCGGGCAAGAAATCATGCTCTGCCGTTAGCGGCACTGTTTCAAATTTCACTTCACCCAAGGCTGCTCCTGACCAATAATCGGGATAACCCGGATCTGGTAATAACATTAAATCTCCTGGATTCATCAAGGCCCACGGGAGTTCAACCAATCCAATCTTGGATCCCCCTAGAATACATACTTCTTGGGCAGGATCTAATTGAACCCCATACTTTTCTTGATAAAAATTAGCCGCCGCCCGCTTAAAGGAAGGTAAACCTTGAAAGGGTGAGTACTTATGAGTTTTCGGATCAGCCACCCATTTTTGCGTACTTTTGACAATGTATTCAGGCGTGGGTTGATCTGGATTCCCTTGACCCAGATTAATTACATCGACCCCAGCTTTAATTTGCGCCCCCACTTTCTCCACTAAAGTTGCGAAAAATTGGGTTGGCAATTGATCTAATAATTTTGATTGTTCAAATTCCATACTTACTCCTCGTGCTTAATTGTATAAATTTGGTCGCCGATCTTTAAATACCGGAATTGGNTGGTCGCCGATCTTTAAATACCGGAATTGGTCCGCGGATCGATAAGGCCGCTTGGGGATCAAATTCGACTACTTGTAAACCAGCCTGATCATCCATTTGGGCAAGGACATTCCCCAGCGGATCCACCACCATCGAGTGGCCCCCAAAATGATCAGTTGGATTATCACCAACAGTATTCACCGCCACGACAAAGGCTTGGTTTTCAATTGCTCGAGCACGCACCAAAAGATCCCATTGTTCAATTCGTTTTTCTGGCCATTCCGCCGGTAAGTAAATAACCTGGACCCCGGTTTGGTTAACCGTCCGCCACCATTCAGGGAAACGCAGGTCATAACAAATAAAGGAACTTGATGGCACTCCGGCTAGTTCAAACCGATTGACTTGATTACCAGCGGTTAAGTATTGGTCCTCATTCATTAAGCCAAACAAATGAACCTTGCGATACCGACCAACCAGTTCTCCCGCTTGATTGAGCACGTAGGTTGTATTAAAAAATTGGTTACCCTCTTTCGTGGCCACTGATCCACCAACTAGGTTAAGTTGATTATCTTGAGCCAATTGGCTTAACAAGGCCTGGGTATTTTTACCATCTGGGTCCGCTAAGGTTGCCAATTGATCTAGGGCATAGCCAGTATTCCACATTTCGGGAAAAACCACTGTATCGGCTCCTGCCGCTCGTGCTTTACTTACGTATTCTTGAACCGTCGCCTGATTCGCAGCTGGATCACCATAGGCAATTGGGATCTGGGCTAAAGCAACTTTCATTACAACCCCTCCTTTATAAAATAAATAATTAATTAGATTCTAATCTTATTTTAATTAAAGCCAAGCAGGGATGTGGGATTACCAGCCCATATGCCCAGCTGGTAATTCCAATTTACCCGCTGCTAATTCACTAAAAGCTTGATCCAGTACATCAAAGGCCTGATCGAGTTGCTCTTCAGTGATCACCAACGGTGGTTGGAACCGTAAGATATTACCCCGGAGACTAATAATAATGACGCCTAATTCAAAGGCCCGATACATAAGCTTCGTTGTCGCTTCGCTATCACCCTGACCAGTTTCAGGATCAATAATATCAATCCCCCCGTTTAAACCATACATCCGGACGTCACCAATGAAATCATATTTTGCTGCTTCTTGATCGAAGAACGCTTTCGCCTTTTTCCCTAATTCTGCTGAGCGTTCGACGAGATGTTCTTCTTCGATCACTTCAAAAGTTGCTAACGAAGCTGCGGTCGTGACCGGATTACCGGCAGTCGTAAAGAGATGTCCCGGCGCTCCCAATGATTCCATGATTTCTTGACGACCGACGACAGCACTTAACGGTAGTCCCGAAGCTAAGGATTTCCCTACTGACATCAGATCGGGTTCGATTCCATCAAAGTTTTGGATCGACCACCATTTTCCAGTCCGCCCCATTCCTTGATTGATTTCATCAATACAAAAGAGAATTCCGTTGGCCTTGGCAAAATCATAGATTTTATGCATGTAAGCATCTGGAACCTTAATCAAGCCCCCGTCCCCTTGAATCGGTTCAATTAAGATTGCCGCCACTTCTTCAGCTGGGAGGTAAGTTTCAAAAGGTAATTTAAAGGCCCGAAACATCCGATCGACAAAGTTGGCCTCTGATTCGCCGCTTTCTCGTTCCCATGGATCTGGGAATGGGACTTTCACAATTCCTGGCAATAATGGTCCCATTTTTCGGGTCATGTTTAAGCTCACTGAAGAAGCCGTCATCGAGCCGTATGTCGATCCATGATAGGCTCCCGTAAAGGTCACAATGTATTGCCGACCCGTGTAGGCCCGCGAAAACTTGATAATGGCATCATTCGCATCAGAACCTGAATTTCCCCAGGCAACTTCAACTGGTCCACTCATTGGAGCTAATGAAGCTAGTTTAGGCGCTAATTTGGCCCCGTTCGTGTTAGCGAAATAAGCTGGTGTGTATTGTAATAATTTTTGGGCTTGATCCGTTACAGCCTTCACGACCTTTGGATGGGCGTGTCCTGTATTAGTGGAAGAAGCACTGGCTAAGAGGTCAATATAGTCATTCCCGTCTACATCAGTAATGATGGCACCCTTCCCATGGTCAATCACAATATCATAGTATTTAATCCGCGCTGCTGATGAAAAGGCCTGCGCTTCCGCATCCAAAAGTTTTTTACTCTCTGAAGTATCCATCTTGAAGTTCTCAACTTTCATAAATTAACATTAATTAAATTCTAATCAACTTATAATAAATGTCAAGGTTATTTGAATTAATTATCTAAAGAAAAACAAGCTGGACAAAAAGCATCGAGACGCTCCATAGGGATAACATAGAACGAATGTTGGTACGGAACGGACCGACATGAGTTCGAAGTTAGACTCGTGGAGCGTGCTTTTTGACCGTAATTACAAGTGTGATCAAAAAAATTAGGGAGAAACATTTGTTTCTCCCTAATTTTAGAAATATACTTATTTATCACGTTTTGCCAGGTAGGAATGACTACGACCATAGGCAAAGTAGATGATAACCCCGAGCACGAACCAAATTCCGGCATAGATCTTAGCATCGTTTGCCAATCCCCAGAAAACAATCAGAGAGGCCACAAAGGCTAAGGCTGGCATCACTGGATACCATGGCATCTTGAATTCTGGAACCGGAATATCTTTTCCTTCTCGACGCCGTAATGCGTAGATTCCCAAGGAAACGAACATGAAGGCAATCAGCGTCCCGGCTGAAATTAGTTGTGACAAGAAGGCAAATGGGAAGAAGGCCCCAATGACCACTGTTAAGACCGTAATCGTCAACAAGGCATTGTTCGGGTTGTTCCGCTTATCAAGCTTCCCAAGCCATTTTGGTAACATTCCATCCCGACCAAAGGAGTAAGTCAACCGTGAACCAGCTAACGTCATCCCTAGCAAGGCCGTGAACATCCCAATAACCGCAATCGTTTGAACCACAGCAGCGACAACTGGGTGACCAGCAGTCCGTAAGGCCATCCCAACAGGTTCAGCCGTGTTCAACTTCGTATATGGCACCATTCCGACCAAGACGAGGGAAACAGCAACGAACAAGACTACGGCAATGGCTAAGGAACCAAGGATTCCCCGTGGCATCGTCTTACCAGGATTCTTTGCTTCCGCGGAGTTAGCCGCAATCGAGTCAAAACCAATGTATGATAAGAAGATACTTGAAACCCCGGCATAGATCCCTTGCCAACCACCAAAGGCCCCGTTAGCGGTTTCTTTGTAGGCTGGGATAAATGGATCATAGTATGAAGCGTGCAAAGCAGTTGCTCCAACAAAAATAAAGGTCAGAACCGCTAACACCTTCAAGGTAACCATAATGTTTTCAACCTTCGTGGCTCCGCTAACCCCTCGGGAAACCAAGAGAGCTACCAAAATGATTACTAAGGCTGAACAAAGGTCAATCACCCCACCGTCAGTCCCAAATGGATTTGACAAGGAAGCTGGCAACTTCAAGCCCCAAGTTGCTAAGAGGGGCCGGAAGTTAGCTGAGAAACCAGAACCAACAAAGGCGACGGCAATGATGTATTCAGCCAGCAGAGCCCAGCCGGCTACCCATCCAAAGAATTCACCAAAGACCACGTTGATCCATGAATATGCTGATCCGGCAAAAGGCATTGCTGCCGCCATTTCAGAATAAGCAAAAGCGACCAAACCGGCCACAACCGCCGCCAATAAGAAGGATAGCGACACGGAAGGACCAGCATGCAAGGCAGCCACTTCCCCAGGCAAGGTAAAGATCGCCGTTGAAACAATCGTCCCAACCCCAAGACCAATAAAGTCTTTTGTTGTAAGGGTTCGTTTCAAGTGACCATCCTTATCTTGATAGACGGACGGGTCTTCTTGACGCGTCATCGTTTTCCACAAACTCATATATTCCACATCTCTTTCTACTTGTTTTTCTTAATTAAAACCTTGAAATAGCCAAAGACTAATTAAGATTGAGTTATGATTTTTCTATTATAGAGATAATATCTGGTAATTTCAAGGTAATTTTAACTTTTATTTAATTATTTTCTAATTTTACCTTTCAAACACCAAAACCATGCTTTAAATTTGATCGTGATATAATAAAAACACGATTTTGTATTTGGAGGGATTAAATGTTATACAATGCAGCCTTAGTACTTGAAGGTGGTGCTATGCGGGGGCAATACTCGGCTGGAGTGACGGATGCCTTTTTGAAACACCATTTGGAATTTAAAACCGTGATTGGTGTTTCAGCCGGTGCTTTATGTGGTGCTAACTTTGTTTCCAAGCAATATGGGCGGATGGTGCATGTTAATACCCACTATCGTCATGACCCAAATTACATTTCTTCATTAAATATCATCAAAAAACAACCCGTCGTTAATCTTGATTTCTTATTTGATGATCACGGTTGGGACTGGAATAATTTTGATGAAGAAGCTTACCAACGCTCGGCCACTGACTTTACCATCGTCGCTACGAGTTTAGCGGGTAAAACCGTGAGCTTCACTAATCCTCTTGGTGAAAAATTAGTGGAAGCTTTAAAAGCCTCGTCGTCGATGCCCTTCTTATTTGACCCTCAGCCAACCGACCAGGGATTATGCCTTGATGGAGGTGTTACGGATTCAATTCCTTTCGATTTAGCGCAAGCCAAGGGCTTTGATAAGATTGTGGTCGTCCGGACCCGTCCCCGTGATTACCAAAAGAAAGCTACAAGTCCCCTTTTAAAACGACTTTACCAACGTCATTACCGTGATTATCCGAACTTTATTACCGCGGCGATTAACCGACCCGAAGTATACAACCAACAGGTTGCAACCTTAAATCAACTGGAAGACAAGGGCCTAGTTTATGTGATTGCTCCGGAAAATCCTGTGAAGGTCGGTCGATTGGAAAGCAATGTTAAAAAGATCCAGGCCCTTTATGATGAAGGCCAAGCCCAAGCTGAATCTTTAATCCCCGAGATCGAAAAATATCTAGCAAAGAATTGAGGTTAACTATGGAACGTGTAGCAATTGTCGGGGCCAGTCGAACCCCGATTGGCAAATTGGGTGGAGCTTTAGCAAGTTTAAGTGCTGACCAATTAGGTACCATTGTCATACAAGCGGCACTCAATCGAGCCCATGTTAATCCTGACCAAGTTGATGAAGTTTATTTGGGGTGTGCCATTCAAGCCGGAGCCGGGCAAAACGTGGCACGCCAAGCGGCAGTGAATGCCGGGATCCCCTATTCTGTTCCCGCCACAACCATTAATGTAATGTGTGGATCGGGCTTACAAGCCATCAATTTAGCCGCTAAAATGATTCAATATGGCGATGCTGACGTCATGGTAGCGGGCGGTACAGAAAGTATGTCCAATGCACCCTATTTGATTCCGAAAGGCCGCTTTGGCTATAAGTATGGTAACGCCGAACTGATTGATGCGGTTTATCACGATGGTTTAGAGGATGCTTTTTATCATTATCCAATGGGGATTACGGCAGAAAATTTGGTCCAACAATATGGAATTACGCGTGAACAATTGGACCGCTTTGCCTTAGAGAGCCAGCGTCGAGCCCAAGCAGCGCAACAAGCCGGCCGCTTTAAAAATGAGATCGTCCCAGTAACTTTAAAAACCAAACATGGTACCAAAACCATCATGGAAGACGAGGCGATCCGTGAAACTTCTTTAGGCCAACTAGCTAATTTAAAGGCTGCTTTCTTGGAAGACGGCGTAGTTACGGCGGGAAATTCTTCAGGGATTAATGATGGTGCCGCCGCCTTAGTATTAATGAAAGAAAGTCAGGCTAAGGTCCAGCATTTATCAATTATGGGTTATTGGGATGCTGGTAAATTAGCCGGCGTTGATCCCCAGGTAATGGGGATTGGTCCCTTAGTAGCCACTAAGAAGGTTTTGGAAGTTACTAATTTAACTGTTGACCAACTTGACCTAGTGGAATTAAATGAGGCTTTTGCGGCCCAATCGTTAATTGTAAAAGACCAATTGAACTTACCTGATGATAAGGTCAATGTGAACGGTGGTGCAATTGCCCTCGGTCATCCCCTTGGAGATTCTGGCGCCCGGATTGTCGTTACCCTTCTTTATGAAATGCAAC
>NZ_AZFN01000031.1 GCF_001434365.1 Limosilactobacillus gastricus DSM 16045 | reverse complement strand
ACAACCTATTAAAACATTACACTACCATCGATTTATGGCAATCACAAAAGGCATCTAGTGCCTTGGCAGCATTGAAAAAGGGAATGGCCCCACAGGCCAATGTCTTACGGGATGGTAAATATCAGACCATTGATGCCGCCCAATTAGTGCCTGGTGATATTATCAAGATTCGGCTAGGTCAAATTGTACCCGCTGATTTACGATTAATCGCAGGTGATTATGCTTCGATTGACCAATCAGCTTTGACGGGTGAATCGATTGCGGCTAATAAAAAGATTGGTGATGAAGCTTATTCTGGTTCGGTAGTTAAGCAAGGGGAAATGGAAGCCGTTGTTATTGCAACGGGTGAAGATACCTTCTTTGGTCGGACTGCTAAATTAGTTGCTGGTGCTGGGGCAAAGAGCCACGCCCAACAAGCTATGTTTCAAATTGGGGACTATTTGATTGTCATTGCGGTTATTTTAGCCGTTATCATGGTTATCTTTGATGTTTACAATGACATCGTTGCTCACAGTATGAACATGACGGCAGCTCTGAACATTTTGCAATTCGTTCTAGTTTTGTTAGTGGCTTCGATTCCTGTGGCCATGCCAACGGTCTTTTCGGTTACTTTGGCTTTGGGGGCCCTGAATTTATCGAAAGAAAAGGCGATTGTTTCCAAGCTCTCCTCAATCGAAGAAATGGCGGGGATCGATATACTTTATTCCGACAAGACCGGGACCTTAACGAAAAACCAATTAACCTTAGGTGATACGACTTTATACCACGCCAAGGATGAACAAGAAGTGGTTTTGGCTGGGGCACTTGCTTCTAAGATTGAAGATAATGATGCCATTGACACCGCAGTTATTAATGCTTTGACTGATAAGAATGTGTTGAAGAATTGGACGATTGATAAGTTCATCCCCTTTGATCCGGTTTCTAAACGAACGGAAGCGCAAGCTCATGATAAGCAAGGAAATCAAATTCGGGTGTCTAAAGGGGCGCCGCAAGTTATTGTAGATTTAGCGAAACCTTCTAAAGAAGAATCGGATGCAATTTTTAAGTTAGTTGATCAATTAGCTTCTCATGGTTACCGGGCTTTAGGGGTTGCCCAATCCAATGATGACGGTAATACTTGGAAGATCCTTGGGGTCTTTTCAATGTTTGATCCACCACGTGACGACTCTAAAGAAACGATTGAAGCCGCAAAGGCCAAAGGGGTCAATGTCAAGATGATTACGGGTGATGATACTGCGATCGCGATTGAAACCTGTCGTCAATTAGGCTTGGGGACGAATATCTTAAATGCGGCGGATGTCTTTCCATCAGATATGGATCCCGACAATGTCCCAGACGACATTGCTGATAAGATTGAAGCAGCGGATGGATTTGCTCGGGTCTTCCCAGAACACAAATACGCCATTGTCAAAGCTATGCAGAAACGTGGACACATTGTTGCAATGACAGGTGACGGGGTCAACGATGCCCCAGCACTAAAGCAAGCTGATTGTGGGACCGCCGTTTCTGGGGCCACAGATGCTGCTCGGTCTGCGGCAGCCTTGATTTTGACCGCTCCGGGTCTATCGGTTATTAAAACAGCGATTGATGAAGCACGGCGGATTTTTGAACGGATCACTTCATACACGATTTATCGGGTTGCCTTAACCATGACCATCATGTTCCTAGTCGTTTTGTCAGCCATTTTCTTGAAATTCACGCCGTTGACAGCGATCATGATTGTGATTATGTCACTATTGGATGATATTCCGATTATGACGATTGCTTACGACAATACTTCAGTTTCTGATAAGACGATTCGGTGGCGGATGAAGCGGATTTTGACTACTTCATCGGTTCTCGGAGTCGTCGCCGTAATTCAATCGATGATTATGTTAGTATATGAATTTATGGCGGTCCGAAATGGTTCCGGAAGTATTTTTGGTATTACGGATAAGTCACAATTACAAACCTTGATGTTCTTACAATTAGTCGTTGCTGGACACTTGCTTTTGTTTGTGACCCGTCAATCCAAGTGGTTCTTCCAACGGCCATTCCCAGCCAGTGCCTTATTCTGGGCCATTATTGCCACCCAGATTTTAGCAGCATGTATGTGCTTCTTTGGCTGGTTAGTACCGGCTATCTCGCTCAAGACTATTCTTCTGATCTGGGTCTACAACATTATTTGGATGTTCATCATTAATATCGTACGGTTGATCCTAGAGCGAATGAATTATTAGGAGGGAAAGGATAATGATTAATTACTTACACTTTACCGCTGGAACGCGTAACGTCTTACAAGGTGTGATTGATGGTCATCCTGATCGACAATTTAAGTTAGCCACGACCATGGGCAGTAGTCGTTATTACTTGTTTGATCTCTCTAATCAACCGCAAAGTGTTTTCTCGGCACCGGTAACCTTACTGGGATTAACAGGGGATGATGAGCAGAATTTTAAAGGCATCGTTCACCTAGAATCATTTAATAATGATGATCGTCAAAAAGAAGTTCTGACGAAAAAAGCTCAAACCTTAATTAGTAACTTGCCAAACCATAGCTACGGCGGATGGTTATTTGTTAATGAACGCGATACCAACAATCTTATGTTGATTACTTGCTGGGAAGATGAGCATGATGTGCTTAAATGGCAAGATAGTGATCAATACGACCTGATTCGTGAGTTTAGTGGTCATGACGCCAAAAATATGCGGAATATGTACTATCATGACAATTTTGAAATTGTAGATGGCTTGTTATAGTACAAAATTAACTATAATAATTTAGACACCTAAAAGCACTAATCACAGTTAAGGTTTAATGATCTTGGCACTATTCGTGATCTTAGTGTCATTTAGGGGAAATTTACGGCAAAAGTAACTTAGTTTAAATTGAAATGATTTCTAATAGTGATATTATATAGGCGTGCTTAAGTACTCAAACTATAAAGTTAGAAGATGATTTTTTGAGTGTATTTTGGGAATCTATCCAAAGCGTGTTATCGATTGTCATTATGATGGCGGTCGGTTATGTCTGTGCCGGATTCGGTTGGTTTGATGATAATTTTTCCAGTGCTTTATCGGATATAATCATGAAGGTCGCCTTACCTTGTGCCATTTTTAGTTCGATGCTATCAAGATTTAAAATTAGTGAAATTTTTACCCTATCTTCTGGGATTGTTTATTCGATTCTTTCAATTTTAATTGGCTACTTAATTTCTTGGATTGTTGTGAAGTCGCTTAAGGTTCCTCACGGACGGCGTGCCATCATGATGGCCGGATTTAATGTTACTAATACGGTTTTCATAGGGATGCCCTTGAACATTGCCTTATTTGGCTCAGTATCGTTGCCTTATTTATTGGTTTACTATATTGTTAATACGGTTATTTTATGGACCTTCACAGTTTGGACCATTGCGGCTGATGATCCGACCCTAGCTAAAAACGATGGATCTGGTAAAAGTGATAATAAGCGGGTAGGAATCTCTTGGAAACATTTGTTACCGGCGCCACTTTGGGGCTTTATCATTGCCATCCCAGTTTTAATTATTTGGCCGAGTGCTGATACGCAAATACCATCATTTATAACTACGACCCTAATAGATATTGGTGGTTTAGTTACTCCCTTATCGTTAATCTATATTGGGATCATGCTAAGGAACTTTGGCTTAAAGAATATGAGGTTCGGTCGTGATAATATTATCGTGATTTTAGGGAGATTCGTGGTTGCGCCATTGTTAATGATCATCATGATTGTTGGTGGAAGTCATCTAGGCTTCCATTTAACGCCGATGTTTAGACATACTTTAATCATTCAGGCAGCAACGCCGGTCTTTGCCGTGTTACCGATTTTAGCCGATCAATACCATGGTGATGTTAAGTTTGCGACCGATGTGGTGGTTTCAACGTCGACTTTATTCATTATTGTTGTACCAATTTTAATGTGGTTAATTACAACCATCTAATCGCATCGAGCGTGATTAGATGCTGAAGTCAACAAAACTGGTTATCCCAAGCGGGATAGCCAGTTTTGTTTAGCGAATAACCAAATAATAAACATAGAAAACAATTAAGAGTGCAAAGTTATAAATTGAAAAGTACTTGATAAACATTCCTTTTGCATCTGGATACTTAGCACCTAACAGCTGATAAGTAATTAAACTGGCCATGGAGGCGATTAGAGTTCCCATGCCACCGATATTGGTCCCGATAAGGATGCCAGTTCCATTGTTAGTGAATTTGGAAATTAAGATGGCGGCGGGGACGTTACTAGTCGCTTGGCTTGTCACAATGGATGCTAGGACTTCATGCTGGCTAATTGAATCTTTAATAATCGTTTCTAGAAAATGGATGTTACCAACATTGCCGACAAAGATAAAGAAGAAAATAAAGGTAAAGAGCAGGACATAATTAACTTGTTTTAAAGCTTTAACATCAAGGAAACAGGTCACGACCAAGACTATTAGGGTGGCGATTCGATAATCAATCAAGCGGGCCACTGAAGCAATCGCAATCAAGAATAGGATCAGGAAAATAATTAGCTTATGAATCCCTGTTGAATATTGTTTGGGTTCGGGGAGGGATTCCAATTTATGATCTTCAATACTGTTGTCATAGTTGATCAAGCTAATTAAAATGATCAAAACAATGATTCCGGGGATTGCAAAGGGAAGCATGGTGACAAAGAAATGCGTCATCGACATATTAAAGAAAGAATATAAGTACATATTCTGGGGACTACCGAAGGGCATACACATGCCACCAAAGTTGGCCGCTAGGGATTCGATAACCAAGGTAATCACTAATAATTTCTTTTGTTCCCGAGTCATTTTAGTTGCTTCCGCAGAAAAAATGATGATCGTTAGGGGAACGATGGTGATGAGGGTGATGTCATTGGTCAAAAACATGGCCATGAAAAAACTCATGAGGACAAGGACAATGGCGACACCTTTTTCATTTTTGACCTTAGTCAGCAGATAATTGCTGATTTTGTCAAAGATCCCAAGTCGTCGTAAACCAGCAATGAATAACATGAATGAAAATAATAAGAGAATGGTCCGATAATCAATATATGAAAGGTATTTTTTACTAGGTGGGGTAATCAAACAAGATAAGACGGCTAGAATGAAAGAAATAGACAGCACAACTTGTTTCTTACAAAAAGAGATAATCCGATTCATAAAGACCTCCTTTGATACAAAATAAGACTGGAAATATTTCACCAGTCTTTTATTTTACTTTTTATTCGGGACTGGACCTAACCAGTGCATATTTTGATGAGTGTGGTTTCGCCAGAGCCATTCGAGGAGAAAACTTAAAACCAATAGACCGATCACCGACCCCCAAGTCATCACGTTACCGTCGGCAATTGTTTGGTAGAACAAAAGGGCAAAGAGGGCGAGATTCAATACAACTGAAAGAATTAATAAAGTTCGGTTAGCATTGGTTTCATGGTAAAGCCGAAGATGGCCAGCATTAACCATGGCATAGACTAATAAGAAAGCTAGACTCGCCATTTGACCAACAGCAGATAGGGGAAAAATAACCACGAAAGCACAAGTAATCAAGGCCGTGAAGAAGAGTCCCCAGGTTCCACCAACTTTGGTCATGACCCCAAATTTTTCCGGAACCTCATCGGTTTTGGAAATTCTCAAGGCCAAGTTTTCATCGCCAAACATCGTCGAATTAACGGCAGAGGCCGTCGCAACTAGTGCTGCAATACCAATCGCTATAAAGCCTAGATTACCAAAAATTATGCGCCCGGTATCTGCTAAGGCATGGCCTTGATTTGCAATTGCGCCATTTATTCCTAAAGTCGTTACCACAACGATGCTCGAAAGAATATAAATGACCATTACAATACCGAGAGAACAATACAAGGCAATCGGTAATTGCTTAGCGGGATTCTTCATACTTCCTGCCGCATTAGTCACCACCCCGAAACCTTCGTAGGTGACATACAGTAACCCTGCTGCAGATAGCACACCTAAAGGATGTTGTTGATAGGTGCTAGTTAACGTCGGAATATGAGCCTTAGTTAGGCCAATCGCGATAAAGGCGATTAAGATGATCAGTTCACAAGCAATAATGGTTGTTTGCGCTCGTGCCACTTGTTTGGCGCCCAAGATATTTACGAAAACCACTACGATAATAATCCCAATACTGACAGCTTTTCCGATCCAACCTGAATCCGTAAGATTAAATAATTGGCAAAAGTATTCAGCAAAACCTGTTGCGTATAAGGCCATGGCGATAATCCAGCCTAAGTACTGAAAGACATTCATCCCGCCCGCCAAGAGCCCATCACCAAAGCCCTGCAGTAAAAATTGGGCCGCACCACCACGACTAGGGTATTTCATGCCTAGTTTGGAGTAGGAATAAACGGAGAAAGCAGCCACCGCACCGCCGATTAAGAAGGACAGAGGGAGCCACAGTCCAGCCGAGTTAGTTGCTAAACCGATTAAGGTATATAAACCAGCTCCCATCATACCACCGACCCCAATTGCAGTTGCCCCTAAGACACTAATGGAATTTTTATTATTGGAAGTATGCGAACCAGACGACATCGATTTCACCTCCCGTCTTTAGTTAATGTTTCGCTTCCTTCTTTAGTTCCTTTGCCGCGGCTTTTAATTTGGCATTATCTTCCTTGGCAATCTCTGGGAAGGCTAACGGTAGTTGTTCTAAACGTTCTCGAATAATCGTTGCCGCAATCGCCCGAGAATTCCATTTATCGTCAGCGGGAATGACATACCAAGGATTATCTTTAGTAGCGGTGGCGTTGATGGCTCGTTGGTAGGCATCAATGTATTGATCAAAGAACTTGTGCTCATGAACATCTGATGCTGAGAATTTCCATTGCTTGTCAGGAGTGTTAACCCGATCTAAGAACCGTTGTTTCTGCTCATCTTTAGAGATGTGCAAGAAAATCTTAATTACCACATAACCAGCATGATTTAAATAATCCTCGTAATTTTGGATATCATGATAACGGTTTTGGTAGAATTCTTCATTCAAGTCAGTCAATCCATCGATTCCTGGCAAGTTTTCATTTAATAAAATCTCCGGATGAACGCGAGAGATTAAAACATCTTCGTAGTATGAACGGTTAAAAATTCCTAACATTCCACGAGCTGGTAGCTGTTGGTTAATCCGCCATAAGAAATCATGATCTAAATCGATTGAACTAGGTTGTTTAAAATTAACCACGTCAAACCAAGCCGGGTTCAGTCCCGAAAAGGTATGGGCAATTAAACTATCTTTACCAGCTGCGTCCAGCGCTTGTAAAACAATGACGACGCCGTATTTATGTTGCGCATAGAGTTTTGGTTGCAACTTAGACATCGCTTTACGTTGCTTTTTCACAACTGCTTTAGCTCCTTTTAAAGAAAGTGGTTTCTCCACCACCGTTGGGACATCAGCTAATTTTAAATCACCAGTGACAAATTTATATTGTTCTTCCATTTCAATTCACCTCCATTTGTCGATCATTATAATGCCGATATCATATAAATCAAGGATCAGTACAAAAAATCAATAATTTTTAATAATTACGATGAAGATCCTTCAGCCATGATGGCTTTTTATAGTGCTCGACGATCAGCGGAATTATAAATAATAAGATTCAATTCACGTGGTATAGTGAATATTCAAAGTAAAGTAAGGGAGACTAATTACATTGACCAAATTTAGTATTTTTAAATCATACTTAACAGCTGTCTTGATTAATGTCATTGGTACGCTACTATTCTTAACAGTGATTCGAGCAGTAACTGGAGAAAATGCCTTCATTTATACTTACCTTGGTTCTGGATGGTTTATTGCCCTATTTGGATATGAAATCTATAAGTATCACGCTTATTTAAAAGAACAGTGGCAGAATTTCAAAAAGAAAAAATGGACCAATATTTTAATTTCACTCGTGTCAGTATTGATTTTAATAATAGTGGTAACATTCAGTCGAAAGTATTTTAATCAATTTATTCCAGCCAATGGCCCCAAAGAGCTCATTATTCCGATTAATGGTTTCTTCGGAATCTTCACCAATTTATATGCTGCAATCATTAATCTGATGGTAGCAATATTTGAAGAAATCGCCTTTCGTCATGACATGTGGTATCGATATCGAAAGCATAAATTCGTTTTTGGTATTTTGTTTATCATTACCAATTTACTTTTTGGTTTCTCTCATTATTACAATTTTAATGGTAGTTTTGTTGCGACGATTCCATATGCTTTCGCAGGGATGATTTTATCTTTACTTTACCTTTGGCGTAGAAATATTTGGCTGCCGATTTTTACACACTTCATTTTTAATTTTCCAGCAATCATTGGGGTAATCTCAATTATTATCATTAGTTTGACTAGATAGTTAACCGCTTACTCTTACATAACATGATTACTTTAGCTCTAAATTTATGCTATCATGATGATAAATATATGATTGAAGATGGTAAATGTGATGGTAAAACGGATCCTAAAAGGGTTGATTTTAACCTTATTAATCGCCACAATGCTATTTTTAACGGTACAAGTTTTTTTGATTCAAGGCACGCCTAGTAAAAACATTAAAAAGACCAATACACACGTAAACTATTCATCCACGCCAACGCTATTAATTCCGGGTTGGGGCGGGAATGGGTGGACTTATAGTAAGTTTATAAAGTTAGTCCAAAAAGAAAACGTAGCCCAAAACGCTTTAGTGGTTCGGGTATCACCAGATTGCCGAGTAAGCGTGACGGGGTCGTTAAAAGATAAGGCTAATCCTTTAATTCAGGTTATTTATACTTGGAATTACGACACCACTTTTAAACCTCAGGTGAAGGAATTGCGGGCGGTTTTGGAAACCCTGCATGATCAATACCATGTGGATCGCTTGAACGTAATCGGCCACTCTTATGGTGGAACAGAATTTATTCACGTCCTGTTTGAAGATGCTAAAATCCGACAAGAAATCCAATTTTAAAAGGTCATTTTATTAGGAGCTCCCGTTGAGGAGAGCTTTGGGACCCGCATCCATTTTCATCCGCATCTATTTAAACAATCTCAAGATTATAATTACAAGACACTCTTAAACGAATCCCGTCATTTAAAATTGTCATCGACAATCTCTTTTTATAACTGGATGGGGCATCAGCCGGGTTCAACGACGACAGATGGTGAAGTCCCAACGATTCAATCCCTGATGTTAAAAACACTGCTTCATCGCCAGAAGATTACTTATCACCAACGGATTTTTAAGAACACGACACACATTCAACTACACCAAAAGAATACGATTTTAAAGGATATTATTCAGGTTTTGTGGGGGAGTAGGTAAATGAAAAAACTATATCAAAGCGGATTAGCTTTTTGGGATCGGTATGAAAAACCAATTAAATTAGTCTTTGTCTCTTCGATGGTCTTTTTTGTGATTGTGGCCCTGATCATGTTTGGTCGTGATGTTCATTGGGATCAAGTTGGGGTGCAATTAGGCCGACAATCATGGGATCATTTATTAATTTTAACCATTTGTGGGATTTTAGCGGTTGTACCGATGTTGGGTTATGACGTCACGATCACTCGTTTACTGCCTGGTAAATTTTCGCCGCGTTATATCATTCAAAGTGGGTGGGTGACCAACACTTTAACCAATATTGCTGGCTTTGGTGGGGTGCTCGGCTCTTCCTTACGGGCCTATTTTTATAGCAAGGACGCCGATCGCAAGCAAATTTTAAACGCGATTGCGAAAATTTCCATTTTTCTGGCGTCTGGTCTTTCAGTCATCTGTTGGCTAGCATTATTTATTATGTTTGGGCTCCATGATGGCGGACACTTTAATCGCTATGCCATTTGGCTCGTCTTGGGGGGCTTATATTCGCCAGCCATGATTATCTTCACCCGCTTTAAGGGCGATACACTCTTTAAAGATCTTTCTTGGAAACTAGAATCCTTTGTGGTAGCTAGCTCGATCTTTGAATGGTTAGGGGTAACTCTGTTCTTCGTACTGGTCGGCTGGGCCTTAGATGTGCATATCAACCTACTGGCCGTGGTGCCCTTATATATTGTGGCCCAAATCATCGGGGTTATCTCAATGATTCCTGGCGCGATTGGTTCCTTTGACGTCATCATGATGGTCGAATTAGTCATGTTAGGGGTTTCACGACCAACCGCGGTGGCTTGGCTCCTCTTATTCCGGGTCTTTTATTACATTGTGCCCTTAGTACTAGGGGGAATTCTTTTTACTCATCGGATTTTAAAGAGTCTAAATGAGCATTTTAATCATTTACCGGCCCTAATTTTTCATCAGACGATGTACTTGATCGGGACGGGGTTAATGTATTTAACCGGGATTATTATGTTAGTGGCGGCCTCAGTTCCTGATTTAACGGATAGTAATAAGTTCTTGCAGGATTTTTATCCCTTTACTTTCTTCTTACTCCATCAGCTATCAACGATCATGTTTGCGATTGCGATTTTGGCTTGTGCTCGAGGACTGCAAGCGCGGGTCAAGAAGGCTTTTTGGCCCACTGTAATTGTTTTGGTAATTGGTCTATTGAATGCCCTCTTTAATTTAGCCTTGCCGGCTCTAGCAGGCTACATCTTGATTCTCTTGTTGGTAGTTTGGGGGATGCGGGGAAGTTTATATCGCTACAAATTGCAGTATTCAATGGGAAAATTCATCTTTGATGGGGTGATTTTTGCCGGTAGTTTTATTCTTTATGTCGTAGTTGGGATTGTTAATACACCAAATTACGAATCCGACCATGTCATCCCTGATTATCTGCTTTTTCCTGGAGAACATATTTGGCTATCTGGTTTTATCGGTCTATTAATCGGGATCGGGATAATGCTTTGGATCTTACATTACTTCACTCGTTATGCGGATCCTTTTAAAAATGATCAAACCTTTCCGCGGGATCGAGTTGATCAAGTCATTGCCCAGTATGGGGGGAACGAAACTAGTCATTTAGCCTATTTGCAAGACAAAAACATTTACTTTTACCAAGTGGATGGGCAAGATCGGCTCTTCTTTATGTATCGGAAAAAATACGATAAGTTGATTGTGATGGGCAATCCAGTTGGTGATCAGCAGACCTGGTCAGCGGCGCTTCATCAATTGGTAAATGAGGCAGATTTATATGGCTATCTGCCGGTCTTTTATGAAGTAGATTCGACCGTCACGATGCTGTTGCACGAAGATGGGTTTGATTTCCTAAAAACTGGTGAAGATGGATTAGTGAAATTAGCTGACTTTACCTTAGCGGGAAAGAAACAACGCTCTCAACGGGCTTTAATTCATAAATTCGAACGGGAACAATATCAATTTTCAGTGGTGGAACCGCCTTTTGATGATAACTTGATGGCCGAGTTAAAGGCGGTTTCTGATGATTGGTTGGGCGATCAGGTTGAAAAGGGCTTTTCATTGGGCTTTTTCTCTCAACAATACCTAAACGAAGCTCCCGTAGGAATTGTACGGGATGTTAATAGCGTCCTTGTCGCATTTGTGACCTTTATGCCAACAGGGGGCAAAGAGATCTTAACGATCGATTTGACGCGTCATAGTCACCAAGCTCCATCCGGGATCATGGATCTTTTGTTTATCAGTATGTTTGAATATGGTCAGGAAAATGGCTATGAGTATTTTGATCTCGGGATGGCTCCGCTCTCTAATGTTGGTCAATCACAATTCTCCTTTACGGAAGAAAAAATGGCCCATTTCATCTATGAATATGGCTATCGTCTTTATGGTTTCCAAGGACTGCGGCGTTATAAAGAGAAGTATGCCTCCAAATGGCTACCACGGTATACGGTTTACCGGAAAAAGCAATCTTTAATTGCGACTATGGTAGCCTTAGTTTCGGTTGTTAATCAGCGGGCAAAATAACTATTATTATTGATTAAATGATGATGAGATTTATCATCATTTTTTTTTTTTTGAAAATTGGTATTATGCAGTTATTTTGTAATTTAATATAATTAATGAACTTTGAATAGATTAAACCGGATGACATTTTTAAATAATTAAGGAAAATGAATAAATTAACCAGTTTATTTCTATGTGAAATTTAATAATTAAACCATTAAGATACACTTATACAATAGTTCAAAGAAAATTCATATTGTAACCGTTATAATAACGTCGTAAAGAAGATTTAAATATTTCGGCCGCTTCTTTGCTTTCAAGTTTTTTGATCAAGCAATTCATACGAGGGGAGTGATCAAAATGGTAGATATTCTAGTAAATGACATTATCCCAATTCTAGTGATCATGATTTTAGGATATCTGTGTGGAAAGTTCTATTTCTTTGATGACGATCAACGACAAGGATTGAACAAATTAGTCTTAAATATTGCTTTACCAGCAGCTTTGTTCATCTCAATTGTCAAAGCCACCCGAGAAATGTTTGTCAAAGATATTGTCTTAACTTTGATCTCAATTGTGGGGGTCACTGGATTATTTATGTTGTCTTACTGGTTGGATAAGGTTATGTTTCATCGGACAACCCAAGAAGCTGCCGTCTGTGCTTTAATCGCCGGTTCTCCAACCATTGGTTTCTTAGGATTTGCGGTTTTGGATCCGATTTATGGAAACAATGCCACGACTAACCTGGTTATCGGGATTGTTTCAATCGTGGTTAATGCCATCACGATCCCAATTGGTTTAGCCTTAGTTAATAAGGGGCAAGCTAATGACCGGAAGAATGCGGGTCAAACTGATGAAAAGACAGGTGAAGTCGTGACGGCACCAGTTACCGATAAAGAATACAAGGTCTTGAAGAACGAAAAAGGCATTGAACGGGAAATCGATCTGATGCGGGCCGAAATTCGGAATCACGAAGGTCGGGCTAAGAAAGAACCAAACAATTCTTTTGGTGAAGCCGTGTTAAATGCCTTGAAACAACCTGTTGCTTGGGCGCCATTACTAGCAGTGGTCCTAGTCTTAGTCGGCATTCATATCCCATCTTCTTGGGCACCTAGTTTTGACTTGATCTCCAAAGCTAACTCGGGGGTTGCCGTCTTGGCAGCCGGTTTAGCTCTTTCAACGGTTAAGTTCTCGATTGATAAAGAATCTCTCTGGAATACCTTCTATCGGTTGATTTTGACGCCTGCTGTGATTGTGATTGCGGCTTACCTATGTGGAATGGGATCCGATCCAAGCAAAATTTCGATGCTGGTCTTAGCCACTGGTTTACCACCGGCATTCTCCGGAATTATCATTTCCAGTCGGTACAACATCTATGTCAAGGAAGGGGCAAGTTCAGTTGCACTATCTACCATCGGCTTTGCGGCTTCCTGCATCTTCTGGATTTGGTTCTTACCAGTGATCGCTAACTTGTTCCACTAAATTAATGGGGAGGACATACTCATGACTCAAACAAATGTATACAATGGCGCGGAATTGTTAATTGCCGCACTCAAGAAAAACAATGTTAAAAATATTTATGGTTTAGTTGGCATTCCCGTTACAGATTGGGCTCGGATGGCTCAAGAAAAAGGTCTTGATTACTATGGCTTCCGGCGGGAAGATTCGGCTGTTAACGCCGCAGCAGCAGCGGGTTACCTTAATGGTGAACCTGGGGTGGCTTTGACCGTTTCTGCACCTGGGTTCTTAAATGGATTAGTTGCTTTGGCAGAAGCAACCAAGAACTGTTTTCCAATGATCATGCTATCTGGTTCTTCCGAACGGCCAATTATTGACCTTGATCGGGGGGACTATGAAGGCCTAGATCAATACAATGTTGCCAAACCACTGGTAAAAGCGGCTTATCGGATTGATCGTCCCGAAGATGTGGCTTTAGGGATTGCTCGAGCCGTCCGGACGGCGGTGTCAGGTCGTCCTGGTGGGGTTTATGTTGATATCCCAGGTCAAATGCTAGGTGAAACCTTAGAAAGTGACTTGCCAATTGAAGACTTGGTATATGCCCCGGTTGATCCTAGTCCATCGGTAGTACCGAGTGGGGAATCAATTGATCGAGCGGTCGAATTATTGAAGAGCGCAAAGCACCCATTAGCTATTATCGGGAAAGGGGCGGCTTACGCTCAAGCTGAAAACGAAGTAAAGGACTTTATCGAAACGAACAAGATCCCATTCTTGCCAATGTCAATGGCGAAAGGAGTCTTACCTGATACCCATGAATCCAGTGCCGCCGCTGCCCGGTCCTTATCACTTGGTGGCGCCGATGTTGTTCTCCTGTTAGGGGCACGGTTAAATTGGTTACTTTCTAATGGTGGAAAGCCATTTAGCCCGGATGCACAATTCATTCAAATTGACATTGATGGGACCGAAATGGACTCTAACCGGCCAATTAAAGCCCCAATTGTGGGTGATTTGAAGTCGGCCTTAACTAAGTTGAATCTGGCGGTCAAAGCTGCTGCTATTCAAGCTCCGGCAGATTGGTTGACGGCTATTAATGATAAGAAGGCAGCAAANGCAAATGCCGAAAAGATGGCCAAGGCTATGAGTACGGCCGATACCAAGTATCCAATGGGCCTCTATGGCGTCTTAAAACCAATTAAGGACTTGATTGCTGCTAACCCTGATACTTATTTAGTATCCGAAGGGGCCAACACGCTTGATATTGGCCGCAACGTCATTGATATTCTCCAACCACGGCACCGTCTCGATACCGGGACCTGGGGAGTCATGGGCATTGGCATGGGCT
>NZ_AZFN01000030.1 GCF_001434365.1 Limosilactobacillus gastricus DSM 16045 | reverse complement strand
CTAGCTGGATTTAAGAACTTCAAGAAGAAGGATTAATCGTTAGATTTAAATCTAGATACATTCAGACCTAGTCTGGTTAGCTATAATTTAAGAATTATTGCTAAAAAACACCTCATCCAATTTGATGGGGTGTTTTTATAATGAAAGACTCTAAAGTTAAGTTTTTAAAGGGAAATAGCTACAATTTTAGGCCTAAGACGTGTATTATAAAAGTTAATTATATTATCGGATATATACAAGATATTATTTGAATAGACAGGAGAACGATGGTGTCTTTAGAAATGAATAAGCATCCGTTAATCAAACGAATGTTATGGTCATGTTGGATTTTACTAATTTACATTTTTGGTCAGGAAATACCGTTACCATTGGTAAAATACCAATCACATATTCGTTCAGTTGTTAGTGAACCAATTCGGGCCGTTATTAGTGGATCAGGAATGTCAAACTATTCCATTTTTGCTTTGGGGATTGGGCCGATGATGATCGGTTTAATTGTGGCGGCTTTTGCGATGCAAAGTAAGGTCTTAGGCTTGAATCGCTTACCATCCAAATATAATGATCGGATCCAGATGATCATTACGATTTTAATTGCTTTGGCCCAAGCATATGTTTCAGTACGGAATTTTAAATTAACTAGGCCCGGCTGGGAAACAGAATGGCAAGTTATTTTGGTAATGGTTGCCGGAGCTATGATGATCATGTGGCTATGTAATATGAATGCCAAACTAGGCTTAGGCGGACCGATGATGATTATTATGGCAAATGTCATGGTGTCCTTGCTAAGGACTGTTTACAATTCTCGCCGCCTGATTACGGGAGGCCTGGAAACGTGGATCATTGTTATTATTGGTTTAGTTATTCTTGTAGTTGTGATTATTTCAATAACTCTTTTGATGGACCGAGCAGAATACCGGATCCCGGTGATTCGTTTAGGGATTAATAATCAGTTTGTAGACAAATCATATTTACCAGTTAAATTATCACCAGCTGGTGGGATGCCAGTAATGTTTGCGATGGCGATTTTATCGCTTCCCCAGTACCTCTTTCGTTATCTAGCGCAGGCTTATCCACACAATGCAACTTTTGCTTGGTGGAATGATAATTTGGTTTTATCCAAGACGGCTGGGGTCATTACTTATATTATTATTCTATTTCTCTTTTCAATTGCCTTTGCTTTAATGAATATGGATCCAGAACAGTTGGCTGAAGATTATCAAAAATCAGGTGATTATATTCCGGGCTTTCGTCCTGGACGTGCCACAGCTCACTATCTTCGTGGGGTGATTGTTCGCTTTTCGATCATTGGTGGAATTTTCATTACTCTTATTGCCGGGCTACCATTGATTTTTGCGATTGATCGTCCGCAATATGAAACCCTAATGATGTTCCCCGGCAATGTCATGATGGCAGCCTCCTTTGCTATTCTGATGTTAGATCAAATTGATGTCATTTTGGTCCATGGTAAATACGATTCGATTTTATAGAGTGAGGGAAATTTATGAATTATTTTATTCCATCTTGGTATGGGGATCATCCTCACCAATGGGGGAGTCCTAGCCAAGAATTTCAATGGGGTTATCACGTAATGGAGTTTGATGACACCATTAATCAAGTTCGGATGTTTGAACGATCCCAAATGCCAGCAACGATAGTGACATTGAGTTATTTTCCAAGTTTACGCCACCTTTTTCATCGACAAGATTTGATGAAGGTGGAAAGCTTAAATTTCTTTGATCAAATGCAAGGGATTCCAGATAATTTACCCACTATTGAAATTAACTATCGCGAGTGGGATTGGCCGCTGGATTGCGAATTTGTCCATTCGGGACAAGGAACCTATGTTTATCAAGGAAATCAAAAGTATGCAGTGATTCACTATGGGATTGAAGGCAATATTATTGCGGTTGAAAGATTTCGCGATGGTGAACTTCAAAAAAATTTAATTTTTGATGATCGGGGATTTTTATCAAGCATTGAATATTATCAACATGGTCAATTAACTCATCATGATTTTTTGATGGTCAATGGGGCGGTAGCCTTTCGCTTGCTAGCTGATCAAACCGTCATGGTAATGTCACCAGAAGCATTACCAATGAAAAAGTCGGTGTATCAAAACTTAGAGGCGATGCTCAATGAAGGCTTAGGTGAATTTGCCGACCATCAATTACAAGCCGATGATCTAGTGGTATTTGCTTCCAACGAGCAACATAATCAAATCGTAATTAATAATTGCTCTAAAGCCAAACTAATCATGTCCTTTTTTGAAAATCGAAATCAAAATATTACGAATGACGAGGTTTCACAAGCCAGCCAAGCCAATCTATTAGTCGTGAATGCGGATTTTCAAAAAGATCAACTTAATCAATTAGGCCTCGATCGAGTGATCGTCACGCCCCCTTTTGATTCACGTTTAAATTTAGGGACAAGTATGCAGGATGAACACTATAAGATCTTGCTATTGGCCGATCAAATCAATGATCAGGAACTCTATACTAATTTAATTAAAATCTTTCAATTCATGGAGCAAAATGAACTGATTGATCTAATTGTCTGTACGATTCAAGATGATCGTTACGCCATGGTGAAAAGTGCGATTGAATATTTAGTTAAAAACCATGAATGGGAATACGACTATCAATTTGATGTTAAAGAAGAGGATCGAGGAGAAAACGACTTGGATGATGACGATGACCTGGATGAAGATCTAAAGGTCGAACGAAAGCAAGTCCGGTATGTTGATTTTGTGGGAATCTCTTCAGAACCGCACTTGATGGAAGTGATTGATCCAATTCGAGTCGTAATTGATCTTGCACCGCGGCCCAATAGTTATTTACAAATTGCGGCCATTTCAGCTGGGATTCCGCAAATTAATACTGTAAAAACCAGTTATGTGGTTAGTGGTAAGAACGGTTTGATTTTAAACGATGAGTTTGATTTAACCGCCGCCCTCCATTTCTATTTAGATGGTCTGAAAAATTGGAATGAGGCGCTGGTCTATGCGGTAGAAAAGATTGGTCAATACACGAGTGGCAAAATTGTTAATGATTGGCTAACGAAAGCAGGAGAATAATGGATAATTTTGTATTAATTAGTCACCATGACCAAACCAGCCAAGCCCCAAGTGACGATGATAATGTACGCTGGTTGTGGGCAGCACCGGGAACAGTTGGTCAACTTGATCGGCGTCTGAAGGCAGAAAATAAAGCAAAAAAAGAATTGCTTTATCGCGGTTTTAATGGGGGAGCCTTACTACTGGCGATGCCCACTGATGAAGATTTGGTAATTTTACAGAAAAACCTTGATGCCTACCGGGTGTTCGCGATTCCGGAGCTTTTTGAGCAAAAATTAAGCCCAGCCGCCCAATATTTCATTACAAGCAAATTAGTGACCAAATTAACCGGTAAGAGTGTCGCAGAAATGTTAGAGTGGCTAACGGAACGGTTATATGGCGGGCAGACTGGTATCAAGTTATATACGAACGCGATTGAAGTCGCACCGACTTATCATGGCAGGATCAACTACCAAGGAGGTACTGGCGTTGAAATCGAAGATGATTTTGGTGACCAGTTTGTACCGATGTTTACCTGGCGTTGGAATATGTATGTGGACCCCCATCGTACCTTGGAATATTGGCCAGAATATGAGAAGGATGCCGGGATTGAAGTCAAACTTGGTATTCGACAGAATGTAGGTTATGAAGACCATCCGGTTACGGTTTTTAGTGAAGATGAGCTAAAACAAAGCGTTAGGATTTCAGGAATTCCAGGACAGAGTCAAATGAGTGCGACCCTATATATTAAGGGACGCGGTAAAATCAAAGTCGGACCGCTTCACTATCGTTGGTCACGGTTAGGGTTAGGAGAATTCTTCCCTGGTGGCGAACGGATTGTTGATGCTAACCGCCAAGAGATTGATGTTTACTTTAATCCAGGTGATTTAACGCCGCCCCTAAATATTTATTTTTCGGGTTATCGAATGGCAGAGGGGTTTGAAGGATTTTATATGATGCGGTCCTTCAAAAAACCATTTATGTTGATCGCCGACCCTCGGGTTGAAGGTGGGGGGTTTTATGTTGGATCGGAAGAATTAGAAGAACGTATTATTCAAAAAATATACGAAAAACTAGATTGGTTAGGTTTTGATCACTCCCAGGTAATTACTTCTGGAATGTCGATGGGAACTTTTGGTGCTATGTATTACGGAGCCCAATTAGGCGCTCATGCCATTATTCTGTCGAAACCGCTCGCTAGTATCGGTAACATTGCCCTTAATGAAGGACGTCAACGTTTTGGTGGTTTTCCAACTTCGCTAGATGTCTTACAAGCGAATGGCCCTGATCAAGACCCGCAACATGATGGGATGACCAAAGCAAAGGCAATGAATCAAAAATTTTGGGATGTGATTGATCACGCGGATTTAACTAAGACACAGTTTGCGGTTGGCTATATGGAGCAAGATGATTATGATACGACGGCGTTTCGAGATTTAATGCGTCATATTAGGCAAAGTCATCAACGCGTTCACGTGATTTCGAAAAGTTATCCCGGACATCACGGAGATATGAGTGCACAATTAACTAGCTGGTTTAAGCAACAATATCGCACGATTTTAAGGGAAGATTTTTAACCAGGAGGATTAGGGATGCAATCAATTTATTGGGATAATATCAGTAATCTTTTCTGGTCTGGGATTGCTGGAGATCTGCGTTATATTTCCCAAACGGGTTATTTATATTCCGATACGACCTTGGATTCATCAGGGCATGCCTATTGGTTCGGATCAACTATCCGGCGTCTTGCTAAGGATCAATGGTATTTTCGAAATGATTTGTTACCAGCTGGGGAAGTGATTTATAAGTGGGACTTATTATTTGCTTACCCGATTGGGCGAGCCTTCCCGCGGTTACCATTGTTAACCCCAGGGCATCGCTACCAATTAAGATTACATGCTGATATCGATGATCCGACCACTATCTATCTGCGGATGATTACCTATGATTTTCAAGGTAAACTCATTAAAAATCAGATGATTAATGGGATGGAAGGAGAAGTGACTTATCAGGAAAAAGCTTATAATTATACCTTAGAATTAATCAGTGGTGGCTGTACCGAACTAACCTTTGAGCGGATTGATGTAGTTGATGTTACAGATCTAGCAGAAGATGCTTACCTGTTAACGGATCAATATTGCCAAGCGCACCATCAAGAACTCATCGAACAAGAAGCTAAGCAACGGTCCATCATTAATCAAGCACTGTAAGGAGGTGGCAAAGTGTCAATTATTGATCGTTTTGAATTGTCGCGAATTCGTCGGATTTTAAAACAAGTTAATTCCTATGCAGATCAAATGGCCGCAATGACTGATGGTCAATTAAAGGACCAAACACGAAAGTTTAAAGCGCGATTGGCTAAAGGTGAGACCTTAGATGACCTGTTGCCAGAAGCCTTTGCCACAGTTCGAGAAGCTGATAAGCGGCTATTAGGGATGTTTCCGTTTGATGTGCAGGTGATGGGGGCGATTCCGCTTCATCAGGGAGCCGTTGCGGAAATGAAAACCGGTGAGGGGAAGACCTTAACGGCTACCTTGCCGATCTATTTGAATGCCTTATCAGGAGAAGGGGCGATGCTAATAACGCCTAATGAATACCTGGCCCGGCGGGATGGCGAAGAAATGGGCGTGGTCTACCAATGGCTTGGCCTCACGGTTGCCGTGGGTTTCCCAAAAACTAGTGATAAAGAATGGAAACCGGCTCAAAAACGGGCTGTTTACAATAGTGACGTTATTTACACGACCAATGGGACGATTGGTTTTGACTATTTGATCGATAATTTAGCCTCTGACGAGGAACATAAATATATGCGTCCCTTTAATTATGCGATCGTGGATGAGGCGGATGCAGTTTTGCTAGATTCAGCGGTGACGCCTTTAGTTATTTCTGGTGCTCCCCGGGTTTCGTCGACTTTTATCGGGGTTGCGGATGAAATTATCTATACCCTCATTCGTGATGTTGATTACGAAATGGACGAAGAAGAAGATAATGTCTGGTTAACTAATCAAGGGATCGATAAGATCGAAAACTTTATGCAAATTGACGATTTGTTTGATGGTCACCATAAAGATCAAGTTCGTTCCATTGAATTAGCCTTGAAGGCCCATTTTCTCTTTGAAAAAGATGAAGATTACGTTATTAATCAAGATAATGAAGTTTCTCTTATGGATAAGGGAAATGGTCGGGTCATGCAAGGGATGAAGTTGCAAGCGGGTCAGCACCAAGCAATTGAAATGAAGGAACAAGTAGACGTTACCGATGATACGCGAGCAATGGCCACAATTACCTATCAAAACCTCTTTCGGATGTTTAAAAAACTATCGGGGATGACAGGAACCGGGAAAGTGGCTAATCAAGAATTTATTGAATCTTACTTTATGAAGGTAATTCAAATTCCAACTCGCAAACCCGTGATTCGTAAAGACTATCCGGATCAAATCTATACAACCCTTCCTGAAAAACTACAAGCTTCCTTAGAAGAGGTTAAACAAATTCACGCTCTTGGCCGGCCCATCTTGCTAGTGACGGCAACCGTAGAACTTTCGGAAATTTATTCTGAATTATTACTCCGGGAGCACATTCCACACAGCGTGTTAAATGCGCGAAACGCGGCGAAAGAAGCGATGATCATTAAAGAAGCGGGCCAATTAGGGGCAGTGACCGTCGCCACCAATATGGAGGGGCGAGGAACTGATATTAAATTAGGTCCGGGCGTTAAAGAACTAGGTGGCCTGGCGGTGATTGGTACTGAAAAAATGGCTAGTAAGCGGATCGACCAGCAACTACGTGGTCGGGCTGGTCGTCAAGGCGATCCAGGATCCAGTAAATTTTTCATCTCCTTAGAAGACGAGGTTGTGATTAAATATGGAGCCCATTGGGTTCATCGCTATTATGATCGTCATGAAAGTAAGCGAAGCATGAATGCGCCCAAGCGTTTACGTCGCGGGAAATTCCGCCGGGTTATTAACTATGCGCAAGAAGATAGTGATGCCTCGGGAGCTCAACAACGGGCCCAGTCCTTAGAGATGGATGCTAGTTCTCAAATTCAACGGGAGTTAGTTTACCAACAACGGAATGACATTATTTTTGGTGAGGGTCAAGTTGATTTTGATCCCGAACAACTTTTTCGCGATGAATTTAATTTATTTTTTACTGAACATCAGCCGTTGACGATGGATCAATTAGATCGGTATATTTTAGATAACATTACTTATCAGTATTTCGATGCTCCACAGGGAATTGACTTGGCTAATCGCAAGCAGGTTGTCGATTTCTTAATGCAATTAGCTGATGAAGAGATGGCTGCAAAAAAGCAAGAATTTGCCACCGAAGAAGAACAAGATCGGTTTATTCGGTTATCCTTATTAAAGGCAATTGATGAATGTTGGATTGATGAGGTCGATGGACTAGAACAATTACGCCAAATTGTGGTCGCGCGCCAATTTGCCCAACGGCAACCAACCTTTGAATATCATAAGGAAGCCGAACGAGCTTATCGACAGATGAAAAAGGAAATTCGTCATATGGTCCTCAGATATTTATTGTTAAGCACCATCATAACCGATAAAAAAGGGAAAAAGGATATCTATTATGTCTAAGAGATCAAGCTTAGGAACCCATGATGATGGGGATCCGTTAACGAATGATGCAATGGAGCGCCTCGATAAGGTACGGTATGAATTTAAAGAACCGGATAAAAAGAAAAAGCGACGACGGATTATTGCTCCTTTCATGTATATTTTGATGATTTTTGTCATGGTGATTGGGCTGATTATGTCACTAGTCCAAATTATCTGGAAGTAAAGGGAGAAAGAGATGACGGTTTACGATATTAATCAAGGAATCGGTTGGGCCAGCAGTGGGGTTGAGTATGCACAGTTATACCGGAGCCAGGTTTTCCAACGAATTGGCGTTGATGCCAAATTTGTTTTTACGGATTTTATTTCCAACGAAAACATTGAACATTTTACAGCTCAGATGGGCTTTCAAGATGATCAAGTTATCTGGTTGTATACCTACTTCACCGACTTTAAAACGGCGCCAACCACCTTTACCGTAGAAGATTTGTTAAAGGCATTTCGCAAAGCGCCAGTGGAACAAAAGCAATCTGCGAACACCCAAAAATTTTATTTTAATGATGGAACTTGGGCCACGGCTTATTTTAAGCGGGATTCAGATCAGATTGTTGATCGAGTCGAATATGTATCGGGTAATAATTTGATTCGGAAAGATTTTTATAGTTATGGACGTTATATGACGGAATACTACGCGCCTAAAGATAATGCGGCGCGTTTGTACCTGCGGCGTTTTTATAATGTTGATGGTTCAATCGCATATGATGAAATTGTCAATCCAGGACAAGCTTCCATGTTTAAATTTAAGGATCAAATCATTGATTCTAAGGCAGAGTTAATTTCCCATTTTATGCGATCTTTACATTTATCGGCTGAGGATGTCGTTTTAATTGACCGGGCGACAGGGCAAGCGCAACAAATTTTGGAAAACAAGGGGTCCGCAAAGGTCGGAACAATTGTTCATGCAGATCATTTTAGTGAGCCGAATACCAATGACAATACGATTTTGTGGAACAATTATTATGAATATGAATTCCAGCACTATCAAGATATTGATTTTTATGTTACCGCTACGGATGCCCAAAACCAGTTACTGCAAGCGCAATTTACGAAGTATAACCAAGTCCATCCTAAAATTTATACAATCCCAGTGGGTAATTTACCGGAATTAAAAACGCCGACAGCCAGTGGACGCCGACCATATAGTTTAGTGACGGCATCTCGGTTAGCATCGGAAAAACATGTTGATTGGATTGTCCGGGCAGTTGCCAAAGCCCATGCTGTCTTCCCTGAAATCACCTTAGACATATATGGGACGGGTGGCGAACAAAGCAATATTCAAAAGGCCATTGACCAAACTAATAGTGGCGATTATGTTTCCTTGAAAGGACACCAGGACATGACGGATCAGTATCGTGATTATGATGTCTACGTGGCTGCCTCCACGAGTGAGGGCTTTGGTTTGACCTTGATGGAAGCCGTTGGCTCTGGGCTAGCTATGGTTGGGTTTGATGTTCGCTATGGTAATCAAACCTTCATTGATAATAATCAAAATGGGATTTTGATCCCTTACACCCTTAATCAAAGCGCCCAAGTTTCCATTGACCAACTGGGCGATGCCTTGATCAAACTGTTTCAAGAGCCTAATTTCGATCGTTTCCATGAGCGCTCATATGAAATTGCAGGTGAATATTTGACGGAACGGATTGGGCAGCGGTGGCTACAATTACTAACAGAGGTAAGTGCACATGATTAATCTATTTGACAACTATACAACCGAGAGTCGTGACCTCCATATTGCCATGTTGATGAGTGATCATCGTCAGGAAACGGTGGTCATTAACGATGATGGATATTTGCCAGATGATGTTGTTTCCCCCTTAATGTATTTCTTTAAGCATGCGGGAGCTAAATTTGAAGGTCGTCCCCGCTTCTTTAATCAAATTGACCTACCACGTTTTTGGGAGATTGAAGCCAATGCTCAAGAAGGGAAGGTCATGGATAAAGGGGTTCAGCGGGGGCGCATCACTTATCATCGCACCGATAATGAGCGGCAAGTGAAGACTGTTGAATGGTTCGATCGGCAGGGAAGGACGACGGTAATCGACCGCTATAATCAATGGGGATGGAAATTCGCCATCACTACCTTAGATGCTGACGGTCATTATGCGATGACTACTTACCTTACACCGGATGGATTTGAAGTCCTAGTTGAGAATCACTTTACAGGTGACATTATTTATAATCACAATCATCAAGGTGATTTCTCGCTTTTTAAAAATCGAACTGAAATGGTGAAGTACTATCTGGAGCATTCCGGATTAGCGGTGGATCGGATCATGTACAATACCCTCGCGGATGGCTTCCAGGTTACCGAAAGTATGGCCCAGTCGACGCACGATAATATTTTATTTTGGCAAGAGCCCATTACGGATTCGGTTCCAGGAAATATGACCTATTTATTAACGAAGGCGGAACCGAATACTAAGATTGTCGTTCAACATCGATCAGCTTATGATCGGCTGATGGAACTTTTGCCGGCTGATCAGCGCGACCAGGTGACCTATCTTGGCTTCATTTATCCTTTCCGGCGTCAAAACCAACAGCGGCCAACGGCAGTTACCTTCACTAATTCCGATCAAATGGAACAATTAGAAGCCTTGGTTAAAACCCTGCCACAAGTGACCTTTAATGTGGGAGCCTTAACGGAAATGTCAACGAAACTCCTGAGCTTTGATCAATATGATAATGTCAATTTATATCCACAAATTTTGCAAACGGATGTGGATCGACTGGTTCAAGAGGCTGATCTATACCTTGATATCAATCATGGAAATGAGATTTTAGATGCTAGTCGGACTGCTTTTGAAAATAATATGCTGATTGCAGGTTTTGACCAAACGGTTCATAACCGTCGCTTTACCTCACCAGAGCATATCTATCAACCGGACCAAGTAGAAGATTTAGTTCACTTGATAAATACAGTCTTAGAGGATGGCAATGCCTTGGAAGATCAATTACAAGCGCAGTGGCGACATGCAGGAGAAGAGACAGTCGCACATTATAAGCAAGTGATCGGATAAGCGGGTTTAACTTTGGTAGTTGTGCATGATCACATTACCCAATTAATTAGTACAGGAACAGTGAGGTAAAGACATGAATTACTGGGTGACGGAGCCAAATGCCTCTTTGGAAAGTGGCTATCCCTATTGGAACGAAGGCGCAAGTGGGAAAGCGCGCTTTGATGTGGCGAACGGTATTAAAGAGGTATTAGATGCCAATAAATTGTATACCTACGTTTACAATTGGCCTGAAGAACCCGAAGACTATTTTGGTCGTCGCTTTGATGGCTTGTTAGGCGGGGCCAAACGTGATGATATCTTCTTTATCCAATGGCCGTTAAGCTATACTTCTGATGAATATGTTCAACACCTTTATGATCGAATTAAAGGTTTAGGGGGCCGGATTGTGACGGTGATTCATGATCTTGATTCTTGGCGTCACCCCATTAATTTTAATGAACAACGGCTCCAAAATGTTTTAGCAAACTTAAATCAAAGTGATGGCATCATTGTGCATTCAAAGCCGATGCAGGAGCGTTTAGAACAAGATTTTCGCGCCCATGGTCTGGAACATCAACCGTATTTTGTCATTTTAGACTTATTTGGTTTTCAAACGGTACGTAATCAGTACGATTGGCAACATCCTTTTAATCGTGAAATTGATTATGCGGGGAACTTGGTTAAAGCCCAGTTCATCAAAGCACTATCGACGGATTTGAAATTTAATATTTACGGTCAAACCGATGCGGCTGACCTGTCTGATCAACAACGTCAGAACATTAAATTTCAGGGTAGTTACGATCACGAAGCAATTCCCCAGGTGTTGACTGGTTCTTTTGGCTTGGTTTGGTCGTCTGATTCTTATCCGGGAGTGACCGGACTAACTGGCGAATATGAGCGATATAATGCACCACATAAGGCGTCCATGTATTTAGCAGCTGATGAACCACTCATCGTTGCGCGCCAGGCGGCGATTGCCCCCTTTGTTGAAAAACACGGGATTGGCTTAGTTGTAGATGATTTAAGTCAGTTAAAGGAAGCTATTGATCAGCTTTCTGAAGCAGAATATCATGAAATGGCAGAACGAACCCACCGGATTGGGAACCTGATTCGGCAGAATTTCCCAATTAAACGGGCAGTGATCGAAATGATTGCTAAATTGGAATGGAATTAGCGAGGAAGAACAATGAAACGGCTAGCGATTGCGTTGGTAGGTAATTATGGTTACCTGAATCAAATCTTGACGACCGTTAAATCTGTCTTATGGCATCATCAGGCAGTAGATATTTATATCTTAAATCCAGATATTCCCCAGGAAGTATTTGCCCAGCTGAATCAGCGGTTAGCGACCAGTAATCACTGTATTCATAACGTTAAAGTTGATATGAACGAATTAGCGGGCACGGCGAGTTCTTTTGAACGGATTTTAAATGTGGTATACGCCGAATTCATGATTCCTGAGCTTGTGGATGAACAAAGGGTTTTATACCTTGATAGTGATGTGATCGTTGATGGGGATTTGACGCCCTTATTTAAGATGTTGGAACCAACTGATATGCTTCTTGCGGCTAAAGAACGTATTTCTGATATTGAACAACAGTTTAACTCTGGCGTGATGTTGATGAATGCGGACCGCTGGCGGCAAGAAAAACTCGGCCAACAATTATTAACCTACGCTCGGGATCACCGTGAAGAACTACGTAATGGTGATCAAACGGTGGCCAACAATTATTAACCTACGCTCGGGATCACCGTGAAGAACTACGTAATGGTGATCAAACGGTGGTCAATGCCGTGCTTGGTGATCGGATTCGGGAGATTGAGGCTGGTCAATATAATTATCAAATCGGGGCTGATTATGTCCAGAGTTTGCATCAAGTGCCGTTAGCGGATGTCGATCGTCAACCTGACCATGTGATTTGGCATTTTACGACGGATGACAAGCCCTGGAATGAATTTTCAATGGGGCGCGGGCGGCAGCTCTGGTGGGACTATGCTAATCTGGAATGGAGTGAAATTGTCACTCATCAAAGACCAGCGGCCGATGCTCCGGAGTACCAACTTAAATGTATGATCTTTACGCAAAGCGGTGTGGTTGATGACTTGGAACGGTTAATTCAGGAATATCCACAAATTAAGTTCACTATTGCGGCATGGACCGATATGTGGTTTGGCTTGACTAGGCTCCAAAATTATACGAATGTTCGCTTGCTGCCGAAATTTATTAGCTATCAATTAAGAGAACAAGCCTTAGCAAATGATGTTTTCTTAGATATTACCCCATCAGGTGAGCAACAAATTATTGATCATTTTAAAACGCTTGATAAACCGGTTTTGTCTTATCACGGGTTGGCGAATCATTTTACGACCTATGAGCAATTCTCAGATGCTTTACGTCAACTTGCACATTTACCAAGAGTAGTGCAACCAGCCGGTTTAAATGGCGTTTATTTGCGGGTCAAGCCCTTAGAAGCGTCTTTGGATTATATCCTCCAGCATCATTGTTCGGTTGCTCGCTTTGGAGATGGAGAATTTTTGATGATGCGTGGATATTCAATTCCATACCAATATTACGTTCCGGAATTAGGGCGTCGGTTACGGCGGTTAGCTGGCCGAACTAGTGATGATCAGTTCATGGTTTGTATGCCGGACGTCTTTGAACGTCCAGATCGGTATACCACCGATATGTGGAATTTTTGGCAAGGCGTCGATTTGGGAGTGGTTAAAGAATGCTGTACGGCTGATTGGTATGGGAGTACCTTTATTTCACGGCCATACATTGACCAAGCTGATAAGTCACGGGCGGGAATTGCTTTTGATAAGTTAAAGCGACTTTGGCAAGATCAAGATGTCTTGATTGTTGAGGGATCAACCACTCGCTCGGGAGTGGGAAATGATTTATTTACTGGGGCGAAGTCGATTCAGCGAATCATCGCTCCGTCTCACCACTGCTTTAATATTTATGATGAGCTACTAGAAAAGGTAAGCGAACAAGCGCAAGACCGGTTAGTCTTATTAATGTTAGGTCCTACGGCAAAAGTGTTAGCCGAAGATTTGGCCCAAGCTGGTTTTTGGGCGATTGATATTGGCCACTTGGATTCTGAGTATGAATGGTATCGGATGGGTGCTCAGACAAAAGTAAAACTAGCTAATAAGCATACGGCTGAATTCAATCTTGATGAAGGTATTGAGTTTGCCGATGATCCAGGATACCGTGCCCAAATTGTTGCCGATTTATCTGGTGAAGATCGAGTTTAAATTAGTGGAGATACTTTTAATTTATAGGGAAATGCTATAAAATTAAATAGATTGTTAACTAGTCAAAATTAGAAAGAGGTATTTGATTAATGGCTAAATTAGTTTTAATCCGTCACGGACAAAGTGAATGGAACTTAGCAAACTTATTTACTGGTTGGGAAGACGTAGATTTGAGTGAAAAAGGGGTTGCTCAAGCTAAAGCCGCTGGTAAAGCCATCAAGGAACATGGTTTAGAATTTGACTATGCTTACACTTCTGTTTTGAAGCGGGCTATCAAGACTTTACACTATGCTTTGGAAGAATCTGACCAAATGTGGATCCCAGAATTTAAGACTTGGCGTTTGAACGAACGCCACTACGGGGCTTTGCAAGGTAAGAATAAAGCGGATGCTGCTGAAAAGTATGGTGACGAACAAGTTCATATTTGGCGTCGTTCATATGATGTTTTACCACCATTGTTGAGTGCCGATGATGAAGGATCAGCAGCTAAGGATCGTCGTTATGCAAATCTTGACCCCCGGACTATTCCTGGTGGAGAGAACCTCAAGGTTACCTTAGAACGGGTTATTCCTCTTTGGGAAGATGAAATCGCACCGAAATTATTGGACAACAAGAACGTGATTATTGCTGCCCACGGTAACTCATTACGGGCTTTGAGTAAGTATATTGAAAATATTTCAGATGAAGATATCATGAACCTTGAAATGGCAACTGGGGAACCAGTGGTTTATGACTTCGATGAAAAATTAAATGTCCTTAGCAAGGATAAGTACCCAGTAGACTAAGCATTTTAACTTAATCTTAAAAAACGTGTCCGTGTGGCACGTTTTTTGTATATAAAATGAATTTTGGTAGCAGAATTTGTGGGATGTTCACAAAAACGCTGGTATTCTGCCAAGTCTTTGGTATGATAGTGCTATTGATGGAAAAAACAGAAGAGGAGTAGTCAATGAGTAATTTAAATCACGTTTCAGTAAAGGGCTTTTATGGTCAACTAAAGACTTTATTGAAAAATAAACAATACTGGTCAGCAGTTTGGCCCGCTGCCTTATTCACTATTATTTTTGGCTTGTTATATATTGTCACGGCTGGGATTGGGCTGTCATTTTTAGGAACGGTATTCACTTTTATCACCCAATATATGATGTACATTATGTATGGCTTGATTTCGCCAATTTACATTTTAATGTACTTAATTCCTAGCGTTGTTGGTTTCGTAGCTGCATTTTTTGTTCTATATTGGTATACCTTTATTTTGGTATCATTTATGTACAGTTATCAAGATGTATTACGTGAAGAAAGTGACCATGTCACGGTTGCGACGATCTGGAAACACTTCCGCCACTTACGGAAAAATCAAATTTTACGAATCTCTTTATACCAACAATTGTTTACTTTCTTATGGATCTTACCATTTGAAATTATCAATTTAATTTGGGGTTCTAACGCCTACATTTCTGGTGCCATGAACGTATTGATTCTATTAGTTGCTTTATGGAAAACACTTCAATATGCGCAAAGTTACTTTTTATACCGGGAAAAACAACCAGCTTTTGTTGGTCAATCAATGCGGCATGCATTAACTGGTAGTAAGCGTTATATGTATGGCTTGAAGTTTAACTACCTTTGGATTGAGTTGTTGTATGGTTGCCTCCCAGTGGCCGTATGGAGTGCAATTTTTGGTGGGTTAGCTTATTACGGTGCATATACTGCGACAGATGTTTGGTTATACCTTGGTTTAGTATTAGTGGCCTTAGGAATTCTATTTTACTTACCAACCCTATTAACGATTCCAGCAGTTTATTTTGAAACTTCCAAGAAAACAATTAAGGTGGATACCTTATTTGAAGAAACTTTTACTCCAGTAGAAATTTTAGCAGGACAAGCCTTTAAAGAAGACTACCAAGCTCCAAAGAGTGAAAATAAAAAACGTTTTAAGCTATCCTTCAAACGGAAGCAGAAATAAATGAAAGTCGATTGAATCTAAATGGATTCGATCGACTTTTCTTTTTTGAAAAAGTTGATATTTATGGTTGACCTCATTTGGAGTTCTTGGTATATTATATGAGTTGCTTCAAATGCTAACTTGTTATTTAAAAAAGAGTGCAAAAGTTGTTGACAGCTATTTGGCTCTGTGATATTATAATATAGTTGCTTTTGCAGCAAGGTAGATCTTTGAAAACTGAATATA
>NZ_AZFN01000003.1 GCF_001434365.1 Limosilactobacillus gastricus DSM 16045 | reverse complement strand
TCTGTCCAACTTAGGGGGTTCACTTCTAAGGGGCCGATGCAATTGGCTACATCATCTCCCAATTTATTGGGGCACTTGTGGCTTCTGGCTTTGTAAAGTACTTTGTCTCTGCTTTAGGCCAAGATACCACGGCTCTTGGACAAACTGATTTTACGAAGATCTCATCATTCACCGCTTTAATCGTTGAATGTTTAGCAACCTTCTTGTTTGTCTTGATCATTTTATTGGTAACCAGTGATCGTTTTGGTAACGGGATGATGGCCGGCTTAATCATCGGGATCACTTTAGCCTTCTTGATCATTGTTTGCTTGAACTTAACTGGTGGTTCCTTAAACCCAGCACGGTCATTTGGTCCGGCGCTCTTAGCTGGTGGCAGTGCAATCAGTCACTACTGGGTCTACTTATTAGCACCTGAAATTGGGGCAGTTCTAGCAGCCTACTGTGCGCGGTTCTTTGTTAAATAATCATGATGACGTCACCTGTTTGGTGGCGTTTTTTTGTTAGCCAACACTTTTTGATCAAGATGTTGTGTTTAGATTATTGATTATTAGTTATAGTATAGATAATCAAAGTAGAGCATTTTGGAGGAAAGAAAGATGTCAATTAACGAAAGAAATCAAAAAATCGCGAAGCAAGTGGTAACCGCCCATCATCAAATTGAACAGGGTGTGACCAAGGCTTATCAAAGAACGGAAACGATGGCCGTGGATGGTTTTAATAATATTTCCGATAAATTCATTGCCCGCTTCTTTACCAGGGACGGCGAAGATGTCGCTAGTGCGAAAGCGCGCTTAAAAGCGTCTGCTGAGGAATCCAAACGTCACCATCAGGAGAAACAGTAAAATGGCAACTAAGGCGCAGATTAAATTACAACAAGCCCTGATCTTGTTATTAGATGAAGCAGATTTTGATCACATTTCGGTAAGTAAAATTTGCCAAACCGCTGGAGTAAATCGCTCCACCTTCTATGCTTACTATGATAATCAATATGATCTGTTAGAAGAGGCCTATGATTATCTAGTAGAGTTATTCCGGGCGGAGTTCGCGACATATCAAGCTGCGGTTTCACCGAATGAGGATCAAAGCCTGGTTAGTGAGCAATACTTAAAACCATATCTTCAGTTTGTGCGTGATCATGCACGAATTTACCGAATCTATTTAACCCACCAACGCGACTTTCATCATCAGGATCGCTTTGATCAATTGGTCGCTAATATTTTCCGACCACGATATCAAAAGCATGGGGTAATGGATGAAGAGAAAATTCGTTATATGAGTAGTTTCTTCATGGCAGGAATTACCCAAGTGATCAGTCGCTGGTTGCGGCGTGATTGCCATGAAGATATTGATGAGATGGTGGAAATTATCCAAGCTTGTATCCCGCAAAGTCAATAAAATAAATAATTATATAAAATCAGCTTGTTTCCACTAATTATTATGATATTATCTAAATAATCTTTGGTAATATTATTGGGGGAAACATTATGAAAAAATTGACGAGGGCGGATTATCTGATTCGGGTCCTGTGGTTGTTCTTACTTTATCTGGTTATCTCATTCCCACCGTTTTTTCTGATGATCATGGGAAACTGTGAGAAAAATATTCAGTTAGAGCTTTTCTTTGGTGCTTTAGCCCTGATCGCGTATGGATTGATTATTTGGTGGATCGCATCCTATTATCCCAAATATCGACGTTGGCCAGTCGTGACAATGTCAAATGGTAAGAAAGTCCTCTGGGGTTTGGGTGGCTTAGTCGTTGGCCGGGGATTGGTATCCTTCTTTAGTTGGTTAAATGAGGCTCTCGCTCATCAAGGGGAAACGGCTAATGATATGCAGATAAATCAAATTCTGAACGGTAATAAGATTTCGGTAACTTTTGTCGTGATTTCACTCGTCTTTATGGCTCCAGTGGTGGAAGAATTAATCTTTCGGGGCTTGATCATGAATTTATTCTTTAAAGATGAACGATTCTGGTGGCCAATTATCTTATCAGCCACTTTATTTTCGGCTTGTCATGCAAGTACCACCATTTATAGTTTCTTGATTTACTTTTCGTTGGGGTGTGTCTTAGCTTTTATCTATCGGAAAACGGGTAATATCAAACTTTCGATTGGGGTACATTTCTTAAATAATGTAGTTGCATTCATTCCAATGTTGCTAATTTTATAAAATCAATGTTAGTGCTAGGTAGACGATGGAGTTGCCTAGCATTTTTTACTGCATAGAAAAAGGCTCCCAACTTTGGGAGCTTAAAAACGTTTTAGGAATGTTTTTATTGTTCTTCGTACCAGCTGTAGTGGTAGTTACCATCACGGTCAGTCCGTTCGTAGGTGTGAGCACCGAAGTAGTCACGTTGTGCTTGAAGCAAGTTAGCAGGAAGCACTTCAGCCCGGTATGAGTCGTAGTAGCTAATAGCTGCTGCAAAGGCAGGAACCGGAATACCAGCCTTAACAGCTAAAGCAACAACGTCCCGGATAGCCTTTTGGTACTTCTTAGTGATTTCCTTGAAGTAGTCATCAAGCAATAAGTTCTTCAATTCTGGGTCCTTTTCAAAAGCATCCGTGATCTTTTGTAAGAATTGGGCCCGAATGATACAACCTTCACGCCAGATTTGAGCCAATTCACCGTATTGAAGGTTCCAGTCGTAACGTTCTGAGTCGATCCGCATTTGTTCGAATCCTTGAGCGTAACTCATCACCTTACCGAAGTATAGAGCTTCCCGAACCTTTTCGATGTATTCTTGCTTTTCTTCGTCCGTGAAGTTAGCACTTTCAACATCTTCTGGAAGGGCCTTGCTTGCAGCAACCCGTTCGTCCTTCAACATTGAGATGTAACGAGCGTAAACAGCTTCCGTGATAACTGATTGAGGAGCACCACCATCAAGGGCAGTTTCTGAACTCCACTTACCAGTACCCTTGTTAGCACCACGGTCAAGAATCATGTCAACGATTGGCTTAGTCTTGTCGTCACCTAAGTCATCCTTACGAGTTAAGATGTCAGCAGTGATTTCAACAAGGTAACTGTCCAATTCACCCTTGTTCCAGTCAGCAAAGATGTCAGCCATGTCATCAACTGAAAGACCAAGGACATTACGCATTACATTGTATGCTTCGTCGATTAATTCTTCATCACCATATTCGATTCCGTTGTGGACCATCTTAACATAGTGACCAGCACCGTTAGGACCAATGTAAGTAACACATGGCTTACCATCTTCAGCTTTAGCAGCAATTTGTGTCAAGATAGGTTCAACCAAGTCGTAAGCTTCCTTTTGACCACCTGGCATCAATGAAGGACCTTGTAAGGCACCTAATTCACCACCGGAAACACCCATCCCGATGAAGTTAATTCCAGATTCGTCAAGCTTAGCATTCCGTGCCATCGTGTCGTGGAAGTTAGTGTTACCACCATCGATCAAGACATCACCCTTGTCAAGTAATGGAAGTAATTCATCGATCACCGCATCAGTCCCTTTACCAGCTTGAACCATCATCAAGATCCGGCGAGGCTTTTCTAATGAGTCAACGAAGTCTTCAATCGTGTAGCTTGGTACCAACTTCTTTTCACTGTGGTCCTTCATCATTTCGTCAGTCCGATTACGGTGACGGTTGTAAACACCAACAGTAAATCCGCGGCTTTCAATGTTAAGCGCCAGGTTCTTACCCATAACGGCTAAACCAATAACACCAATTTGTGCTTCTTCTGACATTAGTTTGTCACACTCCTTAAAAGTTTTTACTCTATTATTATAACAGATAAACGGGGCTTATGTTAATTATTTGATAACTAGTGAGCAACATGAATAAATCTTAAGAATTGATAGATTCGCGCCATTTAAATACACCAAAATGACTGAAAGAAACTAAGCGTGATTCATATCACAATTAAAAACTCAGCACCCGCCGGACGGTTTCCAGTAATAATTCTTTGGTGATGTGCCCATGCCGCAACAAGAAACTAAGATTAACGGCATTGTCGGCCATGGTGTTGTATTCATCCTCGCTTAGGCTTTGGACTAATTGGTCTGCTTCGGCGAGCGTGTCTGCTAAAATCCCCAGATGGTGTTCTTCGATGAGGTCGGCGCATGAAATATCACGATTAGCGACGACGGGCATCCCGGCTGCCAAATAGGTACTAAGCTTATAGGAGGCATTCCATCTTGAGTAATCACGTTCATCTTTTTCTGGCGAATTCTCACTCCAACATAAGCCCAAGCCGCGATTTAATTGATATAAGAGTAACTCATCGGGATAAAAGCCCTTGAAATTAATATTTAAATCCTGGAATTGTTCAGGATCGCCCATCGTATATACGTCAACTGGAGTAGTAAAGTGCCAATTTTTGATGAAGGGGAAGCGCTCCGGCTGCCCAGTAAAGGAAAGTTTGCGTTCAAAAGTTGGCCGTTGGGGTTCAAAATTGGTAGGGTGATCCCACAAACGCTGGAAGATAATATGGTCATGATCCATGGTTAGCCCTTCTTCGCGCAATTTAGTTTCCATATTTGGACTCGGCAAGATCAAGTAGTCACTTTGATCATAGAAATCAACGAAAACTGGCATCCAATCGTGGTAGTTACTCTTAAACATTAAGGGGAGAATGTCCTGGACGAACATGACGATTTTAACGCCATAGGCACGAGCTCGTTGCAAGAAGAGGCGATCGTATTCAATGGCATTCCAGGTTGGCAGTTGGAAGATAATGATATCGCCAACGCCAACAGATGCTAAGATCCCATCAATACGGGAAGCCCGTTGTTCTTCGGACTCACTCAGGGCATTATAGTAGTAGATGCCTAGTTCGTTAAAGCCAAGCTCCTTGGCAATGTTGGTGACCTTGTTTTGGGCTAATTGGGCAGTTGAGTTAGCTGCCATTCCGTATAGATTTGTGATATTTACTTTCATCTTAATTTCCTGTGTATATATTTAAATGCTGAGATATTACTATTCAAATAATAATCAATTCTGGTTGATAAGGAAAGCGGGAATTTTAAATTGAGTAATAAAAAACTCATCCCGACAAAGGATGAGCTGCTAAATAATTAAGAATTCAGTTTAGTAAACCCATTGACGACCATCACGAGCTAATAATTCATCAGCTTCTTTTGGCCCCATTGAACCAGGTTGGTAGTTCGGGAAGTTTGGTTCTTCGTGGTCCCAAACTTGGCGAATGACGTCAACGAATTGCCAAGCATCCGCGATTTCTGACCAAGAAGCAAAGTTGGTACTGTTTCCTTCAAGTGCATCGTGGAAGAGCCGTTCGTATGGTTCTGGCGAAAGATCCTTTTGTTCGGCACTTTGACTAAAGGCCAAATCAATTGGTTCAGTGGTATAACCTTGACCAACCTTTTTAGCATTAAGGGTTAAGCTAAAGCCTGGGGTTGGATCAATGTAAATAGTTAAGACGTTGTTGTTTAACTTTTGATCGTTAGAATTGGCTGGAGTAGCAAAAATGTCAATAAGTGGTTTCTTGAAGACAACGTCAACACGGGTGAACTTACCAGCTAAAAGCTTCCCGGTCCGGACGTAGAAAGGAACTCCAGCCCAGCGGTAACTATCAAAGGTTAACTTAGCTGCCACGTATGTTTCAGTGATGGATTTTGGATCAACCCCATCTTCTTTACGGTATTCGTTATTGTTGTCACCGGCAGCGTATTGACCACGAACAAAATTAGCAGCTGCTTCAGATGGGGTGTACTTCCGTAAACTCCGTAAAGCCTTAGCTTTTTCGGCCCGAATATCTTGGTCGGTGAAAGTTAATGGTTGTTCCATGGCTAATTGGGCCACCACTTGCATGATGTGGTTTTGGACCATATCCCGTAAAGCTCCTGATTGGTCATAATAACCAGCCCGTTCTTCAACCCCCATGTCTTCGCTTAAAGTAACTTGGATGTTGTCGATGTATTGGTTGTTCCAAAGAGCTTCAATGGCAGTATTACCAAAACGAAGGGCAGAGATGTTTTGAACCATTTCTTTTCCTAAGTAGTGGTCAATCCGGAAGATTTGATTTTCATCAAAGGTTTCGGTTAATTCCTTATTTAATTCTTGAGCTGAGGCAAAGTCACGACCAAATGGCTTTTCAATGACGAGACGGTTAAAACCATTGTCAGAAAGCAATCCTTGGGACTTAATGTTAGCCGCAATAGTCCCAAAGAATCGTGGGGCCATGGACATGTAGAATAAACGATTACCTTCAGTAGCGAACTTATCTTCTAGTTCAGCGATACGTTCGTTTAACTTATCGTAGTGTTCAGGATTAGTAACATCATGTGGTTGGTAGAAGAAGTGCTTAACGAAAGCGTCGTATTGACCTGCTTGGTCTTCGTCAACTTTACTAATTGATTCACGAACCTTTGCTTGGAAATCGGCATCGCTCCACTCACTCCGAGAAGTACCTAGTAGAGCAAAATTATCTGCGAGGAACCCTTTGCGGAATAAGTTAAATAATGATGGGTAGAGCTTCCGGTGCGCAAGGTCACCAGTAGCCCCAAACAATGTGATAACAGCTTTAATTTCGGTAGCCAAAATCGTCACTCCTTATGTTTATGATTGTGATCTAAATACATGTGATATTATAGCCTTTTTTGTTAATAAATGCACTAATACGGCGATTTTTAACCTGGATGGCTAAAAAGGTCTGGGTTGAAAAAGGGTCATGTAATCGCTTTTTGTTAAATTGGTCTAGAATTGGTCTAGTTTAAAATAAATCCTAGTTAATGTATTGGTGTCGTTCACTCAGAGCGCCAAAAGCGATCATAATGACGACGACGATAATGGTCATCCATAAACTGGCCTGCCAATTACCAGTCGTCGCTTTGATATTTCCGGCAATCACAGGGCCTAAAGCCGCGAGAATGTAACCAACGGATTGGACCATTCCTGATAACCGGCTCGTTTCTTCTGGCGAATGGCTTTTAAGGCCAAAGAGGGTGATGACAATCCCAAAAGTGGCCGAGGTTCCCGTCCCCAAGAGGAAACTGATGAAAATAAAGTAAGCTAATGATTTAAGTGGCCAGAGCAATAAGATCAGACCGATTAATAGGAGAGTGGCCGCCATAATAACTAGGGGAACTCGATTTTTAAACCGGGGAGTGATGGTCGGAATGAGAAAGGCAGCTGGAAGCGATAATAGTTGGAAAGCGCTCGCGACTAAACTGGCGGTTGCATTTGAAAGCCCGGCGGCCATAGCAATCGAAGGAAGCCAAGCGACGATGATATAAAAGGCAAAGGATTGGAGACCAAAATACATTAATAATAGCCAAGCTCGAGGATTTGTCCAAATTCGCGTTTGGGTCGCTGCTGGGGTAGGACCGGAATGACGGTGGTTAAAGCGCAGGTTAGGCAACCAGACGATAAAGGTCACGCCAATCAGGAGGGTAAAACCGATAATGGCGGTCTGCCAATTCGTTGCTTGGGTGACCGGGGTGATTACATAGGCGCCAATTGCACTAAAAATCGCTAAAGAAACATTGTACATCCCGGTCAAGAGACCAATCTTTTGCGGAATATTTTCCGTAATTACAGCTGGCAATAATACATTTAAAAAGGTGATGGCAATTCCGACTAAAATTGTGCCAAAGATCAAAGTTACAAAATTAAAGATCCGGAGAAAAGAACCGATCACCATGATCAGCAAAGCTACCCCCAAAGTGACTTCATTGCCCCAGCGGCGACTGATAGTCGGTACAATAGTGGAACAAAGTCCAAAACAAATTAGGGGGACCGTGGTCAAGATTCCTAGATTAGTGGCTGGTTGATGGAAGCTAGCCGCAATTTGATTGATCACGGATGGTAAAGAAGTAAAAGGTGAGCGCATACAAGCAGCAAGTAAGAAGATTCCTAAAACTAGCCACCGACTGTATTGGCGTTTTTTCATAGATTTGCTCCTCAGTTAATTAAAGTAAATTCCGTCCATCATTCTATCATAGTAAAAGGCCCTGGTTTGACGGAAATTCGGATCTTGCGTATAATTTATCCATCGCGAAATGGAGGCATTATATGGAAAAAATATATCCATACTTGATTTTTGACAATGCGAAAAAGGCGATGGATTATTACGTTGAACAATTTGGTGCGGAGATCATTGCTCACCGGCCCCTCAGTGAGGAACAAATCGAATCGATGGGCTTAGATCCCGATCAAATGATGGATACGACCATGCAAGCGGAATTTTCGATTGCAGGACAAGTGATTGTGTGTGCGGATGCGTTGATGTCGGATCCACAGGTTTCATCGAGAATCGCTATTATGCTTGATTTTGATGATGACGAACGCGCGGCTAAGGAACTCTTCCAACGTTTATCTGCATCGGACCAACAGCGGGTCACGATTCCCTTTGGAAAACGGGAAAATGATGGGCAGATGGGTCAGATTGTGGATGCTTATGGAATTACTTGGCAGATTAGTGCAGGAATGGTTGATGCGGTTTTGTAGGATAGGGCTTGACAAGCGGGCCTGAGCTGAATAGAATCAATCATAAGTTAAATGAAAATGATAATTTCAAACCCGAAAGCGTTATGGTAATTGAACAGAGATCCAGTCCTGCTGAAAGCTGGTCATAACGTGAATACACACTTGAGAATAGATTATCCGGGCCGCTCCGTTAGTTGCGTAAGTCAAGACCGACTTAATGAGGTGATAATTGTGAGATTATCACGAACAGAGGTGGCACAGAGTTATCAACTCCCTCCAGGTAATTGCCGTGGGGGAGTTTTTCTTTTGGAATTAATAATTTAAAAAGTTAATTGGAGGAAAATATGGCAAAGGCAAAGAGTCGCTATCAAAAACCAAAGGGAACCGCTGATATTTTACCGGGGGATAGTGAATTATGGCAAAAGGTGGAAGCAGTCGCTCGGGAGACCTTTCATCAATATGGTTATTCAGAAATTCGGACACCGATGTTTGAGGAATTTAATGTTTATTCGCGAAACGTTGGCGAAACGTCGGATATTGTCACCAAGGAAATGTACGACTTTGATGATAAAGGTGGCCGTCACATTGCCTTGCGACCTGAAGGAACGGCTGGGGTGGTCCGCTCTTATGTGGAAAACAAACTTTTTGGACCAGAATATCCAAAACCCTATAAAATGTTTTATATTGGACCGATGTTTCGCTATGAACGGCCTCAATCTGGTCGGCAACGCCAATTCACGCAAATCGGCTGTGAAGCCTTAAATAGTGAATCGCCACAAATTGATGCCGAAGTCATTTTAGAAGCCTTAACCTTCTTTAAGCGGCTAGGGATTAATAATTTACGGGTGGCAATTAATACCTTGGGAGATCGCGAATCACGAGAGGCCTATCATGCTGCCTTGGTCAACTACTTAACCCCCTATAAAGATGAATTAAGTGCAGATTCTCAAACTCGGCTAGAAAAGAATCCACTACGGGTCTTAGATAGTAAAGATGAGCATGATCAAGCAATTGTGGCCAATGCGCCGTCAATTATGGACTCATTAAATGAATACTCGTCCAATTACTTTGCCCAAGTGAAGAGTTTATTAGATGATTTTGAGATTGATTATGTGGTGGACCCAACGATGGTTCGGGGCTTAGATTATTACACCCATACTATCTTTGAAATTATGTCTGATTCCAAAGCCTTTGGGGGAGGTTATGTCACCGTCTGTGGTGGTGGTCGCTACAATGGTTTGATTGGCCAATTGGGTGGCCCCGAAGAAGAAGGCGGGATCGGTTACGGCCTTGGCTTTGAACGTTTATTATTGCTCTTAGAAGAGGAAAACCCGGCCTTTATCCCCCAACCATCCCTGGACCTTTTCTTCGTATCCGCAAATCATACTGGTGACCAGTACGCCTTTAAGTTAATGCAAAAGTTGCGGGAACAAGGTCTGGCAGTTGATAAAGATTATCAAGGGATCAAGCTTGGTAAGCAGATTAAAGAAGCCGAACGGAAAAATAGTCGATACTTTGTCGTGGTTGGTGATCGCGAAGTTGAAACTGAAGAATTAGAAATCAAATCGGTAACTGATAATCAACGTCAACGAGTACAAGTAAAAGACTTGTTGGATGACCCAGAAAAGTATCTGAAATAGTTAAAAAGTAATCCGGGTAGCATAAGCGAACCCCCTAAGTTGGATGGCTGGTCTAACTTAGGGGGTTCGTTTTTATATACCAATCTAGTTTTGTTAAGTGGATTTATTTAAGACGACGGAGGCCAATCAAGCTAAGGAAACTAGTCAAACCAGCCATTAAGAAGGCAAAAACAGCCGTTGATTGATTGCCAGTTTGTGTCAAGGTAGTGTTCTTTTGGTCTTCATTAGTCGCCTTTTGAGCAGATGCGGTCGTATTTGTGGTAGAAATTGCCACGAGGCTGGTTGCTTTAGTGGCGGTAGCCGGAAGAATGTGAGGAGCTTGGCTAGTAGAGGCAACAGATGTGGTTTCAGATGCTAATGATGCAGTTGAAGCTGAGATAACATTTACTTGATTAAGCTGATTTGCAGTGCTTGCCACGGCTGACGATGCAGTTGACTGAGCGGGTTCTTGACTAACCATTTCACTGCTAGCAGTTGAGGTGCTTTCGACAGGGGTGGGATTGGTTGAATTAGTAACGTCTTGGTTATTACTGGTAAGGTTAGTGGGAGTTGACGCTGCTGTAACAACTGAATCACTTGTAGAAGTTGCAGGTGTTAAGACAGTCGACGCAGTTGTTGAATTGGTAGTCGCTAAACTAACGCTTGTGGGGCTCGTAGTCGTTGAGCTGTTTTCGGCAGTGCTTTGACTGGTTTCTTCACTAGCGGATGCCGTCGAGGTTTCAGAAACAGAGTCACTCATGGAAGACTTGTCTGACACTGGAGCAGCGGTGTCATCGTCAGTAGGGATCGCAGTTACGGGAGTGGATGAGAGAACTGAATCATTGTCCGTAGCATTGCTAGTCTGATTTGATTGCTCTGTTGCCGTAGCTAAAGCGAGATTGTAGGTTTCATTGGCCGCTTGAACTGCCGAAGCGTAATCTTGGTTGATTTGAACAGCGGTTGCTTCCAGAGTTGACAATTCACTTTGGGCATTTTGTCGAGCTGCGGTTAAGGCTTCTTGAGCTGTCACGATATTATCGCCAGTGTAGTCAATGTAAGTTTTGCTAGTCGGACTAGTGGCTTGTTTGATTTGATCAATAATCCCCGAAGATACGGTCTCTTTGCCGTTATCAGTGAGGGCTTGACCATTTTTAATACCGGCAAATTCCCAAATAACATAATAAGTATCATCATCAACGTATTGAGTAGCGAGTGATGCTTCCGAATTGTATGGCGTCAAAGTGTTAAGCAGGTGACCACTAACGTAATAGGCGGGGTGTTCACTAGTGCTGTCAGGAGTTTCTTGTAGTACCTCACTCCACAGCATAGCTTGCATTTTGTTGTAGAGGTCAACCTCTAGTTGCAACATGGTCTTTCCTGAGATCTCATAAAGGTTTTCACCGGCATAAGAACTCTTATTGGCCGTTAACTGACGATCATTGGCCATAGCCCGATAGGTGTATTGGGAACCCCGTCGGAAGCCCGAACCATCGAGACCCTTTAAATTAACACTGTGTTGGTAACCGAGTTGTTCGGCGGAACGTTCAGCAGCGACATTCTGCGCTTCATTAAAGTAGTCTAAATGGCTACTTAAAGTTAATAATTGGTTATCAGCGGTTTGGAAGTTATCTTTGGAGTATTTTTCATCACTTGTGGCCGATTGAATGGTCCAACCCAGGGTGTTGTAGATGTAGTTGCGCATCCAGTTCATCCAAGTGTTGGACAGGTCATTTAATTCGATTACTTGATCCCGGGTCAGTTGTCCAGAAACGGTGGCTGAAGTGTCATTAGTTGGATCGTACTGTAAGATTCCAGGATAAAAGGTTAAGGGGAGCTGGTCGACTGAACCAACAATATTGGTGGTTACGCCGTCTTTAAAGACATTGGTGCTGTTTTCACCAATCGTGATGGTGGGGTACATACCGGCTAATTCAGCGGGATACGAAGATTGATAGTATTCATTTCCAGGTGTCGTTACAATGGCTTGGATCGCATTTTGTTCGGTCGTCGTTAATTGATTCCAATCATCACTACCAGTGGCGGCTTGTTGATTAGCGGCAACCGTTTTAGTAACTTCAGGCGCATTAGCTACTGCTTCGTTGTAGTTATTTTGTGCTGTTTCTAGCCGATCATTCACTGCTTCTACAGCAGCTGCATTAGCTGATAAAGCCGCGGATTGACTGGTTGCTGCAATTGCGATCGCTTGATCCCGAGCAACTTGGGCAGAATCAATACTGGCAGCGCTGGAGGAGTTAGTAATGCTTGGAGTTGAGTCGGCGTGAATCGTGACTGGCTGACTCGAGAAGATCATTCCTGAGAGAACGGCAGCACTAAAGATGGTACTGATGACCCATTGTTTACCACTTTTGTATAATTTTCGGCGTGTTTTAAAATCCATAATGAAATCCTTTCGAATTTACTCCTTGGTACCAGGGTCAGTTTTCACAAAGTTATGCGTTAATATATATTATATTTATTTAGAAATTTAACTGAAAGTAGGATAACTAACGATATATATCAAGAATAATTTAAAATAATTAAGTTGCGGAGATAATTTAGCACTATTTTCGAAAATTCACTATAAATTTTGTGAAAAAGATCTTTTTATAGGTTTGTGAATAGATTTCTGTGTTATCAAATAAGTTTCGGCTTTATAAAGTCAGGCTTAAGGTTAAGAAAATAAATATATGTTTGAAAATAATGAAAGCCCTGCCATCCTTGGCAGGGCCTGTTTAAACGCCTTTTTAAATAACTTTTGATATAACTTCAAATAATCGAATAAAAATTTTCGACGACTGATAACCGATAACCATTGATAAATACTGGCTTGACACTGATTTATGTATATAACTCAATACACATATTTATTGGCAACGACATGCTAAAATGACGCAACCCCAAAATTAGAAAGGATGGTGAATTATGAAAAAGACCATTTTAACCCTTATTTCAACAACTGCCTTGGCGAGTGGAATTTTCTGGAGTCAGTCGCCAACCATCAAAGCGGATAGTTCTGGCACGGTCGCTACTAACTCAAATGCTACCAACCAGCAAAGTTCAGCTCAGACGGCGCAGTCAGATGTGGATTCGGCGCAAACGGCAGTTGACCAGGCGCAAAGTGAATACGATCAGGCACAAGCGGCAGTCAATTCAACCTCTGCGGCGGTCCAAAACGTTCAAAGTCAACTGACGGCGACTTCGGCCAGTTCAGCGAATACCCCAACGGTCACCGTGAATGCAGCTATGCAAAGTGCGACGAATGATTATTTAAAGATTCTGACTAATAGCAATGCAACTAGTGCCCAACTGAGTGCTGCTCAGCAAACTTGGGGGCAAGCACTTGATCAAGGTTACGCCTTAAATTCATATGCGGATACGGATGCTAGTGACTTAGCGACCGCTGCCGATTGGACTAACTTAACTACTAGCCAGGCTGATGAATTATCCTGGTTTGCGGCCGAGGTGATTAACCAAGCGCGGGAACAGTTAGGTCTAGTTGATTATACTGGTCGGGTGGTTGTCACGACGGGAGCTGTTGCGATGGCAATTGATGTAGCTAATAAATACCAAAATGATCGTTATACTGATTTACAACATTACTACAGTGGGATTAATGCGGTGGCGAGCGGCTATGGTTTGGCGACCACTAGTGGCAATAGTCAGTATTATGAGAATCTAGCAATTAATGTCCTTTGGGATTCTACTGGAAAATATGAAACAACCACGACCATGGCGGATTTGAAAAATCAGCTCTATACAGCTATTATGCAGATGCTTTTCCAAGATGCTGATTCGAATTACGGTCATACGGTTTCCTTGCTTGGAACCTTGAGATACAATAACTTTGTCCGGGATCAAACTCCAACAGATCAACGGATTACTTATCTTGGCGTAGCTACGGATGCGATTGAAGCTGATGGGAATCTATATACTCGAATTCATATTATTGATATTACGGATGCCAGTGCCTATATCAAAGACCAGGCAACCTTCCAGGCTAAGGGAGGTGAAACAATTTTGACCGCACCGACAACCACGACTAGTCTGGATGCGAGTCAAAGCGCTAGCTTACAAACAAGCTTAGCGCAGGCGCAAGCGGCCTATCAAGCCGCTCTAGAGAAGCTAGACCAAGCTCAAACAAAGCTTAACCAGGCTCAGGCTGATTTAAAAGCTGCGCAATCTCAATTATCCGCGGCAGACACAACAAGTTCATCGACTGGTTCGTGTTCCAAGAGTGGAACGAGTAATAATTCATCCTCATCCACGACGATTGTTAAAGTAATCGGTCCCGATGGTCAAGTGATCGGAACATGGTCCTTAGATGATCCTAATTTTCCATATCGCTGGGCGCTCAATAACAAGTAAACAAAAATAGGTCGGTTTCCCGGCCTATTTTTGTTTACTTATTACGATAGTTCTTGGCTACTTGTACTAATTGGTGGTAAATTCGCTCAATATCCTCATCGGTACCGCGGAGTTCGTAATCGCCAATGACCTCACTGTGACATTCTTTAGCGTACTTCCGAGCCGTTAAGCAGTATTGTTCGTTGAAGTTCTTGTTACCACTGCCAACAACACCCATGACTAAATCAGTGTTATCGCCATCTAATAGGTATTCACCAAAGGAATTGGTCATAACTTCCGTCGTCCCAGTTTCAAACCCGTTTCCACCATCGAGGTAGGTTGGCACAAAAACGAAGAAGGGGCGGTCTTCGCGAGTGGGGATAGATTGATCGGAAATTTCCTTTAGATCAATGAGTGGGTAATCTTGATCAGGATTAATAGTATGAAGTTGGAGGGCGTATTCCTTCAGGCGTTGCATGAAGGAGCGGGTATTTCCACTGATGGAAATGTAAAGGCAATATAGTGGATCCATGGCAGGTCTTCCTTTCGATTTAAGAGATTGTATATACTATTGTAACGACAAATTTAGCGGATGAAAAGGCTTGTTTGATAGGTTCTATGATAATTTTTGTAGGATATTTAGGGTTGCTTGCAGGTCATTTTCATCAATCTTTTCTAAGATTTGATTATAGTATTCATCCTCGCGCCGATGCATGGTCAGATGAATATGAGAGACTTGCTGGCCAGTAGGGGTAATTTTTAAATAGACGGACTTTTTGTTGCCATTACGATGAAATTTTTCCAATAATCCGTTGGTAGTTAGTCGGTTCACATAACGCGAAATCATCCCTTGAGAAAGCTCGAGCTCCTGGGTTAATTGCTGATAAGAACATTCGCCGCCGTGATTATCGATATAGGAAAGTAATTTCATCTCAGAATGTGAAAAGCGGTCCTGATTAAAACGATCTGTAAGGTCCTGAGGCAAAGGCGTTGCTTGCTCCTGGATAATCGTTTGAATTAATTGTTGTCGCCGGGATTCGCTAGCTTCATCAAAGTGCTGGAGGACCTGACGAAGGTCTTGGAAAGTAATCATAATTATTCTCCTTTTTAATTACGGGTAATTTATATTGACATTATAGCACAACTAGGTATAATTAAAATAAATTACCGGTAATATAAAAAGAAAGGAATGATAACTGATGAAATCAACAATGCAAGCTGCGGTGGTTGAAGATTTTAATAAGATCCCGCAAATCAAAGAAATCCAAGTTCCACAACCCCAAGCAGGTCAAGTTTTAATCAAGGTATTAGCGGCCAGTATCAATAATGTGACCCGTTCGCGGGCGAATGGGAGTCATTACTCCGCAGGTCAAGCAACTGGCTTTGTAGCAGGGTTAGATGGGGTTGGCCAAACTGACGATGGAAAATTATATTATTTTATGGGTTCAGAAGGGCAATACGGGTCATTTGCTCAGTATACCTTGGTAGATCAACACCATCTGTTACCTTTGCCGTTATCCACGGATGCTGCTAGTTTGGCAGCTTCGATGAATCCAGCTTTATCATCGTGGATGGCAATTCGGCAACAATTGTCTGCAGGGGTTAAAGGTAAAAAAGTGCTAATTTTAGGAGCGACGGGGAATGCCGGTAAATTAGCGATTGAAATTTCCCGTTATTTAGGCGCCCAAGCGATTATCGGTGTCGCCCGGAATGCGGAGGCTTTGCAACAATTAAATTTAGATGGGCGGGTCTTACTGGATGATCACTTAGCACAAAATCTGCAACCATATGCGGATGTAGATGTAGTTTTGGATTACTTGTATGGTCAGCCAGCTGCCGACCTGATGACGGCCCTTTTAGCTGCACGGACAGAGCATGATCGCTTGTTAGAGTGGGTCCAAATTGGGAGCATTGCTGGACCTAAAGTGACTTTACCGGCCAACTATTTACGGTCCAATAATCTGCGCCTCCTTGGTTCTGGTCTCGGTAGTATTGCCGCGGCTACTTTTGGTAAAGAATTATTTTTGTTGGCTCAGTTAATTGCTGCCGGAAACTTTACGGTAGACAATTATCCAGTTCCGTTAACGGAACTAAACGAGGAGAATTGGTATGAAAATCAGCACCGGGTGGTTTATCTCCCTAATCAACCTTGGCAAGCCCAACCGGTGTTGTTTGTTGATAAAATTAAGTTTGCCGTAATGAAAACAGTAGTTTCGCTGAAATTAAAATCAGGTCGCTAAACCTTAATTTGGGTTAGCGACCTGATTTTAATTTATAAATTAGCATCCATCTTAAAAGTTAATTTGGATAATTCGAGTCCTTGCATCATTAGTTGGCTCATTAATTTTTTAGTGCGCTTGGCCATTTCCGTCGTTAGTTCGGTAGAAGCCGTATTTAAGACTTGAATTGCTTCGTTGGCAGTTAAATCAGCCGTTTGATGCGCGGTATCTTCAACAAACCGATACAGATACTCGCGAGCACCTTTGAGATAGTCGTAGTCAGCCTGAATAAACTCGGCATAATGGCTCTCGACAAGCATAGAAAGTCCTCGGTACATCCAGTAGGCACTCTTGAAATCAAGGTTCATTTCTGGCGGCGTTAGCCGATAAGCGGCATCTAAGGTATCAGCATTGCCAAAGAAAGGTACATAGGGAGTGAAAGTTGGAATACCCAGCGTCATCCACATGATCGTCGAAGCCACTTCCGGTAGGTCAGGACGAACCTGAAGGATATGTGAATTTTGGGTCCGATTTAATGAAATCGGTCGGAATCGATGCTTATCAGCGTCACTCCCATGTCCCAAGGGATCATAAGGAGTGTTTTGATAGTGACTCGACAGAACGGCTTCCACATCAGTTAAGGATAGTTTGCGATCAGGTTCTTGGATAAAGGGCAGATCGAAATCCGTGGGGTCTAGTTCTAGGCTTGGTTTTAATAGGCGGTGACCATACCATTGCCGAGGGGTATTGTAGTGTTGATCAAAGCTAGTGGCGGTCCCAAAAATATGGCGGAAGTTCCAGCCCGTTAAATCAGGATTAAGATGATGTTGATCAACGAAGTCACGGATGCCGTCTGACCACATGAATTGATGGGGATCGGTGAAATCAACTTCTTGGATGGCGACCCGATTACCGGTGACGGCATAAGTTTGATCAGGAATCCGTTGGGCGACCCAGTGATGACCGGTAACGATCTCCATATACCAGACATCGTCACGATCAACGAAAATGACCCCATTTCCTTCAGCAGAACCATATTGGGCAACTAATTGACCAAGGTATTGGACCCCTTCTTTGGCAGAGTGAATAAAGGGAAGAGTCATTGCAACAATCACGTCTTCGTTGATCCCAGATTCAGTATTTAGTGGGTCAAAAGCGAGGACGCGTTCGTTAGCATAAACACTTTCGGTGGCGCTCATGCCAACATTAAATTCGTTGAAGCCATTTTCATCAAAGACCCCTTCTTGTTCGTAATTCACGTTCGGGACCCCTTGATAACGTGCGCCCTCCGCCGGTCGCTCACCAACGAAATGGTTTAAATACGAATGTACTTGATTCGGGTGTTGCCTATATTTGGGATAAACCACCACTCGCTGGGGCGTTAAGGGCTTAAAAGTATCATCATTACGGGCAGCCATGGTAGAGCCATCAATGGTGGCTTTTTTACCGACTAAAACCGTGGTACAAGCGGATAAGGACTGAGACATAGGTAAAACCTTCTTTCTTGAATTAACGTTTAAATAGATACATTAAATAAAAGGCTAACAAGACTAATAAATTACAGGCAATTGCTAAGGCAAAGGCCCAATAAACCACTGGGAACCATGAGAAGATAGCGGTTTGAAAAGTACTTGCCGACATCAATAAACTTAAAATAAGAGTAATGACGACAACTAAGCCAAGGGCAACAATTAAGCCTTGCTTGGAATTTTGTAAATCAGCGCGACTAAGATCAAAACAACCCACGCTAATATGAATTACTAGGATGATGGCGATTAAATATTGCCACCAAGGGGTTTGATTGGCAATCACCAGGTGTTCACTGCCCATCAAGGTTAACCACCAATCGTACATTCCCGGCGTCAGCCAACGAAAAGTTGCTAGAAGAGCCGCAATCCCGCCAAAGAGGGGGGCGATCCCAATAAAAAGGTTCCCAACTTGTTGGTAAAAACTTTGCGGATTCCAAGTGTGGTTGACATATCCTAAGGCGCGATCGTTGGGATCGTTTTTCCGCGGGATATGGAGCAACCGAAAGCCGGTAATATGATGACGAAAAAGTAAGGCCATTAATAGGTGACTTAATTCATGGATCATGACGCCGATTCCACCAAAAATAATTTGACCATAAAATCCACCAAAGCGAACGGTCGCAGTTTTGCTGAGACGACCCACATAACAAAGGGCGATGCTTAAAGTCGTGGGGATAGCAATGATCCAAATTAAAATTACAAAGAAGATATTAATTAAATTTTCCATAAGCTATTTCTGTAAGTCGGCAAAGGTAGCGTCTACGAGGTCGGCTAGATCACTAGCCTTGAGTTGGACGGAACGCCCCACTTGTCCAGAAGAAACGTAAATTGTAGGGGTTGCTTGAGCTTCATTATCAATAAAGATCGGGTAATGGTATTTTTCATAAATCCCGATCGGTGTATTAGCTCCATGGACATAACCGGTGGTTTTCAAGAGATCCTTTAAGGGGACCATTTCGACCTTTTTGTTGCCGGAAACTCGTGCCAGGGCTTTTTCGTCAAGATGTCGATCGATGGGCACGACGCCGACCAGCGGTCCTGTGACGTTCCCCCTCAAAACAAGGGTTTTATAGATGAGATGGTCATCAATGCCCTGATGATCCATTTTTAAGGAGCGGGCACTGTCGCCATCCTGGGTGGTCGCAAAAGCAGCCTGCTGATATGGAATATGATGTTTATCTAAAATTTGTTCGACCTGGGTCTTTTTGATCCCTTTTTTCTTACTCAAGATTGGTACCTCCGTAAGCAAAAGTGGTTCGATCCAATTAATATGTAATTAGTATCCACAAATAAATTGGACTGATATAATATAAAAATAGTGAATGACTAAAGGAGTCAAATTTAAATGGTAGATTTAGTATACCGCACCGTCATGAAAGATATAAAACAAAAGATCATGCATGGTGAGTACCCGGAAATGAAACTGCCGGATGAGCGGAGCTTGAGTCAACAGTATGCGGTTAGCCGTAGCTCAATCAAACGGGCCTTAGAAATTTTGGTGCGCCAAGGCATTATCTTTAAAAAGCGGGGCTCGGGAACCTTTATTAACCCTTTATACTTAAAGAAACAGGCAATGTTTTCTTATGAAGGATCCAATCTAGGAATTACGGATAGTTACCAATTCGACGGAAAAACCCAGTGCATTGAGGTTAAGTCCTTTCAAGTAATCCCGGCCAGCGAAGAGGTTCAAACGGACCTATTCTTGAACCCAACCGATTTTGTCTATGAGATCAAACGGATTCGCTATATTGATGATCAACCCTTCATCCTGGAAACGGGTTATATCCCGATTAAGATTGCGCCAACGATTTCAGAAGAAGTGGTTCAAGGATCGGTCTTTAATTATATCGAAGCTGCCTTGGGTAAGACGGTTACCCGCTCTTATGTTTCGGTATCGGCAGCACCTTCAACAGCCGTGGACCAAGAGTTGTTGGATTTAAAGCCAACCGAACCGGTAGCGGTTTTGGATGGGGTCTTCTTTTTAGACGATGGAACGCCTTTTGAGGTGTCTAATATGCGTTTTCACTACCAATATCTACGTTACAACACTTTTACCAACATTAATGGAGATTAAAAATGATTAAAGCAATTGCTGTTGACATGGATGGGACCTTTTTACATTCTGATGGAACTTATAATCACGATCGCTTTTTAAAAGTCTTTCGTCAGTTACAGGACCATCAGATTACCTTGATTGCGGCCAGTGGGAATCCACATTACCAATTAAAAAAGCAGTTTGCTCCGGTCCAAGCCGAGCTCGCCTATGTAGCTGAAAATGGGGTTGAAGTGATCCAAGCTGGACAGGTGCTATCCTGTGAGCAAATGACTTCAAGCGCGATTCAAGATGTATTCCGGCTACATCAAGACTTGCCCGATAGTCAATTTATTCTCTCGGGCTTTAACCAAGCTTATTTGATGGGTGAAAAAGATGATGAGTTTTTTGACTCCGTCAAGCACCATTATCTGGGTTTGAAACGAATTGATGATTTACAAGAAGTTAACGAACCGATCGTTAAGATGCAAATCAAGGTTCCCGTGGATCAGACTAGCCAGCTCCAGACCTACATTAATGATCATATTCAGGGAGTTACTGCCGTTACCAGTGGCTATGATGATCTCGACTTGATTATTACTGGCCAAGATAAAGCGGCGGGCCTCGCCAAATTATGCCAAGCCAATCACTGGCAGGCAAGTGAGCTAATGGCCTTTGGAGATGGTCAAAATGACCTATCGATGTTGGAATTTGTCGGGCACAGTTATGCCATGACCAATGGGATGGCGATCGTCAAGAAAGCGGCCCAAAATTTAGCGCCGTCTAATGATGAAGATGGGGTCTTACAAGTCATCGAAGCTTATTTAATTCAGCAATATGGTTAAATATATAAGTTTTCTTAAAATTGGACCGGTCCAATTTCTAAAAAGGTTGACATTTCCGCCAAAACCGTTATGATAGTCTTTGTAAATTCGAGCAATGTGCGAGTTTACAATGCGTTTATAAGTCAAACGTAGTAGTTACTTTTTATCTAAAGGAGATAATATCTATGACTGTAGATTACGATTCCAAGCAATACTTGGAAAGCGTTGACGCCTACTGGCGCGCAACCACTTATCTTTCAGCTGGTGCGATGTTCTTAATGCACAACCCATTATTACGTCGGGAATTAAAGCCATCTGACGTGAAGCCAAAGCCAATTGGTCACTGGGGTACGATCGGACCACAAAACTTCATTTATGCTCACTTAAACCGGGCAATTAAGAAGTATGACCTTAACATGTTCTACATCGAAGGTTCTGGTCACGGTGGTCAAGTTATGCAAACTAACTCATACATCGATGGTTCATACACGGAACTTTACCCAGAATTTACTCAAGATGAAGCCGGGATGGCTAAGTTGTTCAAGCACTTCTCATTCCCAGGTGGGACTGCTTCACACGCTGCTCCAGAAGTACCAGGTTCACTTCACGAAGGTGGGGAACTTGGTTACGCCCTTTCTCATGGGGTTGGGGCAATCTTAGACAACCCAGACTTAATCGCTGCCGTTGAAATCGGTGATGGGGAATTCGAAACTGGCCCATTGGCTACTTCATGGTTCTCAAACAAGTTCATCAACCCAATTAAGGATGGGGCTGTGTTGCCTATCCTTCAAGTAAACGGGTTCAAGATTTCTAACCCAACTATTCCTGCCCGGATGAGCGACGAAGAACTTACTAAGTACTTCGAAGGAATGGGCTGGAAGCCACACTTTGTTTCTGCTTACAAGACGTCTGACGATCCATTCAGTGGTTACAAGGACATCATGGAAACTCATGAACAAATGGCTAAGGAATTGGATGCTGCCGTTGAAGAAATCAAGGCTATCCAAAAGAACGCTCGGGAAAACAATGACAACTCCTTGCCAGCTTGGCCAGTAGTTGTTGTTCGGGCACCTAAGGGTTGGTCTGGTCCAACGACTGATCTTGATGGGAACCCAATTGAAAACTCATTCCGGGCTCACCAAGTTCCACTACCAGTTTCACAAGACGACATGGAACACGTTGACATGTTAGTTGATTGGTTGAAGTCATACAAGCCAGAAGAATTGTTTGACGAAGATGGTCACCCAACTGAATTAGTTTTGGCTAACGCTACTGAAGGTAGCCAACGGATGGCTCTTAACCCTGCTACTAATGGTGGGGCAGACCAAAAGCCATTGGCATTGCCAGACATCAACGACTTTGCCCTGAAGTTTGACCAACCAGGTTCAGTGGTTGCTCAAGACATGATTGAATGGGCTAAGTACCTTGCTAAGATGATGGAATTGAACCCGAACAACTTCCGTGGGTTCGGTCCTGATGAATCCAAGTCCAACCGTCTTTACACGGTGCTTGACCAAGACAAGCGTCAATGGATGGAAAACATTCATGAACCAAACGATGAAAACTTGGCACCACAAGGTCGGATGATCGATTCACAACTTTCCGAACACCAAGCTGAAGGTTGGTTAGAAGGTTACACCTTGACTGGTCGTCACGGATTCTTCGCTACTTACGAATCCTTTGGTCGGGTTGTTGATTCTATGTTGACTCAACACATGAAGTGGTTACGTAAGGCTAAGGAACAATACTGGCGGAAGTCCATCCCAGCCTTGAACTTTGTGGATACTTCCACGGTCTTCCAACAAGACCACAACGGTTACACTCACCAAGATCCAGGTCTGTTAACGCACTTGTTTGAAAAGGAACGTCCAGAATTAATCAAGGAATACATTCCAGCTGATACCAACCAATTATTGGCAGTTTCTGACGTGGCCTTCAACGACCAAGATGTTATTAACTTATTCGTTACTTCCAAGCAACCACGGGCACAATGGTACTCACTTGACGAAGCTAAGACGATTGTTAACAATGGTTTAGGCTACGTTGATTGGGCATCTACTGACCAAGGGGCAGAACCAGATGTTGTCTTTGCAGCTGCTGGGACGGAACCTAACGAAGAAGCCTTGGCTGCGATTGACATCTTACACAAGGCCTTCCCTGAATTGAAGATTCGTTTCATCAACGTGGTTCAACCACTTAAGTTGATGTCACAAAGTCGGAACCCAGAAGGGCTTTCAGATGCTGAATTTGACCATTACTTCACGGCTGACAAGCCAGTGATCTTTGCTTGGAGTGGTTTCCAAGACATGCTTCAAAGTATCTTCTTTGACCGTCACAACCACAACTTGAGCGTTCATGGTTACCGTGAAAATGGTGACATCACTTCAACCTTTGATGTGCGGGTTATGAGCAAGCTTGACCGGTTCGACCTTGCTAAGGACGCAATCTCAAAGGTTGCTGGTTACGAAGAAAAGGCAACGGCATTTGTTCAAGAAATGGACAACATGCTTGCTAAGCACACTGCTTACGTTCATGCTGAAGGTAAGGACTTACCTGAAGTTACTAACTGGAAGTGGACGGGGCTTAAGTAATTACAATTGACTTAAAACACATTGTAAATGTGATAAAAAAGAGGTTACCAATTGGTAATCTCTTTTTTTGAATATGTCTGTTCATTCAGGGGTGGAAAAGCTATAATTTGAATGTGTGAGAAAGCGCTATCAAATAATTGAAAGGCATCATTGAAATGAATCAAAATGATTTAAAAGCTTTGGTCGGCCAAGCGGCTGTTGATCAAATTGAATCGGGGATGGTTGTTGGGCTTGGCAGTGGCTCCACAGTGGCGTATTTGATTAAGGCCCTGGGGAAACGAATGCAAGAAGAACCATTACAAATTGAAACGGTTACCACGTCTCGGCAGACCATGCAATTGGCTCAGGCAGTAGGCATCGATTGTCGTCAGATCGATGAAGTGCGGCAAATTGACCTCACGATCGATGGGGCGGATGAGGTAGATGCTGATTTTCAAGGGATTAAAGGGGGCGGTGGGGCGCTCTTGTGGGAGAAGATCGTTAATCAGTCATCGACGCGGAATGTATGGATTATTGATGAATCCAAATTGGTTGACCGGATTGGTCGTTTCGGAGTTCCAGTAGAGGTCATCCCGTTTGGTTCGCAAAAGTTATTCCAAATATTGGCCGATCGCGGCTATCATCCGCAATGGCGAATGCAAGGAGACCAATTGTTTAAGACCGATGAGGGGAATCAAATAATTGATTTAAAAACAGGTGTCATTGCCCATCCCCATGCCTTAGCAAGGGATTTAGCGTCAACAGCAGGAATTGTGGAACATGGACTCTTTCTTGATGCGGTTGATCTGGTGATCGTAGGTCGATCGAGTGGGGTTGAGTTGATGAAGGCCCATCGATAATGAAAGAGAGAAGATTGAAGCGCATCGTTTGAGTTTCAATCGTAATTTAGGGATTGAATTTGTCTAATACACTTACATTGCTAGGCTGATATTCAGGGTATCTACCCCTAAATATCAGCTTTTTTGTTGTCGTATAAAATATAAGATGCATGAACTCTTAGTCAACCGCATGGTGAAGACTTATGATGTATAATGAAACAGACATGAGGTGATTTATATGAAACAAGACTATTTGAAAAAAGCAATGATTGCAGGAACAGCTGCAGGGGTAGTATCGGGATTAGTGAAACTTGGATGGGAAAATATTTTGCCACCACGAACTAAAGAACGTGATGAGACTAACCCACCCCAAAAATTATTGCAACAAATGGGAATTCCCAAATCAATAACCCATTTAACATATCGTTATTCAGGACATGATTTGCCTATTACTAGTTATCTAGTTCACTTTGGCTTTTCAATATCTTTTGCCATAATTTATGAGGTATTATCCGAAAACCGTCAATATTTACGAGTTGGTGATGGTTCAATTTTTGGCTTAGCCGTCTGGGTAGCCTTTCATTTAGGAATTATGCCGGCAATGGGGACTGTTCCCGCCGCTAAGGATCAGCCTTTTGAAGAACACCTTTCCGAAGCCTTAGGTCATATTGCGTGGATGTGGACGAATGATGTCGTTGGACATGAATTATATGAACGTTTAAGTAAGCGTTAAAAAGGAATCATTTTCCGAAAAATCAATTGTTTCATCTATGAAAGCGGTTTATAATGTATAAGTGTTATGTTAAACGGTTATCACATAAGATGTGAAGGAGGACAATGTTTATGTCACAAGTTGTAAAAGGAATTGCTGCTAGTGATGGGATTGGGGTTGCCCCAGCCTATCTCTTAGTTGATCCTGATTTGTCATACGACAAGAAGAAGGTTGACGACACCGCGGCGGAATATGCGCGGGTCGAAAAGGCCTTCCAAGACTCAATCAGTCAATTAGAAACCATCAAGGAAAATGCCAAGAGCCGGTTAGGTGATGAAGAATTAGCCGTCTTTGATGCACATATTGCGATCCTCTCCGATCCGGAAATGCTCTCACAAATCAAAGATGATATTGAATTAAACCAAACCAGCGCCGAAGAAGCCGTTGATAAGGTAACGACTAACTTCTCAGATATGTTAGCGGCCATGACTGATAATGCCTACATGCAAGAACGGGCTGCTGACGTTAAGGATGTGGCTAAACGGGCCATGAGTAACTTAATGGGCAAGGAATTACCTAACATCGCCGGAATTGATCACCCAGTGGTTATTGTGGCGCACGAAATTACCCCATCCGACACTTCCCAAATGGACGCCAAGTATGTCAAAGGGATGGTCACGGACCTTGGGGGCCGGACGAGCCATGCGGCGATTATGTCACGTACTCTACGGATTCCAGCCATTGTCGGTTCACAAGAAATCACCACCACTGCTAAGCAAGGTCAAACCGTGATCGTTGACGGTTTAAATGGGGATGCGATTGTTGACCCAAGTGAAGCCGAAGTGAAGGAATACGAAGATAAGGCAGCCGCTTTTGAAGCAGAACGGGCTGAATGGGCTAAGATGGTCGATGCACCATCCAAGTCTAAGGATGGTAAGGACTTTGAAATTGCGGCTAACATTGGGACTCCTGACGATGTGGAAGATGCCATGGCCCAAGGGGCTGACGGGGTCGGGTTATTCCGGTCAGAATTCTTATACATGAGTAGCGACCACTTCCCATCTGAAGAAGAACAATTCAAGGCCTACAAGGTGGCCGTAGCTGGGATGGATGGTAAACCAGTCGTGGTCCGGACGATGGATATCGGTGGTGACAAGCCATTAGATTACATGCCTCTTCCGGAAGAATTGAATCCATTCTTGGGTTACCGGGCCATCCGGATTTGTTTGGAACAACCAGATATGTTTAAGACCCAATTACGGGCCTTGATTCGGGCTTCAGAATTTGGTCCAATTGAAATCATGTTCCCAATGATTGCGACTGTCGCTGAATTACGGGCGGCAAAGCAAATTTACGAAGAAGCCAAGGCGGAAGTTCAAGCAGATCACCCTAGTTTAGGGGATAACGTTAAGATTGGGATGATGATCGAAGTTCCATTGGCTGCCGTGAACGCTGACGCCCTAGCCAAGGAAGTTGACTTCTTTAGTATCGGGACTAACGACTTGATCCAATACTTCTTTGCAGCCGACCGGGGTAACGATGCGGTTTCTTATCTCTATCAACCATTGAACCCGGCACTCTTAAGTGTAATCAAGCATGTGATTGATGCAGCTCACCGGCATGATGCTAAAGCTGCCATGTGTGGTGAAATGGCTGGGGATCAACTCGCCTTACCATTGCTAATGGGGATGGGCCTTGATGAATACTCGATGAGCGCCACTTCCATCTTACGGACTCGGAGTATGATGTCGAAGTTAGACACGACGGAATGTGCAAAATTAGTTGACGATGCCTTAAATCTTGATACGGCTGAAGAAGTAGAAGCCTTAGTTAAAGAACGTCTTAATTTAAAGTAAATTAACCATCAAGCGCGTGTGAACCAAAAAAGCGGTTTCACACGCCTTTTTTTATTGGTAAAATTAAAGATGTAAATAATCGAAAAGAGGATCAGATCATGGTAAATCGAGTGGCGGTATTAGGGAGTTTGAACGTGGATACGACCTATCGTGTTGTCCGTTTCCCGGAACCGGGTGAAACAATTTCGGCCATTAGTCGGAGTTCAGCTCCCGGGGGAAAAGGCGCGAATCAAGCGGTTGCGGCCGCCCGTTCAGGGGCGAAAACTTACTTTATCGGAAGTGTCGGTAATGACGATGAAGGAAAGCTAATGCGTGAGTGCTTAGACGATGAGCGGATCTATACGGCGCATTTAACCACGAATATGGATCATGGAACGGGGACAGCCTTAGTAACTCTTAATGAAGAGGGCCAAAACAATATCATGGTGTATGGTGGAGCCAATCAAGCAATGACTACCAGCGTCTTGGATGGCACTGATCAAGTTTTTGAAGACGTTGATTTTATGATTGCTCAATTTGAAACGCCCCAAGCGGTGACCTTGGAAGCTTTTAAGCGGGCGAAAGCACATCAAGTCGTGACGATTTTAAATCCTGCACCGGCCAGTCAATTGATTCCTGAATTAGCCCAATATGTGGATGTGGTCGCACCCAACGAAACGGAAGCCGAATTATTGACGGGGGTCAAGTTAACTGATGAAGCTTCGTTGGATCTGATCGCCCAACATTTCCAAGCAATGGGGATCCCAGTAGTGTTAATTACTTTAGGGAAACGCGGGGTTTACTATGCTACCAAGGATCAAGCAGGAATCGTGCCGGCTTTTACGGTCACAGCCGTTGACCCTACTGCGGCGGGTGATACCTTCATTGGGGCCTTAACTTCCCAACTTTCAACAAGTTTAGATAACCTGGATGAAGCAATTACCTATGCCCAACGAGCTTCTAGTTTAACTGTCCAAAAATATGGCGCCATGCCATCTATTCCAATGGGCTTTGAGGTTGAAGAAGCGTTAAAGAAGTAATGTAAATCCCCCTAGTTCTGAGATAGGAGCTAGGGGGATTTTTATGAAAAACCATATTAAAATATGGTATCATATAAGTGAGGTGATTAAAATGATGAATGTTACATTGAAAAATTTATTAGATGATAATCAAATCACTCAAACTATGATAGCTGAAACAAGTGGAATTAGTTTAGCGACTATTAATCAAACATTAAATAGACCTATTGATTCTTGGTCAATTAAAATATTGGATGCTGTAGCTAAACCGTTGTATATGTCAGCTGGCCAACTATTAGATATTATAAATCCTTCTAAATTCGAATTAGAAACCAATGATGATTTAATGACGATCCAAGGCGTTAAAATCGATAATTATGAGATGTACCAACAAATTAGATTTGCGGTAGAAAATAATGTGATGGAAGGTTGGGAGCCAACTAAGCAAGATATCGAAGATCTATTAAGATTTGCTCATAATCCAGATCCCGAATACATAGCACGATATAAAGAAATATTTGGTGACGAGTAATTATGGATAAATTTAATTATTCGAATGGGACTCTAAGAAATAAACTTGATGTTCGTAATGCTGAGCAACTAAGGATATATGAATATACTGTGGTTTCAAGATACTCTTATTTATATTTAAATCAGCAAAGAATTCCTAAGTCCATTGATGATTTGTGTAAAATCCATTTATTGTTGTTTGGTTCCATTTACGAATGGGCAGGAGAGATACGTGACTACGATTTGGCTAAAGGAGGTTTTCATTTTCTGGAGGTCCATGCTTTATCCAGTGGTATTAATCATATAAATGATGAATTGAAATCCTTACCATTATCAATTCCGATTAACAGAAAAATATATGCAGATTTACTAAACGATCTGAATTTTTTGCACCCATTTAGAGAGGGAAACGGAAGGTCGACTCGTTTATTTTTACAATGTTTGGCAGCAGGTCATGGTCAAGTGTTAACGTACGATAGAAGTCAAAAAGACTTGATTGATGCATTACAACGATCAGATTTATCGGAGATAGAAACTCTAATAAAAATTGAACACGTTGGTGGCAAAGAATTAGCATTCCGAAAATTAATGGAAAAGCGGAATGGCCTATAATCTTGACAACTTAAGGGTTGGTTTGAATTCATTATCGGGTATAAATAAAAGGTCTTTCACGTCCGAGTATATTTGGTTAGGGTGACGATGACACTCGCGTCGGTTTTTGTTTGGCTATGTTCCTTATCAACGAGTCTGTTGATAAGTCGACGAATTCGAAAGTTGGACATGGTTCAAGTTTTAAAAGGAGTTGAATAAAGAAAAGCAGCTGGCGAAGAATGAAGTTCCTTCGCCAGCTGCTTTGCCATTAATTAAATTCTATAGTCCAACAATCGGTTCGTCTGACGAACTCTTGACCTTAAAATCATCCTTATTGATCTTAACGACTAAGACATCTGCATCGGCATTGCGCGTTGCATACTGGGTAACAGAGCCAACGACCATCCGTTCAACCGCTGATAATCCGGTGGCGCCCATCACGATTAGATCAATCTGGTGATCTTCCACGAAGTCATGGGCGATCACTTGTTTAGGATTACCAAAACGGACATGGACGCCGACTTTTTCCACGCCAGCGTCTTCTAGTTCTTTTTTAAGATCCTGTAAACGTTCATTGGCTTGATTAATGAGGTTGTAGGTTTGATCTTTATCCAAAGAAATTCCCGAAATAATTCCATCGCTAAATTGAGCTACTTGAACGACATTCAAGAGTTCTAAATTAGCGTGGTGGGCTTTCGCCATGACTGCTGCTTGAGCAACGACGGCTTCGGTGGCTTTGGACCCATCGACCGGCACCAAAATATGATGATATTCTTTAAGTTGCATAATGTTTCCCCTCCACACAGCTTTTCTTTATTATAATTGATTTTATTAAGAAATTCACATAAAAACTTAATTCTACTCGATGAATTGCAGATTGATTGCCAATCAGGTAGAATTGTTGGGAATAATGCAAGGGGAGCAATTATGAAAGAAGAAACACGATTTGCCTTCGTCACCTTGATCAGCTGGCTCATGGCTTGTCTAATTGAAATTTTAATGCAAGTTCAAATTGGTACCTCTTTGTTGAGTGGGGCGATCTGGGGGCGGATTATTCTAATGACGATTTTAGAAGCGGTCATTATTATCGCCAAATATACCCAAACCATGCTTGCTTCTTACGGGACGATTATAGTGATGCTTTATTTTGGAGTCCTTTCCTTAGGCGGAATTTTACAAGTGAGTGCACGCTTTTCAGGATTAGGGATTTTAACACAGCTTATTGGAGTAATCGGCGTGATGACAGCTTTAACTGGGATTGTCGATGGCTTTAATCAACGGACCAAAGCTCACGAGGCACGATGGAGGAAGAGACACAAATAATGGAAATGACAGTTACCGAATTACTTACACAGTTAGAAGCAGAACGCATTCAAGTTGCTTCACAAGGCTTAACCGCTGATCAACTTACCCAGGAAAACTTACTAGCGGGGCTCGAACATGTTAGCAGTCAGTTAGCTGCTGGCTACTTAGCTCAATTTAGTTGGCAAGTTGAGATGCCAGTAGGGGATCCCGTAAACGTACGCTTAGAAACGAATCTAATTAATGTCCCATTAATTGAAGCTCCTCGCCTGGATCCGAAATTGTTAGACCAAACTGCGCCGTATGAAGTTAAAGTTTACATGGTTATTGAGGGTGATCAGGTGAATGCTTCAGGATTACGGATTGACGAATTAACGACGGCTGATGAATTAATGCCGGCGGTTGACGATTATGTTACGCCTTTTAAGAACTGGGTAACTGAACACATCGCAACGGCAATTAATAATCGGGAAAGTGCTGATGACTAGTCACCAGCTACAAAGTGTGTTAAATTAAAGTTACGATGAGCCGAGAGGTCGGTAACCAACCCCAATTGGTTACGTTGATTTTTTCGGAAAGGGGACACAAAACCTACCGGATTGTAGGGTGTTCGATTTAAGGACGATTGTGAACTGGTTCTTGAGTCTGAGATCATATCAATACCTTAAAAGGCCACCAACTTGATCAGAAATGGTCAAGTTGGTGGCCTTTTACTATTGGACCAGATAAATTTGTTCGTCAATGAGGTCAAATGATTGTAAGGCTTGATTTAGGGGTTGTAAAGCATCGGGTTGACTTAATTGCGCCGTTTGCCAGAATTGTTGGGAGTTCGTTGCTCCTTGGTATTCACCGATTACTAATAACTTCAATTCAGGGTAGGCTTGACGGATTAATTGTAAGACTTGCCAATCGGCATCCCCTTTATCAGGGGCCCAAGCCATAATGACGTAGTCAACTCGATCATGAAAAGTCTTGATGGCCTCAATGGCCGAATAATTTTGCACCTTAGTCACAGGATGCTTACCAGTTTCATTTTCTTTAACCCAAGATTGGTCGTCTGTTGTGATGATAGTCTGCTGGTGGTTCAGATCGCGAAGCCCTTTAGAGATATAGCCATTCCCCGCCATAATTTCTAGAACGGGGGCTCCTTGTAAGTATTTGCTCAAGGCGCTAATAAATTTGGTATTTGTGAATGACCACATCCCATAAGTTGCTTCCAAGTAGTCACGGTAATTACGTAATAAGCGATCAAGCTTTGGTAAGGCCTCACTATATTCTTCCCATAATCGATCGCCAATTGGATCACCACTTGGATAATGTTGGTTCAGATAGGTAAAAATCTCATCTTGAATATCGTCCGGTAATAACATTTTCACGACTGGTTGGGGTAAGAGCTGATCTTGCATCAGCCGATCGTTAACAAGGATGAGATTAATTAGATACTTAATCCGCGGAAAATCTTGAAAAAGTTCTCCGTATTGCGTCAATTGTTGAATATAAGTTGATTGTTGCGGCTGAGGATTGGCTTTGCGGTGTTGTTTTTTTAATTGTTTGAGTTTCTTGGGATTCACAGGTTCCTCCAGACTAGAATTTGAGGTTCAATTCTTCTTGCGTGCCGTAGAAAGTTTCGGTTTCACTTCGATTTTGCCGGCCCTTTAAGTAACCATCAATCAATTGAAAAATTTCGTAACGATCTTCGCTAATTAAAGTTGTATGGTTAAAGGAGAGATCCTTACTCGAGAAGAATAGCTTTGCCAGATCATGATCATCACGTTCGGCACGGCCGGTTAAATAGTCGAGACTCACGTCAAAAAATTCTGCTAGTTTGCGGACTTCAATATAATTAGGGGTCCGAATCCCTCGTTCCCAATTGCCGATTTGTGACGGAGTATTGGGCCGTTCATCGGGGCCAAGATTGGCATTCAGCACATCACATAGTTCCCGTAAGGTGATTTTTTGCCCGCGGCGTAAGGCCCGTAAACGTTCTGGAAACATACCACCACATCCTTTGTATCTTTTCTTTATTTTAGCATTAATCGGCTGGGGATGTAGCTGGTGAGCTGAGAATTTAAAAGAGATAACTTAGGAAAGTTATGTCGTGATATATTATTTGATAAAAAAGTTATTATCTTTTTGAAAACGGTTGCAAAGCCGGGTTGAACCTCATAAAATGAAAATGTAAATTTTTGAAATGGGGAGGTAGAATCAGATGATTCCATTCTTACGGCCGGCACCTGACGCAAGCAAGAAGGTCCCGGCAGAAAAGGTTGTTAGTAGTTATCGATGGCATCAAACGGGGGTTCTGTTGTCATTGTGTATTGGTTATATTGGGTACTATATTATTCGGTTAATTTTTACGACCGAACAAAATGATATTATGAAAGCTTATGGCTTTACCACCGCCCAAGTGGGACTTATTTTATCCTGTTTTGGGATTGGTTACGGGATCTCCAAATTATTCATGGGAGCCTTAAGTGACAAGAGTAATACCATTCGATACCTAGCGACAGGTTTGATTGTTTCCGCCATCTTAAACGTGGGCTTAGGGGCAACCCGGAATTTTTACTTGATGATGATCTTAATGCTGGTCATGTCAATTGCGCAAGGGATGGGAGCAGCTGCTTGTCAACGGACTATCCAACTTTGGTGGGGGAAGCGTTGGCGGGGGACGGTCTACTCGATCTGGTCGTCAGCGCACAACGCTGGAGCCTTTTGTTGTGTGGCCGTCGTTCAACTAGCCGTCTTTATGTTCTCAGGATCGATTCAAGCGGTCTTTTATACCGCTTCCGTCGTTTCGGTCATTATTGCTCTCTTTGTCTTGTGGGCCGGTTCAGAACGACCAGCTGCCGTTGGTTTGCCAAGTATTTCTGAATATACGGGGGATGAAGTGGTCCTTGATGGTGGGGAAACCTCATCGGAGGATTTGACGGACTTATCCTTATGGCAAATTTTTGTCCAATATATTTTGAAGAACCCGATGGTCTGGGCCATTACTTTAACCTCTATGTCCTTATACCTGGTACGTTATGGGGTCATGTCTTGGATTCCATCTTATTTAGTTCAATCCAAAGGCTTTTCACCTGATTTTGCTAAGTGGTTAGTTGGGATTTTTGAACTAGCCGCCGTTCCGGGGGTAATCTTAATGGGGGCGATCTCGGATTTTCTAAAAGATCGTCGGGCCCTAGTTTGTCTCATTTGTGTTTTAGGGTTAGTCGCTTGTTTGACCACTTACTTCTATAGTACTAGTCATGTACTGATTGTAACGGTTCTCTTTATCATGGGGACTTTGATTTACGCCCCATTAACCTTAGTTGGATTGATGGTTAACGAAGCTGTACCAAAGTTTGCGGTTGGGTCATCGACTGGTTTTATGGGCTTTTTCCAGTACATTTTTGGGGAAACCTTAGCCACGGCCTTGATCGGGATTTTAGTTGCTCAATATGGCTGGGTGGCAAGTAACGCCGTCTTGTATGGTGCTTCGGCCTTGTCATTATTATTGTTAATTTACATTATGATTCACGAAGCACGGATGAAGCGGTTAGCTAAGCACGCTGAATAACTAGCGGAGGTTACCAATGGACTTCAAATCAATTTATCAAACCACGGTGGAAAATGATATGGGGATTTTAGGTGAGACCAAGGGTGACCTCGTCTTAAGGACCAGTAGTCCCCTAAGTGAAACGCCGGGGACGAATCCTGAACAATTGGTTGGACTGGCGTATGCTACCTGCCTTAACGCGACCATTGAAGCTGAAGAAGCACGTCGTGGCCTGGTTCATAATAGTCAGGTGCGGGTGCAAGTTGATTTAGCTAAGGACGTTGAAGGGTATCAATTTAAGCTTTTGGTCCTAGTACGCATTCCAGAAGTAAATCGGACCGTTGCGGAAGAAATACTCGAAATTGCTAAGCGTCGATGCCCGATGGAAAAGTTGTTAGGTCAACATCCTAATGTTACAGTAAAGTTGGTTGATCAATTTAAATCGAGGCGAGAGAATTGAAGTATTTAGTCACCAAGAGTCATGATATTCGTTATAATTTAGCTTTAGAAACCTACTTGATGGAACATGCCGACTTGAGCGAACCCATCTTGTACTTTTACATTAACTCACCTTGTATTATTTTGGGGCGGAATCAAAACGCTTATGAAGAGGTGAATTTAGATTATGTGAAAGCCCATCAAATCATTGTGACCCGTCGGACCTCGGGCGGTGGCGCCGTCTTTGACGATTTAGGCAACGTTAGTTTTAGCTTTATTACGCAAGATGACGGGCATTCATCAGGTAACTTTCGGAAATTTACTGATCCGGTTATTCAAGCCTTGCATGAAATGGGAGCGACGGCTGCCGAGTTATCAGGTCGGAATGATCTTCAAATTAATGGGCAGAAATTTTCCGGTAATGCAATGCGGGTTGAACACGGACGGATGTTTTCACATGGAACATTGATGTATGATGTTGACCTCGACGTTATTGGTCAAGCGCTGAATGTTCCGGCTGATAAGATTGCTTCCAAAGGAATCAAATCAGTTCATAGTCGAGTTACTAATTTAAAACCACATTTTGCGCCGGAATTTCAAAATCTTACGATTGAAGAATTTCGGGACACCCTGGCCAAGAAGATTTTAGGCCTGACAGATTTAAAGGATGCCCGCCCATATGAGCTAGACCAAGCCACTTTACAAGCTGTTGATCAATTGAATCAAGCCGTTTATAGCAATTGGGATTGGGTGTACGGGAAATCCCCAGTGTCTAAGATCCAACATCGACAACATTTTGATCAGGGAACCGTTGATTTTCGTTTGGAAATTAATGACGGCCGGATCACTGATTTACAGATTTATGGTGACTTTTTAGGTCAAGGGGATGTGAATGAATTTGCAGAGCAGTTGCGCGGGGTTCGTTATCAAGAAAATGAGCTCGCGGATGCCTTAAGCCGGATTGATACCGAATATTATTTTGGCAAAATTGCTCCAGCTGATTTGTTAGCTTTGTTGTTACGTCAAGAATAAGAATACTTTAAAGGGCCTTCACCATCCAGAACGATGGTGAAGGCCTTTTTGGGCGGAATTATAATTGGCTAATCTAATTCAGCATGTGCTTGCTTTATTTGGGCTTTGACTTGATCAAAGCCGGTTCCGCCCAAAGAAGTCCGCCGTTGGACCGCGACTTTGGGATCGAGGACCTGATAGACGTCTTCTTCAATTCGAGGTTCGATCTTTTGATAATCCGCTAATGAAATATCTTGCAGATTTTTCCCACTTTGGAGTCCTTCATAAACTAGATTACCAACGATGGCGTGAGCCTGTCGGAAGGGGATCCCCTTAGTAGCTAAATAATCAGCCAACTCGGTAGCGTTACTAAAGTCATTTTGGGTTGCAGCGGCCATTTTGTCGGGATGAACACTTAAAGTTTTGATCATCCCGGTCATAACTTTTAGACACGGAATAATTGTCTTAACAGTGTCAAAAACCCCTTCTTTATCCTCTTGCATATCTTTATTGTAAGCTAAGGGAAGTCCTTTCATGGTGGTTAAAAGTCCCATTAAATGTCCATAGACCCGACCGGTTTTCCCTCGAGTTAATTCGGCCATATCTGGATTCTTCTTTTGTGGCATGATTGAACTTCCCGTCGAGAACTCATCGGCCATTTCAAGATAGTTAAATTCGTATGAGCACCAGGAAATTAATTCTTCACTGAGCCGGGACAAATGCATCATTAAGATGGACGCATTACTCAAAAATTCTAAGGCGAAATCCCGGTCACTAACCGCATCTAAGGAATTCGTGTAAATTTGGTTGAAGTCCAATAGTTGGGCTGTATATTCCCGGTCGATGGGGAAAGTGGTCCCCGCTAAGGCTGCGGACCCCAGTGGCATTATGTCGGTATGGTGCTGATTGAATTCAAACCGTTCGACATCCCGCTTAAGCATGGCGTAATAAGCCATCAAATAATGGCCATATGAAATCGGCTGAGCATGTTGGAGGTGGGTATAACCCGGCATGATGGTTTCCACGTTTTCTTCCGCCCGTTGCACAAGGGCCGTTTGCAATTCTTTGATTGTTTCGATAATTAGGGGAAGACGGTGTTTTAAATATAAGTGAAAATCGGTGGCAACCTGGTCGTTCCGGGACCGGGCGGTATGTAATTTACCGGCCACGGGGCCAATCTTTTCCGTCAACAAGGCTTCCAGATTCATATGAATGTCTTCGCGTTCCACAGAAAAACTTAATTTACCAGTATCTAAATCGGCTTGCAAATCTTCTAGGCCGGTTTTAATTTGTTGGACTTCTGGGTTAGTTAAAATGCCCGTATGACCTAACATTTGAACATGGGCCAAGGAGCCTTCGATATCTTCATGAGCCATTAATTGGTCAAAATCAATTGAAGCGCCGAATTCATCAACCCACTTGGCTCCCGCAGATTGAAACCGACCGCCCCAAGCAGTTTGAATACTCATAAGCACTAGTCCTTTTGTTCAGCGTGTTGGTGTACCTGGGCATAAACTTGGGTTGGCAGGCCCCAAAGTTTAATGAACCCGTTAGCGGATTCGTGATCAAAGGAGTCCGAGCTAGTATAAGTAGCCAAATCCTCATTATAAAGGGAAAGCGGTGATTTCCGTCCTTCACAGATGACATTCCCTTTAAATAATTTAACCCGAACGGTACCTGTTACGTCCGTTTGACTGGCTTTGATAAAGGCCATTAATGAATTAAAGAGGGGAGAGAACCATTGAGCATTATAGATCAGATTGCTGATCTCATGTTCTATTACGGGCTTGTAATGACCCAATCCCCGTTCCATGGTGAGGTTTTCAAGATCTTGATGGGCCTTAATGAGGACCTCGGCCGCCGGCGCTTCATAAACTTCCCGCGATTTAATGCCGACCAACCGGTTTTCAATATGGTCAATCCGACCAATCCCATGTTGTCCTGCGAGATGGTCTAGCTGAGCAATCAATTCTTCTAATGGTAATTCTTTGCCGTTTAAAGCCGTTGGGATACCTTGCACAAATGATAATTCGACAACTGCCGGCGTGTCCGGAGTGTTTTCTAAGGAGTTAGTCCGGGCAAAGGCATCTTCAGGTGCACCTACCCATGGATCTTCTAGTACTCCCGCTTCATTAGCCCGTCCCCATAAATTTTCGTCAATAGAGTAGGGGCTTTCCTTGGTAATCGGAACAGGAATGTTATTGTCCTTTGCATAGGCGATTTCTTCTTCCCGGGACCAGTGAACTTCCCGGATGGGGTCCTCAATGATCATATCTGGGGCCAAGGCGTGAATAGATACTTCAAACCGAACTTGGTCATTCCCTTTGCCAGTACACCCGTGGGCGATCGCGACAGCACCGTATTCCTTAGCAATTTCAACTAAATGCTTTGAAATGAGCGGCCGTGAAAGGGCAGAAACTAAGGGGTAAACTCCTTCGTATAGAGCATTTGCTTGCAGTGCAGGGAGGACATATTCAGTCGCAAACTCATGCCGAGCATCGACCACAATCGATTCAATTGCTCCGACATCGAGGCCCTTTTGCTTGATGGCACTAAGGTCCATCTCTTCTTCACCGACATTAAAACAAACTGCGATGACATCATAACCAGCATTTTTTAACCAGGCGATCTCAACTGAAGTGTCGAGACCACCAGAATAAGCAAGCACAACTTTTGGATTAGCCATAATCATTTTCTCCTTGATGAATAATTATTAATTTACAAGGAATAATATACAACTAAAATGCATAGTATGCAAGTGAAAAATGAATATTTATTTAATTATTCGGTTTTATGCAACTATCATACGATTATGAACGCCAGTTATTGGAAAAAGAATGTTGTTGAGATTCTTCAAAGCCTCGATGACCATATATTTTTAATTGGTTCAAAGAATCATCTAAATCCTTAAACTCAGCATCGGTTAGTTCGACCTTCCAAGCACCGAGGTTTTCAATGATCCGTTGGGGATTTTTTGATCCTGGAATTGGGACGACATTTGGATATTTCTTTAACATCCAAGCCAAGGCAATCTGGGCCTTGGTAGCGTGTTTACTGGTACTAAAGCGGTCCAATAAATCAACGATCGGTTGATTGGCCGCTAAATTTTCGGCTTGTAATTGGGGAACAAATTTTCGAACATCATCCCCCTCGAATTTCGTTGATTGCGTAATTTTGCCTGATAAAAGACCACTGGCAATTGGCGAGAAGGGCACGAGACCAATGCCTTCTTGTAAACAATAGGGGATGATTTCACTTTCACAAGACCGTTCGACCATATTATAAAGATTCTGGACGGCACTTACCGGAGTGATTTCATGCGCTGTTTTAAGAAGGTCTAGGCCAACTTGAGAAACTCCCCAAGCTCGAATCAAACCTTCGTCTATTAGTTTCCCCATGACTTCAGCGACTGGTGCCATCCCTATCTCTTCGTTGTAACGGTGGAGATAATAGAGGTCAAGGTAGTCAGTTTGTAAATTTTCTAATGAATGTAGTAAGTGCCGCTTAATGGTTCGGTATAGATCGTGATCGGCTTGATATTCTTCGGTTGAAATATGGATCTTGGAAGCTAACACCACTTCTTTACGAAAGGATTTGATTGCTTGACCAACCAGTTGTTCATTATGACCAGGGTAAAACTGTTCGCGTCCATAGGTTTCGGCTGTATCAAAAAAGGTACATCCGTAATCGTGGGCTCCCTGAATCGCTTTGATTGCGACAGCAGCTTCCGGCACCTTTCCATAGCCATGAGAAAAGCCCATACAACCCATCCCAATCGGTGAAACTTCTAATTGACCTAATTTACGCATTTGCATGATCAGATCCTCCACTTTCTTTTTTGATTATTATAAAACAAACTTAGTCAGCAACTGGTAATTATGTTAGCCAAGAAATAAAAAGACCTGAAGAACCGACAAAGATTCTTCAGGAATGAAAGCCCACTTAAACTGGGCAAAAGATTAATAATAATTGCAAAATGATCAGTCCGCCGATTAGTAGCCACCAATCACTAGTTTTAACTGCAATGGCATGACTAACCGTTCGCGATTGGACTTCATTAAAACCATGCGATTCCATCGCCTGGGCCAGTTCATCGGACCAGTGGATGGCGGTTAAAATCGCTTTGAAATAAAGTTGAGGTGACCAATAATTTAAAATGACCCCCCGCATGGTCGCGGCTTGTTTGATTTTTTGGACATTTTCAATCGTTTTTGGGATCAGATTCAAAGCGGCTAAGACCCCATAGGCATACTTAGGTGGTAAGTGGAGATTTTGCTCCAAAGATCGGGTCAGCGTTAAGGTCGAGTGAGTCTTGACAATTGCAGTTCCGGTCAGGATATAGACATAAATCCGCGAGACTAAAATCCAAGCGTACATAATATTATGCGAGCCAAACCAGCCAATTGTTACCAGAATGGCTAGACCCGGAATAATGGGAGCGGCTAAAATCCACCACCAGGTCCTGGCCGGTAAGTTTTTATACATCAAGTACAGGATGGTAATGATGATAATGATCAAGTTAGGTAATAACTTTTTGGTGAAGGTAATCTCTAAGGCAGAAATTAAAATGAGTAGCAATTGATAGCTAGGATTCATAGGCAACCACTCCTTGATAAGTTAAACGGTGATTAGCTAAGTGTAAGTGGTGGTCGACTAACTTGTCAATTAATGCTAACTGATGGCTGATGATTAACATCGTTTGTGGGTAGACAGTTTGACACTTACTGATTAGATTAATGATTTGCTGAGCCGAGTGGCGATCCAAGCCGGTTAGCGGTTCATCGAGCATTAAAACGGGTTGCCCCATCATTAGCATGACTAAAACTTGGAGTTTCTTTTGCTGTCCACCACTAAGGGAGTAAACTACGCGCTCCATCAATCGATCTAAGCCCAGATCGGTCAAGGTAGCCTGTAAGTTTTCAGCGGTAAAGTATGGATGGTGACCGTGTTGACGACTTAAGTCAAGTTCTTCTTGGACCGTAATGTTGATAAATTGATCGCTGGCTTGTTGGAAGATTACGCCAATTTGTTGATTTAAGCCTAGGGTTTTTAACTTAGCGATCTCTTTGTGATTGAATTTTAAACTTCCTTGATAAGGAAGGCGTTTCGTAATGGCCTTAAAAAGACTGGTCTTACCACTTCCCGACTCACCAGTAAATAAGGTGATTTTATTTGTTGGGACGGCTAAACTTGACACCTCCATTAGAGTTTGATGACCTTGTTGGAGGGCAAAGTTTTTAAATTCTAAAATCGGCGCCGTTGAGTCTGGCAAAGCAACCGGTGATTCAATTGCTTGGACCTTTAATAATGCTTGGATTTGGTCACTAGATAAATAGTAAGCTTGACCATGACCAACTTGAATAATCTGAGGTTGGTAATCCTGGTAATCGTTTAAATCATGATCAGCGATGATAATGGTTTTGCCTTGCTGGCGCAGTTGCATTAACTTTTCTAAGATCCAGTGGCGATGATGATGGTCAAGGCTAGCAAAGGGTTCATCCAACAAGATGATGGCGGCATCCATTGCAACGGCAACGGCTAGGGCGACTAATTGTTGTTCCCCACCGGATAGGGTCATGATTTGGCGATCTCTTAAATTTTCGATCTGACAAAAGCTGAGAGCCTGTTGGATGCGAGTGGGAATTTCGGTTGGCGCAATCTGGAGATTCTCAAGCGTGAACTCTAATTCGTGTTGTGGAGTATCTAAGGCAAATTGCAAGCTTGGATCTTGAAACATCATGGCTACTTGATCATTCCCAGTGATCTGCCCTTCAAGGTGCCCACGGTATTTTGGATAGAGGTGGGCAATCAATTTCAAAAGAGTTGACTTACCACCACCTGACGGGCCAAAGAGTAGGGTGAATTGTCCATCGGGAATCGTTAGTTCAGGGATCTTAAGGATCGTTTGATCTTGATATTGAAAATTTAAGTCATTGATTTGGATTGCCATAATTAACGCGCCTTTAATACTTGTGAGCGTTCCAAAAGATTGCTGATTAATTTAACTAAGACCCCATCAATAATGAACATACAGATAATCCGGATAATCAATAAAGTGATCACGGTGCTGGGCTTAAAGGCATCGTAACCGCTCTTAAACCAGTCCCAAACAAAGGTGACAGCACAGGTGGTGAGGGTAGTTAAGATGGCAGTTAACCAGTTGTAAATTTTGTATCCGGTAAAAGCAAAGCCCAACTCGCTACCAAGTCCTTGAACGGCCCCAGAGAGGAGATTTGCAGCTCCCCATTGATCGCCGATTAACATTTCGACGACAGCACCGATGACCTCGCCTAAAAAGGCTGCTCCGGGGCGGCGAAGGAGAAAACCAGCTAAGGGGCCCGCCATACACCAAAGTCCAATGGTGATGTCTTCAGCAGCGGGTCCAAAGCCAACTGGCGTTAGCGCTAACATAATAATGTTGTATAAATAGCCGGCCCCAACAAAAATTACCCCAAAAACAATCCCGATTAGAGCTAACAAAATAATATCCTTTAAGCTAAAACCTTTGTGTTGCATTTTTCGCACACTCCCTAATTGAAAATTATCAATTAATATAAAACCCCGCTTTAAGCACGGCTCAAAACGGGGGAGATAGTAATTAATTCAATGAATAAAATCGTTTATCTCCCTTCGCTGGTCCTAACCAGAGCAGGTTCAATGGGTTCATCTCAGCTAAAAAGCGCCCCAGATAACTAATTGATTGTCTTCATCATAACCAATTTAAACTGTAAAATCAATCCTTGAAAGGAATTCCTTCAAGCTCTAATAAAAACTGTTTGCGTGCGATTCCACCCGCATAACCAGTCATTTGCTGATGAACGTTTAGAATCCGGTGACAGGGAATAATAATGGAAATCGGGTTACGCCCGACAGCATTACCAATGGCACGAGGAGAGCTGTGCAAGGTCTGGGCCAGCTCTCGGTAAGTTTTGGCTTGACCATAGGGGATCTCTCGTAGTTGCTGCCAAACAGCCATTTGAAAAGGTGTCCCCACGGGATGAACGGGGATCAAGCGAGGGTCAACTATTTGGTGATTAAAATATTGGGTTAACCAATTAATCGTTAGATCTGCCACATCAGTTGTTCCCGACGAAATTTCATCTAGTTGATAGTGGGCACCATAATGACTGGCTTGCTCAAACCAGAGACCGTATAAAAACTGATGATCACTAAGGATGGTAATTTCGCCTAAAGGTGATTGCCTATTTGTTTTAATCATTAGTGTTCCTTAAAGAGTTGCGTTAAATAGTTCATAAAAGTTGCAAGATAACGTTCTTTATCTACAGTAATGGCCACCTTAACATTCGGGTTAGGATCATTAAGTTTATCTTTGTCCCCAATTGTCCGAGCGTAATTATGGTCGTCATAGATAACTTTCATAAAGAGACTGAGAGTTTGGACAAAGGAAGGATCTAAAGAAACCCCAACGGCTAATGGGTCGTGGAGGGCACAACCATTTTTATCGATGCCTAAGTTATAATAAGCATCAATGTAAAAATCGGTTAGATCAGCATAGGCTTGGCCAGCTTTGGTGCCTAGAGCTCGCCATTGCGCCGTTTCTTGCTTGGTGAGTAAGGTCCGTAAGGTAACGTCTAGTCCTACCATAGTGAGTGGCAGGGAGCTGGTAAGGACGGTATTAGCCGCCTTGGCATCTTGATTGATATTAGCCTCTGCTACATCAGTTACGTTCCCTTCGACGGTTAAGGCTCCTCCCATGAAGGTCACATTGCCGATTAGATCGGCAATTTCAGGATCTTTTTCTAAGGCCGCAGCCAAATTGGTCATGGGCCCGGTGGGGATAATAATTAAGTCTTGGCCGTATTGATGAGCTGCTTGGATGTAAAAATCAACGCCCGAAAGTTTTTCAACGGCGCGCTGTGGTTTAGGTAGATCAACATCGCCGATTCCGTTATTACCATGGATATCCAAAGAAACTTGCATGACCTCAAAATGGTCACTCGTACTAGCGTGTGGCAAGCCCTTATAAACCGGGACATCGGTTTGACCGAGCAATTCTAATAACTTCAAACTATTTTCTGCACAAACATCGAGGAGGTTGTTTCCATAGGAGGCAACAATACCGATTAAGTCCACGTCGGGGGCGGCCACCGCATACGCAATTGCTAAGGCATCATCAACTCCAGTATCTAAGTCTAAAATCATTTTTTTCTTTGCCATGAGCTGCTCCTTTTAATTTAAATCTTTGGTTACTATAATTATACTGGTACCTGTTAAAATAGAAAAATGATATTTTTAAAGGAGACAACTATGACGGAAATTTATGATGTCACCATTGTTGGTGGCGGGCCTGCAGGGATTTTCGCTGGTTTTTACTGTGGCCTCCATCAATTAAAAGCCCAATTAATTGAGGCCCTTCCCCAACTGGGTGGGCAACCAGCCACCCTGTACCCAGAGAAGCAAATTTGGGATGTTGCCGGTTTAGCTGGTGTCACCGGGAGCCAGTTGACCCAGCACCTGATTAAACAATTGGAAGTGGCGCCGATTGATTATCAATTAAATCAAGAGGTCACCAATGTGCAAACTTTACCTGATGGAACCTTTGCGGTAACGACTGACCAAACAAGGACCTACACTAAAGCCATTCTAATTGCCTTAGGGAATGGAGCCTTTGCACCACGGAAGCTGGCCTTAACAGGGGCTGAACAATTCGAAGGACAACAACTACAATATTTTGTTCAACCTAAAGCGACTTACCAGGATCAGCGAGTAGCAATTTTAGGTGGTGGCGATTCAGCAATTGATATGGCTTTAATGTTGGAACCAGTTGCTAAATCGGTTACCTTAATCCACCGGCGGGATAACTTTCGGGCCATGGAGCATGCGGTTAATCAATTAAAAGCTTCGACGGTTGAGATTCTAACGCCATATTTACCCCAAGCTATTCAGCCGGGAGATGGTCAAGAAATTAAATTGGATCTCAAAAAGATGAAGTCAACGTCAACCAAGCAGTTAACGGTTGACAAGCTGTTGGTTAATTATGGGTTTACAGCTAATAATGGGGCGCTTCAGCAATGGGATTTACCATTAGCTGGCGAACGGGGGCGACTAAAGGTTAATCAACAGTTGCAAACCAATGTTAAAGGCGTGTATGCCATCGGTGATTGTGCCATCTATGATGGGCGTGCCGATCTAATTGCAACGGGTTTTGGTGAGGCCGTTAATGCGGTTAACGCGATTGCCAAGGAATTGTGTCCTGAAAAATCAATGGCTAAGCATAGTTCATCCATGAATTTACAAGCAAATTAACAATCAAAAAGGCAGGGAAGAAACAAATTCATGTTTCTTCCCTGCCTCATTTTGTTTAGATCACATTTTTAACCAGCTTTTATATTTTAAACAATATCAAGATGAAGTTGGTTTTCGCCAATCAAGCCGATCTTCTTCATGAAGAAGTAGAGGGCTAAGGAAATTACAGCCGGCACGATCATCCCAAAGAGGACGTAAAGCATTAATTGGTAAGGTCCCTTGGAAAGGTAAGCGATTGGGGCAATAAAGGAGTTTAATCCCAAACCACCCAAGGTGTAAGTAGAACGGAACCCAAGCGAAGTGGCGATTGGTGCACAGATAGCAGCTGCGGTTACCGATGGAACTAAGAGCCAAGGATTAATTAAGATATTCGGGAATTGAATTTTCGGTGTCACCACAAATTGTGCGATGTTGGTCCCAGCGTTGTTTTGACGGAAGGACATGACCGTGTAGTTAACGAATTGTGAGGTCGTTCCAATTAGGGCGGCAGCTGATGAGATTGGATCCAACATCAAGGCCACTGATAAGGCAGCAGAAGAGGCTGGCGTCATTAAGAAGAGGGCCCAAACCACTGAGATAGCGATGGAACCAATAACTGGAGAAACCTGTTCCATGTTAGCGATCCACTTAGAAACTGCTAGTAGGGCAGGCGTAACCACGGCCGCGAGAGCTAAACCAGCAACTACCCCGACGGCCAAGGCGCCAAATGGCACTAGGACCATATCAAGCGGAGTTTTACCCGTTAACCATTTCCCAACGATAGTTGCACAAACGGCCGCTAACAGCGCCGAAATTGGTTGCCCAGTTGTATAAACGGGAGCATTTGCGGCCGTCGCATAAGCTTGACCGGTAGCCGTTAAGGCTTGAGTGGCAGTAGTGGTAAAGTGAACGGCATTGGCCCCGATCATGGCTGAAGCCATCGAAGCAAAGGTCACTAAAGTATTAGTATGAACTTGAGAAGCTACGGCATAGCCGATTGCAGGAGCAAGTAAGACTTGAATAGCAGCCCCAACTAACGTTAACGCTTGAATCCCAGTTAATTGACCAATGGTTTGGACTAGAAGTCCACCCCCTAAAATAACCAAGACGGCATTAGCAACGGCAGCGAAAATCCGATATGCGGCTTCCATCCATTTGGATGAGTTCGCATAGGTCTTTTTAGCTCCCTTGTGTTCGTGAGCTGTAGAATTGTTCATGAATCGAACCTCCTGAAAAATTAAGAATGATTTAATGTTATCACCAAATCTTAATTTTTCTATAAAATATTTAATTTTAATGAAAGATTAATTTGAAAACGTTTGCTCTCTAGCGGATGCTTTCGCATACTTTGAATAATTAATTAAATCGACGTTTAATATTAATATATTTTTGTTTTTAGTAAATAAATCTAGCCAAACTAACTAAATATGTTGCGATAAAGAGCATTATTTCTTCAAAATACACAAGATGTTGTATTTGCGTAAAATATTAACTCTATATCTTGTGTTTATCTTGTTTAAGGCTTATACTAATTTCATTAACTTTAAACTAAGAGAGGATGATGAGAATGAAAAGAAAGGAATTAGTGCAAGCTTGGCACCAGTTAGCTCACTGGTCCTTAGTTAACCAGCGTGGTCAAGAAGAGTCGTTTCAAGAAATCAAACTACGGCAAACATTGAAAACCCTGCATTTACAGGCGGAAGCGGCCTTTTTAATCGGGGCAATTGAACTAAAAATTGTGCAAAATAATCTGCATACCACGACAGCCATCAGTCAAGCGATTTTACAAGTCCTGCATGAACAAGGGTATGTAATCGAGGCTGAAGAATACAAAGACCAACAACGCTTTCAACAATATAAATTAGCCTAAAGTAAAGCCAGGTTGGCTTCATCCTTAAGATGAGGCAACCTGGCTTTTAACTTAATTATTGGTTGAATCAGGATTGGTAATCTTGATCCGGTTGGATGAGGTTGAGGAATGGCTTGCTTCAGGAGCGTCGGTTGAATAATCATCAACGGTTGATTTATCACCATTCTCACTGAAGAGGCTAGTCGATTTATTTCCCAATTTCTTAGCTAATTGTTTGAGCTTCTTTAAGCCGTTAGAATAGTTAAACTTCGAAGCTACCACCTTAGTGAATCCTTTTGGCGTGTAGAAACGTAAGAGGTTCTTTTGGTTGAGGGCATCAGAGAGTTTTAATTCTTGGTTAACGAAATTAGTATCCTCACGGATTTGCTTCTTCTCACTCTTGGTTAAAGTAGCTAATTTTCCAGTTGTATTACTATAAATTTTGCCACTGATACTTGTGAATTTATTAGTAATAAAATCATTATCCCGGAAAGCTACGACTTGCCGGTGTTGCGAAGAGAAGAGATCAGTACCAAAGAAGATATAGCGTTTGGTACTGATGCCTAAGAGGTGTAAGAGAGTTGGCAAGACGTCTACTTCGCCGCCATACGTGTGATAGACCTTCCCACCGGTTGTTCCTGGAATGACAAACATCAATGGTACCCGCTGCATTTGAACATTGTCGAAATTAGTCCAGTTATTGGCGTCTTTGCCAATAACGGAAGCTAAAGATTTATTCTCACTATTAGAAATTCCATAGTGATCTCCATAAATCATTATGATCGATTTTTTATCTAGGCCAGTCTTTTCAAGGTAATTAAAGAATTCTTCCAGCGATTGGTCTAAGTAATGAGCAGTGACGAAGTAATTATCAACCGTACTATCACCAGTGTCTGGTGCCGTAAAATCAGAATCTTCGTCTTCACTATCGAGTTCAAATGGGAAGTGGTTGGTCACCGTGATAAATTTGGCATAGAAGGGTTGTTGAAGCTGTTCAAGATATTTAACGGAATTTTGGAATAATAACTTATCTTTTAAGCCATAGCCCGTTGCCTTATCCCCGGAAGTGTCATAATAGGAGGCATCAAAGAAATATTGATAACCAAGGTTTTTATAGACATTATTCCGGTTCCAGAAACTAGCCACATTCCCATGGAAGACAGCGCTAGAATAACCCCGGCGCTGATTTAAGATTGCTGGAGCCCCTTCAAAGGTATTATCTGAGCCTAAAGTAGCGAAGAGCGATCCTTGTGGAAGCCCAAAAGTACTGGTTTCAAGAAGGTTTTCGGCATCACTAGTTTTCCCTTGTCCGACTTGATGGAAGAAGTTATCAAAGGAATAAGTATCGTTGCTGTTGACTAACGAATTGAGGAAAGGTGTAACTTCTTGTCCATTGACTTTTAATCCAATTAAGAATTGTTGGAAACTCTCTAAGTGAATCACGATCACATTACGACCTTTAGCGATTCCATACATTTTGTCATTCGGTTTAGCATAGATTGATTCGGTGAATTTGCGGACCTGGTTAAGCTGCGACTTAGTAGCACTACTTCGCATCTGGTTAACTTGCTGGTTTTGAATGACATTGTAGGCCGTGAAAGTATCAATGCCTAAATATTTAACGATATAAGTCCGATCAAAAGTCCGTCCCAATAGTTGGGGCCGGTCCATTTCAGCAACCATCAGGTTAGTTCCAATCAACACGAGAGCGATTGAAGTAATCGCAAAGGCAAACCGATGGGTAACTGCCCGGGGATCAAACTTAATTTTGCGAAGAATCATCAAAATTAAGATGATGGCGATATCAAGCCAGAATAAAACGTCATGAGGCTTGGTCAGGGCTAATGAACTACCACTTAAGCCTTGGTTAACTTTCGAATAGCCGGCAATGGTGGCGATCGTCATAAAATCGGTAAATTCGCGGTAGTAAATGACATTTAAATACAATAACAGAGTATTTAAAATATCAATTCCCATTAAAACTGGGTAGAAGAACCGGGATTTTTTAAAGTAAAAAGCCAAACCAAATAACAGGATCGTGGTTCCTAACGGATTGACTAGCAGTAGAATATACTGCAAGAGGCCGGTTTCACCGAGGCTGAAATCAACGAAATAAGCTAGTAAGGTTTTTAACCAGAACAAGACGGTTAGAACTAGAAATAGCCCTAACCGCGTGTTCAATAGGTTGCCCATTTTCTTGAACATGGGACGCTCCTTTATTATCTGTAGAATCGTGATGAGATCACTGATGAAAATATTTTAGCACACTTTAAAAGTTGGCGTTTTAATATCCATAGGAAAATCAGAAAATTTAAGCAGGTCTTTAGAATTAATGGGGTAAAATAAGAGTATCGATAGCGGAGGTGAAAATGATGACTAAGTTAAATATTTTTTTAGTGCGGCATGGTCAGACCTATTTTAATATCTATAATAAATTACAAGGTTGGAGCAATAGTCCTTTGACCCAACAAGGGCGTGAAGATGCTCAACGAGTCGGGCAGCGGTTAAAAGATATTCACTTTGATGCCGCTTTTTGTAGCGATCTAACCCGGGCGGTCGAAACTTGCCAGACGATTTTAAACGTCAATGAAGCGGACTCAGTCGTCCGGCCGCGGACTACCCCTGATTTGCGAGAAGAATTTTATGGAGTTTTTGAAGGGACGAACATGTCATTAGCCTGGGAAATGGCGGGCTTACCGCATGGTTATAAGACCTTTAAGGATATTGTGACGGACTATTCGATTAATCAAGCCAAGGATTGGTTAAAAGAAGCTGATCCTTTCCATGATGCTGAAAATAGTCAAGAATACTGGGAACGATTGGATCGGGGGTTAGCAACGATTCGTCAAGCTGATTTACCGGATGAAGCGAATGTCTTATTGGTTAGTCATGGGAATACCTGTCTAAGCTTAATTGAACGGTTTGGTGAAGGAAAATACGATATTACCGAACGGCCAGCAAATGGTAGTTTATCTAAACTAGTGATGACGGATGATGACATTAAGGTCATTACTTATAACGAATAAGCGAAAACTGGGAAAAAAGCGATTAGGCGCTTTTTGACCGTGATTACAGGTGTGATCAAAAGAAATGGGTGAGGAGAAATGCTAATTTAGCATTTCTTCTCACCCTCCTTTTATTAGGCCATTTTATGGTCTAGATAACGTGATAGTAATGATAGTAAGTAACAAACGATAAAGTACATTACCGCAATTGCCACGAACATTGGAATAATGTATGTACTATTTTGTCCATAGACAATTTCGGCATGATACATTAATTCTGGTAGCACGATAATCGTTGCTAAAGAAGTATCCTTAACTAGGGAAATGAATTGACTGACTAAGGCCGGTAACATGTGCTTCAATCCTTGGGGAAGCACCACGATCCGTAAGGCTTGCCAGTGAGTCATTCCATTAGCCATGGCCCCTTCAGTTTGCCCAATATCAATCCCTTGTAAACCAGAACGGACAATTTCCGCGATCATCATTGATTCAAACAGTGACATTGACATAATCGCTGAAGGAATTACTGGTGGGCGGAAACCGATATTAGGTAGCCCAAAGTAAACGAAGAAAATGATAAGCAGTAATGGGAGGTTTCGAATAATATCAATCACAAAGCCCACGATTGCCGAAACATACTTAATTCGCATGTACCGAATGGTTCCCAAGAGAATGCCGACAATTAAACTAATCAAAATGGAGATGACTGAAATTTCAATCGTAACCCATAATCCTTCCAAGAGGAAGCGGATGTTAATCCATGAATAAGCATCAATAAAAGTTTGCATACCCTTCTTCCTCCTATCCTAATTTCTTTTCCAAATGCCGCATGTAATAACTTAAAGGCAGGGTAATCACAAGATATAAGACCCCAACAATAAAGTATGATGGCATCGTTTCTAAGGTGTTGCTAGCAATTAAATTTCCCTCATACATCAAATCTAATCCTGCGACGAAGGCTAAGACGGAAGAATTTTTAACGAGGTTAATAAATTGGTTCCCTAGCGGTGGAATTACCACCCGGAAGGCTTGCGGTAAAACAATGAGCCGCATGGCTTGCCAGTATGTTAGTCCGTTGGCTAAGGCCCCTTTCAGCTGTCCTTCATCAATGGAGTTGATCCCCGAGCGGACGGTTTCGGCGATAAAGGCCGATGTATATAGGGTTAAACCAATGGTCCCGGCAGTAAAACCGTTAATCTTGACGATGTATAACGGTACGATTAAGAAGAAGGCCATGGTAATTACCAGAAGAGGAATATTTCGGAAAATTTCCACGTAAATATTGGCTAAAATCCGAATCCAACGATGTTCTGATAATTCCAGCAGGGCAAAGACCGTCCCGATAATTAAACTAAAGATTAGGGCAATAATACTAGAAGCGAGGGTGACGCCAAGGCCGGATAAGAATAATTGCCAATTAGATGTAATTAAATTAATCATGAGCGCTTCATCTCCTCGTAATTAAAGCCTTTGACATCGCCAAACCATTTCTTCAATAGTTTATTGTAGGTGCCATCTTTTTCTAATTCTTCGAGGGCCCAGTTCAGTTTCTTCAAGAAGGCCTTTTGATTTTTATTGACCGCAATCCCATATGGTTCTTTGGTAAAGGTCCCACCAACGACTTCGTAGCCTTTGTTTTCGCTGGCTAACCCGTATAAGATCCCGTTATCAGTGGTCATGGCATCCCCTTGGCCAGACTTGAGGGCCGTCATATCCTGAGCATAGTCTGATAATTGTAAGACCGTGGCTTTAGGAGCAACCTTGGCCACATTTTGGACCGAGGATGATCCTGAAACCCCGAGAATGACTTTTCCTTTTTTGTTTAAGTCTTTAATACTAGTGATGCCACTCCCTTTTTTAACTAAGATCGATTGACCGGCATCAAAATAGGATTTCGAGAAATCAACCTGTTTAGCCCGTTCGGGAGTGATGGTCATGGTTGCCATAATCGCATCGATATTCCCATTCTTTAAAAGTGGAATCCGCGTACTACTAGTGACGGGGACGAATTCGGCTTTAGCATCAGGACCCAGAATCTTCTTGGTCATCGCCTTAGCTAAATCAATTTCAAACCCTTCTAGTTGACCGGTTTTGATATTTTCCAACCCAAATAAGCGGGTATCAGCTTTAACCCCCCAGGTAATAGTTTTGGATTTTTGATCCGCTTTTAAAACATTTCGATTTGCCACAGAGGTGGTACTACATGCCGATAAGGTGAGCCCTAAGGTAGCCATAATGGCAATCAGACTCAATCGGCGCCAAAATTTCTTCATGCCAGCCTCCTTAAATGTGTCCGTTAATCTTACTTAAGAATTGGCGAGCCCGTTCGTTTGATGGTTCCCCATCGAAGAAGTTTTCAGTTGAGTCATCTTCGAGGATCCGACCATCGGCCATAAAGATAACCCGGTCTCCCACGGCCTTAGCGAAGCCCATTTCGTGGGTCACCACTAACATGGTCATATCACTACGATGGGCAATTTCTTTCATAACATCCAAAACATCATCAATCATTTCCGGATCCAAAGCACTGGTTGGTTCGTCAAATAACAGACATTTTGGCTTCATGGCCAAACTCCGCGCAATTGCCACCCGTTGCTTTTGCCCACCTGACAGTTGAGCCGGCATATTGTGGGCCTTATCAGCTAAACCAACCTGTTCCAAGAGGTCCATAGCTAATTTTTTGTTTTCTTCCTCAGGCCGTTTTAAAACTACCCGGGGAGCCAACATAATGTTTTCAAGTACATCTTTATTGTTGTATAGGTTGAAATGTTGGAAAACCATCCCCACATCTTTGCGGATCTTGTTGACATCGGTCTTCTTATCCCCAAGATCGAATCCATTAACGATTAGTTGACCACTTCGAATCGGATCAAGACCATTGACCGTCCGGATCAAACTACTTTTTCCTGAACCAGAAGGGCCGATTAAAACTACCGTTTCGCCGGCGTCGATTTTTAGGTTAATGTCTTTTAAAGCGTGAAAATCGCCATAGTATTTTTGAACATTTTTAAATTCAATCATTGCCATAGAGATCGTTTCCTCCAATGTATAATAAGATTCTCATTAAACAATTTTACTATAATTTAATATATGCATGCAACAGATTACACTTCTGGTCACAAAAAGGACACATTTTATACCCTTAAGAAATAAAAAGATCCTCTCCAAAAAGAGAGAATCATAACAATTTTATTTCCACCAGCGCTTATTGAACATGAACCAAATTGATAAAGCAATAAAAATTAAGGTGATAATGACCGTGATTTGCCAAGCCCAGTCATTTTGCGCGAAGGGAAGGCTTTTAACATTTTCACCATAAAAACCTGAAACAATTGGTGGAATGGCTAGGATGATTGAATAAACTGTTAAAAATTTCATCGTCTGGTTTAGATTGCTATCTAAAACATTGCTATAGGCCGATGAAACCCGGGAAACAACATCCGAAGTCATTTGGGCCATTTCGAGTCCTTGCTGAGCCTCAATGATGGCATCATCAAGTTTATTTTGTTGACTAGTAGTTAGCGTATATAAAAAACGCCGCTTAAACTCCTGGAGCAAGGAGACATTTCCTTGGATCGAACTTAGAATATAGACCAAGTTAGTTTCCAACTCCATAAACTTATTAATCGACACGCGCTCATTGCGTTTGCGAATGTTCTTTTGGAGGGCTTTACGCTGATTATCAGCTTTTCGGATCGGTAAGAAGTAGTCGGTCGACAATTGATAGAGCAAGGGAAGCACCACATCATAAATTGAATGAATCGGGTGGTGAGCCCGCTCGTTCTTAATCAATTGGGCAATAATTCCGTTGACAAAGTTGGTTTGGGCGTTGGTAAAGGTTAAGACATTATTATTGGTCAACATGATCCCAATAGGAGCCGTTACATCATCGTCCTCTTCGGGATGGGCGATGTAAACGTCAAAAATCAACAGAGTGATATGGGCATCATGGTCAATTTCAATACGAGCCTTTTCAAAGGGGTCAATGGCGTAGTCCAACATGTCGGAAGTGACTTCATATCGTTCAAACAGTTCTTGTTGTTCATTGGGGAGAGGTTCAAAGACGCTAACCCAGTAGCTATGTTCATTTAATTGGACTGAACTGAGCATAGGAGAACCTCCATGAAGTCTTAAGGATGAATCGTGCCGATTAGTTGCTTAACCGTACTCCGGATAATAAGTGGGTTTGGATCCGTCATGTGTTGACTTAGTAACATAATGTAGCCTTGAACAAATGACCAGAATTGAATAAAGAGCACTTGTTCATTAAAGTGTAAGCCCGTTTGTTCTTTGATGTTAGTGATGTGGCGCTTCAAAATGTCAATAAATGTCAAGCCCTGGCGGTTGCCATTGAAGACATTTGATAAGCTAGGGTTCGAGAAGAAGAAGTTTGCTAAGTTTGGTTCATCCATATACCACTTAATCAAATCTTCCCCGATTTTGATAATGGCCTCAGTTGAATCGCTGTAGTCGTTATATTCTTCTTTATCCGCCATTTGTTCAGATAAAGCATAGGTAACGGCAGCGAATAAATCTTCCTTATTTGTGAAATGCGAGTAAACTACCCCGGTAGTGGCACCAATTTCATTAGCTAATCGACGTAAGGTTATGTTTTGGTAGCCATGTTTGCTAATTTCTTGAATCGTTAGTTGTACTAGTGAATCGTTAGTTGCTTTAACCATACTTAGATCTCCCTTAAATATTATTTCTGTATTGATTATAACAACTTTACAATCGTGTTGTCCAATAGTTTTATCACAATCAGGAATTTGGTTAATCGACTGATAAACAAACTCGACTCAATAGCAATAAGTAATATCATTTTTAGTTGAGAGCGATTTTTTGTTAAAATAAATGACACGGTATAAAAAGGAGGAATGGACTTAATTGTCACTTTTAAGAGAACTATATGGTCCCTTTTTTAGTGGCCACAATTGGCTATCAGTTTTAACATCGGGTCAGGATTGGCTGATCATCTTTTCATTAGTTTTAATGGAATGTTTGCTGTCAGTTGATAATGCAGTCGTATTGGCAGCGCAAACACGAGTTTTACCTAATTTGCGGGAACAAGAAGAGTCCCTGTTTTATGGAATTTGGGGGTCCTACCTATTCCGATTCTTGGTGATTGGGATTGGAACCTATTTAATCAATTTTTGGGAAATTAAAGTCATCGGGGCGGCGTATTTAGCCTACATGGCTTATCGATTCTTCCATGTGAAATTCTTTGGCAAAAAGCCGGCACATCAACGACGTCAGAGATCGTTAGCGAATCTCTCGGGGCGCAAACGCTTCTGGGCGGTTGTGGCGCAAATTGAATTTACTGACATTGTATTTTCAATTGATTCAGTTTTAGCGGCGCTTGCCGTTTCTGATAATCCGGTGATTGTCCTAATTGGAGGGATCATTGGGATCTTATGTATGCGGGGCATTGCCGAGTTCATAATGAAATTAATGGAAAAGGTTCCGGAATTAGAACCAATGGCCTATGTCTTAATCTTTATTATCGCGATTAAGCTCTTTTTAACAATTCCGGCAATTGATATTGAAATTTCATCGGGATTGTTCGGTACCTTTATTTTAATTGTTTTCCTAGTGACCTTAATCATTCACTTTATTCGTAAGCGAGGAAATAAAAATGGCGATTAATGTAAGTCCAGTTGATTTTGAGCAAGCTTTAGAGGGACCGATTACCCTAGTGGATTTCTGGGCAGATTGGTGTGGCCCTTGTAAATTAATGGCTCCAGTTTTAGATGAGTTAGAAGCTCATTATCAGGACCGAGTTAAGTTTGTTCGTTATGACGTTGAACAAGATAATTCAATTCCACAACGCTATAAGGTCATGAGTATGCCTAGTTTGGTCCTGTTCCGTGATGGGGTGGCTAAAGAAAAGGTAACTGGAATTTATAATTACCAACAACTGTCACATTATCTAGATCGAAAATTAGCTGAATAGGATTTGGCGGCAATTATCATTGTCGTTAGTAAGGGTGGAAAAAACTTTGATTAGTTTTTTCCACCCTTATTCTTTTGATCATACTCGTAATTACGGTCAAAAAGCGCGCCCCGCGAGTCTAACTACGAACTCACGTCAGTTCCTTTCGTACTAACATTCGTTCTTGGTTATCCCTGTGGGACGCCTGATTGCTTTTTTCCCAGCTTCTTATTATTTACTTGAACCTTGGTCGATAAATTAAAAAGAGCAAAATCCCTAAACCAGCGGTGAGGACATCGGCAATTGGTTGCGCCACGATAACTCCAGTGTAGCCGAATAATTGACTGGTAATGACAATGACGATGAAAAAGATCAGGCCTTGGCGACTGACCGAGAGTAAGAAGGCTGGGAAAGCTTTTCCCATTGATTGAAACATCGTCGTAAAAACTAACATAATTCCGGCGAAGGTGGAGGATAAGACCAACCAGCGGATCATTCCAGCACCTTCAGAAATGACACGTGGATCGTGCAAGAAGCCTTTCATAAGGGTAGGCGCCAAAATGAACATCAAGACGGTCATAATAATTGAAAAGCCACAGACTACCTGTAAATCAAACTTCATAATTTGATTAAAGCGTTTCGCATCTTTGGCGCCATAAGTGTAACCAATTAGCGGTTGGGCGCCAAAGGCAAAGCCCACGAAAACCATATTGATAATAGTGCTAATCTTGAGGGCGATACCCATAGCAGCGACGCTATCAGCCCCGTAAGGGATTAGGTAATGATTGGTAAGGGCGATGGCAAATGTTGACATAATATTAGTAACGGAAGCCGGGATTCCAATTGCGAACAGTTCCCATTGGAGATGACGACTAATTTTAGTTTCTTTAATTGAGGTTGTGAGACGGGTACTCTTGGTGTGTGTATAGTAGATTAAAAATCCATCACTAATAATTTGGGAGATGACGGTGGCGGTTGCCGACCCGGCAGCGCCTAAACCTAACGGGAAAATGAAAATGGGGTTTAAAATAATATTTAAAATCGTCCCAATCATACTTGCCTTCATTGATTCCAGGGCAAGTCCTTCGGTTCGCAAAATATTAGTAGGGGCAAGACCAAAAACAATAAAGGTCGCCCCACTGACCAAGACCGTATAGTATTCGTTGGCATATTGCCAGGTAGCACTGGTTGCTCCCAATAAGTGCAAGATTGGAGTTTTAAAAACCAACATAATGATCGTGACGATAATCCCGCATAAAATCGAGCCGTAAAAAGCATAGCCACTAACGTTGCGGCCGAGTTGATCTTGCTTTTCGCCGAAGAGGCGGGAAATTACCGAACTCCCGCCTAGACCAAAAATGTCGCCAAGGGCGATCAAAAAAGTAAAGATGGGGGCACTTTGCGAAACTCCGGCGACTAAATTAGGATTTTGGGTTTGGGAAACGAAGAAGGTATCAACCATGTTGTACACCAAGGTGACGACCATGCTTAAGACGACGGGCATTGCCAAGGTGAAATAGGCTTTCGGAATTGAAGTGTGTTCGAATAGTTTGTCCATGACTAAGAACTCCTTTTATGATAACCTAGCCATTTTAAGGGAAAAGTCAGCTCTGATGCAAGGGGCGTGTTAAAATCAAACCATTGAATTGAAGGAGATTGTAATGGCGGTTTTAGATGTAAACGGCTTAACCATGAGTTATGCTGATAAGAAATTATATGATCAAGCTAGTTTTCAATTAGAACGAGGCGAGCACATGGGGATTGTCGGTGAAAATGGAGCCGGAAAATCCACCCTAATTAAAATCCTAATTGGCAAAGTGTTACCGGTTGCTGGGAAAATTACTTGGCAAAAGAATCTTAAGATCGGTTATTTAGATCAATATGTTGATATTAAGGCGGGGATGACATTAATCGAATTCCTCCAAACCGCCTTTCAAGATCTGTATGCCAAAAATGACCAGATGAACCAACTTTATGCAGACTATGTCGAAAAATTGGATGACCATTTGCTCAATCAGGCCGGTCAACTCCAAGCGGATCTTGACGCCCATCATTTTTATGAGATCGATACCCAAATTGAACGGGTAATGACGGGGTTAGGTTTAATTGAATTAGGTCGTGACCACATCGTAGCCGAAATGAGTGGGGGACAGCGTTCCAAGATCATTCTAGCCAAAATGCTGTTAGAAGAACCTGACGTGATTTTACTAGATGAACCGACGAACTATTTAGATACTGCCCATATCGAATGGCTAATTGAATATTTAAGTAATTATGACGGGGCAGCCATGATCATTTCACATGACTATGACTTTTTAGAGCGAGTTACGAATACGATTTGTGATGTCGCTTTTGGTAAGATCATAAAGTATCGGGGAAGTTTCCAACAAGCAATGCGACAAAAGGCCGAACGGCAGGCGCTCCAAGCACGCGAATATGAAAAGCAACAAGAAGTCATTGATAAGGCCCAGCGCTTTATCCGTAAGAATAAAGCGGGCTCAAAGTCGACCATGGCGAAGTCACGGGAAAAAATGTTAGCGCGGATGGATCGGATTGATCCACCGAGTGATAATGTTCAAGCTAGTTTTAATTTTCCCTATGAGAATACGGGGTCAGCGAATGCATTACGGGTGGAGAATTTAAGTGCCGGCTATCAACGACCGTTGCTGGCTCCAGTGACTTTTTCGATCTCCAGTGGCGAAAAAATCTTGTTTAGTGGTTTTAATGGGGTCGGGAAATCAACCCTCATCAAAACTATTCTGGGTGAGATTCCTGCGCTGGGTGGAACTGCTAGTTTTTCGCCTTCGACGATCGTGAATTATTTTGATCAAGACCTAATCTGGGATGATCCATCATTATCACCACTACAAACTCTGCAAAATTTATTTCCAACGATGTTACCAAAAACGATCCGCCAACGGTTGGCTCGAGCTGGCATCAACGCTACTAATACGATGAAACCCCTCCAACTATTATCGGGGGGCGAACAAACCAAAGTTAAGCTGGCTATTTTAGAGCTCACGCCGGCCAATTTTTTGATCTTAGATGAACCGACCAATCATCTTGACGAACCCACGAAAGCAGCCTTAAAACAGGCACTACAGTCGTTTAAGGGAAGCTTGATTCTAGTTAGTCATGAACAAAGCTTTACAAACGGATGGTTTGACAAGGTGCTGAATGTTGAGAAACTGAGCCTTAAAGGAGAAAAACATGCCAAGAACAATTAAGGTATTTTCACATAACGATTTAGACGGGTTTGGCGCTCCCTATTTACTAAAAGCGGTCCAACCGACCATGTTTTCGGAGACGACCTTTGAAATCGAACCTATCGGTGCTGGAAGAATTGATGATGCCTTAGCGCAATGGCTACGGGATCCAGCTGCCAGCCAGTGTACGGATGTTTATATCATGGATATGACCCCCGATAATGATTACACCATCCAACAGTTAGATCGCTACTTTGCTAATCACTGGTTGATTTTTGATCATCATGATAGTGAGGCTGAGATGCGCCAAAAATATCGGCAGAACGTGGTGACCAGTTCAATCGAAAATCCGAGTGCCGTCAGTATCGTCTGGGAATGGTTGCAAAGCCAGGACCATTTTGATCAATTAGCTAGTGCTCGCCAGACATCACTAGCGGAATATGTCGAAGCGATCCGGGCCTATGATACCTGGGATTGGCAAAATGATCCCGATATGGCAGCTGAAGTTCGTCAAATGGCCGATGAATTAGATCAACTATTCTGGTTTTATCCATTGGATTATTCCGCGGCCTTTATCGAACAGTTATTGGCGACTGATTGGGCGACCTATCGTCATCAAAATGAATTACTAATTACGACTTTAAATGAGCGGCGGAGCCAATATTTAAAGCATCATTTAAAAGATGTAGTGGAAGCTAGGCTTGATGGTCATACTTGGGCAATTGTCTATGCTAATGATTACAAGTCTGAAATAGGTCATCAAGTTCTAAAAGATCATCCTGACGCCCAAGCGGCCATGGTTGTCAGTCCGAAAAGTATCTCTTTTCGCAGTAATGGGGAACTAGATGTGGCCGCGTTTGCTGAGAAGTACTTTCATGGTGGTGGGCATGAGGCGGCTGCGGGGGCCCGTATTGACTTTAATTTGATTGAAGTTGGGGAAAAGGCCTTGGTCGAATTTGTTCGAGATACGGTTGAAAATCACCAGGAAGAAGTTGAAGCTACGAATGAGACGTTGGCCGATACACCGATGGGGGCGCAATTAGCTAAGTTAGCTGAACAGTTGAAAAAGCAGTCAAACTAAAAAGTCGCCCTAGTGGCGACTTTTTGCTTACTTAATGACGACTTTAGTTCCTTCTTTGATATTATCGTAGAACCACTTTGAATCAGTAACTGATAGTCGAACACAACCATGGGAATTGGATTCTTTCCCCAGTTCTTTTGCTTCCGACTCAATGAAATTCCCGTTCTGATCAGTAGGGACAGAGTGGAAGAGGTACTCACCATGATTAAGAAAAGAAACATAGTTTTTGGCCCCCTCCCCACTTTCGGCGTTGTAAAAGAAGTCGCCCCGTTCACTTTGAATGTAAAAGGTTCCAGTCGGAGTCGGGCTTTCCTTAGAGCCAGTCGAACAATACATGGTATATAGCACCTTTTGACCATTCATAAGGTAGACGCGCTGCTTTTTAATGGAGACTTTTACCCACATATTAGGATACTTGTTGACATCGGGGTAAGCTTTTTTCTCGGAAGAACCTTGCCAGTCAATCGTTGAGGAACTTTGGGCAGCCTTGGCCTTTTTTACTGACTGTGAACTAGCCACTGCTTGCGCTTTGGTCTCATCAACCGTGGAAACATGCGCTAAGCCGGCAATAATCATTAAAGCCAGCAACAAAAAGGCCGCTGATATAATAATTTTGTAATTAAGATAAGCTTTAATTCGATTCATCATAGTGTTGATTGTACCAATTGCAACTGGCTTCATCAAACGATATCATAAGCTATTTAAAGATAGTCATTTAATGGTTAATAAATCAGCTGGTTGATGGAGTAAAAAGTCAGCAGATTGGATTTTTTCTGGTTGGGAACTACCATAGAGGGCCCCCGCAAATTTCATCCCAGCGGCATGAGCGGCCTTAAGATCATTAACGGTATCGCCTACATAGATCGTATTTTCAGGGCTTCCTGCGAGCCCTTGCATAGCTGCTAATAATGGTTCAGGATCGGGTTTGTGTTTACGGGTGTCTTCTTCTTTAATCACCACTTTAAAATATTTAGCAAAGGCAAATCGCTGGGTGAAATCAGCATATTCAGGGGCTTTTTTGGAGGTTGCGACGGCTAATTGGGTTTGTGGACGTTGTGCTAATTGGTCCAGGGCCTCCGCAATTCCAGACAAGGAACGCATATAAGCTTTTCGTTGGTTTGTGTACTCATTCCAGCGAGTTAGGATTTCGGATAATTGATTTTCAGGAATACCTAGTTGGACTAGTGAATCGTGACCAGTGATTCCGAAAAGTTCTTTTTGGTATTTAATCTCTTCTTCTGGGGAATAATGATAACCAAAATCAGCCAAGGCCATGATCATTGCCGGCATGTACATCTCACTGGTATCAATTAAAGTTCCATCAATATCGAAAATAAAATTAGTAATCATGGATTCGGTTACATCCTTTTGTATAAAGTCTATCAAGATCATAGCATAGGATCGAAAAGATGTTAAAAATTAAAAAAACTTAATTTTCTTATTGACTTCTAATTTTACTGATGATAATCTTGAAAACATCAAATCAAGGAGGAACAGATTTATGACATTGACAAGTCTTTTACAAACTAATCGTCAAATTATTATCCGAGTCATTATTCAGTAGGTGGTGCGGATCTATTTGAGATTGTCTGCATCACCGTGACCAGTTTTAGTGATGTGGATGGTCAACTTGTTAATGGGAAATCTGTTAGCCAGTTAGCTGTTCATCAGTTAACTGGCTTTTTGTTTGATTAGAGAAGCTTAATGAAAAGTGAGGAAATATTTTATGGATGTAACGAACGATCAAGCTCGCAGCACAACATTACCTAAGTTTAAAGCCGATCCAGTCAAAACGGTTATTTTAGCCTCTTTAATGGGAACAGCCATTGAATTCTTTGACTTTTATGCTTATGGAACGGCATCTGCCGCATACTTCCCCAGTGTCTTCTTTCCGCAAATGACGCCTTTGTTGCTCGCCCAGTGGGTTCCTTCTTATTCGGTCATTTTGGTGATCAGTTAGGGCGGAAACGGACCCTAGTGGTTTCTCTAATGGTGATGGGGGTTGCTACCGTGGCCATCGGCTTTATCCCAAGTTATAACTCAATTGGGGTTTGGGGCGCATTGCTTTTGTGTCTTTGCCGCTTTGTTCAAGGAATCGGCCTTGGCGGTGAATGGTCAGGGGCCGTTTTGGTGGCTACTGAAAATGCGCCTGCTGATAAGCGGGCCTTATACGGAGCCTTTCCAGAAGTTGGGGCACCGATTGGTTTCTTCTTGTGTAACGGCCTTTTCTTTGTCTTAGAAAATGTTTTGACGCCGGCCCAAATGACTAGTTTTGGTTGGCGGATTCCTTTCTGGGCTTCCTCAGTCCTAGTCTTTATTGGATTGTATGTCCGGCGGCGGCTTCAAGAAACGCCATTGTTCAAGCTGGCGCAAGAACAAGACAATACTACCAAGTCACCATTGAAGGAAGTTTTCAAGTCCAACTGGCGGGAAATTGCTAAAGGGACCTTCATCATGGGTGCAACTTATGCGCTCTTCTTTACGTTGACAACTTGGTCCTTGTCGTATGCAACCACGTCCTTAGGCTTTAGCCATTCAGAATTTTTGCTATTACTAATGGGTGCGATTGTTGAATTTGCGGCCTTGATTATGCTGACTTCAATTTTAGCTGATAAGATCGGCCGGAAGAAGGTCTTGTTAACCGCTTCGGTAGCTTTGGTTGTCTACTCCTTAGTCTTCCCATACTTCCTCGAAGGCCAACACAACATGTTTGGGATGCTGTTGTTCCTCGGTCTTGGTTTCTTGGTTATGGGATCCTTATATGGACCAGTCGGTGCCGTGCTTCCAGAATTATTCCCAACTAAGGTTCGTTATTCCGGTGCGGGAATTACCTACAACTTGGCAGCCGTTGTTGGAGCTGCAGTAGCACCATCGATCACGACCTGGTTGATTGCTGAATATGGTCTGCACTCAGCTGGTTACTACATGCTAGCCTTGGCTGTTGTTTCGGTAGTGGCTTGGTTGCTAACTAAAGAAACGAAAGACGTTGATTACACGAAATAAAGTAACATTGCTCAGGAGTTACTGGGCAATTAGAAGATTACCTAAGTGAATGAGATAAATAAGCAGCGATGTTAAAATGGAGGGAAACCTCATTTGGCATCGCTGTTTATTATAGGAAAGGGATCTTTATGCAAGTCGGATATTTAATTCATGGGACGTCGACCCGAGATGATGATTGGTTTCCCTGGTTAGAAGCATCTTTAAAACCGCGTGTGAACATAGAGCGACTATGGTTACCGCAACCATTTGACCCTGATCCGCTGGAATGGGAGCGAGCGATGGAAGAACAAATGAAACCAGTTGCTGGGACCTTGTTAGTAGCCCACAGTCTAGGTTGTTTAGCCACTTTACGTTATATCGAACAAAATCCCGTTAAGGATCTTCGGCTGGTACTGGTTGGCGCCTTTGATCAGCTTTTGCCTGCTTATCCGCAATTAGACGCTTTTTGTCAGCCGCCCTTAGATTATGCTCAAATTAAGACCAAAGTCAGTGCAGCGACTATTATTACGGCACAAGATGACTATGTCGTACCAACAAATTTATCAGTTCAGGTGGCCCAGCGCTTAGCTTCGAAGTTAATTGAGTTACCAACGGGTGGTCATTTTCTCACGAGTGATGGTTATCAGCAGTTTCCGCTAGTGAAAGCAGAATGTTTAAAATTAATTGATTAAAAAGAAAACAACCTGGGAAGAATTACGATTCTTCTCAGGTTGTTTTGACTAAAATTGGTCATTTTCAACATCGCGGATGAAATCAGCTAAGTGCCGGTAGTACACATCTGGATTATCAACCATGTGATGATGTCCGCCATCAGGTGTCGTTACGAGACGAGCATGCGGAATGATATCAGCCATTGTTCGTGCTGTAGCCAGGGGCATGGTTTCGTGTTCACCAAAAGTTAAGAGAGTTGGGACTTTGATTTTTGGTAGTTGATCGCGGAAGTGCCAGTCTTTTAATTTCCCAGTAATGACGAATTCATTGTCGCCTTGGAAAGCGTTATAGGTAGCTGTACCACCAAGGTCCATTAGATGATAAAGCTTGGATGGCTGCTTTCGGTCGACAAAGCCTTCGTTTAAGATTTGGACATTTTTTTGATAACGTTCATTATCATAATTATTAGTTCGCTCACATTCCTTCATAAAGGCAACTTCTTCTGCCGGCAAGGTTTCTTCGCGAACTTGATTAACGTGGTCAACGTATTCATCAATTTCATCGACCATTGAAGAAATAATTGCTCCTTTAAGGTGTTCACCATACTTAACCGCATATTCTTGAACTAAAAGGCCACCCCAACTTTGGCCAATTAAATAGAATTGGTCAATCCCTAGCTTCTGGCGAACTTCTTCCACTTCATCCAAAAAATACTCATAGGTCAGAAATTGATCCCGATTTGCGGGATCAGAATAATCAGGTTGATCTGAATATAGAGAACCTAATTGGTCATACATGTGAACTTGAACGTCCAGTCCCTGAGCTTTTAATTGTGCAGCGGTGTCTTCCCAGTATTCATGGTTTCCACCGGGTCCACCGTGTAAACATAATAAGTGAATCGTCCCGCTTCCTTGGGTATTAGTCCAAAGATGATAGCCGTTGTCGAGCGTAATAATAGTTGTTCCTGTTTTCATGAGCTGCTCCTATCAATAAAATAATCTTATTTTAAACCGAATAATTAAAATGGCAAGGTTAGGCTACTTTTACTTAAATCAACTTGATAAGTAATATTTTCGTTTCCTCGCAAAGACATTTGGTAATCAGTTCCGAAGATCACTAATTCTAAATGATGGTGATTAGCAAGGTGATGGAAAATTGGCTGTAAATCAAATTCAACCGTTACCCATTGTTGGGCAGCGAGGTCAATAGCAAATTCTGGATCATGAGGATTTTGAAGGTTAGCGTGCCCAAATGAAATCATTTTATAATCACTTGGTTGGGCTTGAAGTTTAAAATCTCTCAGATCATCCGTTTGCCAATGGTAGCCCAGCTGAATTCCTTGGCGTTCAATCATGGTTGGACTAATGGTTAGTCGTCGTTCCGCCCCCCGATCAACTAAGTAAGCGCTGATCATGCCATGGTCAAGGGATGATTGGACGGTGAGCGATAGATGAGGGGTTCCTTGATAATAATCACTTTGAAGCGCGGTTAATGGGATCGAGTAACTGAAGCGATTAGTTTGACCTAATAAAGCCTTCGCCCATTGACCCGGGTCTTTGCACCATTGCTGGTACTGAGTTTCAGGTTGCCGATCGCTAAATTGAATAATTTCTTCACCTAGGGCGACTTGATGAGCTGGGGCATTCCAATGGTCATAGGCCGTCCAAGTTTGGGCTTTAACATTATCTTGCACGATTAAATTAGGTAAAAGTTGATCGGCATGATTATCGACTTCCCACAGCTTTTGTGCAAGCCAAAGATTAACCATTTCAGAAAAATCAAGGGATGGAAAGGCGTTGATATAAATATGTTCTCCTTGGTGCAAGATTAATTTGTGATCTCCAGGAAGGCTTTGCAGCCGATCGTATAGATGTTTAACGTTGCTCGGTTTAACGTTCCAGTCGTTTAAGCCATGGACCATCATGACGTCACATTTGATTTGTTTAACGTGGGGAAGATAGTCCCGTTGCCGCCAGAAATCATTATATTGGCCACTAGCCCGGTCTTGGGCTTTGGTCATTTGAGCTAAATACTTTTGGTTGATGGCCGTGATACGTTGGTAATCGGCGGGCCGTTTGGTACGACTAAAGGTTTCAGCTGCCAGCACGTCGGCATCTTCTCCCTGAAAGCCCATGGGGGCCATTACCAGACCATTTTCCCGGTAATAATCATACCAACTAGAGATTGCGGCTTCGCTAATAATCGCTTTAAGTCCCGGGACACCCGTGGTAGCAACGGCAGTCGATAGCGTCCCCAAATAAGAACGACCCGTCATGGCGACGTTGCCGTTGCACCAACTAGCTTTGATGGTGATGCCACTAGTGCGGTCAGTATAGGCATGCCGGATCCCATGGAGCCATTCCACGACGACCTTCATTGATTCGGTTTGTTCCGGAGAGCCACAAGTTTGGAGTCCATCCGAATCTTTGGTGCCAATCCCAGCCGCATATACAATAGCGTATCCACGAGGCGCCAAGTAATTATTAAGGGTGTAGCCGGGGGTATTGCTAAAAGTCTCGGTGGCAACTTGAGCATGTCCCGTCACTGCCTGGCATCTTTGGGGATTGGTAAATTTAGTTTCTTGGGACGCCTGATGGTCGGGAGCTAGATGGGTTAAAGGTTGGTTAACATCATGGGTGATAATTTCGCCCCAACGGTCGTTAGTTCCTTGGTTGTACGGGCTGGCGGTGAAGACAGTCGGAACTTTTAGACCATGATTAGAGTCGGCCGGCCGCATAATTTCGACTTTAATCAAGTCTGCTTGGCCATCAAAGTCGGTGTCATGATCCATTTCAACATAGACCACTTCGTAGATAAATTGGTGCGGATCAAAACAAGCGATGGGCTGACCGTTGACTAACAGCGGTTTTTGTTTTGCTGGCAATTGATAGGTCCAAGTCAAAAGACCTTGGCCAGTTAAATAGTCTAACCAAGTTTGACCGTGTTTGGTGCGTGTTAACAATAGTTGGTAGAAACCACGGGCCACGGCGGCTTGATTCCAAAGCTCGTAAGTTGGTAACTGAAGATTCATTCCTTGGGCGTCAGTCAGCGGATCAGCTAATGAAAAGTCTAGAGCAGGTTCAAAATCTAATAATTGTAAGGCGACACGGGCAAAGATCTCATCCGTAATCGGTTGGTCGTTAGCTAACCACTCATCTAAGGCCATGGATGGGGTGGCTAAGTAGTCATGGAGGCGCAGTTCATGTTGAGCGTCGGTTGTCCCATTACAATCAACACGCCATAAGAGACGTTGCCACAGTTCTTTAGGCTGGCAAGTTTCTAATTCATCAGTTGCTAATAATCTTAAATGCGCTAATTCCGTTAAGGGTTGGCATCCCGGAATGAGTTGGTTAGCGAATTGATTAATTTTCATTAGCGCTTCCTCACTTTAACCAGGTTTCTTCATAGACGTCGGTTTTAAAGCCGCAGGTTAACTGGTGTCCATCAACCATTAAAGGGCGTTTAATTAATTTACCATCGGTAGATAAGAGCGTGGCAGCTTCATCGATAGTCAGATCATTGACCCGCTCTTTAAGATTTTGTTGACGGTAATGTTGACCACTTGTATTGAAAAAATATTTGATAGGGTGACCGCTATTGGTCAGCCAGTCGACAAATTGCTCTTTCGTTGGTGGTTGCTCAACTAAGTCTTGTTGGTCATAAGCAACTTGGTGTTCATCCAACCACTTTTGAGCTTTTTTGCAGGTACTACAACGGGAATAACAGTAAAACATGGTCATGAGTGGGCCTCCTAAATAATTTTTCTTAATTATAAATAAAAATCGGCTGTGAAGAAAACATAAAATAAGTTTCTTCACAGCCTTATCAAGACTTATTTATCTGAAAGGTGACTTAACTTACTGTGCCGGTATCCGTAAGCAAAGTAAATGATTAAACCGAGGATAAACCAAATGGCAGCATTGATTAAAGTTTCGGCAGACAAGAGACAAATCATCCCAATGCAGGCCAAACCGGAAATGATTGGTAAGACCGGGTAGAGAGGAACTTTAAAGCCATCGTTTTTGATGTCCGATCGTTTACGTAGCGGAATGACCCCAAAGGAAACGGCAGTAAAGGCCAGCAAAGTACCAATGTTAACCAAATTAGTTAATTGATCAAGGGAAACCAATCCACCCATGAAAGCGATAATAATGGTAACAATCCAAAGTGCCCGTTGAGGAGCTTGGTGCTTCTCATCAAACTTACTAATAAAGTTTGGTAAAAGACCATCCCGACCAATCGAGTAAACCAACCGGGAACTAGAATAAGTCATCGAGATCATCATGGTAAACATCCCGACCAATGCCCCCAGTGAAAGTAGATCGGCTAACCAACCTTGGTTAACGTATTTCAAGGCAAAGGCCACCGGGTTAGCCACGTCGAGGTGAGTGTATTTAACCATCCCGGTTAAGACAATCGAAACTCCCATGTAGAGTACAGTTGCAACGATTAAGGAACCGATGATCCCAATCGGCATGTTTTTCTGCGGATTCTTCACTTCAGCCGATGAAGCAGCAACCACGTCAAAACCAAGAAAGGCGAAGAAGACCGTGGTAGCCCCCTTTAAGGATCCAAAGAGATGGTAAGGGAGGAATGGATGGTAGTTACGAGGCTTGATAAAGAAGATTCCGATAACGATGAAGATGACAATTATGGCTAATTTAACCAGCACCATAACATCGTTAATCTTAATGGAAGTACTGATCCCATGAGATAGGATCCAACCAACAAATAAGACAATTAAGACCGCCACAATATTAATGTAGGTTCCGTGGGCAGGATCAAATGGCCCTGAAAGAGCGGTTGGAATTTTAATACCAAAACTTTCAATAAAAGAGGCAAAGTAGGCTGACCAACCTGTTGAAACGGAGGCCACTGCCAACATGTACTCTAAGATTAAGGCCCAGCCAAGCACCCAACCAACGATTTCTCCAAAAACGACATTACCGTATGAGTAGGCGCTCCCTGCAACTGGTAAGGCGGAGGCGAATTCCGCATAACACATTGCCGCTAGAGCACACACAATGGCAGCAAAGAAGAACGATAAGGTTACCCCAGGGCCAGCGGTTGTGGCGGCCACGGTTCCCGGTAAAATGAAAATCCCGGTCCCAATAATTGCCCCAATCCCCAGAGTCATTAGGTCAATTCCATTCATGGATTTGACAAATTGTTTGTCGGATCCTAGGTAAGTAGCCAAGGATTCTTTTCGGAAAATATTTTGACTCATAACAATCTCCATCTATTTTAGCTTTATGTAGTAAAATACTAGTACATCATACCGATATCTAAATTAAAAGTCAATGAGATAAAGATTAGGAGGGGTTTAAAATGGCAACTGAGATCACAAGTGGAGCCGTCGTTTATCGGCGGACAGCGACTGGAATTGAGTATTTATTACTACAGAGTCAAAATCCGGGACACTTTTGGGGTTTTCCCAAGGGTCATGTAGAAGTAGGAGAAGATCTGGTGACTGCGGCAACGCGAGAGATTCGAGAAGAGACCAGTTTGCACTTAATAATTGATCCAAGTTTTCAAGTTACAACTTCATATGATTTACCAAATGGAAATTTAAAAGAAATGACCCTCTATACGGCGCCCGTCCCAACTAATTCTGAACTTAATCTTCAGACTGAAGAAATTGCGAATGCTGGTTGGTTTAACTATCAAGCTGCCCGCCAACGATTGACCTATGATAATTTGAAATCATTACTGGATCAGGTTAATCAACATTTGGTGGAGTTAGGAAAATAATGAAGAAAGTTTTCGTAATCGTAGGTGCGGCTGGCACTGGTAAAACAACGGTCCAAGCCTATTTACAAGCCCAATACCAAATCGCCAAAGTAATCACTCATACAACAAGGCCAGCGCGGGCTGGAGAAGTAGATGGGGTCGATTATTATTTTGAGAGTCCCGATAGTTTTCAACATTTAGAGTTGTTGGAACAGGTTGAATATGATCATTATCAATATGGTTCATCACGGGAAGCTTTAGAACGAGCCTGGCAGGGTCATCCAGCAGCCGTGATTGTTTTAGATTCCCAAGGGGCTTTGACCTATTGTCAACAACTCGGGTCGCAAGTAGTGGTAATCTTCTTAACGGTTGCCAATCCTGACATCTTAGTGCAACGGTTAAGGACGCGTGGTGATAATTCTCAAGCGATTCGCTCGCGGATTAACAGCCAGGAATTTAAACGTGACCTGACCCTACCAGATCAATTGACGGATCGGTCGTATGTGATTAATAATGAGGACTGGACGATCACTCGGCAACAATTAGACCGATTGGTCCTACGAGAATTAGTAGACTAAAAGGAGTAACTATGGCAACTTTAAGTGAACAAGCCGTTGCTTTAATTCGACGGAGTCAGTTGCGATTAACCAAACAGCGCCAATCCTTAATTGATATATTAGCTAGCTCACCAGAACACTATTTAGAAGTAACTTATGTTGATCAATTAATGCGTCAACAGTATCCAGGGGTTAGTCATAATACGATTTATCGTAATTTAGAAGAGTTTCAAACAGCGGGGATTGTCGAAATTACGCAGCGGAGTCATGGCAAAGCCGTTAAACTAAGCTGTGATCAAGAAGCTCATGAACACCATCATCATTTTATTTGTCAAGAATGTGGACGGGTAACCGAAATCCACATGAAGCCCTTTGATTTAGAGTTTTATCAAGCTCAGTTGCCGGGAGCGGAAATTACGGGCCATGAATTTGAATTATATGGGCGGTGTGCTGATTGCGTTAAGAAGCATGAATAATTCACATAAAAATTATGCTTAAACTGCTGTTTTATGGTGATTTAACGTTATAATAGAGGACCTGATAAGGAGGCCGTAATATGGTAATGAAAATACCACCGTTTATAACACCATTTGCTTTGGTATCACTAGTATTAGCTTTAGGAGCAACGAATGTTTGGGTTAACTTGGCTACCCATACCAATAATGGGGCTTCAGTAAGCTCAACAAGTAGCGTTAGTTCTTCGACGTCCAGTGACCAAATGCGCAGTGATGGAAGTGATCGCTCAAGTATGAGTGACCAAAGTAGTGATCAACGGTCATCCAATGATCAGAATAACTCACTAGATGACACGACTGGTCAGTCAAGTAGTCAGACGACAACGCGAAATCAAACCCAATCTTCTTCAGCATCAACGACGGGCACGACCAATACCGGACAAGGAACTGGAGCAACCACAACTACTACTGATACGGGCACGACCGGTACTACTGGCACTACGGCGGGAACCACTAACTAGGAGGAGCCAAGATGTTTACCTTTTTAGACATGATTAATAGCTCCCTGGGCTATTTCAATATGAGTGTAAAGGTCAAAAATCGGATTTATACGATTGTGGCTTTATTAGGGGATGGGTATCTGATCTACGTTACCTTCATGCTGCTCAAGAACCAATCTTGGTTACGGGGCTTTTTATATTGCCTAGCGGTAATTGTGATCACCTATTATCTCTATTTAAATATTGTTTATTATTATTTGGGACGCACTTCGCGATGGGACTTTCTATCGCCGAAATTAACCCAATTAACAGGTTTTTCGCCAGAAACTCCCGAGGAAAAGGATCGAAAACGTTTAGCCCGGCGGGAAGCAATGCTGGCAATGAACCAATCGAATGGTCTGTATGCTAATGAGGATGTCATCCAAACAGAAGTGAAGATTAGCCAACAGGAGCAACAGAATTTACGGGATGTAGTTGATGATCTAGTGGCCCGCAAGCTGATTGCCGTGGACTATAATGGCCTAGATGCCGAAGGAATTACAGAACATTTCCGATCCACGGGTGAGGGAGTGCCAGCTGTTAATAAGGGTCAACAACCACCATTTTTCGAATTAGAACACAATTCCCAAACTGGCCAGTATGAAGTCTATATTGGGATTAACCAGATGGAACGGCGACCGGTTGGGCACATCACCAAGGTCGGATTAACTGAGATTAATACGGCGGCCAAGGCTTATGAATTATATCTAGCCAATGTTTATATTACTGGTGGACCGCAGAAAATGCCGGGACGTAGTGGGAGCCCAATCTTGACGGATGCTGATTTTGGGCTGATCGTTCAAGTTGCTTACCGGAATCGCCAAGCCAAGAGGTAAGCCAATGGGATGGTTCCTATTGTTCGTGATCATGGTAACGATCGTAATTGCGGAACATCATCGAAAAGAACGTTATGTTTTTATTACTGCCGCGGGTTTATTGGCAATGATGGTGATAATAAGCACCTTCGTTTTTTTGATTGCAGTTGCGATTTCTTATTTCTTCACGAATTTGATCACCGAACTTAAAATTGGCTCTTTGTTTATTCTGTTTGGTGCGATTTTAATCCTGTGTGGTTTTATCTTATATGGATTCCTGAAGTTATTGCACCGGCGCTGGCCTTTTTCGATTACTAGTCTCACTTTAATTGAATACTACATTCAATGGACCTTGATTTATGTAACTATTTACCAAATCGTGTTTGATAATCTTTTGAAAAATTTGCAATCAATTTTAAAAATCAATTGGGTGATGAATCTCGGTTCCAACGTGATTTTGGTGGCGATTCTGGCTTCATTAATTTCATCATGGATTGCCGTGGTTTTGTACAAATTCTCCAATCGCGAGATTTAAAGATCAGAATGCATATTAAAAGGCTGGCGAAGTAGGGACCAAACCTTGCTATCGTCAGCCTTTATTATAATGAAATTTAAAATTCAATTTCGTAGCGTAAATGATTATGCATAGGCGCTTCGGGGCGGAGAACGATATTACCAAAGTCATCATGATTGATGGCATCAGTCAAAGTTTGTCCTTCCATGGCGATCGCTAACCAGGATTGCGCCGGTTTGCTTAGTCCTAAGTCGCCGGATAAACCGTTAGCGGTATAAATCACGACCGAATTACGATCTGAGTACATTTTCATCCGCCGCTTAGTTTCAGGATCGTAAAGCTGAGCGACGGGTTGATTGGTGCTGGCATCAGTTGGCGTGACTTCGAAGTAATCATCAAAGCCCCCTTCATTACTAGTAGCTTGCATTGCCGATAAAGCTTGGCCAAGAGAGCTGAATTGCTGGAAGTCATATGGGGTGCCAGCATTGGCGATCCGTTCGCCAGTAGGAATCTTGGTAGCATTAACCGCTAAGTGGTCAGTCGAATTTAACTGCAGCTCCAAACCAGTGACGTCATTATGATCACTGATGTTCCAGTAAGTATGGTTGGTTGGATTAAAGAGCGTCGGTTGATCACTAGATCCTTCAAAATCAATGGAGAGGCTGTTGTCGTTAGCTAAAGTGTAGGTCACCTTGGACGTTTCTGTTCCCGGAAAATGGTCCATTGCTTCCGTAAATTGTTTGCTTAATACAACCTGAAGTTGGTCAGTACTTTCTTTAGTTTCCACTTCCCAAAAGTTTTCTTTCCAACCATTGTTGCCACCGTGGATGTTGTTCTCACCTTCGTTTTGCTCGACATGGTAAGTCTGCTGATCAATCGTAAAAGTGGCGTGGTCAATTCGGTTAGCCACCCGGCCGATTAGCTTATTCAAGCAAAGACCATTGCCCATAAAGCCTTCCACACTGTCCGAGCTCAATAAGAGATTTTGATGACCATCAGCAGTAGGAATGCTATATTCTTGCCAAATCCCGGCCAGATTCAAAATGCTAACCCGCACATCGTGATCATTGGTCATGGTGTATTTCATTACGTCTTGATTTTGGTATTCACCAAATTTAGTAACGGTAAGTTCCATTATTTGAGTACCCCCTCAAAAGTATTGGTAAGCGGTTTCAATAAATATTCTAGCATATTTAAGGCCGGGTAAAAAAGGGATTGTGATATAATTTGTGAATTAGTAAGGAGTAGAAACGTGAAAAAACATCAAATAAGTTTATTTTCCGGGGTTATGTTGGCTCTCAGTTCCTTGATTGGTTCAGGATGGCTGTTTGGATCAGGAGCGGCGGCCCGCGTGGCTGGCCCATCAGCCATTATTTCCTGGGTAATTGGGGCCGTGGTCATGATCATGATTGCCTTTAATTACGTGGAACTCGGAACCATGTTCCCCGAAAGTGGGGGAATGAGTCGGTTTGCTCAGTATAGTCATGGATCATTATTAGGCTTTATTGCAGCCTGGGCTAATTGGGTGTCACTAATTACCTTAATTCCCATTGAAGCGGTTGCTTGTGTACAGTATATGAGTAGTTGGCCCTGGGCCTGGGCTAATTGGACAGCACAATTCATGCATAATGGGGTCATCACGACTAAGGGACTTTTGTTGGTTTTTGCGATCATGATTGTTTTCACCTTGATTAACTTTTGGTCGGTGAAATTGTTAACGCATTTTACTAGCTTAGTGTCGGTCTTTAAGTTAGTGATCCCTAGCTTGACCATTCTAGTTTTGCTATGGTCAGGTTTTCACGAAAATCATCTCGCCACTAATTTTGGTAATTTCATGCCTTTTGGGACGCGAGGGATCTTTGAAGCCGTTGCCGTTTCCGGAATCATCTTATCTTATGATGCCTTTCAAACCGTGATTAATATGGCGGGTGAAATGGTTAATCCTTCGAAAAATATTTTCCGGGGGGTCTGGATTTCACTGTCCATTACAGCTGTTATTTATATTATGTTACAGGTGGCCTTCATCGCGGCGGTACCATCGGGGATGCTCACGAATGTTGGTTGGCATGGAATCAATTTCTCCTCACCGTTTGCTGATTTAGCGGTACTTTTAGGTATTAATTGGCTGTCGATCTTGCTATACATGGATGCCTTAGTATCTCCTTTCGGGACGGGAGTAACCTTTGTTGCCACCTCATCGCGGACCTTAGCAGCAATGACCCGTAATGGAAACGTGCCGGCTTGGCTGGGGCGGATGAACCGGCGATACATGATTCCTCGCTTGGCAATGGTGGCAGATTTGCTAGTGGCAATGGTCTTAGTCTATTTCTTCCGAGACTGGAGTAAGCTTGCCACGGTCGTATCAATTTCGACCTTTGTGGCTTATGCCACGGGTCCTGTGACGGCCGTGGCCTTACGGAAAATGCGGCCCAACTTTAAACGGCCTTTTAATTCTAAACATTTGTCTTGGGTAGTCCCGCTTTCTTTTATTTTGACCGGATTGGTTATTTACTGGGCAATGTGGCCAACCACGATTGAAGTTATTTTTGTGGTCTTACTGGGCTTACCTATCTACTTCTACTATGAATTGCGTTATAACCATCGTTCGCTGAAAACCCAGCTGAAAGGATCATTATGGATGTTAGTTTATCTGGTCTTTATTTCGGCGATTTCATATCTAGGTAGTAGTGGATTTGGGGGTATTAATTGGATTCCATATCCCTATGACTTTTTGGTAATTACCATTGCTTCGATCTTCTTTTATTACTGGGCCGTGGCCTCACGAGTTGATGGCAAGGATCTTGAAGTAGCCAAAGCGATTAACGATAAAGTTAAAATCAATTAAACTCATAGACAAATCAAAAGGAGACGTTTTTGACGCGTCTCCTTTTGATTTAAGGTAAATTTTGATAAGCCAGTCGTTTAATAATGTCCGCCTGTTCAGGAAAGATTGGCAATAATTGAGCTTGCGTATAGAGTTCGAAATCATGATAGTCAAAACCTGGGGCGACGGCACAAGACACTAGACCAAATGAAGTCGGGTCAGTGACTTCGGAACCAAAGATGGTGCCGGCTGGGACCCGAAATTGAAGTTGTTCACCCGCTGACAGATTTCGACCTAACTTAACGGCGGTGTAATCTCCATTGGGTGAAAAGCAGTGAACCACAATCGGGGCACCGTCGTGATAATACCAAATTTCATCATGTAATAAGCGATGCAGGTGCGAAGGGGAACCACCATCTAAGATGAAATAAATGGAGGTGTACTGATAGCGGCTGGCTAAGGAAGTTTGGTCATAAACACTTTTAGCGCTATGGTAGACTTGCCGATACCAGCCACCTTCGGGATGAGCTTCCAATCTAAGTTGCTCAATGTATTCTTGCTTCGTTGTCATAACGTACTCCTTAGACTATTCAGCTAGGTAGCTTTCAAAACGGTGTAAATCTTCGCTCGATAGCTCGACTTTTAGACGCGTACCTGCTTCTTCATAGGTCGTTTCTAAAATGTTAGTATGTTCATTCAAGTAAGAAACAACATTCCCTTCGGCAAAGGGAACCAATAAAGTGGCAGTTTGGTAATCCTTAAAAAGATGTTGGCGGATAATTTGCTCCAATAAATCAATCGAAGCAGCATCCTTGGCAGAAATGACAATCCGGTCTTCACCTTCCATCACCGGATACTCAACCGCAGTCCGATCAGCTTTATTGAAGACATACACCATTGGAATATCTTCAATCCCGATTTGTTGAAGAGTGCTTTCGGTCGTTTTGATCATCTCTTCATAATGGGGATCCGAATAATCAATTACTTGAATTAAGAGATCCGCTTTTGCGGCTTCCGCTAAGGTAGATTTAAAGGCTTCTACCAGTTGGGTTGGTAATTTGCTGACGAAACCAACGGTATCGCTTAATAAGAACCGCTTTTGATCCTTTAAAGTTAATTGGCGAACGCTAGTATCTAATGTGGCAAAAAGCATGTCCTTTTCAAAGACCTGTTTGTCGGCTGAAACGCCATACCGTTCCACCAGCTGATTCATTATCGTTGATTTACCAGCGTTAGTATAACCGACTAGAGCCGCCGTGTGGATCGCACTTTTATCACGCTGACTCCGTTTGGTATCCTCCGATTTTTGAATTTCTTTTAATTCATTCCGCAAATAGCTAATATGGCGTTGGATCACTCGCCGGTCCATTTCCATTTGCGTTTCCCCAGCCCCCCGGTTGGACATACCGGCTCCGCCACCGCTTTGTTGGTCGAGGGTAATATTGTCAGCCGTCCGTAAGCGGGGGAGGCGATATTGTAATTGGGCGATTTCGACTTGGATCTTTGCTTCTCGAGATTGGGCCCGCTGAGCGAAAATTTCAAGAATTAAAGCGGTGCGATCGATGACCCGCGTCTTCGTTGCATCAGTTAGATTTTTAATTTGACTCGGCGATAATTCGTCATTGGCAACAATGGTGGTTGCCTTTAAAGCCGCGGCCAAATTAGCTAATTCTTCGACCTTTCCCTTGCCAAAATAGGTAGCTGCATTCGGGCGATCCAGTGCTTGATCCAAGCGATCGAGGACTTGCATATTGTTAGCTTTAGCAAGTTCAACTAACTCATTCATGGTGTAATCAAAATTACTTTGGCCCGTATCTAAGCCGATAATGATAATTTGATCAAGATTCGGTTTGGTGGTTTCCATATATTAAGCTTCATCTCCCTGTAGAATGGTTAATTGGTTATAAAACGCAACTTTAATATCTGTAGGTGTAATCACTAATTTGGTAATTGCTCCATTTTGTGGGGCAATGAGTGCCTGGCCCGGTTGACCATATTTACTAATAATCGAACGGATCGTCATCCCATGTGATACCAATAAGACTTTGCTTTGGTCTGGTAGGGATCGTAAGGTTTCAAAGCCTGGTGCTAAGCGTTCCCAGAAATCACGGTTATCTTCGGCCCGCTTGAAGGGATCTGCTGCTTTAGTTAGATCCCGTGATTTCTCGATGCCAACTTGTTCGATAAGTTGTTCCCAAGTTTTGACGCCGAGCGCCCCACCGATTGTAGTCGCCGTAAAACCACTGTGCAGGCCTTCGAAATAGCCAAAGAATGATTCCCGAAAAGCCGAGTTCGGCGTGGCTTTTTGAATTTTAGTGGGATGATTACGCAGAATTGTTTGAGCCGTGTCAATGGCCCGCTTGAGATCACTGGTGAAAGCAAAATCAAAGTCGATCTCGCTTAAAGCTTCCCCGGCTCGTTTAGCATCTTGCCAGCCCTGATCGGTAAGAGGCGCATCCGACCAACCTTGCATTTTCCCGAATTCATTTAAGTACGTTTGACCATGACGAACCATGTATACATCAATTGCCATTTTTACACCCTTTCAAAAGTCATATTAACCATATTTTAACATAATTAAAGCTATTCGGCCCTTGAGGGTGCTATAATAGATCATCAAACTATTTTGGAGGGGTATTATGACAGATCCAAAGCGATATGAACAAGAGCACTTGGACCACGTCATTGATGAAATTCGACGTGCCAAGGTGGCGACGGAGGAAAAGATAGGACATACCAAGACGGATATTGGTCAAATCAAGGAGGGTTTTGACGATATTCGCATGAACACCACTACTTATTCGGGAATGATGGATACAGCTATGTCGGTGCGCGCCCAACAGCAAATGCTGGATGAACGGGAGAATACTTGGCAACATGCGGCTGATCTTTTGGAGACCCTGGAACGCTTAGAAAGTCGGCCTTACTTTGCCCGGATTGATTTTAAAGAAACTGACGATACTGAAGCGGAAACGATTTATATTGGGCTCGCATCATTTACTGATCAACCCGATCATTTTCTCGTCTATGATTGGCGGGCGCCAATTTCTTCTATTTATTACGAAGGGGAGTTGGGGAAGGTATCATACCAAGCGCCAGATGGGGTTCAAACAGTAGACGTTCAATTAAAACGCCAATTTCAAATTGAAGATGGCGTCATCGTGACCTTGTATGATACTGAAGAGGCTGTCACGGATCAGATGCTGTTATCGGCCTTGGATAATCATTCATCCACCAAGATGAAGAGTATTGTTACGACTATTCAGCGAACCCAAAACCAAATTATTCGGAATACGGATGCTCGTTTGTTGTTTGTTCAAGGAGCGGCTGGTTCGGGGAAAACCGCGGCAGTTTTGCAACGGGTAGCGTGGCTGTTGTATCGTTATCGGGGGAATTTAACGGCCTCGCAAGTAATTATGTTTAGCCCTAATCAGTTATTTAATGATTATATTGACCAGGTCTTACCGGAACTTTGGGAACATAATATGATCCAAATGACTTACTATCAATATGTTGGTCGGCGGGTTCCACGGTTACAAGTCGCAACGATTCAAGAACGTTTCGAAGCCGATCAAGAAGTGGTCCATCAAAAAGCTACCAAACTATTAACCAGTTTGAAGTATTTTAATGCTGTCACCCGCTATGCCAAACATCTAGGGTTGGATCATCACTTACGCTTTAAAAATATAATGTTTCGGGGACGGGTATTTTTCAGTAAGGAAAAGATTGCCGAAATTTATTATTCTTTTAATCGCAATTATCATTTAGGAAATCGCCTAGATGCGACCAAAGAAAATCTTATTAAGATTTTGAATAGTCGGATCGGGAATGAGATGCGGTCCAAGTGGGTTGAAGAAGCAATCCAAACGATGAGTAAGGAAGACCTGGACGTGGCCTTACATGAACATCCGGGAGAATTTGAAAGCGAAGAAGCGGAGCGTAAATTCTTAGCGCGGCGGATTGTGATGGATGCTTTGCGACCCGTCAAAAAAGCAATTGATCATAATCGGTGGATGAACATCAATGCGCAATATCTGCATTTATTGCGAGTAACGCCGAAGTTAGTTAATATCGCTGATTTTGATATAAGTCCCGCGGAATGGCAACAGTATCTTGATCAGCAAACAACGGCCTTTAAAGCAAAGCGGATTAGTACAAGTGGGGTTTCGATTTACTTATACTTATACGACCTTTTATCGGGGAAACGCGGTCAACGTGAGATTCGCTTTGTCTTTGTGGATGAAGTCCAAGATTACGATGCCTTCCAATTGGCCTACTTACAATTTAACTTTCCCAAAGCCAAGTTTACTTTGCTAGGTGATTTAAACCAGGCCATCTTTACCCACGAACAGAGCCATACTCTTCTACAAGAGTTAGGTACAATGTTTGGTGAAGACAATACGAAGGTCATTCAATTAACCAAATCATATCGCTCTACGCAACAGCTAACTGACTTTACCAAGGGTCTCTTAGTGAACGGGGAGCGGATTGAAGCCTTTGAGCGTCAAGGTGAACTGCCGCGAGTCTTAGAAATAGCTGACGAATCAACGGCGGTTGAGACCGTAGTTAATACCTTAGACCGCTACCAAGCGGCTCATGATACAACGGCCATCATCGGGAAGACATTAGCCGATAGCGAACGAATTGCTGAACTTCTAAAGGCGGCGGGCGAGCAGGTCACCCTGATTCGCACTGAGAATCAACGCCTCGTACCAGGGACGATTGTCGTGCCATCTTATTTAGCCAAAGGGCTGGAATTTGATGCCGTCATTGTTTGGAATGCGAATGCTAAGCAGTATCATGGTGATGACGAGCGACAATTAATTTACACGATTTGTTCCCGCGCCATGCATGCCTTAACGGTCACCAGTATTGGACCAGTGAGTCCGTTAATTGATGAGGTGGATGCTAGCCTATATCAACGCCAATAAGAGACTGGGTAGATTTTCCTCCCAGTCTCTTATTGTGAGAATGGATCAAATTGACCCCTTGACCGTAGTCGGTATAATAGGGATGTTGAGATAAAGTTTAAATTTTATTATTGTTTTTAAATTCCACAGCAGGGACGCCAACATTATAGTATGATAGGAGCGTTGAGATTTTTCTCTGGAGGAAAAAATATGAAATTATTATTGCAAAAAATTCGGCGGGGGCTGAACACCAAATTAGGGTTCTTCCTGCTGGTAGTCTTTTTATTTGCAATTAAAAGTTACTGGGCTTACCAGACTAAGTTCAACTTAGGGGTAAGTGGTGCGGTTCAAGAATTTTTACTGGCCTTTAACACTATCCCAGCCACGCTACTATTTATTGGGATTGCCCTTTATTTTCGGGGACGACTTTCCTACTGGTTGATGATCATTATCAATGCTCTATTATCAACTTGGCTCTTTGCGAATATTTTGTATTATCGGGAATTTTCCGATTTTATTACCTTAAACGTAATTAAAGGGTCCGGGACCTCTTCGGGTAACCTAGGGACTAGTTTAGGACAGATTATTCGGCCATCTGACTTTTTCGTCTATGCTGATGTTATTTTGCTAATCCTATTGTTAGCCTTCCATTTGATTCGGATTGATATGCGCTACTTCAAGCGCCGCTATTCTTTGACGATCTCAGCCTTAGCTTTCCTCTTGTTTGGGGTTAACTTAGGGATGGCGGAGTCTGATCGGAGCCAACTACTAACGCGGACCTTTGATAATAATTATTTGGTGAAGTACTTAGGGTTAGAAGCTTACACGATTTATGATGGCGTGAAGACCACGCATACCAGCATGGTCCGGTCACAGGCTTCATCAAAGGATTTAACCCCGATCTTAAACTACATTAAGAAGAACTATGCTGCGCCTAATATGCAGTATTACGGAACGATCAAGGGGAAGAATATTATTATCGTCCACTTGGAAAGTTTCCAACAGTTCTTGATTAACTATAAGGTAAACGGCCAAGAGGTCACGCCTAATATTAACTCGCTTTATAATTCATCAAATTCGATCTCCTTTAGTAACTTCTTTAATCAGGTTGGTCAAGGGAAGACTTCCGATGCCGAGATGATGCTGGAGAACTCGCTATATGGTTTGCCTGAAGGATCAGCCATGAGTACGCTGGGGACGTCAAATACCTTCCAAGCGGCACCGGCCTTATTGGAACAAAAGTTAGGTTACACCACGGCTTCATTCCACGGGGATACGCCAAGTTTTTGGAACCGGGATAACACCTATAAGTCCTTCGGTTATCAATACTTCTTTAGCAAGGACTTCTTCCCAGAAGTTAAAGACTCTGATGTGGGTTATGGGACCAAAGATAAGCTATTTATGAAGTATGCGGCCCATTACTTACAACAGTTACCACAACCTTTCTATGCGAAGTTGATTACAGTGACGAATCACTATCCATACTTAATTGATAAGAAGAATACGGACTTCCCTGAATTAACGACGGGGGACAACACTGTAGATCCATATGTGCAAACGGCCCATTATCTGGATCAAGCCGTTGGGGAGTTATTAACTTACCTGGATGAAACCGGCTTGCGGAAGAATACGGTGCTGGTCTTATATGGGGACCACTATGGGATTTCCGAAAACCATAAGGATGCCATTGCCAAGATTCTTGGCAAGAAGTCGGTCACTAATTATGACCTAGCGATGTGGCAAAAGGTTCCATTAATCATCAATGGTGAAGGGATTCCTGGTGGTATCAATGAGACTTATGGTGATGAAATTGACGTCTTACCAACCCTGGAGGACCTCTTAGGAATCAGCTCCAATAAGTATATTCAGTTTGGTCAAGACCTCTTGTCATCAGAAAATGATCAAATTGTGCCATTTAGGAATGGTAGTTGGGTAACTCCACAATACACGAAGTATGGTGGTCAATACTTCTACACTAAGTCGGGTAAGCAAATTAAGAATCCGACAGCCGCTCAAAAGAAGAAGTTTAAAGCCATTCAAAAGCAAGTGACGACTGAATTAGGATTATCTGATAAAGTCTTAAATGGTGATTTGTTACGCTTCTACAAGTTAAGCGGCTTCACTAAGGTGAATAAGAAGAACTTTACTTATAACGTTAAGAAGAGCTTGAGTAGTTTGAAGAAGATTCAAGAAAAGCTCAAGACAAGTTTGTACTATCAAAACGATAAAAAGGATACCGATTACTCAACGGACGCTCCAGAACTGACCAGTTCGACTTCCTTGAAGTATCCAACTAAGTAGTTTCAAAACGCGATCAGTCATGGTCGCGTTTTTTGCTTATAAAGACAAATAAAGCGTTCTCATAGAATTAGTGTTAAAATAATAACATTACAAATGAATGAGGACGACAAGATGGATGAGTGGATAAATTACGATCGTTTTGACCGACCGACTTGGTATAGCTTTTACCCGAGTCGGACCCAACTGCTTTCGCAATCGGATCTAGATGAGATTAAGTCAGTTAACGATCAGATTTCCTTAAAAGATGTGCAAGAAGTCTATTTGCCACTAATCAAATTGATTCAGTTACAGTATCAAAATTATGAGCAAATGCAATTGCAGAAAATGACCTTTTTGCATAAACCGAATCGCCGGATCCCATTTATTATTGGTATTGCCGGCTCCGTAGCGGTGGGGAAAAGTACAACGGCCCGGTTATTACAAATTTTATTGCAACGCCTGATGCCTGATCGAGAAATTGAGATGTTAACGACGGATGGGTTCTTATATTCCAATGCGGAATTAGAACGGCGGGGCATTATGGATCGCAAGGGTTTCCCGGAATCCTACGATATGGATAAGTTAATCACCTTTTTAAATGATGTAAATGCTGGTGAGGAGCAGGTAGCTGCGCCGATATACTCACACCAAGTTTATGATGTGGTTCCTGATCAAGTTCAAATCATCGATCAACCGGACCTATTAATTGTGGAAGGGATTAACGTATTACAGTTACCCTCGGCGCAGCGGATTTACGTGAGTGACTTCTTTGACTTTTCCATTTATGTGGATGCGCAGGCGGATCTAATTGAGCAGTGGTATTTAGAAAGATTTAATACTCTTTTGGATACGGCCTTTCAAGACCCAACTAATTATTACTATTCATATGCGCAAGGTGATCGTCAAGAAGCCCTAGCAATGGCCCATCGAGTGTGGCAAACGGTGGATTTACCGAATTTAGATGATTATATTTTGCCAACGCGGAATCGGGCCGACGTCATTTTGCATAAAACTAACAATCATCGGATTGATAAGATTTATTTACGGGAAGATTAATGTGGAATAGCTATTGACAGCGCTTACATAGATTGGTATGATAATCACGAATAAAGCGTGTGTTACTGGTTCGACCAGGCATTAACCTACACATTTTTCCTTTGATTTTTCAGGAGATAGTGTAGGCTTTTTTATTCCAACAGAAGGAGGCTATGAATGAAATTCGTTAAAAATTTTAATAATAACGCCGCCTTGGTTGAAGACGATCAACAAACCGAGTGGATTGTGATCGGCAAGGGAGTAGGTTTTGGGAAACATCGTGGGGATGAAATTGATCTAGCAAAGATTGAGCGGCGCTTTAAAGCGGCGGATCAAGAAGAAACGGTCTTAAATACGGCCACTCAGCTATCGCCGGAAATTGTTGAGGTCGTTAATCGGGTGGAAAAATTGGTCAAGGACCAGTTATCCCGTTCCTTTACGGACTATCAATATTTATCTTTGGCGGATCATATTGATTTTGCCATCAAACGAACTCAAGACGGGATTAATTTGGATTCAGCGACGGTCAGTTGGGAGACCAATCGACTTTTCCCTAAAGAATATGCCGTGGCCAAGGAAGCTTTGATGCTGATTAATGGGATGACGGGAGCGGGCTTAGATGAAGGGGAAGCGGTAATGCTGACCCAACATTTTGTTAACCTCGAGTCCAATGGCACAACCATTCAAGATACGATGAAAATTTCACGGTTAATTAAGGGAATTATTGATATTGTCCAGTATCAATACCAAATCCAATTAGATCCGGATTCCTTTAATTTCACCCGTTTTATCGGTCATCTAAGGGCCTTCATGATCCGTCAACTTACCAACAGCAAGGTTAATGGGCAAGCTTTAGATCAATCCTTAATGATGGTCATTCAAGAGAAATATCCCGATGCGGTTGCCTGTGTTGACCGGATTGCGATCTTTCTCAAAAATCAAATGGGCTGGGATTTATCACCAGATGAACGGGTTTTTTTAATTCTCCACGTCTGGCGAGTAACTAATTATCAAGAAGAACAATAATTGACAATTTAGGTGTGTTACAACATTGCTGGCATAAACCTGAGGAGTCAAAACGAAGTGACTATGGTGGCATAGTGACCTGGTTTTGGCAACTCAGGTTTTTGTTTGCTAATAAATAAGGAGGAATTATCTCATGGCAGATAATGGATATCGCGATTTAGCGCAATTTATTATTGATAATGTTGGTGGAAAAGAAAATATCATTTCGGTGGTGCATTGTACGACGCGGCTACGCTTTAAATTAAAAGATGAAGCCAAGGCCAATGATGATCAATTAAAGGCCAATGATGGGATTGTGACCGTTGTGAAGTCCAGTGGACAATATCAAGTGGTCATCGGGACCCACGTTGATAAGGTCTATGATGATGTTTTGGCCGTTGGTGGCCTGACTGGTGGTGGTCAAGTGGCTGATGACTATGAAGATAAGTCTAATATGTCACTTATGGATCGTTTCATTGACTTAATCTCGGGGATCTTTACGCCTTTCCTTGGTGTCATGGCAGCTGCCGGGATGATTCAAGGTTTGACTTCGGCCATGGGGTCCTTTGGCTGGATTTCCACAACTTCTGGGACTTACACGATCCTGTATGCGATTGGGAATGGCTTCTTCTATTTCCTACCAATTATTTTGGGGCTAACCGCTGCCCGGAAATTTAAAGTCAACGAATTTATTGGGATTGCGATTGGGGCGGCCATGGTTTACCCTAACATCCTTTCCTTATATAATTCCAAAACCGTCTTAATGACCCTTTTTAAAGGATCGATCATCGAATCACCAATTCATGCGACTTTCTTAAAGATTCCGGTCATCTTGATGAACTATTCCTCCACGGTGATTCCAATCGTGTTAGCAGTTTGGTTTGCTTCTTATGTTCAAAAGTTTGTGACAAAGTTGATTCCAGGGGTGGTTCAATTATTCTTAGTCCCATTCTTTACGCTTTTGATTACCGTGCCAATTACCTTCCTAGTGATCGGACCGGTGGCGACCTGGATTGCTGATATTATCGCCGCAGCTATTCAAGCGGTTATTAACTTCAGTCCTATCTTAGCGGCCGTGATTGTTGGTGGCTTCTGGCAAGTATTGGTTATGTTTGGGGTCCACTGGGGAATTGTGGCAGCCTTTTATACCGAATTATCATCTCAAGGTTGGGATCAAATGCTACTGTTCTCCGTTTCAGTTTGTTTCTCGCAAATTGGGGTTGTTACGGCGATCATCTTCCAAACCAAGAATCCCAAGACCAAAGCGATTGCGCTTCCTGCTTTAATCTCAGGGATCTTTGGGGTGACCGAACCCGCTATTTATGGGGTGACCTTACCACGGAAAAAGTCCTTTATCCTCTCCTGTATCGGTGGGGCGATCGGCGCTATTCCATTTGCTTTAGGTGGTGTAAAAGCCTTTAGTATGGCCGGAATGGGTGTCTTTGCCTTCCCAATGGTGATTGGGAAGAGTCATGTGGCTTCGTCCTTAATCTGGTGGTTAATTTCCGTAATTGTTTCCTACTTAGCTGGTTTGTTACTACAATTTATCTTTGGTAAGAGTGCGGTGGATTCGAAGGAAGAATTAGCAGAATTACAAGCGGCTGCAGTGACAGAAGTCGGGGCGCAAGTGGCCGATGTTAAGCGCGGGGCCGCCGAACAAACTGCCAAGGAAGCGGATGAATACAACCAACCAACGAAACTATATGCGCCAGTTAATGGGCAAACTCTACCATTGACCGAGGTTAAAGATGAAGTGTTCTCTAGCGAGGCGATGGGGAAAGGATTAGCCTTTGTGCCTTCCGAAGGTCTCTTACGGGCCCCAGCTGATGGGACGGTGGTCTTAGTCTTCCCAACTGGACATGCCATTGGAATGCAAACGGCAGCAGGTGCGGAGATCTTAATGCACATTGGGATGGATACAGTTAACCTTCAAGGGAAAGGGTTTGAAACCTTAGTAGAAAAAGGTCAAGCGGTCAAAGCTGGTGATCCATTAGTTAAATTTGATTTAGCGGCAATTAAGCAAGCTGGTTATGATCCAACCATGCCAATGGTCGTAACGAACTCCGTTAAATACCATGAGGTTAAAGCTGTTGCTAAAGATACGGTGGCAGTTGGTGATGAAGTGCTAGAATTATCATAAAAAAGGAGGAAAATGATGGCTAATTTTCGTGATGATTTTTTATGGGGTGGCGCGGTCGCTGCCAACCAAGTTGAAGGTGGTTATGATGAAGGTGGGAAAGGTCTGTCCGTCACTGATATTCAAACGGCCGGTTCCTTAGAAACGCCCCGTTATCTGACTTATACCTTAAATGGGCAACGCGGGAAACAAGTGGCTCTGCCAGGACAAGGACTACCAAAAGGAGCCAAGGGAGCCGTTTTCGAGGATGAATACTATCCTAATCATGTGGCGATTGACTTTTATCATCGCTACAAGGAAGATATCAAACTGTTTGCCGAAATGGGCTTTAAGGTGTACCGGCTATCTATTGCTTGGACACGGATTTTCCCCAATGGCAGTGAAGCGAAACCTAGCCAAGCCGGACTTGATTTTTATCGGCGGGTTTTTGAGGAATTACGTAAGTATGATATTGAACCCTTAGTCACGATCTCGCACTATGAAGATCCGCTCGCCTTGAGTGAAAAGTATAATGACTGGCAAGATCGGGGCATGATTGATGCCTATGTCAAATACGCCACCACGCTTTTTAAGGAATACAAGGGCCTCGTGAAGTACTGGTTAACCTTTAATGAAATTAACTCAGCACTGCTCGGTTTAAGTACTTTTGGTGGTGATGGCAATGACGAAGATTATCAACACAACTACCAAAAATTACATTATCAATTTGTGGCTTCGGCCAAAGCGGTGCAAGTAGCCCACCAAATTGATCCGAATAATGTCGTAGGAAACATGATTTGCGGGATTGTCTACTATCCAGGCTCACCAGATCCAAAAGATATCATGCTCAATCGTTATAATTGGGAACAAAACATTCTCTATTGTAGCGATGCCCAATGTAAGGGTGAATACCCAAGCTTTGCCCAACGGCTGTGGGATGAACATCATGTAGAATTGGACATTACGGATGAAGACCGTCAAGATCTACAAAAGGGGAAAGTTGACATGTATACCTTCTCTTACTACATGTCCAACATGGTCACAACTCATGAAGTGAAGGATCAAGTGGGTGGTAATTTCGCTGCTGGTGCTAAGAACCCGTACTTGCAATACTCAGAATGGGGTTGGGCGACTGACCCGACTGGTCTGCAATATTATCTAGAGACCATGTATGACCGTTACCACCTCCCAATGATGGTGGTTGAAAATGGACTGGGGGCCATCGATAAATTTGAAGATGGGACCGTCCATGATGACTACCGGATCGATTATCTACGCCAACACATTCAAGCCATGGATGCCGCAGTTGGCAATGGAGTTGATTTACGGGCTTATACAACCTGGGGCTGTATCGACTGTGTTTCAGCTGGGACTGGTCAGATGTCCAAGCGGTATGGATTCATCTATGTGGATCGAGATGATGAAGGTCAAGGGACGCTAGACCGCTATCCAAAAGATTCCTTCTATTGGTACCAGAAAGTCATTCAATCAAACGGGAATGATTTAAGTTAGGATTAAATTCGTAAGACGCCTGGATTTTTTCAAGCGTCTTATTTTTTAGCAGATTAACTAGGTTAATGAACGCTCAAAACAGATCAAGATCAGCCTTGTTTTGCCAAGCAGCCCTTTTTAAAATTAGGTTAATTCATGGGAAGGAGGAGGACGATGCCAAATCGGTCGAGACATGAACAAGTGACCGTTGATGGTCCCGTTAACAGTTGGTTGTATTTACATCAAGGGTCAGGAACCGATCGGATTGCCATGCATTGGCACCAATCAATTGAATTAAGTTATACCATTCGTGGTGAGATTACGGAATTTGAGATTGAGAATCAAAAATTTCATACCAAACCCGGGGATATTTTAGTGGTTAATTCCCAAGAGTTGCATCAAATCTACTCCAAGGGTCAAGCTGGTGATCGGGCTTTATCGATAATTTTTCCCTATCAATATGTGATGGGACTCTATCCATTAATTGATCAGCAGCAAATCTCTATTAATGATCCTAGTCAATTTAGTGACATTCAAAAAGCCATTTATGCCCAATTACAAGGCTTGTTATTAGAAATTTCGGAAAACTATTTGACGACCTCGCGGTTGAAGAATTTACGCTTACAGTGTCTGACAGATGAAGTTTTATGTAAATTACTGACTTATTTCACGGTCGATAAAATTGGTGAATATGGCCGAAGTAGTAATTACTCGATGGAGCGGATCCATCTCATTACGAAATACATTAACGACAATTACCAAAGTGACATAAGGTTAGAAAGTTTAGCTGAACTTTGTGGCATCTCCAAAGAGTATCTCGCGCGCTTCTTTAAGAGACAAATGGGCCAGACGGTTGGCGAATACATTAATAATGTTCGGGCGCAACATGCACGACAACGTCTCCGGACCTCAAAGCTGAACTTAACGATGATCGCGATTCAAACGGGCTTTAGTGGAATTCGGACCATGAATCGAACCTTGGAAAAACTATATGGCAAATCTGCTGCGGAACTTAGAAAGGAAGGCCGAAAATGAATTACTTAAGCATTGATGTTGGGGGAACGAATCTCAAGTACGCCTTGATTAGCGCTGCTGGTCAAATTATCGAGAAAGATAAAATCAAAACCCCGCAAGACCGGGAAAACTTCTTGCAGGCGCTCGATCAAATTGTGGATCAATATCATGATCAGATTAAAGGCTTGGCTTTTTGTGCGCCTGGTCAAATTGAAAGGACCACCATCCATTTTGGGGGTGCCTTGCCCTTTTTAGATGGTCTTGATCTGAAAAGTCATTTTCATGAATTAACAATGCCAATTATTGGCCTGAATGACGGGAAAGCGGCAGCCTTAGCAGAAAATTGGTTAGGAAGTTTAAAGGGCGAGCAAAATTGTGCTGCCATCGTCTTAGGGACCGGGGTAGGCAGTGGCATTATTGTGAATGGGCATCTGGTGGCCGGATCCCATTATCAAGCAGGAGAACTGAGCTTTGTTAACCTTAACTACCATGCGGCTGATTTTAATGATGCCTATGTGGGTGGGATTGGTTCGGCCGTTGAGATGATTAAACGGATCAATCAAGTCGTCGGTAATGACGACGAGACAGATGGACTCAAGGCTTTTCAGGCCATTGAGGATGGCAATGCAGCAGTCCAAGCGATTCTAAATGATTATTGCTACGGGATCGCAACTTTAATCATGAATGTGCAGTTTGTGGTGGATCTTGATAAGTATGCTATTGGTGGCGGGATTTCAGCCCAGTCCAAGGTGATCCAAGGAATCCGCCAAGCCTATCAAGAAATTTTTGCCAAGTACCCGATTATTCAGCAAACCTTTCAAGAGCCCGAAATCGTTGCCGCTAAATTCAATAACGACGCTAATCTGTATGGGGCCTTATATAACTTGTTGTTAACCGTGAATGGTGAGACCCTCGATTAGTCAATCAGCGCCAAAAAGTGGTTAATATCATTATTTATTTTAGTAATTAATTTTTCTACAATGAAGGTAATTATTAATAAAGAGGTGATTTATAGTGGTTGATGAAGCAACGAAACAAGCAATTTTAGATCTCCGAGTGGCCTTTAAGGAAAGCGATGATCAGCGGGATGCCGGGTTGCCAACGGAAGTGCCGGGGGTAACCCGACACAATGATTTGACTTATGGAGCGGACCCTAAGTGGCATCGCTTAGATATCTACCTACCAGATGCCATCAAGGGTAAAATTCCGGTGATTATCAATATCCATGGTGGTGGTTGGTGCTATGGAACGAAAGAAACATATCAATTCTTTGGCTTGGGGCTGGCTAAACGGGGCTTTGCCTTTGTGAATCCTAATTATCGCCTGGCTCCGGAAGTGCAATTCCCGGGGGAAATGGATGATGTCAATCGCTATCTGCATTGGGTGGATGAACACGCTGATGAATATCAGTTAGATCGGCAAAACGTTTTCCTAATGGGGGATTCGGCGGGCGGTCAAATGGCCGAACAATATGTCACGATCCTCACTAATCCTGAATATCGAGACTTGTTTGGTTACAAATTAACTCAGCTCAAGATTCGGGCGGTTGCCTTTAATAGTGCGGCTTTCTTTACCTTAGATGAAGGGATGTTAGAAGGAGCCGTGACCGGATACTTCACGGACGAGGTGCTCAATGATCCTAAACTCCATAACATGATAGATACCGAAAAGTATATTACAAAAAACTTCCTACCATCCTTTATGACTACGGCCAACGAGGACTTTATTCGGGACCAAACTATGAAGTTTGACGGTTTTCTACGTGCTAAAGGGCTTAGTCATGTCACTAAGTCGTATGGTGATGAAGAGCACCCTGAAGGACATGTCTTTATTTGTAATCAAAAGGATGTCTTGGCCCAGCAAGCAATGGACGAAGAAGTGGCTTTCTTTAAGCAATACTTGGTCTAGATTGGAGGTTTGACCTATGAAAACGAAACGACCACAAGACCGCTTGATTTTTATGGTTTCCCTATTATCGGTTTCCCTATTTTTGATGATCGCACCGCAAATTTCTTCGGCCTTACCATTAATGTATTCGGCCTTTCCGGGAGTTAGTGCAGCCGGGGTACAAATGCTATCAACGGTTCCTAATTTTGGGATTGTATTAGGATTGGTAGTTACTCCCTTTTTAGTCCAATTGATGCGGCAAAAGTCCACCATGTTAGTGGGCTTGCTAATCACTTTGGTGGCTGGGGTCTTCCCCATGTTTAGTGGGGCTTATACCCCGATTCTGGTTTCCCGTTTCTTACTAGGTTTTGGGATTGGCTTATTTAACTCATTAGCCTACAGTTTAATTCCAGAATTTTACGGCGATGATGAAGAAAAATTAGCCACCATGGTCGGGATTCAAAACGTAATGCCGTCTGTCGGTGGGGCGATTGCTTCTTTCTTGGTTAGTTATTTAGTAACGATTAGCTGGCATGCGGCCTTTGCTATTTACTTCTTAGTTGTGCCGGCTTTAATCATGTTTTTGCTGTTTGTACCTTTAAAGGGGCGAGAAACTCACGTAGACCAAGCAGCGGCAGCCGCCAAACCTAAAGAGAAACAAAGCATCAATGGGAAGGTAATTTTAATCGCCAGCTTGATGTTTTGCATCTACATTTTCTATATGCCGATTTCATATGAATTACCGAGTTTAATTGTCTCCGGCAAATTTGGAACCGCCAGTACCGCTGCGATTGTTGCTGGGTTCTCAACCTTGATTTCGATTCCGATTGGGGCAGCTTTTGGTTACTTCTTCAAAAAGATGCATGATCTAGTCTTTCCACTCGGCTTTGTATTGGCTACCCTGGGCTTTTTGATTATCTCGCTCGCAACCAATTTAGTGGTCCTATACGCGGGAGTGATTGTTCTAGGTTTTGGTTTCGGGATGGCCAACCCTTATATGTATAATTGGCTTGATTGGTCCGCTCCGCAAAACTCAGTTAACTTAGCCACCACGATTGTCTTAGTCTTAGTAAATGTTGGTTGTGCGATTTCACCAACGGTGGTCGATACGTTAGCGCAATGGGTTCATTTGGGCTCACCACGTGGAATCATGATTTTAAGTACCATTGCCTATGTCATTATTACGATTTACGCCTGTGTTCACTATCTCAATGTTCATAAACAAAGAAACTAAAGGAGGTTTCATTAATGTATCAAACAGCAATGCCAAAAGGCTTTTTATGGGGTGGTGCTGTTGCCGCCCATCAATTAGAAGGTGCGTGGAATGTTGACGGGAAAGGTCCATCAGTGGCGGATGTCATGACGGCGGGGGCCAATGGGGTGCCGCGTGAGATTACAGATGGCGTCGTTGCAGGCAAGAATTATCCCAATCATGAAGCAATTGACTTTTATCATCATTACAAAGAAGATATTAAGTTAATGGCAGAAATGGGCTTTAAGTGTTTCCGGACGTCAATTGCTTGGACCCGGATTTTTCCGCAAGGCGATGAAGAAGAACCGAATGAAGCAGGCTTAAAATTTTATGATGATCTCTTTGATGAATGTCATAAATATGGGATTGAACCAGTCATTACCTTGCATCATTTTGAAATGCCTTGGCATTTAGTCGAGCAGTATGGTGGCTGGCAGTCCCGCCAGGTAATCGACTTCTTCACTCGTTACGCTCGGGTGGTCTTTGAACGTTATCAAGATAAGGTTAAGTATTGGATGACCTTTAATGAAATCGATAATCAAAGTGCCTTTAATAATGCCTTTTTGATGGCGACAAATTCAGGAATCATCTTTAAGGATGGTCAAGACCGGGAAGCGGCCATGTACCAAGCAGCACACTATGAATTGGTTGCCAGTGCCTTGGCAGTTAAAATTGGTCATGAGATTAATCCAGATCTGCAAATTGGTTGTATGATCAATTTCCAAACGGTTTATCCCGCTACTTGCAGTCCAGATGATGCTTTACTAGCCCAGCGGGTCGGTCAACGGCGTTACTGGTTCTCGGACGTGCATGTCCATGGGGAATATCCCGCTGAAGTCGAAGCTTATTTAAATCAAAAGGGCTATCGGCCGGACATTACTGAAGAAGATCGTCAAATTCTACGTGAAGGCACGGTTGATTATGTCGGCTTCTCTTATTACAATTCCATGACCGTTTCGGCCAAGAAAGTGGATGCGGATCATTTAGGAGACTTAAATGAATCGACAGTTGATAACCCATATCTGGATAAAACCGATTGGGATTGGGAAGTTGATCCAGAAGGATTACGGTATGCCTTAAATTGGCTGACGGACCGGTATCATAAGCCTTTGTTCATTGTGGAAAACGGCATGGGTGCTTATGACCAAGTTACCGAGGATGGACAAATTCATGATGACTACCGGATTGATTATCTTCGGCGGCACATTTCAGAAGTCGAAAAGGCCGTAGCCTTAGACGGGGTTGATCTGATGGGTTACACCCCATGGGGCTGTATCGATCTTGTATCAGCCGGGACGGGCCAAATGTCAAAACGGTATGGATTCATCTATGTTGATAAAGATGATGAAGGTAATGGAAGCTTACAACGGTCCCGGAAAGATTCCTTCTATTGGTATCAACAGGTGATTGCCTCCAATGGTGCTAAATTGGATTAGTTAATATATTGATACTATAAAAGGCATCCCAGCTTGAGTAGGTTACTCAGCTGGGTTGCCTTTTTGCTTAACGGGCTAATTTAAATTTAGTTACAAAGACGATTTGGTCTTTGCGATAAGTGACGTTGATCCGACCATTAAAGATGGTGACTAGGTTACGGGCCATGGAAAGGCCAATCCCAAAACCGCTTTGTCCCTTGGTGGTGTGCGCTTCGTTATCCCGATAGAAACGATCGAAGAAGCGTGAGTAGTCAACCCCTTTCCCAGCCGCATAAGTGTTGGCGATTTCTAAGGTGGCATTGCGGCCTTCCTTTTTTAGGACCACGGTAATTGTCCCGTGAGGATCACAGTATTTCACGGCATTATCGAGTAAGATATTGCAGAGTTCGTAAAAATAATTTTCATCAACCACCAGTTGAATGCCCTTACTGATCTGATAGTTAAACTGTTTATCTTCGTTTTCGACGAGGGGTTTAAAACTATCGACCGCACGTTGGACATTGGCCGAGGCATCGATTTTTTGGAAGTCAAACTCAGGATCTTCATCGAGCCGAGCCAGGTTAATCAAATTATTGATAAGGCGGGTTAAACGACTGATTTGTTGCTTGTTGTTTTTCGTCCATTCGGACTCTCCATCTAACATTTCAGCCATTTCATTATTCGCCGAAATGATCGCTAAAGGAGTCTTTAGTTCGTGCCCCGCATTGGTGATGAATTGCTTTTGGCGTTTTTCGGCGGTAATGATCGGCCGGATCGCCCGTTTCGAGAATAGGATCAGGACTACGGTGAAGAGCGCCCATCCAATAACGGCAATACATAAACCAATTTTAGAAATGGCCAAGGTGGCATTATTTAAGGTGGTTTTATCGAGAAAAATGATCTCGCGGGTGCCATCACTTTTCTTAATGATCCGGTAAGCATAGATGGCATTATCAGAATCAATGGTTCCAGAAGTATTTTTATCCTTTTTCACTAATTTGGCTAAGTAAGTAGCGTCTTCACTAGTTAATGAAGGTGAATTAGTAAGATCCACATTCTTCACGGAACCGGATTTGTTATAAAAAATCGTAAAATAGCGGTACTGGAGAATATTAATAGCAGTTGAATTACTTCCCAGACTTTTTTTGGCGGCCTGAGTAGCTTCCCGGTGATCTAATTGGCCGTCGTGTTGTACTAAAATATCCATAATGCTATCGACTTGCCGATTGGTTTGAATTACCGAGACGCCAATGACCGCCGTCATAATCGTGGCCAGCACAAAGAGGAGGGAAGTGGACGAGATAAAGATAAAGAGGCGACGGAAACGTTGAATCATAAGCTCGACCTCCTTAAAAAGTTATTCAAGCGTGGTTAGAGCAAAAGGACCATCTTGGTTACCAACTAATTGAACGTGGGCATTAATTGACTGTAACTTTTGGCGTAGATAAGAAATATAGATCCATAGATCGGCTGGTTCAGCTTGATCGTCATCATCCCACACGGTATTGAGTAACTGTTGACTTGGAATTTCCTTGTTGGGGTTAGACATGAAAATCGATAAAAGTTTGGTTTCCTTCCCCGAAAGACTGATGGAATTGTGACTTTCAATGCGTTGCTCATCGGGATCTAAAGTTAAATCCCCAAACTGCAAGAGCGGTTGTTCATATTGTTTCTCCCGCCGATCCAAAGTGCGTAACCGTGCCATTAATTCCTTAATGGAATAGGGCTTGGTCATATAGTCATCGGCGCCCGCATCGAGACCGTTAACCCGATCATCGATTTCGGTCATGGCCGTCAACATGATGATATAGGTATCATCGCCAGCTTGTCGAATTTCTTTGAGGGCGGTAATCCCGTCTTTAACGGGCATCATAATGTCTAGGATCATCACATCATAGGCATTTTGGGCCGCCAAGTCGACGGCCTCTTGACCATTATTAGCGATATCAACGGTAAAGCCTTCGTGTTCAATCGCAATTTTCAATAAACGCGATAAATCGGCTTGATCTTCAGCCACTAAAACTTTCATGATAATCTCCTTTAATCCGTTTCATTAATTAATTGCCGAATGGTCTGCATTTGGACGTCACAAGCCGCTAATTGTTCAGCACACCGTTTCAACTCGCCAGCAATTCGTTCGGCATCTTTGATATTGTGCTTATACTTGAGCTCGTGTTCTAGGCTGGCCCATGAGTCCATGGCGATGGTCCTTAGTTGAATTTCTACAAAATAGTGCCCAGGGGTCTGCTGGTCGACATCGGGATAGGGAGTCGTCACATCGAGGATCAAATGATACGACCGATAACCATTGGGCTTAGCGTTAGTGATGTAGTCCTTTTCGGTTACGATCTGACACCAATCCGCTTGCCGCAGGGCTTCGATGGCCCGATAAACATCGTCGATAAAATTGCAAACCAGGCGAAGGGCAATGGCATCCCGACAGTCACGTAAAGCACCTTGAGGAGTAGCGGGGAAACCTTTGCGATGACACTTTTCGATCATGCTATCTTCGGCTTTGACCCGTCCAATTAGATGCTCGTATAGCTTGGGGCTGGATGACGCATTGATTTTCTGGAGACGATCTTCAATCTCCGTTAAAATCATTGGCAAATATTGACCTTGTACTCCATATATACTCATAAGCGCCTCCAGATAAAATTACTATGCTCTATTATAACAACTAAACCGCCGAGAACCGAATTAGGTTGATAATTTCCGTGATTTATGAAATGATCGGCTGTTTAGAATTGACCTTGTTCGCCTTTCACCGTACAATATCTAGTAGCAAAGTAAAAACATAAGGAGTGAAACTAGTGGCAAAGGTCAATTTAGATAATTTTGATAAGATCTTGGTCTTGGATTTTGGGAGTCAATATAACCAATTGATCACCCGGCGGATTCGGGACTTTGGGATTTATTCAGAATTATTGTCGCACAAACTTAGCGCCCAAGAGATCCAAGCAATGAACCCCAAGGGAATCATCTTTTCAGGAGGTCCCAACAGTGTTTATGATGAGGACGCTTTTAAGGTTGATCCAGAAATCTTCAAGTTGGGAATTCCGATCCTGGGAATTTGTTACGGGATGCAACTGATGGCTTACGACCTTGGTGGAAAGGTTGAAGCAGCTGATGATTCCGAATATGGGCGGGCCGATATTACCGTTGTTGATGATCAAGCGGTCATGTTTAATGGTCTCCCTAAGGAACAAGCAGTTTGGATGAGCCATGGTGACAAGGTGACAGCGGTGCCGGATGGTTTCCATGTCGTGGCCACCAGTCAAAACTGTCCAATTGCGGCCATGGCCGATGATGACCGGAAGTTTTATGGTCTCCAATTCCATACCGAAGTTCGCAATACTGATCACGGGTTAGAAATTCTCAAGAAGTTTGCCTTTGATGTGTGTGGAGCACAAGCCAACTGGTCGATGGATGATTTTATTGATCTGCAAGTCAATAGTATTCGCGAAGAAGTGGGTGACAAAAAGGTCATCTTAGGTCTTTCCGGTGGGGTGGACTCATCGGTAACGGCGGCCCTATTGAACCGGGCGATCGGGGATCAACTCACGGCGATTTTTGTTGACCATGGTCTTTTACGGAAGAATGAAGCCGATGAAGTGATGAGCGCCCTAGCCGATGGCTTAGGGATTAACATCGTCAAAGTGGATGCAGCGGATCGGTTCTTAGGGAAACTCCAAGGGGTGACAGATCCTGAAAAGAAACGCAAAATCATCGGGAATGAGTTTGTAGAAGTCTTTAATGATGAAGCCCGGAAGCTCAAGGACGCGGACTTCTTAGCCCAAGGGACCTTATACACCGACGTGATTGAAAGCGGGACCGATACAGCCCAAACCATTAAGTCCCACCATAACGTAGGGGGCTTACCGGAAGAATTAGGCTTCAAGTTAATTGAACCACTACGGTCGCTCTTTAAGGATGAAACACGGGCCTTAGGTGAAAAGCTGGGGATTCCGCATGACCTGGTTTGGCGGCAACCATTCCCCGGTCCTGGTCTAGGAATTCGGGTCATTGGTGAAATTACACCAGAGAAATTGGCCTTAGTTCGCGATGCGGATGCTATTTTACGTGAAGAAGTCAAGAAAGCCGGCTTGGATGAAGAAATCTGGCAATACTTTGTGGCCTTACCTGGTATGCGCAGTGTCGGGGTCATGGGTGACGGTCGGACTTATGACTATGCCGTTTGCATTCGAGCGGTAACTTCAATCGATGGGATGACCGCTGACTTTGCCCAAATTCCGTGGGATATCTTACAAAAGATCTCGGTCCGGATCGTCAATGAAGTTGACCATATCAACCGCGTACTCTACGATGTTACCAGTAAGCCGCCGGCAACAATTGAATACGAATAAAATTTAAGTTAAAGGTGCTAGCTGATTCTGAAGTCAGTTAGCACCTTTTTAGAGCAAGATATATAGGGGTTAAGCTATAATGTAACCATATAAGGCGATTATAATGGGAATTACAAAAATGATTTTTTCGAAAAGGATCAGTTATACTGAGAATTAAAAATCTCAGAGTAGCCAGAGATGAACAGTATTCAAGTGTTCGAGAAAAATTGGCAGAGCTAAGAGATCAATATGGATTGTAGATAGCTTGGTTGTTAGAGAGTAGGAGTTAATATGCCGCAAGGAATACTATATGTAATGACAACGGTGGTTGATGGGCTAATTAAGATTGGGAAAACTGGTCCTGGTAATTTTAACCAACGAATGAATGCATTGGAATCAAATGGATATGCTAATGTTGTCGGGTTAAAGCGTCGTTACGCCATTAAGGTTGATGAGTATGATGAGAAAGAACAACTATTGCATACTTTATTTGCTAAGTCTCGAGTCGCTGATACAGAATTGTTTGCCACGGATGTTGAATTAGTCATTCAATTATTATCATCATTTGATGGAGAGCAAGTCTTTCCTGACGAAATTAGTAAAGATCAAGTTTTTAACGATGCAGTTAATCAAGATAAAGATGATCAACGTAATCAAGAAATACCAGATGGTGTTTATTATTTAACTCGAAAAATTAAACGAGATGGCATTGAAACTAGTTGTCGGTTAAAGGCACAAAATGGTCGATATGTTGTATTAGCGGGAGGACAAGCTGCCATTACAGAGACTAATTCGGTTCCATTATCTATAAGTGCTCAGCGAAGTGATTATATCGATGGAAATGGGATTGTTACTGAAAATGTTTCTTTTGGTTCTGTTTCACTAGCCGCAGATTTTGTTGTTGGTGGATCGACAGACGGCTGGGTTCATTGGAAGTCTGAAGATGGTAAAACTATTGATAGCTTCAGATAGTCAATTTTAGCTTGAGAAGTTAAGACTAATCAAAAAAGAGCAATGAATCTATTTTTGGTACATTATTGCTGAAACATATGCCAAGTGTATACGGAGGTGATTGGAATGACTTTTCGAGTTCGAAGGGTTGGGGATTCGCTTGTTTTAACCGTTCCAAAGTCATTTAATGTTGAATTAGGGGCAGTATATACTGCAGAAATTAAGTCAAACGGAATCATTACTTATCGTTCAGCTCATAAAAATCCATTTGAGGGTAATTGGTTTAAAAACGATATTAAGCAAACGGATGATATAACTGAGGATGATGAGATATTGGATAATGTAATCATTTCGTGTAAGGTTAGCGAATGGCTAAATCAGTATATAAACAAAGCCCTCAGGCCACGGCTTGTGAAGTGAACCCTTAAAGTTGGACACTT
>NZ_AZFN01000029.1 GCF_001434365.1 Limosilactobacillus gastricus DSM 16045 | reverse complement strand
TTACAACCTATTAAAACATTACACTACCAAGTTCTTGAACAATGGTTTAGCTCGATTCCTCGACATCTATTTAAGCCTATTACATTCGATAACGGGAAAGAATTCGCTGATTGGCGAAACCTGGCTAACAAGTTTGACATTAACATCTACTTCGCAGAAGTAGGTGCTCCTAATCAAAGAGGATTAAACGAAAACAATAATGGGTTAGCCCGAAGAGATGGTTTATCCAAAAATCTTGATTTCCGCAACCTGTCTGATGGGTTCTTGCAATCTGTGGCTAGTCGTAGGAATCGCATACCTAGAAAGAGTCTGGGCTATCTAACACCGCTAGAAGCATTCTTAAAGCATGTCACAGATGAGCAGATGAAATTGTTTTTAGCTTAATTTGACTTTCGGGGACTTGAAAAACTTTGGACCAATTTTGGACCGATAAATTTTGGACCGATAATAGTATAGAATTACTGTTCTAACATAACGAGAATAGAGACTGCTGTTAAAGTATAGACGTGATTTATGATAAGATTGTTATAACGTAAAAGGTAAGTTTTTAAAATTGGGCAAGGAAACACGTTCTTTTAAGTACGTGATGAATTGCCCTTTTATTATGCCCGTTGGGCATAATAGCATCTCTCACATATAGGCTATGATTGAAATTTGATATAATACCGGTATGAAAGATATAAATGGACTTACATATGGGAGAACGTCCGTATATAATTTAACTACCATATTATTTGGGGAACTAAATATCGTAATAAGGTGCTCAAAGGCAATGTAGAAATTGAATTTAAATCATTAGTCTTTGAAATTGCTGATCAGTACGGCCTTGAAGTTGTCCATATGGAAATCGGTAAAGACGATCATGTCTATCTGTTGGTCAAAACTATCAGTTACTAATATCGTTCGATGGTTGAAAGGAATTTCGGCTTACCGACTATTCCGTCGTTGTCCAGAATTAAAGACAAGTTATTGGAAAGCTAAAGGCCGTCACTTGTAGTCGTCTAGTTAGTTACTATGTAGAAAGCATCGGTGTTGTCAATGAACGGGCAGTTGCTAAATATATAGACGATCAACGGAATAAGGAAGAATAGTAGAAAGGAGGATCACATGACCACGGTAATCAAAGGGATCAAACTTCGTTTGTACCCAACTCAAGTTCAAAAGAATCAACTTTTACAGTTATTTGGTAACGACCGTTTCGTTTGGAATCAGATGTTATCAATGGCTAAAGATCGCTATGATAACAATCCTAGCAGTCACTTTGTCAACGAGTATGGTATATGGTATGAATTACCTGCTAAAACAACTTAAACATGATTATCCGTTTCTAAAAGAAAGTGATTCGACCAGTCTGATTACGGTTAATCATAACCTAGCGGTTGCTTTTAAAAATCTTTTTAACCATCGTGGTGGTTATCCACGGTTTAAGTCACGTCATTGTGTACGCCAATCTTACACCGGTCACTCCACTTGTAAAATTGAAGCTAAACGGCGATTGAAATTGCCTAAATTAGGCAGTATCCGAACAAGCAAAACAAATCAATTAAAAGATTACCGTATTAAGCGATATACCATTAGCCACGATCCAGACGGTCGATACTACATTTCACTTAACGTTGAAACAGATATTGACGAATTACCGAGAGCCAACCGTACGGTTGGTATCGATGCTGGCCTTACTGATTTAGCGATTACTTCGGATGGTGATAAATATGCTACGTTAAATGTTAATTGGTTAGAAAATCAGGTTGCTAATTGGCAACGTAAATATAGTAAGCGTAAGAATCGGGCTATCGTGGCCGTTCGCCAATGGAATCACGACCCGAACCATTTGGAACAAATGGGAGTGAATGATTATCAAAATTGGCAAAAAGCTCGGCAACAAAAAGCACGGTATCAAGCAAAGATTGCTAATAAGCGTAAAGACCATCTGCAAAAGCTAACGACTGATTTAGTTAAAAACTATGATGTGATTGTGATCGAAGATTTGAGAACCAAGAATCTCCTTCATAATCACCGTTTAGCTAAATCAATTAGTAACGCCAGTTGGTATCAATTTCGTACCATGCTTGAATACAAGTGCAACTGGTATGGTAAACGATTAATTGTGGTCAGTTCGAATAACACCTCGCGATTCTGTTCGATTTGTGGTTACAACGATGGTAAGAAACCATTAAATATTCGAGCATGGACTTGCCCAAAGTGTGGGACTCACCACGACCGTGATATTAATGCGGCAGTTAATATCCTAAACAGTGGTTTAAAGCTACTTGGCTAGGGGCTAGCCGTGGTAAAAGAACGAAGTTCTGTAAGTTAGGTCTTCGGGATACCGATATAACATCCTAAATACTACTTCGTGTTCCCAGAAGCTTGGTCATTCATGGCCGAGTAGTTCACCACCTTTGAAGATAAGAATTAATAAGTATATACATAGCAACCTAATGATGGTAAAGTTAAATTACTATGACAAAACAAATTAACTGGTATAAATGGATATTCGCTGGTTTGGTTATGGTAAGTCTAGGAATTTATTTTACGATTGCCTTAAGACACTCAGCTAATATTGGGATTAGTGTGCGTCAGCAACATGGTCAGTGGATCATTACGCGAATTTTATCGCATTCAGCAGGCGATAATATTTCAGTAGCAGTTGGTGATCAGTTATTACAGATTGATGGCAATGACCCTGGTAAAGTTTCTTCGGTCCAGCGTATGCTCTTAGTTAACCATGCTAGTAAATTAACGATTCTAAGAGATGGTCATCAACAAGTTATTTCCTTAGCTAGTCACCCTTTTTTAAGCACTTATTGGATTCTCTTAGCAGTGAGTCTGTCAGTGATCTTGATCACGGTACTAATTTTATTTTGGCGCCGGCAAAGTCTGCAAGAACGGCATTTTGAAAACTTTATGTTATTCTTTGCGATTGCCTTAGTAGCCCTGATTCCATCAAGTCAGGGTATTATTCTCGGTCGGATAATTTTAGTGGCCTTCTTATCTTTAATTCCGATGATGGTGCGAAAGATGTTAGTATCACCAAAGATTAACTCTTTCTTAGGGTGGTTAACGTTGATTTATACTTATCTGAATCCATTATTGTATATTGCCTTTGTTTTAGGATGGTTACCAGCATGGTATTGGTTAGCTGATTACTTAAATGATTGGGGCAGCTTTTTCTTACCATTAGTTTTGGTAATTCTGGTCTTCTTAGAAGGAATACAGAAAGGTCAAGAACGGGTTTCCCGCGTTAATTTTTCCTTGATCTTTTTGACTTCGTTGATTCCTTTATATTTGTTATATTTGTATCCGTTAAAATGGCCACCCCAACATTCCTTTTTGAATGTTGCCGCCTTTTTGTTAGTACCGATTATTTGTTTATTACATATTTTGATTGTGAATCGATCATTGTCCAATTCATATCGCCGGGTCCGTGGCTATGCACAAGGCTATCTATTGGTGTTAACGACTACGATTATGGCTTTAATTATTAACTTGGGACGGGGGTTACCCTTATGGTTGGTTACTGCCTATGCATTAATGCTAATGATTGCTGTTGCTCCAGTATACCAAGAAGTCTTTGCCTTGATTGCCGGCTTTGATAGTCGCCATCAACGTTTAGAATTATTTGATGCTGTAGAGAATGAACGAGAACAAGTAGCCTTAACTATTCATGATACGGCCATCCAAAATTTAATTTTAATGAAGAAGCAGTTTGAACGAGCTAGTCCAGAGGATAATCGTCAGAAGTTATTGGATACGATGGATGATTTGATCCATGAACTACGAGACTTATGTAATCGGGTTTATCCAATGTTGATTAGTGATCTCGGGGTGGCGAATACAATTCGCCAAATGATTGATCATCTTCAACAAACCTGGCCGATTGAGATTCAATTTCAAGATCATTCTGGCGGCCAATTAGACCAGTTATCGGATCGCCAAGCTAACTTTGTCTTACGATCACTGCAAGAAATGCTAATTAATAGTGTTAAACATGGTCAAGCCAACCAAGCCTGGGTTCAAGTAACCAGGAATCAAAAATCATTAACGATTACGTGTCAGGATAATGGGACCTTTCAGAAGCATTCTCAAACCTCGGGTCACTATGGGTTAACGACGATTAAGCAAAAGTTAAACCTATTGGGAGGAAGCTTGGTAATTCAGACGTATCCGAGAACCGAGATTGCAATGATGATTCCACTGGAAAGCGAGGAAGAATCAAATGGTAAAGATCGCTTTAATTGATGATCATGAGATGATGTTAAATAGTTTAGCAAAAGCGATGCAGGAACAAGCTAATTTAGAAGTCGTCGGGACGTTTACTGATGTAGCGAGTTTTCAATTATTTTTGAAAACTACGGAGGTTGACCTGGTGATCATGGACATGATGTTAAAAGATGAAACCGCCTTTCAAGTTTTGGAAAATTTACAAAAGTCTTTATCCGACATGCCAAAGGTAATTTTGATCTCCGGCTTTTATGATGAACTCCTGCATCAACGAGCCCTAAAACTAGGGGTCCAAGCTTTCTTACGAAAGGAATCCTCATATGATGAATTAATGCGGGCCATTCAGGAAGTGATGGCGGGGAATGTTTTAATTCCGGATAAAGTTTTTAATCAACCTGATGATGAAAAGTTAACGGAAGTCGAGTTAGCAGTGTTACAAGCCATGGCCGATGAAAAAACCAATCCTCAGATTGCTGAAGAATTATTTATGAGCCAGCGAACGGTCGAATCTCATGTGACAAACATTTGTCGTAAACTGGGCGTCAGTGGTCGAATTGGCGCCGTTCGTGAGGCTTTGAAGAGAAAATTAATTTTATAATTTGCGGACCTCCGCAAGCAAGCATTCGTGATCTACGGATGCTTTTTTTGTGAACTTTTATGTATATTTAAATCCATTAGGAGGTTTTGAAAAATGAATGTCGATACAATTTTGGGCGATCGCAATACCCGATATTTTGGGGTTGGTTATAAGAACGCTAATTATGAGATTATCACTTTAGATCAAGAAGAGTCAGAAGCAATGGTGAAAGTTAATTTTGGTGATGAGGTCTGGTCAATTAAACAAGGCGAAGCCCGCTCACCACACTTAAGTACCTTGGATAGTGTGATTATTTCTGCAATGATTGTTGAACAATTACTAGGACCAGAAAAGTCAGCGGATTATTATGTCAGTCATTTTGATATTCGGGCTGGTGGCGAACCAGTGGAATTGAGTAAAGCTTTAAAAGTCGACTTTACGCAAAATGGCAATAATTTTCATTTCAATATTTTAGGGATGAAGATTAACCTATCCATTCGGTTTGGCAATCATATTAGTAATTCTGATTTAGGTCACGAATCGTTTTTAACGCAACATTTAAAGCAGAGTGAGTTGACCATTGATGGAATTGATTATCTGGATCAAACTTCAATGGCGGCGGTAGCTGTAAAGCAAGCAGAAGGGAATGATTATGCCGGCTTAGGAAGTAAAACGAATGATAATGGTTTTTCAATCTTTGAATGGTTAATTATTTTTTCACAGATTGGGGAGATGTTAACTTATCAACTAGATAATTTAGATCGTGATGATTGTGCTAATTTATGAATGAAACGGATTTCGGCAGATTATCAAGATCGAGTAGTCAATAAAAAGCAACTTCAAAGATCTCGAGTAATTGGTGAAGTATTGAAGTCCAGAGTAATTGATAAGGATCATCACCAATGGCGAACCTTAACGGCGCATGGATCGGACATTAATAATCAAGTCTATTTTAGTGCTCAAATGGCACATGAATTACCACAAATGATGGAAGGAAGCAGTAATGAACAATAACGAACATATTCGATTAGTAATTTCGGGAACTTATTCTACGGGGAAAACGACCACGACGACGGCTTTATCAATTTTAACAGGGATCCCATTGATTAATGCGTTATCAGCGCGGGAAATTTTGACGGATTTATATCCGGGACGCCGTTTTCAGGATATGACCGCCGACGAATTAATGGCGCTGGGACTAAAGCGATTTGAAGAACGGGTCCGTGCCGAAACGATTGCTTATAAAGAAGCGGGCGCTTTTATCTCTGATGGCTCGGTGTTAAATGAATGGATTTATGGGACTGTTCGCATGAAGGTAGGGATTAATCCTGGCTCAACGCTTCCGCACCGAATTGCCAAAGCTGTTATGGGAGTGCCTTTTAAACCGTTTATGAAAAAGTATTTGGATAGTTATGGAACGGTTGTTCGGCAACATGCTAAAGAATGGTATACCGATGTCGTTCATTTACCAGTCGAATTTCCGATGGATCCGGATGGTCATCGACCAGTCTCCGAAGAATATCGGAATTTGTCCGATATCGAAATCCAACAACGGTTCAAGGAATTAGGGTTACCACCGTTTATGGTTAGTGGTCAGGTAGCAGAACGGTTACAAACCATTGTTGACCAGTATCAATTACCACAAATTATGCAAATTGAAGAGGCGATTGAATTAGCTAATCAACGGATTGCGACGAACCGCGAAGCGGTATCGAAAAAGATGATTGAACAATATCATGAACCGACCTTAAGTGAAAAGGTTAAATTAATGACGAAATATTAGGAGAATGAGAAATGATTAGTTTTAAGGATGTAAATAAAATTTATCAGGTGGGTGATCAGGAAGTTCATGCCCTATCCCAAGCCAGTTTTACTTTAGAAAAAGGAAAATTAACCATTATCTTGGGTCCTTCTGGTTCCGGAAAAAGTACGCTGCTCAATATTTTAGGCGGGATGGATCGTCCAACGAATGGGACCATTGATTTTGATGGCGAACAGGTAGCCCAGTTATCAGATACGGGCTTGACCAATTATCGGCGACAAAAAGTGGGTTTTGTCTTTCAATTCTATAACTTAATTCCTAATTTAACCGCACTTGAAAACGTTGCCATTGCGGCGAAATTAAATGGCAATGATGCTCAATCAGAATCGTATTTAGAACAGGTGGGGTTAAGGCATCGGTTAAATAACTTTCCTAATCAACTTTCTGGTGGGGAAATGCAACGGGTCTCGATTGCCCGAGCTTTAGCTAAAAAGCCTCAATTGTTGCTTTGCGATGAACCAACCGGGGCCTTAGATTCAAAAACTAGTTTGAAAATTATGGCTCTTTTGCAACAAGCAGCTCAAAATCCCAACACTTCCGTAGTAATGGTGACCCATAATCCAACTTTTGAGCAATATGGAGATCAAGTCATTCGACTTAAAGACGGAGTGATTGACCGGATCGACGATAATCATTCACCAGTGAAATTGGAGGGCTTGGCATGAAATATCTAAATCGAAAGTTATGGCGGGATGTCCGGCATAACTGGACCCAATTCTTCTCCGTTTTCCTGATGGCCTTCCTGTCTATTTTAGTGTTTGTCGGCCTTCAAGGAGCGTGGAAAGGACTGGATACGAGTCTAGATCATTATATTAGTGATGCCAAGCTCGCTAATTATTGGGTCCAAGCCACGAATGTGACTGATAATGACTTAAGTAAGCTTCGTGATCTGAAAGGGATCAGTAAAGTTAGTGCGGGAACACGAATTCAAGTTAAACAGAATAGTCATCAATTGATTATTGATTCTCTTGATCACCCAGTCACCAAACTGCACTTAGTGAAGGGAACCGCTTATTCCAATCAACGATCAGGAGTTTGGGTCAATAAAGAATACGCAACTAATCATAACTTAAAAGTTGGCCAAACCATCAGCATGCGTTACCAGGGGCAAACAGTGCGCTTAAAGATTCGGGGGATCGTTAAATCGGCAAGTCGAATTTACTTTAATGGAACCCAGGAATACATTGCCCCAAACTACTCTAACTATGGGTATGCTTATGTTAGCCCGCAAACGCTAACGAATGAATTTCACTATGCTGGGGGCAATAATTTAATTGAAATTCGGGGTAATCATCACCAAATGCGAAAAGCAGTGGAAAAGATCTTTGGGGCGCGACTGGTCGCTTACTATAATCGAACCACACTCCCTGATGTCTCTAGTGCACTGGATCGGGTTGGGCAAATTCGAAACTTGTCTTACTTGTTTTCGTTCATCTTTATCCTATTAGCGATCTTAGCCATGTTCACGACAATTCGGCGGTTAATTGAAGATCAAATGGGTGAAATTGCGACATTAAAAGCTTTAGGTTTCCAAAATCGCCAACTTAGTCTCCACTATGCTAGTTTTGGTTTACTAGTTGGTGGTGCCGGAACAGTAGTTGGGGCCTTATTCTCACCAGTAATTTCCTGGTTTGTCCTGAGCACCCAACAAGCGATGTTCTCGATTCCACATTGGCAATTATCATACACCTACAGTAGTTTAGCTGTCATTGCTTTAGTAATTTTAATCTGTATTGGTGCGGCCGATTGGTCCGCACGAGGTTCAATGCGCGGTTTACCAGCCAAATTCTTACGCGGTGAAACCGAGAGTCGGGTTCATCATATCTGGTTAGAACGGATTCGTGGTTGGCGGAAACTTTCCTATGCCTGCCGCTGGGCCATTCGGGATGTGTTCTTTAATAAATCCCGAGTCTTGATGGGAATTGTTGGGGTTGCCGGCGGGATGATGTTGATGATTGCTGGGATTGGTATGCCCCAATCAATTAACCATTTAGTTGAACAGGCTTATGGGCATGATTTTACTTACAGTAAACGGTTAAACGTTAATAATTATCAACAATACCAACAAACTAATCATCAAAATGGTCAGTGGGTCCAACTTAGTCAGGCTCACTATTCACCGGATGATGGCTATGATCGCCTTTTAATGGTCATCTCCAAAGGTAGCTCTAAAGGCGATTATGTCCAAATGAAAACGATTGATGGTCACAAAGTTGAAGATGGTGGAGTCTACGTTACTCAAGGTTTTGCTGATCGGGCAAACCTTTCTAAAGGAATGACCCTAAAGATTAAGACGGTTGGCTTAAGTGACCCGATTAAGTTAAAAATCAAAGGGATCATTACCAGTGAAACCAATCAAGGGGCTTATGTTACTAGTAAAACTTGGCAAGATGCGGGAGAAACTTTCCAACCAACTACCTTGTTAGTTGGTAAAGGGGCTAAGTATGATAAGTCGGCCATTTCATCCACGATTACGATGAATTCCCAACGCCAGAACGCCGAACGCTTCGTTAATAATTTAATGAGTATTTTTGCTTTAATTATTGCTTTTGCCGTGCTTTTAATTGTGATTGTGCTTTACAATTTGGGCGCCTTGAGCTTCGTAGAACGTTCCAGAGATTACGCCACGTTAAGTGTACTAGGAATTAAGAGAAATGAATTACGAAACCTGACCTTGATTGAAAATCTGATTACCACCTTTGTGGGGTGGTTAATTGGGATTCCGGCTGGAATCTGGTTCTTAGGTGAGTATGTTAATACCTTCTCGACCATTAATTTGGTATACTCACCATATATCAATTGGATAACGATTACAGTTGCCACGGTCTTTGTGTGGGTCTGCTCCTTATCAACCACGCTGTTGATTAGTCGACGTATTCGGAAATTAGACATGGTTGAAGCACTTAAAGGAGTTGAATAGACGAAGTTTAGGATGATTGATATTTCTCAAGATTTCTAGATTAACTTTAAAATTCTGAATTGAGGTGTAAAGATGGAATTAGAAATATTAATGAAGGAACGCCATACTGTTCGGAAATATAGTGATGAATTAGTATCATCATATTTAAAAGGAAGGATTAGAGAAAAACTAAATCAATTATGTATCAATCATCGTATTAAAGCGTTTCTGGAAGAAGATAGTATTTCAGATACGCTGGGGTTTATTGCTAGGTTACGGTCGAGTAATGTAAAAAATGTGATCCTCTTCAAAGGTGATCATTATAATGTTGGCTATGTAGCGGCTGAAATCATGATACTAATTCAAAGTTTAGGATTGAATTCATGGTTTATTGGGAGTAGTATTAACCGAAACATCTTAGAGGAAGATATTGTTGCAATTGTAGTATTTGGATATGGACAGACAAATGGTGAAGCACATAGGTCTAAGAAGGTCAGGCAGGTTAGTGACTACCAACCTAATCGATTTCCAGATTGGTATTTTAAAGGAATCACTGCTAGTCTCCTAGCACCTACGGCATTGAATCGGCAACCTTATTACTTTAATTACAATAATGGTCATGTTCAATTGCAAGTTAAAGAAAGTGAATATGCGGAGATTGAAGCAGGAATTTTGAGTTGGTATTTTGAAAATGCTTCAGCTCATAAATTAACTTATAAAACCAGTGAATCAATATAGATCAATGGTCAACCATTTTCAATTTGGTGAATGGTTGGCCATTGTTTTGCATTAAAACAGCATTTTAATCAGATAAATTATCATACCATGGATTAATATTGATAATATGGTTCAGTTATTCATTGTAAATGTACTTTAAATTCTGACAATGATAAAAGTCAATAATAAAAATTATTACCTATTAGGCTATTAGATAAAAAACGGGTGAAAGTAAGTATAAATGGAACGTCATAAGAGAATACACTTATTCATACCATAATAATTTTACATATGGTATGGCAATGAAAAAAGACAACAGCAGGCATAATGATGAATAAATATTTAAAGTTGTCTTATAAATAAACATGGTGGAACAATGTTCAATTTGTAAGCACACCATAACGATACGGGATGACAATTAAAGGGATACCCTGAATTTCCAAAAATGGATTTTCAGAGTATCCCTTTTCGTTATGCATGAAACTTAGCTTGAATTTCTTGATTCCATAGTAAAAGGTCTTCGACCTTTGCCGCAACACGCTTTGTGTATTGATCAAATACGTATTTCAAGTAATCGAAGATTCTTAAGTTATTTAACTTAACCGTTTGGATAATGGTATAAATCATCGCATTGGCTTTGGCTCCATTTTGGGAAGTGGTGAATAAGCTGTTCTTGCGAACTAGCGTTGTTGGACGAATGCTTCGTTCAACCGGATTGTTATCCAATGGTAATTGGGCATTATCAAAAATCTTGTACAGCCTGTCTTTGAGCTTTAACGCATTGTTAATTGCTCGCTTTAGTTTGCCCATTGGATGTTTAATCTTAGTGAGAAAGTCATAAACCTTATCAAGTTTAGGTTTAACTAGTTGATTGCGAAGCTCCAGCTTCTCGGCTGCAGAACCATACTGCAGATTTTTCTCTGTGTGGAACACTGCACCCATTAATTTTAAAACCTCTTTGGCCAAGATTGCCAGTGAGTTTGGAAAGGGTTGAAAATATTTGTAAAAAAGGTCATAAATAAATTTAGAGATACCTATAAGTCTCTAGTTAAACACTTAAGGGTTAAAAGCACTGCAAATCCCGGTATAAAAGGTTTTACGACACCGAAATTATTAACGGTTTTACTTAAAAAGAAATGGCAATTGTGCTCTTTATTATTTCGTTATAAATATTGATTATTTTACCGAATTTAAATGGTCAGCGTAAACATGCGACCTCGGTTAGTCGAAATGCTTTAGCTAATGTGATCCAAACTCAGTCGGATCTGTACCAGAATGAACATAGTGGCGAAACTCCCCATAGTTTAGCCGATCTGGTTAGCGAAAAATACTTAACGGAACAACAAGTAAAACAAGCCGAGCAACAACAAATCAGTTTCAGAAATGGACAAATTGAAAAATGATTCGTTGGCGAGGTTTCACTTTAGTAGAAATGCTAATTGTCTTGGCATTGGCAGCTTTGATGGTTTTAATGAGTGGACCCTATATTGAACGCTATCAAGAACAGACTGCTGAACGTCATTTTCTACAAACTTTTCATCAGCGCTTTAAGGAAGCGCAACTTCGCGCCCGTCGTGATCAGCAATCAACGAAGATCATTTTTCAGGATAATATTCGCTCTTTTAAATTTTCGTATGGTAGTCCGGTGCATTCAGACTATGTGGAATTACCGAAACACTTAAAACGCCGGGGAGCATTTAAAAACGTTGAGGTACATGATGATGGTTATGTGAGCCCCATTACGAATCGCTTTTATGATGAAGACAAACATTATTATCTAGCTTTTACTTTTCAATTGGGAGGAGGAGAATATCGTGTTCGTAAATATAAAGGCTAATGCCTTTTTAGTTGCTGAAAACATGGTTGCGCTAATGCTGACGAGTTTAACAGTAATTGGACTACTAACCTTTTGGGGATATGTAAAACTGAACCAGAATCAATCCACTGAACAAGTTGAAGTGGCACGCTTATGTAAAGAAATTACAGATCAACGATTACGTCATCCAAATAGTCAACCGATCATTAAGCGCGGCCCTTATCTAGCTAAATATGAAAATGGTCAAGTGGTGGTGAAACATGATCGCCATGAATTAATTCGGATTCAACCGGTGTCATCATGAAACGGGCCTTTACTTTAAGTGAAGCTGTGGTTGGCTTGATGATAGCTGCCTTAACCATTATTTTGTTAACGGGAGTAATTAAGAGTCATGACCGTTTAACCAATCTTAATATCTCGGAAGCCGATGATTGGCATCTTATGCTGCAAGATTTGGAGAGCGGGAAATATCAATTTACCGACCCCAAAGTGAGTGAGTGGACGTCAGTATCTTTATATAGTCAGCGAGAACATAGCATATATCAGATAAAACAACTTAACCATACTGTTTACTTGGCTAAAAATGATCAGGGTTACATTCCTTTATACACAACCAAGGGAATGGTTAATTTTGATCAAATTAATGCTGATCAAGTCAAAGTGACGGTAAAGGGGACTTATAGTAATGAAGCCATTCTTACTTTTTCAAAAACAAACGGCTAACACCTTATTATCCAGTGTGGTGATTTTAGGGGTAGTGATGACTACGATCTTAACGATGACGGGAATCATTAGTCGACAACGTCAGGTGACTCGTCAAATTGCAGATCAATATTTAGCCCAAAGCCTATATCAGCTAGCTAATTATCATTCACAAACTTTTCAACAAGGACGGGTTGTTATTAATGGGGATCAAGCGGTGGTAACCCTTAATAATCAGCATAAGTATCGATTCAAGCCGATGAATACGCTTGAATTTACTTCACAAAATGAGTAAAATTAGACTGTATTGAAATGAAAGGAGTGATCTCAACTGGCACAAACGATTCCGGAAGAAATGTTTCAAACGTTCGACCAAGCTACTGAAATTTTGCAAGCGGCACTGGGTAGTTCCTATTTAGATGCCTTTTTAGAGAATGCTGAAAATTTGGTAGATGGGGGTCAAGTACGGGTGGAAGATGGAATCCCGAACGAAACGGATCAAGCTAAATTAGTCCACTTATATCAGCAATTAGCGGAATTTAAGTTCAATCCTGAGACCATGCGTCAACTCATTCAATTAAGTATGTTGAAGGTGACCCGTAAGGATCAACTGCCGAGTAATTATCAAATTACACCGGATACGATTGGGATGTTAATGGCGGCCTTAGCGTCCAGGATCTTGCCGGAGCAAGAGACGCTAAGCATTTTGGATCCCGTGGTTGGTTCAGCTAATTTGTTAACTACAATGATGAATCAATTGCAAGCGCTAAATGGTCGCTCGACAACAGGTTTTGGAATTGATAATGATGATTTGATGTTAGCTACGGCTAGCGTTAACGTTGCTTTGCAAAAAGCGGATGTTGACTTATTTCATCAAGACGCTATTTTAGATTTAGCAGTTCCGCAAGTTGATTTAGTGGTCGCTGATTTGCCGGTGGGATATTATCCATTAGATGATAATACGAAGAACTATCGGACACGAGCTAAAGAAGGACATTCATTTGTTCATCATTTATTGATTGAACAATCAATGAACTATCTTAAGCCGGGAGGTTTCGGCATGTTCTTAGTACCACAAGCTTTGTTCCAATCTGACGAAGCGCAAGGGTTAGTTGAATGGATTCAATCAGTCGCTCATATGCAAGGATTATTGAATCTTCCAACAGAAATTTTTGCTAACCAACAAGCTGCTAAGTCAATCTTATTATTACAACGTCAGGGAGCTAGTGCTCACCAAGTTCCCCAGGTTTTACTGGGTACTTTCCCAACGTTAAAAGATCCAAAAGAGTTCACTGCGTTCATGCAAAAGATCGATCAATGGGTCGCAACTAATTTACAGTCTACGAAGTAAGAGGAGATACAGATGTCAAAGACAATTGCCATTAATGCCGGAAGTTCAACGGTTAAGTTTAAGTTATTTGATATGCCAAGTGAAGAAGTTATTGCTGAAGGTAACTTGGAACGAATTGGCTTAGAAATTGGTCATGCTAAGATCAAGTATGGAGAAGACCAAGTTCATGAAGAAGATACTCCATTTGCTGATCACGAAGCAGCGGTTGAATACTTACTTCACCAATTGAAGAACCTCGGTATTGTGGCAGATTACAACGAAATTGATGCAGTTGGTCACCGGATTGTGGCTGGTGGTGAATTCTTCAAGGATTCAGCAGTAATTGATGAAGATGTCATGGACAAGATTGACCAATTAGCTGAATATGCGCCATTACACGATCCTGCCGAATTACAAGGGATTAAAGCTTTCAAAGATGTTTTACCGGATGCCTTTGCTGTAGCAGTATTCGATACTTCTTTCCACGCTGACATGCCAAAGATGAACGCTCTTTACAGTACTCCTTACGAATGGTACGAGAAGTACGGGGCGCGGAAGTATGGGGCTCACGGGACTAGTCACCGATATGTGGCACAACGAGCAGCTGAATTATTAGGCCGGCCTTTAGAAGATTTGAAACTAATTACTTGTCATATCGGTGCGGGTGCTTCGATTACGGCAATTAAGAACGGAAAGTCATACGATACTTCAATGGGATTCTCTCCATTGGCAGGGGTAACAATGGCAACCCGGTCGGGTGATGTTGATCCTTCAATGGTTAACTTTGTCGCTAATAAACTGGGGAAGAATGGTGATGAGATGATTGATATCTTGAACCATCAGTCTGGTTTGTTAGGAATTTCCGGTGTATCAAGTGATATGCGGGATGTAGAAGCGGCTGCTAAAGAAGGTAATGAACGGGCCGAATTAGCACTTGAGATTAACGTTAACCGCGTTATTAAGTACATTGGTAGCTATGTGGCTGAATTAGGTGGGGTTGATGCCATTGTCTTCACTGCTGGGGTTGGTGAAAATGATCCAAACTTCCGGAAGCAAATTGCCGATCAACTATCCTTCTTAGGTACAGGGATTGATGATGAAAAGAACAACGTCCGTGGAGTTGAACGGGATATTTCTTCAGATGACGCAACGGTTAAATGTTTATTAATTCCAACTGATGAAGAATTGATGATTGTTCATGATATCGAACGGTTGCGGAAAGCTGCTAAGTAATCCATAAGGTTGAGGTTAGTCCTCAGCCTTTTTGTTTTGAGTATGGTAAGATAGATTTATCTTATTAGCGGAGAAATATTTATATGAAACGAGATGTGGTACAAGCTTATATTGACCAACGGGCCGCGCAACGAGCCGGGGTTTATCAAGTGGTTCACGATGACGAGAATCATTTGAAAATAAACGGTCATCAATATTTATTAATCAAAGATTATCGGGAAGGATTTGATCCCGAGCAATTAGCCAATCGATTTAGTTCGATTTTAAGCAAATATGATTATATTGTTGGTGATTGGGGACATAATCAACTTCGCTTACGGGGCTTTTATCGAAGCGATAATCCCTTATTTGATCGCGACCATTCTGTTGCGTTAATTCAAGATTATTTGTATGAAGAATGTAATTTTGGGTGCCCTTATTTCATCATTCAAAATCTTGAGGTGGCGATTCCGCGCCGAGTTATCAATCAGAAACGAAGTGCGCATGCACCAAAAGAATACCGTGAGCATCAACGATCGGCGAGTCGACCAAAGCCGCGGTATCGGAAAAATCAAGAAGTAACTTCAGTTAAAAATAAACATCGACCTAATCGACGAAAGTTTGTGATTCGCGATAAGAAGAAAAGGGTGCACAATTAATGAAACATTATGATACCTACTTTATTGATTTAGATGGAACCATTTACCAGGGGAAAAATCGCATTCCAGCGGCAGCTGCTTTTATTCAGCGACTAAAAGACCATGGTAAACGAATTTTATATTTAACCAATAATAGTACCCGGACGCCAGAAGAGGTTGCGCAAGTATTAACCAAAGATCATCAGATTCCTACGGATCCTAAAGATGTTTATACATCTGCTTTGGCGACCGCTGATTACGTCAAATCAATTGCGAGCACTGGTCAAGAACGAGTGAATGTGATCGGTGAATGGGGCTTGCAAAAAGCTTTATTGGATCGGGGCTTTTATCTGACAACCTATCAGCCAGACTTTGTGGTAGTGGGGATGGATATGAATGCCACCTACGAGGATTTTGCAACGGCGGTCTTAAACATTCAACGTGGGGCTAAGTTTATTGGAACTAATCCGGATACCAATTTGCCTAACGAACGAGGAATGTTACCAGGAGCAGGTTCATTAGTAGCTTTAGTTCATTATGCTACCCAGGCGGTTGAACCCATCGTGGTTGGTAAACCGCATGCATTAATTATGGAAATGGCTTTGCAGTATACAGGGAAGCAGGTTGATCAAGTCCTGATGGTTGGTGATAACTTCCATACGGATATTCAAGCTGGTCAGGCTGTCGAGATGGATACTTTGTTGGTGTATACTGGGGTGTCAAAACGGAGTGAAGTAGCTAAAGAAAGTCGACAACCAACCTATCAAATTGATTCATTGGATGAATGGGATGAAGAAAATATATAGTGTAATTCGAGTCGCTCTAATGATAACCACAATTTGGTTATCAGCTTTAGGGAGCGCTTTTTTTATAATGTTAAATTGTTCCAGCTGGTGGGTTGACTTACGTAGTTCATATTTAACAAACGTTTCCACACAACATCAATTAGTTGATTATTGGCGGGTGATTCGTTACTTACAATTACCATGGGTTCATGAATTACATTTTGAATATTTAAAAATGGGTTCTTCAGCGATCCATCATTTCCGGGATGTTAGGGGCTTGGTTTTGGGGGCGGAATTTTGGTTAATAATTAGTTTCCTAGTAGCAGTGGGCTTATTATGGTACCAAAAACGGACTTTTCAACTATGGAAGTTAAAAAGTCCGTTAAGATGGTCGTTTATAATTGTGCTTTTGCTATTAGGGATGGGCATCACAAATTTTGATCAGACCTTTATTGAATTCCATCAATTAGTGTTTAATAATCATGATTGGATTTTTAACGTTTACACCGATCAAATTATTAATATGCTTCCCATTAGTTTTTTTCTGATCTGTTCTTTAATTTGGTTTGCGCTAACCTTTATTTTTGTTTTTGTAATATATTGGTGGATTAATCATCAGTTAAAGTTATTTGCGGACCAATTTACTCCGAAGATAACTAACCAGAGCCGGGATTAATGAAACCACAATAATACCAATAATAATTAACGAAAAGTGGGCTTTAACGAAGGGAAGGTTTCCAAAGAAGTAACCGGCGCCACAACAAATCGCGACCCAGGCAGTACAACCGATGATGCTGTATCGAACAAATTTACGATAAGGGAAACCTGAACCAGCAGCAGCGAAGGGCGCGAAGGTACGAATGATGGGCATGAAACGGGCTAGGATAATCGCCATCGCCCCGTGTTTTTCAAAAAAGGCTTCGGTTTTATGGAGACTTTCTTGATCAATTAATTTTGTAAACCAAGTATGCCGAGCGAGTAACTTTTCTAAATTTTTTCCAATATAGAAATTTAACGAGTCACCGCCAAAGCAGGCAATAAAGAAAATAATGATGAACCACCAGATATTAAGATGGTAAAGTGCATTGGCTGATAAGGCGCTCGCAGCAAACAGGAGGGAATCTCCTGGGAGGAAGGGGAGAATAACCGCTCCCGTTTCAATAAAAATAATGGCAAACAGAATCAGATAGGTCCAATCTCCAAAGGTGGTAACGATTTGAACCAAGTGACTATCAATATGTAAGACGAAATCAATGAAAAAGTTGATAACAGACATAATGTTCTCCTTCTAAAAGTCTATAGAGCATTGTATCAAGACTTGTTAGGTTAAGAAAGTTGTTTTAACGAAAATTAATTTGGCTGTGGTTAGTTGTACTTATAAATTTAGGAGGGAGATAAAGTTAAAGCTTAATTGCAGTATTTAATCAACGTTTTTAATCGTGCTTATAAAAGGTTGGTGGCTGATCAAAATAAAATTCAAAAAATACTCGCATAGGATTTGATGAGCTGGTATATTATAAAAGTTGCCAAAACGCATAAGTAACAGAGCGTGTTAAGAAAAATAAATCTCTTCTTGACATAGTTTTTCTTAAGCGTTATAGTAATAAAGCTGTTAAAAAGCAGCAGGGTA
>NZ_AZFN01000028.1 GCF_001434365.1 Limosilactobacillus gastricus DSM 16045 | reverse complement strand
TATATTCAGTTTTCAAAGATCTACCTTGCCGCCTCAAAAGGCAACTACATAATAGTATCAGAACTAGAATAGCATGTCAATACTTTTTTTATTTCTGATTACATTCACCAAGTCGTTTGCCTTGATGACGTATATTACTATAGCGGTTTTATCAGGCAGTGTCAACGGTCTAATTTCCCCCACCTATTGATCGCATCCGCAATTTATTAACTATTTACATAATGCATGTTAATTAGTTCGGATTTTGGTGTCGATCGTCTTCTTTTTTACTAAATTTTGATTAAAGAGTACTACATAGTTGAACTTTAATTTTTATAAAAAAAGATGTTAGAACTAATGTCTAACATCTTAATACTATCTATTTCTTTAATCGCATTGTTGGGAATAATAGTACATCCCGAATTGATTTGGCATCGGTCATTAACATTACCAATCGGTCAATTCCTACACCGAGCCCGCCAGTAGGTGGCATCCCATATTCCAAAGCTTCCACAAAATCTTCGTCAATAGGTTGGAATTCGTCATTCCCCGCTTCATGTTCTTGTGCTTGAGCCTCGAATCGTGCCCGTTGATCAATCGGGTCATTTAACTCGGTAAACATATTGGCGTATTCACTACCCAAAATATAAAGTTCAGCCCGGTCAGTAAACCGTTCGTCATCTTTATTCTTCCGAGCTAATGGTGATATTTCTACCGGATGGCCATAGATAAAGACGGGTTGCTCCAATTGATCTTGAACTTTTTCTTCAAAGAAGGCATTAATAATATGACCAACTTTCCACCATGACTCATATTTGACGCCATTATCATCCGCTAATTGCCGTGCTTGGTCGTCGGTCATTGGTTCCCAGAAATCAATCCCCGTAGTCTCTTTAATGGCATCGACCATATGCATACGGGTAAATGGCTTTGAAAAGTCCAACTCAGTCCCCTGATAGTTGATTACCATATCATGGTTCATCACTTTTGCTGCGGCTTTAAAAATACCTTCAGTTTCCGCCATGACATCATTAAAGTCAAAATATGCAGCATAAGTTTCCATAGTATCGAATTCTGGATTATGCCGTGGATCCATCCCTTCATTACGGAACACTCGACCAAGTTCGTAAACGCGATCTAAACCACCCACAATGAGCCGTTTTAACCGTAATTCCGTCGCAATTCGTAAGTACATTTCAATATTTAAAGCATTATGATGAGTTTCAAAAGGTCGTGCATCGGCGCCAGAAGCTACGGTTTCCAACATCGGAGTTTCTACTTCCATAAAGTCGTTTTCATCCATGTAGCGTCGAATAGCCTTAATAATCTTAGTGCGGTTTTTAAAACGTTCCAAACTTTCTTGGTTCGTAATTAAATCCAAGTAACGTTGGCGATAGATTAACTCAGGGTCTTGCAAACCATGATACTTGTCAGGAAGAGGCCGTAATGCCTTAGTAAGGAAAGTAATTTGGTTAGCTCGGACAGTCAATTCACCCATCCGGGTCTTAATTACATCTCCGGTAATGCCCCAGAAATCACCCAAGTCTGATTCCTTAAATAATTGATAACTCTCTTCGCCGACCCGATCTTGACGAACATAAATTTGAATCTTACCGTCGCGGTCTAATAAATCAGCAAAAGAAGCCTTACCACTGCCCCGTTTTCCAATTAAGCGACCAGCAATTGTCACCACATTACCCTGTTGCAGTAATAATTCTCCATCATCTTCACCATACTTTGCCCGAACTTCACTCGAAGTACTATGGTCAGGGGCGAAACGTTGTCCAAATGGATCGATGCCACGTTCCCGTAAAGATTGCATCTTATCACGGCGAACCTGCATTTGATCATTTAAATGTTCTTCAGCCATTAAATCTCTCCTTTATTATCTTGCTGCTTGTTTGGCTAATCGCTCATGGTATTGATCAATTAATTGATCAAACAACTCATTCATTGTAGCTTGTTCTTCGGCTTCCATCAATGCTACTTTCGTTTTTGCTACTCTTGGAATCCCTTTTAAATAATAAGCCGCTTGACCACGAAATTCCCGTACGCCCCCGTATTCACCCTTCAGTTCAACTAACCGGGCTAAATGTTCCTTGGCTGTAGTAATTTTTTCTTCGGGAGTAGCTTCAGGTAATAATTCACCCGTTTCCAAATAATGAACCGTTTGCGTTAACATCCACGGATTCCCCATCGCTGCCCGACCGATCATGACGGCATCCGCTCCGGTATAATCTAAAACGTATTTAGCGTCTTCAGCACTTCGAATGTCCCCGTTCGCCATAAAGGGAATCGTCAATTCGCTAGCAACATCTTTTAAAATATCCCAATTGGCATGCCCCGTATACATCTGCTTACGAGTTCTCCCATGCATTGCGATCGCCGCTGCACCTGCCTTTTCAGCTGCTAACGCACTTTCTACCGCTAAAATATGGTAATCATCCCAACCAATGCGCATTTTAACCGTTACCGGTTTCGAAACCGCATCCGTTACATAAGAAACCATCTCATAAACCTTATTCGGATCTAATAGCCAACGGGCACCAGCATCGGTATTCACTACCTTATTAACCGGACAGCCCATATTAATGTCAATCACATCGGCTTCCGTATGTTGATCAACGAATTTAGCCCCTTCAACTAAAGTTTCCTTGGTACCACCAAAAATTTGAATTCCCATTGGGTGTTCGACGGCCTCGACATTCATCATGCGCAAAGTTTTCTGGTTATGATACATAATTCCACGATCCGAAATCATTTCGCTCACAACATAGCCAGCCCCAAATTTTTTACAGATGACCCGAAAGGCAGAATTCATAACTCCGGCCATGGGCGCTACCACCACTTGATTAGGGATGTTTACATTCCCAATTCGCCATTCCATATTATGTTCTCCTCGTTTTTAAATCAGAATGCATTGTATCGCAGTCTTGCAAGTACAAGCAAGCACTTAGATTGCTTTTTGATCCAACAAAGCTGTTAATTCTGCTTCGTTAAAGTGATACTTCTTATGACAGAATCGACAAACTGCTTCCGCACCATGATCTTCTTCAATTAACTGTTTTAAATCTGCTTTTTTTATGGCTGCGAGTGCCTGAGCAAAACGTTTCTTTGAACAATCACATTCATATTTAACTGGTAATTTCTCTAATACCTTTAATTCATCAGCCGGGAAAATCCGTCCCATAATCGTTTCTGGTGTTTCACCCTCGCGTAGCATTTCCGAGACCAACGGTAAATCCTTGATAGTCGTTTCTAACTTACTAATTTCCTCATCCGATGCTCCTGGTAAAACTTGTACCAAGAAACCACCGGCCACACCAATCGAATCATCTGACTCAACGAAAACCGACAAACCAACAGCCAATGAAATTTGCTCTGATTGAGCTAGGTAATAAGTAAAGTCCTCTCCTAATTCACCAGAAACCAAATTAACCTCTCCAGTATATGGAGTTTTATCACCAGGTGTCATTTTCGTGACAGATAAGGTCCCATTTGTGCCTACAGCACCCCGAACGTCAATTTTATGTTGATCATTCAACGGCAGGTTCACGTGCGGATTTTGGATATAAGCCTTGACCGTCCCCTGCGCTGTCCCATCCGCCACCATGTATCCAACAGGGCCGTCACCTTGAATCTTTACCGTTAAGCGACCCTCACCTTGTAGACCAGAAGTCGAAAGTAAAATCGTTCCAATCATCGTACGACCTAAAGCGGCTGAAGCCCCACTCCAGGTATCATGAATTTGACGAGCTGTTTCGACGGTTGCCGTTGCATTTAAAGTATAAATCCGGAACATCCCATTGTTAGTTATCCCTTTTACTAAGTAATCTGTCATTATTTATCCTTTCCTCGAAAAAAGCAGGGGCAACAATGTGGTCACCACCTGCTTTTTGACTATTGATCTTCTGAATGATCAAAATTTGTTTGCTCACTCGTTGACGTTAAATCTTCAGAAGTTGCTGTCGAACTCGAATCACTAGCTTGGTTCGTATCCGAATCAAGTTCATCTTCGCTATATTCTTGAGCTCGTTCGTTTTCACGACGTTCCAAAGCTTTCTTTGCTTCTTCAAAGGTTTGGGCACGTTGCTCTTCATTTTGGCTTTCTGCCTCGTCTTCTGGCATCTTTCCAGTTTGGTACAGACTCAAGATTTGCTTTTCATCCAAAGTCTCGTACTTCAGTAAGGCTTCCGCAATTAACTTGTGTTGCTCACGGTGGGTTTCAATGATGTGTAGGGCTTGTTCATGGCCTTCCATCAAGATCCGCCGAATTTCCGCATCCACCGTTGCGGCCGTTTCCTGAGAATATGGTGATTGATCGAAACCTTGACCTGTAAAGACAGCTCCTGAACCTTGCAGTTCAACTGGTCCAATCTTATCACTCATTCCGTATTGAGTAACCATTGATCGAGCAATTTGAGTTGCTTGTTCAAAGTCGTTAGAAGCACCCGAAGATTGAGACTTAAAGATAATTTCTTCAGCCGCGCGACCACCCATTAAACCGGCGATCTGCTCTTCAGCATTCTTCTTCGACATTAACATTTGGTCTTCCCGCGGTAGCATAATTGCATATCCACCAGCACGACCACGCGGCACAATCGTCACTTTATGAACAACCCGAGCGTCATTAAGGACTAAGCCCACAATCGTATGCCCAGCTTCGTGGTAAGCAACTGTTTCCCGTTCTTGCTTGGAAATTACCCGGTCTCGCTTAGCCGGTCCAGCAATAACCCGATCTTCGGCTTCGTCCATATCCAACCGATCGATTTGATCCTTATTCCGACGCGCTGCTAACAAGGCCGCTTCGTTTAAGAGGTTTTCCAAATCAGCCCCGACAAAGCCAGGAGTTTGCTTGGCAATTTCTTTAAGATCGACATCTGCCGCCAATGGCTTGTTTTTAGCATGAACCCGAAGGATTGCTTCCCGACCCTTAACGTCTGGTCGACCAACCAGCACCTTCCGGTCAAATCGGCCCGGCCGCAAAAGGGCGGGATCAAGTACATCAGAACGGTTAGTAGCCGCCATTACAATAACGCCTTCGTCGCCTTGGAAACCATCCATTTCAACTAACAATTGGTTAAGCGTTTGTTCCCGTTCATCATGACCGCCACCTTGACCATTGCCCCGGCGCCGACCAACAGCATCAATTTCATCAATAAAGATGATTGATGGCGCTGATTTTTTAGCCTGATCAAACAGATCCCGGACCCGGCTAGCTCCGACCCCGACAAACATTTCCACAAAGTCAGAACCAGAAATTGAAAAGAATGGGACGCCAGCTTCACCGGCAACGGCCTTCGCTAGGAGAGTCTTCCCGGTACCAGGAGGCCCCTCTAACAGAACCCCAGCGGGCATCCGTGCCCCCAGCCGTGAGAATTTCTTTGGATTCTTTAAGAATTCAACAATTTCAACTAATTCTTGCTTCTCTTCTTCTTCTCCAGCAACATCACCAAAGCGAACCTTGTTCTTCTTTGGATCAGATGGTTTGGCTTTGGACTTGCCGACATTCATAATGCCTCTGCCACCGCCGCTACCACCACCAGCTTGTCCCATCATCATGTAGAAGAAAATAATAATGATGACTAGCGGTAATAGGGATACTAACAGATTTGACCAGATACTATTGGACTCTTCACCTTTAGTACTAATCTTAGTGTTAGTTTGGTTCGCGTAACGTTGAATTTCCGAAACCGTCGCGTCATTTTCAAGCACCGACGTTTCAAATTGTTTTGTCGTCGTACTTGAAGATGCACCTAAGGACAAACCAGTCGTTGAACTAGAACTGGTTGTCTTTGCCTTTTTGTATTCCCCCGTTACTCGGTATACGCCATTGCTTGGCTGCAATTGGACACTCTTAACTTCACCCTTGCGCAGTTCCTTAATGAACGTACTTTGCGAAACCTCTTTTTGTTCACCAGTTAAACTTGACCCTCCAAAGAAGAAGTACACACCGGCCATAATACAGAAAAAGATTATCGCGTAAAAAAGGATGTTATGAGTGAACCCATTGTTCCTCCGATTGTTGTTCATAACATTCTCCTATTCCAACATTATTTGATGGTCACTATCATAGCACAACCACCCGCGGTTGACTATTATTTTAATCACGAGATCACTGATAAATTGATGGTTTCAAAACACCGACATATGGCAGATTTCGATATAAATTATTATAGTCAAGTCCATAACCAACTAAGAATTCATTAGGAACATCCAGACCTACATAATCGGCCTTAACATCAACCACTCGACGTTCCGGTTTATCAAACAAAGTACATACTCGAATACTATTGGCACCACGCGCCGCCAAAACATCCATCAATTTTTTTAATGTCCGTCCAGTATCAACGATATCTTCAACAACGAGCACATCTTTACCCGCAATTGGATGCTTCAGATCCTGCAATACTTCTACCGTCCCACTACTAGTAGTTGTTGCCCCACGATAGCTTGACAAATCTACACAATCTAACGAGGCATAAAGACTGATCCGTTTAAAGAGGTCGATCGTAAACATCATCCCCCCTGTTAAAACTGAAACTACCACTAATTCCTTAGAATTAGCGTAATCTTGATTAATTTGAGTGGCCAATTCTTTAATCCGCGCTTGGATTTGGTCTTCACTAAATAATACCCGTTCAATGTCATTTTCCATCGTCATGATTGTCTCCCTGATAGTACAAATAAATTTCTTGTGTTGTCTCTCGTGATGTTTCCCAAGCAGTTTTACGTCCAACTAACCACAGAACTTGATCAAATTGATCCACAACCACTTGTTGGTGAGTGCGTTTACTTTGTGGTACTTTTTGGTCAATTAGGATTCGATGAATTTTTTGATGCCCCCCATTTTTAAGCCTTAAGCGATCTCCTGGTTGCCATTTTCTAATTCGTAATGGTAGCTGCTCCATTGTTAAATTAAAGCTCGCAATCAGATGGTCAGTCGATTTATGCTTACTGAACCAAAATGGCTGCCCATCATCGGTAAAATAGTGCTTTTCCAATTCTATCATCGCAACATCAGCTGGTGAGTTTAAAGTTTCGGCTGATTTGATCTTTTGCAACCACGCATACTGATAAGTCTTAACCAGTCGCCAATCTGCACTTAAATCAAGCTGGCCTTGGGGCTTGTTTTGATTAGTTAGTAAATGGAGCCCCTGATTAAGTTGATCCTTGGTGAGCCGTTGCAAATGTGCCTGATTAAAATAATGCTTCAAATACAAGTCTTGCGTTGCTGCCGGTAAAGAATTAAATTCAATGACTTTTAATCGCTGACCATCTAATAAAACCACATCATATTTGGACAACTCCGCTTCGGCAAAGGTCAATAATTTGGTCAATTGGTCATGAAATTCACCTAAATGAGCAAGTGCTTTTGGATCTTCTTTAATTAAGGCCGGCAAAATTTGGTGTCGAAAACGATTGCGCTGAACCGCCATGGACTGATTGGATTGATCCTCATACCAAGTTAACCCGATTACTTGAGCTTGACGGAGAAGTTCTTCTTTTGAAATTTGCAGCCAAGGTCGCAGTAACCAGCCGTTGTTAAAAGTCCGAGCCGTTTGTAGACCGACAATAGTCTTTAACCAACCACCTCGCACTAACTTCATTAAAACCGTTTCTGCCAAATCGTTCTGATGGTGAGCAGTTAATAAAATCCGACTTTGCTCTTCATCCATAACCTGAGAGAAAAACCGATACCGGAATTGGCGCGCAGCTTCTTCAACTCCTTTGTCGGGATGATCAGCTACATGCCAATCAGCGATTTGGATTGCTATATGATGCTCACGGCAGTATTGGGCTATAAATTGGGCTTCCTGATCACTTTGCGTACGTAAATGGTGATTGACGTGGGCTACCACAATCGGATAGTGAAGTTGTTCCAACTCATGAAGTAGCAGCATAGAGTCCACTCCCGTTGAGACTGCCACCACCAGTTTGGATTGGCCATCCCAATACTTTTTTAATGCCTTTTGAATTGATGCTTGTAGTCCCCGCATCCGTGACCCCTCTTATGAAAAAAGACTGGGTTACCCCAGTCCCACTTTTTAATTAACAAATTTATATAAAGTTTCACCATCTTTAGAATAATCATACTTTTGGCGAACTAGCTGTTGGACGTAGTCGGGATTCTTAAGTAGTTCAAGTTCTTCTTGAATCGTTTGACCACGACTCTTTTGACTCTTGATAGTCTGTTCAGTCTTAACAATGGACTGATTTACTTGGGCCAATTCAGTATGTGATTGCCACAACTCGAAGCCTAAAAATAAAATCACGGCCGCAAACAGCGTTAAGATCATTTTGATCCGTTTTACATGTGTATCTCGAACCACGTGCCGGCGATGATTCACCCGTTGAATATATGGATTATTGAGGTGAATTACCTGACTTTTATGTTGACTCATAACCGACACCCGAGACCTTCCCAAAGATTTTTAAACCATTTTTAGTATAACAATCGGTTTCGAAATCTGTCTAGGCATTTTCCACAAATTATCAGATAAAGTTCCATTTAAATTTCACGGAAATCTTGCTCGTATTTTTCCTCTAAAATCTCATACATTTGTTCCGCATCTTCCTTTTTCGTACTATCTAATAATTGCTTTACTTTCACCACTAAAGTCTTATTTCCAAACTTAATTGTCACCTTGTCCCCCGTTACTACCGAACTGGATGACTTAGCCACCTTATCGTTAATCATAATGCGTCCTTGATCCGCAATTTTCTTCGCGATTGGCCGGCGTTTAATAATTCGAGAAATTTTTAAGTACTTGTCTAACCTCATTCTTCTGCCTCCTCACTTTGTATTTGTTGAGCTATCCCCGTAACCAAACTTAAGAGTTGGTTTAACCAGTCTATTTCGGTCATCTTAGGTTGGATAATCAAGCGAACCTGAAGTTGGCCTGAGTCGCTCTCGCTCATCGTTGCTTTAAATTTGGTCTTAGCTAATTCCGCCATAATTTGAGCCGCTTTAATCTGCTGACTACCCTCACTAGTAAAAGTTAAATATAAATTATCTTGTCGGCGTTCAATCTTCGTCAACATTGCTTGATCAGCTACTGCTTTTAATTGTCCTACCAGCAAAAGATTCTTAACTGGCTGATCGTAATCACCATAGCGGTCAATAAGATCGCCTTCTAAATCTAACATAGCTTCTGCAGTTTGTGCTTGCCGCACTTGCTTATAAAGTTCCATTTTCTGTCGTTGATCTGGCACATATTCATCCGGTAGATAGGCTTCAATCCCAAGATCTAATTCAGCGTTAGAATGTGGGGTTACTTTCTTGCCTCGACGTTTCGCCACCGCTTCGGTTAACATACTTGTATATAAATCATAACCAACTGAATCAATAAACCCGTGCTGTTGCTTTCCAAGTAAATTACCGGCACCACGAATTGACAGATCCCGCATGGCAATCTTGAAACCAGATCCTAATTCCGTAAAATCGCGAATGGCGGACAAACGTTGTTCCCCTTGTTCCGTTAAAACCTTATTGGGTTGATACATAAGATAAGCATAGGCAACACGATTGGTTCGCCCGATCCGTCCCCGGATTTGGTATAACTGAGCTAAGCCCAGCCGATCCGCATTTTCAATAAAGAGGGTATTAACGTTAGAGATATCAACACCCGTTTCAATAATCGATGTGGTCACTAAGACATCATATTCACCACGAATGAAATCATATAAAACCCCTTCAAGCTGCGTTTCACTCATTTGACCATGAATATAACCAGCCCGCGCCTCCGGTACAAGCTGACTTATTTCAGCCACGACCTTTTCAATATCATGGACCCGATTATGTAAATAATAGACTTGCCCGCCTCGCTGTAATTCCCGCCGGATCCCGTCTTGAATCACGACTGGATTTTGTTCCAGGACATAGGTTTGAATCGGGTACCGCCCAGTCGGTGGCGTCTCCAATACTGATAGATCTCTTACTCCCAGCATTGACATGTGGAGGGTACGTGGAATTGGTGTTGCCGTCAGTGTCAAAACATCCACGCTAGCTTTTAATTGCTTTAACCGTTCCTTATGTTTTACCCCAAATCGTTGTTCCTCATCGACGATTAATAAACCTAAATCATGAAATTGAACATCTTTTGATAAAAGCCGGTGGGTCCCAACAATCACATCAATCTCACCGGCAGCCAATTGTTCCAAAGTGGCAGTACTTTCCTTGGGCGTTAGAAAGCGTGACAATACGGCAATTTTTACTGGAAATTCGGCAAAGCGGGTTTGTAAGGTTTCAAAATGTTGCTGTGCCAAAATGGTCGTAGGGACCAAAAAAGCAACCTGTTTCCCTCCTTCAACCGCCTTGAAAATGGCGCGCATGGCGACTTCGGTTTTTCCATAGCCGACGTCCCCCACTAACAGGCGATCCATCGGTTTCGGCTTTTCCATATCTTGTTTGATTTCATCCACACTCCGCAATTGATCTGGAGTTTCCGTATAGGGAAAGGCCGCATCAAATTGCTCTTGAAGATAATCATCCTGGGGGAAAGCATACCCGGGGGCGGCTTCACGAGCAGCATATAAGTCGACTAACTCATCAGCAATGTCTTCAATTTTAGCGGCAATTCGCCGTTTCGTCTTAGCCCATTCGGTGCCTCCAAGACGGTTGATCCGGGGTTCTTTATTATCAGCCGAAACATATTTTTGGACAAGATTAAGTTGGGTTACAGGTACAAAAATCTGTGCATGATCCCGATAATTCAAAACGATGTAGTCTTGATGTACCCCATCAACCACCATGGTTTGAATTCCTGTAAAAATTCCAATCCCATGGTTAACATGAACAACATAATCGCCAGGTTTTAAATCGTTATAGCTCTTAATTCGTTCGGCGTTAGCCAATTTTTGTCGGCGTGATTGACGAACTTGCAATTGTTTAAAGAGTTCGCTTTCGGTAATCACCACCAAATTAGCTTTGGGAAACTCAAACCCATGCTGGAGAGTGCCCGTTACAATTTGTATTTGACCAGTTAAGATTTGATCACTCGTTGTTTCGGTTAAGGGTAAATCAAAATCTTGAAACATGGTCGCAATCTGACGTTGCCGTTCAGGGGAATTAGCCAAAATAATCACCGTTTGTCCCTGTGCTTGCCAGCGACTTAACTCGGTTTTTAATAAATCAAGCTGACCAAAAAACTGTTGCATTGGCCGAACGTGTAAATCAATTAACTGGGCTAACTTGACCCGCCCGAGACCTTTTTGAAAACGAGAAAGATAAAGTTGACTGTGCTTACTTTGCGGAATTGTTAGGGCTTGATCATTGGCTAAATCTGCTTGATGGACCCGTTGTTGATTTTGAACCTGACTCGCAATCCATTTCCGTTCTTGATCATCGATGGTTTGCACCATCTCTTTGATCCGTGCCCAATCATCTAACACAATCGTCGTTTCTGGAGTCAAATAGTCCAAGATACCATAACCATCAGGATACAACCAATCCGCGTAATTTAAGGCTTCATTCGGTAATCGGCCAGCCGTCACTTCATCAAATAAATTTTGTAGGTTGTCCACGGCAGCTTGATGACTTTCTTCATCTTCACCTGCAGGTAGGTTCGCCAGTTCTTGGGCTAACTTGCCTTTAAATTGGTCCATTTGCTCACTTGATGCCACTAATTCAGTTGCTGGCAGCACCTGGATCTTGGTAATGTTTTCAATACTGCGTTGTGATTCAACCTCAAAATAACGTAGGGAATCCACTTCCGTATCAAAAAAATCAACTCGAACTGGATGAGTCGTATTCAAGGCATAAATATCAACAATCGAGCCGCGAATGGCGAAATCACCTGGCCGTAACACCATTTTTTCCGGTCGGTAGCCCATGGTACTTAAACGTTGCCGTAAATCATCAATTTCAAAGTCATCGCCAACATGAATCGATAAGGGAAGGGTCTTGAAAAATTGCGGATCCGGCAAACGCCGACGTAACCCCGCAGCCGACACTATCACCAGTGGGCTTACTTGACTTTGCAAAGCATTTAAGGCTTGAAGTCGCTGCAAACGAAAGTCCGGTGAACTGGTGGCCATCTCCGTTGCTAAAACTTCTTCAACCGGGAAAGCATAGATTTCTTGATCAGGACGCAAATTCTGCAGATCATTAACCAATTCTTGCAAATGAAACAAACTATCCGTCACCACTAATTGCGGCCGTCCGACAGTTGATTGTAAAGCCGTTAACAACACCGTGGAAAAGGAGCCATCTACTCCAGTTACTAGTTGAGCCTGGTGATTTTGATCAACTTGGACAATTTTATTAAAATCGTTAGTCGCTTGCAGTAGCGTCGTCAAATCAGCCATAGGACCTCCTAATTATAGTTATTCATTAATTCCTTAAAAGTAGCCCCATCAATCCAGTCGACCAATGCATTTTCAGCTACCTCAATACTGTCGTCAATGGTGGCGCGTTCGGTTGTCGTAAACTTACCTAAGACATGACTAACCACGGTGCCTTGTTGGGGATGATCAATCCCCACTTTGACGCGATTAAATTGTTGGGTTCCCAAGTGATCAATGATACTCCGTAAGCCATTATGCCCACCAGCAGATCCCTTTGCTTTTAGGCGGACTTGGCCAACTGGCATATCTAAATCATCATTAACAATAACTAAATCTTCCAAATCAAGATCATAATAATCCATCAATGGTTTTACCGCCCGTCCGGAATCATTCATGAAGGTCGTTGGTTTTACCAACATTACCTTATGACCATTAATCATCCCAGTGACGGTCACCGCTGGTGCTTTTTCATGTTTAAAGGCACCCAAATGATAATCTCGTGCCATTTGATCCACCACCATAAATCCGCAGTTATGACGAGTTTCATCATATTGACTACCAATGTTCCCTAATCCAACAATCATTTTCATCAGCTCAATCTCCTCTCGATAAACTACAAAAAGGCTGCGTGATCGTTGACCACCCAGCGTTGATAAAACTATTATAACTTAAATCTTACTCTAACCCAAAAAGTCTGCCCCGCTTCTAATCTATTTCTCATATTAAGTTTCCATTATGTTATGATATTAGTATCGATTTATTTATACGGAGCTTAATTATGATTTTGGAAGATTTAATTCAGCCGCTGAACAAATTAACGACCGTCAAAGAAGACGCCACCTTAGCGGAAGCCCTGGACATCTTAGAAGACACCGGTTACCGCTGTGTGCCTATCTTAGATGAATCCGAAAAGATTTTTCGGGGGAATATTTATAAAATGCATCTCTATCGGCACAAATCCCGTGGCGGTGATATGAATTTACCAGTGACCGCTTTATTAAAAAACGCCACCAAATTTATTTCAATTGATGATGACTTTTTTACCGTTTTCTTCACCTTACGGGATCTCCCCTACATTGCCGTCTTAGATCACCAAAAACATTTTTACGGTATTTTAACCCACAACCACTTAATCAACATGTTAAGTGCAGCTTGGAATGTCAATACTGGTAGTTATGTTTTAACGATCCAAGCTAATGAAGAACGTGGGTTCTTGGTGAGTGTGGCGAAGGAAATTACTCGTTATTGTCAAATTGCTAATGTTATGACCTTAACACCGACCGGATCAAAGCAATTGATTGTCACCCTTCCCGAAGACGTGACCCCCGAATTATTCGCAAAAATTACCAATCGACTGGCCAAAAAACACATTCAGGTTTTACATATTGAGGATTTGAGGCAAGCCAAGTTATAGCATCTTAAAAGACGCCCAACCATTTTTGGTTGAGGCGCCTTTTCTATTCCATTAAAAATCGAGTCACTAAATCTTTGACGACTTGGCGTTGGTCCTGATCGCCCATTAAATTATGACTAGCCCCTGCGATTAGGTGCATTTGGTCATGCTGATAAATTCGATCATACTTTTTAGTTGCTTCATATGACACCACTTGATCATCTAATCCGTGGACCAAAAGAACCGGGCCTTGATATCCCTGGGCAGTCTCATAAATGTGGAGGTGCTGCGCCGTCCGGAAATAGGCACCCCCAACTTCAAAGCCATCCAGCATGATGGAGTCCGGAACGTGTTGGGGATCATAGCTAACACCTTGGCATATTCCGGCTTGGGCATCTGACACTAAAGTTGCGGCGGGAGCAAGCAAAACTAATTTTTCAATTTGATCATGATAATATGCGGCGAGCATGCTAGCCACCACTTCACCTTGAGAATGTCCCACTAGATATAAATGGCGAGGTTGGATAACTTTTTGCACATATTCTAAGATAGCAATCCCGTCTTGAATCTCATTCAACACGGTCATATCTTTAAATTCACCATCACTATCCCCACAACCATTAAAATTGATCCGTAAAGTCGGAAGACCATGTAAGTTGAGTTGATTATGGGTATCAAAAAGAAGATTAGCTATATCATAACCAATACTGCCCTTAAAACCATGCATCATCACTACTAAAGTCTCATTTTTTAGCGTATCGGTGCCTGATAACTCCCCCCGTAAAGTCAGCCCATCACGTTGAATTTCTATTTCCATAAGTGTCACCTCGTTTAACTCACAATCAAAAGCGTTTAATAAAAACTACATTACCATCCGTTTATTTCCATAATATCAACCTAAACGATACTTGAGAGGATGACAATGATGAATCAACTAATTTATAATGCTCTAACAATTCCAGAAAAGATTAACCATGTTACTTATAAAGATAACAACCCTCAATATTTTAACCAATGGAACTCTATTAATAGTTTAGTTAACCCAGATGTTCTAAATGAGATTTGCCATTCCTACAAAATTGAATATCACAACTTCCCTATCTATTTTCAACCCTATAATTCTGTCATGAGTAATACCCTTATACTCTCCTTCGATCAAGAATTCCAAAAAATGATTGAATCCTTTGACTTTACTCATATTAGACAATTTGACTTAGGAACCCTATATCTTCCCTTCATTGATTATGTATTAAATCAGGTTAAAGCATCATTACCAAATAAAATCAACATTAACGAGTCATGCTTCGATAAAATAGTCGAATATCTAAATAATGAACTTTTTACTTTATGTGGTAAGGTTCAAGCACTTGAGCTACATAAATACAAACTGAATCACAGTAATGACAAAAAACTTGATCTTATTAATTACGTTAAAAATCAGTATCAATCAAAGCTAACAATAACTAAGTTCTTCCAGAATTATCCAACTTTAATGCGGTTAGTCGTTCATCGTCTAAACAAAATTATCCAGAATTTCACAAATCTTTTTCAACGAATTGCTAATGACCAAACCGATATTATAAATATATTATCAATTAATGCCCCGCTAGTTATTAATGATCTTCAGTTAAATGCGGGTGATTCACACTCAGGGGCACAATCCGTCATTATTATAACCTTAAATGAACAGAAAAAATTGGTTTATAAACCCCGTAATTTACAAGTCCTTTCACAATTCAAAAAATTATGTGAATGGATTAATATTCAAGCTAAGCAAACACTACTACCGATTAATTTTATTCCAGCAGGAATTTATAGGAGTGATTATTCATACATTAAATTTTTATCTCCTATGCTTACTGAAAATCATGCTGATTGCCTTCACTATTATGAGCGGTATGGCTATCTAATTCTCTTATCATACTTATTAGGAATTACCGATCTTCATTTAGAAAATATAATTGCCATTAATGACACTCCTTACCTTTTAGATTTGGAAACGATCTTCCAAAACAAAGTCGTTGATTTTAACGATGCCGTTTCAAACTTATTTTACGATCTAAATGCCGAAAGTATCAATGCATCCTGTCTATTACCAACAAAGTTGATGGTAAATGAGCATGAAAGTATCGAGCTTAGTGCCTTTAAAGGTAAAGGTACTAAGCTTAAGTCCTCATTTCTTGGCCCTGTCGATCTTGATAATCTTAATTTTCATTTTACTAAGAAAAAAGGTAGTTATTTTGCAGGTGGTGATAATATCCCTAAAGATACGAATGGAAATGAAATCAATTATCTTAAATATCGTCATGCCATTATTTGGGGATTTAACAAAATGGCTAACTTCATATTTTCCAATCGCAATAATTTCATTAACGAGATTAAAAAATTTAGCGAATTTCAAATTCGTATCTTAACCAAAAGTACGGAACGTTATGCTTCTATGTTGAGATATGCTAACCACCCTAATTACAATCACCAAATGCAATATCGTGAAAAATTGCTATTTAACACCTGGGTATATCCATACCACGATAAATCGATCATCAAAAGCGAAGTTAAAGACTTGATTTATAATGATATACCTTTTTTCTATACTCAAGTTAAAAGCACTAGTATTTTTGGCAGTGATGGGACAGAGTACCCCAAATATTTTGAAAAATCTGGGTTACAACTAGCAATTAATCGGATCCATAACTTTTCAGAAGTAGAATATGAAAATCAGAAAACTATTCTCTATGATGCGCTAGACATGACCGATGAATTAATCTGCCACTATACCAACCAAATAAAGGAAACTGAAAATGATCAATTTGATTACATCAGCATCGCTGAAAGAATAGCTCATCAAATTATGGATTTAGCTTATAAAGACGATCAGAATTGCATATTAAAAACCTTCGACTATTCTCCTGATCATGGTTGGCGAATTTATCCTACCAACGAAAATCTTTATTGTGGACTAAGTGGGATTTCAATTTTCTTCATTCACCTTTACCAACATACCGAAAAACGAGTCTACCAAGATTTCTTTAACAACTCCCTACATCAAGCTATTGAATTTGCAAACCTGCAACCCATTAAATCAGCATATTCTGGATTCTTGGCTCCTCTGTACCCACTATTATTAATCGCCACTAAATCAAGAAGCTACTCAAGTCAAGAAATACATTATCTTAATCAACTAGAATCCAAACTAAATTCGTATATCGAGACAATTAATGATCAAACTAAATTGGATTTTATGGGAGGTCTAGGTGGTGTGGTCTATCTATTAAATCTACAAAAACAAGTTTGGAATGATCTTTATGTTTCAAATATGACTTTAAAAAGACTGAATAATATTTTCTCAAAAAATGTTATTAAATTTACAAACGTCTTTGGCTTTGCCCACGGATTTAGCGGTCTATCATTACCACTATATCTAATGGGTAGGCAAGATTTAGCCATAAAACTACTAAAAAAAGAAGCCAAATTAGATGAACCACAAATTTTCGATCAGGCAAAATGGTGTCGAGGGATACCCGGCATATTAATGGTAAAAGCATTGTTAAATCAGCAAATTGATCTCATGGTACCTGCTGAAGCTTTTGAAAAGATTGATGATACTTTATGCCATGGTAAATGTGGATTAATATCTTCTTATCTTTATTTGTCGCGTAAATTAAACAACCAATACTTTTATAACTATGCTTTTATAATGGCAAACGCGATGCTATCAGACTATTTAAGTGGTAACGAGTTTAAATTAAAGCTAACAAGTAATTCATTCCAGCCTGGACTGTATGATGGACTATCTGGAATTGGTTTAACAATATTGAGTTTATCCTATGATGATATTAAAAATCCCTTAATATTTGAACTTTAATTAATGAAAGGGGGTGAATAACATGGATGCAAACAAAAAAATTGATACTGTTTCTGGCTCTCCTTTTGAATCTTTAAGTATCGAAGAGATGACTAAAATCCAGGGATCTGGATCACAAAATATGATGACCGTATCGCCTGTTGCTACTCCTATAGCTTCTTTCCAAGCTTCGGAATATATCTCACATAAAATAAATAAATTTTTACATCGAAATTAAAGGGCTAAAACAATGGATAGTAAACAACAATTTAACGATACACTAGGCGAAGCCTTTGAAGAGTTAAACATCGACGAAATGACAAAAATTCAAGGAACTGGCTTTGAAAGTCTGTCAATTTCTTGGCCAATTGTAACTTATTTTGAAATTTCATTATCACTAGCGCATCAAGTCAATGTTTATTCTCATCTTCGTAAAAAGCGCAATAAATAACTTTAGATAAAGGAGAAAATCATGAGTAAAGAAGAACTAAACTCAATAGTGGGACGAGCTTTTGAAGAAATGGACATTCAACAAATGACGTCTATTCAAGGATCCGGAACTGAAACCGCTCAATCAACACCTGCAATTTCGCGAGTAACACTCTCCATAGCACGTAAGTCATCCGCAAAATGTATTTCTTGGATTTCTTTTTCAGCAGGTGGTCTCAATTCATATAAGTCAAAATGTTAAAATTAGCCACTAAACATATGAGGTCAAAAAAATGCCGAAAGGAAAATTAAAAAGCAAAATTGAACTTAAGAAGAAAATCCGTAATACAGCTATTATGTGGTTTATCTTTCTATATTTCTCGATTTTGGATCTCTTTTATCCATCAACTTCTTGGATTATAACTTATTTAATTCCAATCACTTGTGTTATTGAACTGATCACTCTAGTTTATTTGATATTTGAATACTTCAAAACAGAACCATAGTCAAATAACCTGAAAAACCAATAAGGCGCACCATTGGACTAACCAAGAACGAATGTTGGAATAAAAAGGACCAACGTGAGTCTAAAGTTAGACTTATGGTGCATATTTTTGCCCGTAGTTACTAGTGTAATCAAAAATCGTGTTTGGAGTCCCTTATACACCACCGTACGTACCATTCCACACACATCAGTTCAACTACTTTGGTCCCCTGTCAATAAAATAGACAAT
>NZ_AZFN01000027.1 GCF_001434365.1 Limosilactobacillus gastricus DSM 16045 | reverse complement strand
TCCCCTGTCAATAAAATAGACAATTTAAACAGAGACTTTTTGTCTATGCTGCGGTTAAGTTTTGAATTAGAGTTTGGTACTCATCTTCAAACTGCTTTGGTGATTTAAACTCACAACGACTGTGAGTTCTCACCGTGTTGTAAAATGTTTCAATGTACTGAAAAACTAGCCGTTTTGCTTCTGAGTATGAATGGATCTTAAAACGATTTAACCATTTACGCTTAATTAGGGCATGAAACGACTCTATGCAAGCATTATCCCCAGGATACGACTTCTTTGAATAACTTAATGTCATTTCTGCTGTTGCTTGGTTGTATGCTTCAGACGTGAACTGACTGCCACGGTCACTATGCATGATTAATGGTTGGTCAATATGACGATTTTGCTTGGCCTTTTCAACTAATGGAACAAAAAGCCGAATGACGAACTCATGGTTCGTCATTCGGCTTTTTGTGTGGGGGATAGGAATTTTTTCAGCCTAATTTTGATTATTTCTCGCTTAACAAAATCCTTTTAATTGCCGGTATTTTCCTTAAACTAACCTTACAAAACGCCATTTCGTCCGAAGACGTCAAAAAGTAAACTCTTCGCTCTTTAACATTTAATGAGATAACGTTATCTAAATTAATCAATATTTGTCGATCAACCCGAATAAAATTATTTCGTTTTGCTTCAATCGATTTTAACTCACCATAAAATTCAACCGTTCGATCTTTACATACTAATTCCAACTTATGCTGTTTATTAGTTGTCTTAATATATAAGATTTCATCAACCGGAACTCGTTTTATAAGTCCTATAAATGGCTCATAAGTAAACATATTTCCCATATTATGAGACGTAACTAATTTTGTATAGTTAAAATATACTAAATCAATAGCTCTGCGTAGTTGATGAATCATTTGTTCTATTCCTTGCGATTTATAAATAAAATCAATTGGCTTAGTATTTGAATTAATTGTTTTAAGAAGAAAATCTTCGTATGCCGAAACATAGCAAATTTCCGTAAATCCATTCGTTTTACGTAATTCTTCAGCAATTTCAATTCCAGAAACATCTGAGTTTAAATCAATATCTAGTACTCCAAAATAATCTTCAAACTTATTACAACGTATATAATCAATCGTTTCATATGGGTCTGACGTACACAAAGCTATATGCATATCATATGCTTTTAACGTCGGATTTATTGCGATACGATTTAAGATCACTGTTCTCATAATCTCTAATTGCTCAAGATTATTTTCTACTAGTAACACATTAATTGTCATCTGGATCCCTTCTGATCATATAATCAAACTGAATTCTATCTTTATATGTTTCGATTTCTAAAGCATAATTATCAGAACTATCAATGATATCTTTAATAATAGTTAAACCAATTCCAGAATGACCAGTTTTAGTTGAATATTCATTTTGAAACAATTTATGATTGTCAATTTCATGATCAATTGTATTTACAACTTTAAAATCCAATATTTCTGAGCCGTACTGATTTAATTCTAGTTCTATTCTAGACTGATATTTATCCCTAGTTTCTTCAATTGCATTATCCAGCAATGAGCCAATTACAGTGACTACATCAATCGCATTTTCTTCACTAATAGGAAAATCGGTATTAACTGAAAGGTTACAAGAAATGTTGTATTCGTGCATTAATTGTACTTTTGAAAAAATTAAAGATCTTAATTCCACAGAACTAAGCTCATTAAGTATTTGATATTGACGATTGATTTCACTATTAATACTTTGATTAAATTCTTTAAGAATATTATTAAGATAGCCTTTAGCAGCAAGATAATCCCCATTTTCAAGTAACCCATCTAAAGAAATTAGTTGGTTAACGTATTTATGCCGCAACTTCCTTAATCTAAGATAGTCACGACGATTGAAAGCTAGATACTCCTGGCTTTGCGAAACTCCCCGTTTTACATATTCAAGTTGATTGACGCGATTATAATACTTACTTAGGGATATAGTAAAACCTAATACTATTAAAATGATAATCATTGAAATTAGCATCAATCCACCTTCAATTCTCATCTCAACACCTAGTTCTTCGGCAATGATCTGAAGGCTCAATATAAAAATATAAGCTAGTAAAATTGAACATTGGAAAAATTTTGTTAGCTTATGTCTATATAAGTAAATTCGCAGTTTTGATAATCCTATTTGGACATAACGACGATAAAAATATAAAATTACTAGTACTACCGATTCGGATACCAATTGGCAAGTAATTAATTTATTAACCGATGCATTAGGAATCAAAACGAAATTAAATAAAAAGCTGATACAACCACCAACCGTTAACGAAAAAATTGCACCAATGTACACAATCCCATTGTTAAAGCACAACAACGATTCTTTTTTCATTAATCTGTTATATAAAACCACAAACAATGTATAAACTAGATAAATAAAATTTCCAAAAACCCCTAAACATAGAACGGTTAAAACTACTCCTCCAAAAAATATTTTTTTCTCTTTTATTGAGCTATTAAGCACTGAAAAAAAATAACATGATGCCAGAGACATAATTTCCATCAAAAAATACTGAACCACCCCAACCATAATCATTTAGATTCACCACTTATGAAATTTTTTAGATAAAGCGTGTCTAAAGATACTATATCCATGTACTAATTTGGTTTGTATTTGTCCACCAATAATCTTATTTAGCTCATCCTCGGATATTTTTTTATAGTTTGATTTATGATTTTCTAATATCATTACCAAACCTCCCAATTCTATATTATTTATTATAATACTAACGACCGAGATTAAAATATATAAAATATTAATCGCTTTAAATTTCGATTAAATGAAAAAGTAGGCTCAATACCTACTTCAGATTGTATTTGTCATCTAGAAATTTTTGAAATGAATCATAATTTATTAAACCACTTTTCACCCAATAGGTAGATTCCTCTTCAGCAAATGAATTTGGAACATCAGAACCTATTCGATCATTCATGATTAATTTCATTCCCTTGAATACTTCTTCAATATAATAATTTGATTGTAGTGAATTCCCAATTGAACAAATGATTTTCGACCTAATTTTATTTGTGACATCATTAAGCCAAACTTCATCATGTAATTGAAATCCATTGGCGTTACAATTAGCGATAATATTTCCACCCATTGTACTGATAACTTTACAAAGATAACTGGTAACAGTTGTATCACCATTTGTACTGCATGTACTTAAAACAACCACAGGTTTTCCATCCAACCTTAAGATATGAGACCAAGTAGATAGTTTCTCAATTACCAGTTTTAAATTTGATGAAATATTGTGCATATAAACTGGCGAAGCAATAATAAGTAGATTACTTTCTAATATTGATTCTTGTAAAGAATAAATATTATCACCCGCTACTTTGCGACTGTATTCAGGATCATACAATCCTTTATAAACTAACGGAAACATATAATCACTTGCGAAAAAAAATTGTCGATCAATTTCTTTAGGAATTCCCCTCAATATTTCTTCAATAAAGTATTGAGTATTTCCTTTGCGATTAACGCTTCCGTTTAAAACTGTAATCCTTCTCATTATCAAAAATTATTTTTTCTAATGTGACAAACAATTCTAAATAACAATTTGCAGCTTTCTCTAATAACTACATAACACACGGCATAAAATGCAATTGTCCCAAAAATACGGGAATAAGTTGAGATCAAAATAAGCCAACTAATACATACCATTACGGTAATATCAAGCGTACTTTCTTTTTTCATAATATCATCGCCTTAATATTCAATATCAAGATTCTCTATTTATGATGTTTAGCCCAGCTAAGCCCTGAGATTGCCGAAACCCATTTTGCACACCTTACTGAAGATGCCTTAGATATAGGAATAAGTGGTGATGTCTGGGCACTTTCAGCTCCATTCCCCTGAATTGATGTCATCTGTTGCACACTCATATCCTCAAATGAGTCTCCGACTATCTTTTTTAATTCGCTATCTAGCATATTAACCATCTCCTTATTTCTATTTTGAATGTTTAAAAGCTCGAGATATAGCATAGGATAAGGCAAAACTCTCTGCAAGGCTTTCAACAACAGGTGTAGATTGTGCAGACTGAGTTCCATTACCTTGAATCTTTGTCATTTCATCAATAGTAAGTTCTTCAAACGGATCACCTACAACGGTATTAATATCTTTTTCCATTTTACTTTCCTCCTTTCTCATAGTACATCTTATTATTTTTAAACAATTATCAATCACTTTTTATTAAGCGTTTATTTTGACTAACAAACGCAAAATATCAGATAAATACTGCTATAACTATTACGATCTTAATCGCACAAAATCGTAATATCTTTTGTGTTGAGCCATTAATTGATTATGACTTCCTCTTTCGACAACTGTTCCGTTTTCGATAACAACAATATCGTCAACTTGCTTAGCTACTTTCAATCGATGAACTATAAAGATAATCGTTTTATCTTTTAAATTTAATAGATTATTAATAAGTTCCCTTTCCGTAATCGTATCTAAACTACTAGTTGATTCATCTAAAATTAAAGTTTGAGCATTAGATAAAATAGCCCTAGCTATTGTTAATCGTTGTTTCTGTCCTCCTGACAAAATTGTAGCTTCCTCGTCGAGTTTTGTTTCGTATCCTAAAGGTAGCGCGTTAATAGTTTCACTAATCATGGCAATTCGGCAGGCTTTCTCAACTTTTTCCCGGTCTATTTTATCGCTACAACCTAAGGTTAAATTATTCCAAATCGTATCAGAAATTATATAAGAATACTGTGGAACATAATTAATCTCCGATCGTAACAAAGAACGAGAAATTTTCTCAATATTGATTCCATTTAATGTAATTGATCCTTGTGAGGCAGTTAAAAAACCTACTAATAGCTTAGCAATAGTCGATTTCCCCGATCCACTTGTGCCAACTATTGCGATCTTATTCCCCTTTTTTATTTCTAAATCAATACCTTTTAAGACCAAATCTTGATAACCATAGCGACATTGCACACCACTTAAAACTATGTCACCACTGATATCATTTGAAACTGTTTTTAATTGAATTTCTTTTTCGACTGGAACTATTAAAATATCGTTTAATCGTCTAGTTGCAACAATCGCACTTTGTAAATTTGATTGGAGATCTAAGATGTTTTTTAATGAGTTCGTAAAATATCCTAACAAAGAAGTAAAAGCAATCAACTGTCCCAATTTAAAATAGTTATTCATAATTTGATTTGCCCCAATCCAAATAACCAAAATATTTAATGTTAATTGCAAAAACTGCTTTATTGATTCTTGACTTGAAGTTAATATACTATATTTTTTTAACTCATTTAAAAAATCATTAAAGGCAAGCTTGATTTTATCTAATTGTTTTACATTCGCATTTAAACACTTCAGCGTTTCCATTCCCTTAATGCTATCAATGATTAAAGAACTTAATTTAGCATTTTTTATCATTACCTTTTTGTTCATTTTTTCAAAGATACTAGCAAATGTAACGATAGTAACGGTGTAAATTGGTATAAACAAGCCGATGATAAGGAGTAGTCGAAAGTTTAACAATCCCAATACATACCCCGTTATCATCACAATTAACACATCTAAAAATATCGTAACAATTGATCTAGAAAGCGCCTCAATTACTCGATTAGTGTCGTTGAATCTAGACACCACATCACCAGTTCGTCGAGTTGCAAAAAAATCAATAGGTAAATCAAATAGATGCTTGATAAAGTTTAATGCAATATCTTTTGATAATCGTTGTCCTAAAATTGTCATTGCTATGCTTTCAACAAACGAAAATGTAGCATTAAAAAAATACATACTTATCAGACCAATTACTAAAAAAGTTAGTTTATTAAAAGCTTGTCCAGGAATTAAGCGATCAATCACTAGTTGAATTGCAAGTGAATTGATAATATTCGTCAATAAGACAAGGGCTGCCATTAGAACTATTCCACAAGTCACAAATCTATTTTTTGTTAGATACCTTATATATTCAAAGATTCCTGCCGATTTTTCATTAATGGATTGATAATCATCTCCTTTAGAAAAGAGAATCGCATTTCCACTCCATTCTTCACAGACCTTTTTGATTGACAGCCTTTTTATTCCCACAGAATCATCAGGATCCGCAACTGTAATTTGATCGCCATTAATTTCGGTAACCACACAATAATGTAAGTAACTTTCTTTTCTAATCACATGAATGATAAACGGTAGTGGGAGATGATTTATTTCAAAAAGTTGCCGATTAGCTTTGATTGCTAATGTATCCAAACCATATATTTTGGCAGCTTGCACAATTCCGTAAATGGTTGTCCCATCGATTGTTGTTTTAGTACTTGTCCTTAATTTAGCGATCGAAACATTAGTTCCAAAATTTTTCAGTACCATAGATAAGGCTGCTACTCCACAATCCTCTTCATCCATTTGGACAGTATAGTATTTATATCGCATGAAAATTCTCCTTATTTTTAATTATATGATCTATCCCTCCTATCAATATTTATTTGAATAAGCGCCTAATTTAATGACTAAACGTTAAAATTTGTCCTATAAAAAAACTGGAAAGTAACCAAATTAAGTTTCTTTCCAGGTTGTTTTCCAACTATGATTTGTAGATTCGTTTTAAGCGCGGGCTCAAACTAGTTAATATCTCATAATTAATTATGCCCGTTTTTTCAGCTAATTCCGTAGCCGTAATTTCATCATTACCATCGCGACCCAGTAGCGTCACCTTCGTCCCGACTGGCAGTTCTTGTGGCAACCGAACCATCATTTGGTCCATGCACACTCGACCAACTAAGTCACAACGTTGACCGTTGATCAGAACTTGATAACCGGACAATTGACGCGTATAACCATCCGCATACCCCACGGGAATTGTTCCGATCCATTCATCTTGCTTAGCCGTGTAAGTAGCCCCATAACTAACTGAACGACCGGCTTTTAGTTGCTTTACAAAAGTCAATCGAGCCGTAACCGCTAAAGCTGGCTGCAAATCCAATGTTGCCGGTAAGACCGTCCCTGATGGATTCAAGCCATACATCGAGATCCCCATCCGGACAGTATTTCCGGTAATCTGATCAGGATGCCATAAGCCGGTCGCGGAGTTTGCCATATGGACATATGGTGGTAAAGTCGGTAAAACTGCTAATAATTCATGCCAACGGGCTATTTGTTGCTTAAAGTAAGCATCATTAGCTTCATCAGCCGTTGCAAAATGGGTGAAACAGCCTTCGAATTCAAAAACTGGATCTTTGAGTAATTCAAGCGCCTCTTTTAATAAAGCTGGCTCCGTAAAACCAATTCGCCCCATCCCAGTATCAAAACCTAAATGAATTTTTAAAGGTTTAGGAATGGAAACAGCATGCGCTAATTGCTGATAGGCTTTTAGCCAATCTACGTCCCCAACAGTTAGTGATATATCATTTTCAGCCGCAGTCCCCGCATATTGCACCGGCGTAATCCCCAAAACAAGAATTAATTCGGTCAACCCAGCTTGCCGAAGTTCTAATCCTTCATCTAACGCAGCCACACAAAAACCATCGATGCCGGCTGATGAAAGATCTTGGGCCACTGCAACGGCTCCATGCCCATAGGCATTGGCCTTAACTACCCCAAAAATGCGGTTGCCGGCTGGCATGGCTTGTCGTTGGGCTGCCACATTATGACGAATTGCTGCTAGGTTTACTTCAACTTGAGCATCTCGTAAATTAGCTGTTACCATCTGAACCTTCCTCCAAAATCACTTCTGTCATCACTAGTTGATCTGTATGACTAACGCTGGCGTGGGCCCGTCCAGAAAAAATCGATTGAAAAACTTCTGGTCGACCTAAATCATTATTAATAAACGAAATATCTTGGAAACCAACTTGGGTTCCGATTCCTGTCCCCATTGCTTTAGAAAACGATTCTTTTAAAGAAAAGCGACTGCTGATATATTCCCAATATCGCTGGCCGCTTAGGTTTTCGAGCTGGGCTTGTTCGGCCGGAGTTAATACTTTAGGAATAAATTGGGCATGTTTATTAACTGCTGCTTGTACCCGTTTAATCTCAGTAATATCAATTCCGATCCCTTTGATCATGATTAGTCCTCTTTTCGCCGAATCTTAAATGAATTACGTTTTCCCTGACTCCGTGGATTCCGATGACTACCATTACCACCACGTGGACGTCGATTCCGATTGTCACCTCGACGGTTACCACCATTGGACCGGCGCCTGTAGTGATTACCACCATTCCGGTTAGGTTTCCGTTTCCGATTTGGTAATGGTCGTTCTGGAGTGATCTTGACCGGCACTTGGGTCTCATCATCCTTCGTTAACTCATTTAATAAGGTTGCCACCAAGTCCACCGCTTCATGAGTAGCGAGTAGTTCACTCGCTGCTTCACGATAACGATCGTTGTCCGGACGTTCAATCAGTTCGTTAATATCATTAAAGGCACTGGCCACCTGTCCCCGAAAAGCTTCTTCAGCCGTTGGTGGTTTTAAAGGCAACATCCGCACCTTCGTCAACTTTTCAATTTCATGGAGATAGTCCATTTCATTTGGCGTCACAAAAGTTAGTGAGACACCATGGTTGCCGGCCCGGCCTGTCCGACCAATCCGGTGAACATAACTTTCGGGATCTTGTGGAATATCATAGTTGTATACATGCGTAACTCCAGAAATATCCAAGCCCCGGGCCGCTACATCTGTGGCGACTAGAATATCTAGTTCGCCATTCTTGAATCGTTTCATGATCTTGGAGCGCCGATCTTGTGTCAAATCACCATGAATTCCGGCAGCATTGTAGCCCCGAGCAATTAAACCACGCGACAATTCATCCACCCGCCGCTTCGTTCGACCAAAAACAATGGTCAGGTCAGGATCTTGGACATCAATTAACCGCGTCATGATATCAAATTTTTCGTAATCACGGGCCTTAATGTAGTATTGATCAACTAAGTCCGTAGTTAATTCCTTTGCCTTAATCTTAACCGTTTGTGGGTCCTTCATAAATTGGACCCCAATCCGTTTAATTTCGGGTGGCATTGTTGCTGAGAACAAGAGGGTTTGACGATCTGATGGTGTTGCCTGAATGATTGCCTCAATATCATCCAAGAAGCCCATATTTAACATCTCATCGGCTTCATCCAAGACTAAAGTTTGCAACTGATCCAATTTGATCGTTCCCCGATTCAAATGATCACGCAAACGGCCGGGGGTCCCAACAATAATTTGGGGACCATTTTTTAAAGCTTTAATTTGCCGCCGAATATCAGCGCCCCCGTAGACAACTTGGACACGGGCCCGTTTTTCCTTTCCCAATTTATATAATTCTTCTTGGGTTTGAATCGCTAATTCCCGGGTTGGCGAAATGATCAACGCTTGAATTGCTGATGATTGCGTATCAACATGCTCTAAAACTGGCAACCCAAAGGCCGCCGTCTTCCCAGTCCCGGTTTGAGCTTGGCCGATCACATCGAGTCCCTTCAAAACCATCGGAATGGTTTGCTCTTGAATCGGGGTGGCTTCTTCATAACCACTTCGTTGAACCGCTTTTAATAACTTATTTGATAAACCTAATTCACTAAAATACAAATTTCTACCTCATTATCCTTTCGTGAGTCCTTGCAGGACCGTTTCCAAATGAATGCCATGGCTCCCCTTTAATAAGACAATATCATCTGTCCTTAAGGTGGCGTTCAGATCCTTCGTCAATTGTGCTAATGCATTCGTGTCATAGTGGTGTAACCGTTTGTTAGGGAAACCATCGGCCGTCAATTGTTTCAATAAAGCTTGCATTTCATCCCCGACGAGATAAACTTCCGCAATCTGATCAGAATCAATCTCTGCCGCTAATTGAGCATGAAGTTGTGCGGAGGCTGTCCCCAGCTCCAACATGTCGCCAAGCACAATTACTTTTTTACCCTCGGTTTGAACTTGCTCAATCGTCTTTAAGACTTCGGCCACGGCGGTCGGATTAGAATTATAGACATCACTTAGAATCCGTTCGCCATTGGTTCCTTGAATCCATTCAGCCCGATTTTCAGTCATCTGCAGACCTTGTAAGGCCTTTTGCATGTTTTCAGGAGTAATCTGGAGTTGAGCACCAACTGCAATCGCGGCTAGTGCATTATTAACGTTATACTCCCCCACCATTGGAAGGGTAAAAGTAAGGTCAGGCCATTCATTCACACTAAAGGCAACTTGATCATCAGCCAATTGAACACTAGTGGCATAAAAATCATCGGCTAACTGTCGCCCAAAGGTCACAACTTGTTGCTCAATATCCTCAGCACGTGCCGTTAATAATGGTTCATCTCCATTAATAATTAGGGTTCCATCTTCGTTCATCCCGTGAACGATCTCCATCTTCGCATCCGCGATTCGATCACGCGTTCCAAAGAATTCAATATGTGCTTCCCCAATCATCGTAATAACCGCATAGTCAGGGGTGGCTAACCGACTTAATAGGTCTAATTGATCGAAGCGATCCATCCCCATTTCCACGACAACCACTTCAGTCGATGGTTCCATATTTAACAGGGTTACTGGAACCCCGATTTCATTATTAAAGTTGGCAAAGGTTTTCGTGACATTGAACTGGGTCGCTAAAATGGCGGCTACCATGTCCTTGGTGGTCGTTTTTCCATTACTTCCAGTTACCGCTACTACAATCGGGTTAATCTTTTTTAAGTAATACTGACTGAGGCGCTGAAAGGCCGCTAATGGGTCTTTCACTACTAGTCGAGGGAATTGGTCATCGCTCGGAATATCATGGTCAGCTGCCCACAAAGTCGCTTTTGCACCATTTTGAAAGGCTTGTGCCACGAATTCGTGACCATCCCGTGCCCCTTGTAAGGGCACAAATAAAGACCCAGGAGTCAAATTACGGCTGTCAAAAGCCACGCTGGTAACTTCCAACTCATCCCAGGCTGCATTTATATCTTGAGCATCAATTGCCTTAGCAATTTCCGCTAATTTCATTTTCATGAGTTTGCACTCCTCAATTTCGTCATGTTTGTCCAACTTTTAATTATACACTGTTCACGAAAACATAGATAGCACCAACATAAAAACAGGCTAGGCAAGAAAATATCCTGTCTAACCTGTTTTAGGTACCCGTCATGAAGATTATCAGCTTCTCAATTTACATTTTCTCTAACCGCGCAATCCGATCTTCTAAAGGTGGATGCGTATCAAATAGATGGCTAAAAGAACGATGTTTTTGATTCTTAAAGGGATCACTAATATATAAGGCCGAGCTATTGGGATCGGCAGCCTTCATCGGTTGTACATCCTCTAATTTTCTTAGCGCACTAATCATTCCCTGAGGGTTACGCGTTAACTCAACAGCACTAGCATCCGCTAAATATTCTCGATTCCGCGACAGCGCCATTTGAGCGATCGAAGCCGCCAGTGGTGCTAAGATGATTAGCAATACCGAACCCAAGATAGCGATAACCCCACCGCCATCACGTTCTCGGTCACGATCACCACCACCAAACCACCAAAAATTACTAGCAAAATTAACTAGTAATGAAATTGCGGCCGCCAGCGCTAACGCAATCGTTTGTAAACGAATATCATAATTTTTGACGTGCGACATTTCATGGGCCATCACCCCTTCGAGTTCTTCGCGATTCATCATCGCTAAAAGACCTTTAGTCGCCGCTACAGCAGCATGTTGGGGATTGTTACCAGTGGCAAAGGCGTTTGGACTAGGGTCGTCAATAATAAAAACCCTTGGCATTGGCACTTGAGCGACCATCGCCATATCTTCAACCACATGCCATAGTTCTGGATTCTCATCAGCCGAATGAATTTCCGTGGCATGATTCATGTTCATGACAACATCAGTGGATTGACCCACCATTACTGAAATATAGATCAAGGTAATTATCAAGGCGATAATCACACCACCCGTAGCCGTTCCCGCAAATAAATATCCCAATGCGGCCCCAATTAAGGCCACTAAGAGCGTAAAACCAGCCATCACATAGATGGTCCGCCGTTTATTTTGCGCAATTTGTTGATATAACATCGCTTCTCCTAGTCAAAAGAAACCTTCGGCGCCTCCTTAACACTTTCTGGAACTTGTAAGAATTCCATTGGTGTAAAGTGGTGAATTTTAGCCACAATATTCGATGGAAAGCTTTGAATCCGAGCATTTAGGGTTGAAACCGTACTATTGTAAAGTTGGCGAGAATAGGAAATCTTATTTTCCGTATTGCTCAGCTCTTCCATTAAACGAGAATATTCTTCGTTCGCTTTCAGGTCAGGATAATTTTCGGCCACAGCATATAAAGAATTCAAAGCTCCCGATAATTGATCCGCCGCTGCCATTTTGGCTTGATGATCATCACTGGATACACTTGCTACTTGTTGACGCAAAGAGGTCACCTTTTCTAAAGTGCCAGCTTCGTATTTCCCATAACCTTTCACTGTTTCAACCAGATTTGGGATCAGGTCGTTACGTCGTTGTAGTTGAACGTCAATTTGGCTCCATGATTCTTGCCCATTCATCCGTAACCGCACTAAGCCATTATAGGCAACAACGTACCAAATCACAATGATCACTACAAGCGCAATTAAAATGATAGTTAACATAAGTTGGTACTCCTTTATTATTTCTGTTAATGTTTAGTAATTATATCATCTTTTCTTTATTATCCCTAGTAAATTCGCTATCCTATACTTAAACCTGAAAGGATCGCTTATGAAAGTATTATTTGTCTGTTTAGGAAATATCTGCCGTTCACCAATGGCCGAAGCCATGTTTTATCAACTTATCAAGGACCATCACTTAGAGGACCAAGTCCAAGTCAGTTCGGCGGCCACCAGTAATTACGAAATTGGGAACCGACCGCATCCTGGTGCCAAAAAAATTCTGCGTAAATATCATCTTGATGATCGGGGGCATACCGCTCGCCAAATCACCACAGAAGATTATTATGATTATGATCTTATTATCGGGATGGACGAGCAAAACCTGCGCGATCTTCGCCGCCGTGCTCCCCAAGAATGTATAAGCAAGATCCACGGAATCAATGATTTGGTCCCTGGAAAAGCAGGAATCGAGATTCCTGACCCCTGGTATTCGCATAAATTTCAGGATACTTATAATGACCTGGCTCAGGCCCTCCCCTATTGGTTAGACTATGTCCAGCAAAATTAAAAGGCGGGACTGATGAAGAAACATTCTTCTCAGTCTCGCCTTTTAATGACTACCTTGCATTAACTTCGAAACAGCAATTGAGACGGCAACGGCCAAGCCGAGCGGCATTAGAGCTGAATAATTCAAGTGACAAACTTCAGTGATCATAAATAGGGACATTAAAGGAGCTTGTTGCGAAGCGGCTAAAAGGGCCGCAGCACCAACAATTGCACATTGGGATAGCAAAACATCGCCACCAACAAATTGCATCCATAAGGTTCCCACTACAATTCCGGCCGCAGCGCCAACCGCAATTGATGGCGTCAAAGTCCCACCATACCCACCACCAGCGATGGTTAGTAAGGTCACGATTGCCTTAGCTAGTAAAGCCGCCACCATGATTGCAATGGTCCCAGTCGAAATCGAAGTGCTGTCAATGGCTAGTTGAGCAATTCCCCGACCATTACCCATTATCTGGGGAAAGCCCATGGCAATAATCCCCGTTAACAAAGCCACTACTGGTAAAGTAACCAAAAGTCGCTGATCCTTGAAGCGCCGTTGACCAGCTTTTTTAATCCCAGTTTTAAACCAGGTTCCGCCAATGCCCATTAGGAGTCCCAACACTAATACCCAAGGAATACTTTTGGCTGAGAAATTTAAGTTAGTAACATGATAATAAGGAGCCCACCCCTTAGCTAAAGAGCCAATTAAGGTGGCAATAACCGATGAAGTTAGACTTACCGCAATTGCCCGCGCGGAGATTTTTTTGTATAACAGCTCAAGAGCAAACATCATCCCCGTAATCGGCGCAATATAAACCCCCGCAAAACCCGCACCGGCAGCAGAAGCAATCAGCAAGCGCCGATCTTCTGGAGATAAATTCATTCTGGGGAAACGCCTTGATAACTTCGTCCATTGATGCGCTAACATGGTCCCGGCTTCCCTCGGTGCCAATTCTCGACCAATCGATCCTCCCGTTCCCACGAAGAAAATTTGCGTTAAAACATGAACCCATGTATACCAGAAGGGCATGGGGGCCCCATTTTCAATGGCATCTTGGATTTTAACTGGACTATACCGTTTTTGGAGCCAATACCAAATCAGAGCGGCAATAATTCCACCGACCAATACGGAACCAAGTCGCCGAATCGGCATAGCATTGATCGCTACCGGTTGTTGAAAGTTTTCGTTGAAGCCCAAAAAGAACCGTTCCACCTGATCAAGGAACAGACTTAATAACATCGAGCTAGTTCCGGCTAATGTTCCAATCACAAGCGTGGCGATTATCATTGGGAGATTCCGGGATATTGATTTCGTTTCGTTCATTATATACTCCTTCTCAAATCTCCTTCATTTTACGGCAAAATAAAAAGGATGGAAAGCTCCATCCTTTTATATTTATTTAATTTAACTAAAAATCAGTTAAATCAAGCGTTACACTTGGACCGAAAGTCGAAGCGATAGAAGCGTGCTTAACATAAGTACCACGCACTGATGCTGGACGAGCCTTAACAACAGTATCTTGAATTGTCTTTAAGTTTTCAGCTAACTTGTCAGTATCAAATGATACTTTACCAAATGGCACTGCTACGTTTCCGTCCCGGTCAGTCCGGTAAGTAACCTTACCAGCCTTAGATTCAGAAACGGCCTTAGCAACATCCATCGTAACCGTCCCAGTCTTAGGGTTTGGCATTAAGCCCTTAGGACCAAGAACCCGACCTAAAGCCCCAACTTGTGGCATCATGTCTGGAGTTGCAATTGCAACATCAAAGTCTAACCAACCATCTTTGATTTGGTCAACTAAGTCTTGGTCACCTACGACATCTGCGCCGGCTTCCTTAGCTGCTTCAGCGTTAGCGCCTTTAGCGAACACGATTACCTTTTGGTCCTTACCGGTACCGTTTGGCAATACCACTGCCCCCCGTAATTGTTGGTCAGCTTGCTTCGTGTCCACGTTTAAATTAAATGCAACTTCAACAGTTGCGTCGAAGTTAGCAAAGTCCATGTCTTTAACTAGGTTAATTGCATCGGTAACAGTGTATTCTTTCTTACTGTCAACCTTTTTTAAAGCTTCTTGGTATTTCTTACCGCGAGTTTTAGCCATCTGTGTTTTCCTCCTTGCAAATGTGGTCAAACGGGATTATTCCTCCCACTGGAAAGCTTGCTTTCACAAAACCTTCCGGACTGCCGTTAATTAGTCTTCGACAACGAAGCCCATGCTACGTGCAGTACCTTCGATCATGCGCATTGCTGCTTCTACATCAGCGGCGTTTAGATCTTGCATCTTAGTTTCGGCGATTTCCTTAACTTGATCCTTGGTTACAGTTGCAACCTTGTTCGTGTTAGGTTCACCTGAACCATGTTCAACACCAGCGGCTTTCTTAAGTAAAACAGCGGCAGGAGGGGTCTTTGTAATGAAATCGAAGGAACGATCTTCATAGACAGTGATCACAACTGGGATCAGCATACCCTTTTGGTCTGCTGTCCGAGCGTTAAAGTCCTTAGTGAACCCCATGATGTTAATTCCTGCTTGCCCAAGAGCTGGACCTACTGGCGGAGCTGGTGAAGCTGCACCGGCAGGAATTTGCAATTTAACAATATTTGCTACTTTCTTTGCCACGAGACAAAACCTCCTTAGTCCGTGTTGTGGTAATGATGAGATATTAAGATTTACCTCTCCCACAGTATGTTAATAGCATACTGTAATAAACTACCATAAATTAGCCTTATATGCAACTATTTCATGGTATCTACTTGGTTGAAGCCTAGATCTGCCGTCGTTTCCCGACCAAACATTTCAATGGCCACCTTGAGTTTCATTTTATCATGATCAACTTCGGTAACGGTCCCCACTAGATCGGCGAAGGCACCAGCGATAATCTTAACTTGGTCCCCAACTTCAACGTCAATATCAGTCCGAGCCACTTCAACACCCATCCGCTTCATGATACGATCAACTTCTTCTGGCAACATCGGGGTTGGTTTCGATCCACCACCATGTGAGCCAAGAAAACCAGTTACCCCGGGAGTATTCCGAGCGATATACCAAGCTTGATCGGTCATCACCATTTGTACAAGCACATAGCCAGGGAACGTCTTTTCTTCAACTTCCTTCGCTTGTCCATCCTTAACTTGACGTACCGTTTCTTCTGGCACGACCACTTGGAAGATATAATCTTCCATATTCATTGATTGAACCCGTGATTCCAAATTACTTTTAACTCGATTTTCGTAACCAGAATAAGTATGTAAAACATACCATTGCTTTTCACTCGTTTCCACGTTTCGACTCCTTTAATTCAGATAGCAAAATAAAAAAACCTCGCCTAACACGAAGTTCTCAACACCAATAGTATACCAAAAAAACTTAAATTTGACTACTTAGAAAACCAAACCATGAATTGTTGGATTAACCAATCAAATAAAGCAAAATAAAGCACAAAGAAAATTGTAATCGATAGGACAATCCCTGTATCACGACGATTTTCTTTGAAGGTTGGCCATACTACCAAGTGCATTTCCTTAACCACACTTTTAATAAAGCGAAATGGATGCATGTCGATCCCCTTTCAACTAGCGACTCTGCCGATGGAGCGTCACTTTCCCACATTGTTTACAAAACTTTTTTAGCTCAAGGCGTTGTGCTTGGTGATTACTTACGGACACATTATAATTACGACGACCACATTCACTACATTCTAGCGGAACTTTTTTTGCTGCCATCATCTTCACCTCGATCATAATCTATTTTAGATTACACGTCTTGCTTCAAAAAATCAACTTTTCCCTACTCAAAACAACGTTTAACCTTCTTTTTCGCCCGTCGCAAAACGCGCCGCACATCTTGATAGGTTAAGCCATACATTTGGGCAATTTCTTGGCAGGTAAAACCCGCCCAAGTCAGCTTACAATAAGCACTTTCTTCAACCGAGGCAATAGCATCAAAGGCCGCTAAAGATTCGTGAAAATTAATCAACTCATCCGATTGGAGAGAACCGACAATTGGCATCGTCAAAAAGTCTTCTTGTTCTTTCGTCATTTCAACTTCTAACTCTACTGGAATGCGGCGACCAGCTTGTAAACGCCGTAATAGATCAAACATCCGATTAGTTAATAATCGTTTATAATACCAGCTAAAATGAACCTGACGCTGATGATCAAAAGTATTGACCGCATGATGTAAAACAATCATCGCCTCTTGTTCCCAATCTTGGCGTTCCATGTGCGCTGGATGATATTCGATCCATAAACGGCGGATTAACGGTAAGTATCGATCGTGTAATTCTCGTAAATGTTCAGTTTGATCTTGTTGTACCAAATCGATCAAAGCTTGTTCGCGGTCAAATGCGTACCATTCTTTTTCCATAAACTACTCTCCCAATAAACATAAGTATGCAACCGCTATCTTCCCCCATTTAATAGCGACAGCAACCATTAATATATCAGACCCCTCAGTCTAAAACAATAGTTTAATCACACCCGAACACTTGTTTGCGTACGATTAAATTCGTATAATAAACACAATCAATTTTTGGAGGTTTTCATCGTGTCCGAACAGACATTTTTAGCCATTGATTTAAAATCCTTTTATGCCTCGGCCGAATGTGCCGCTTTAGGACTGGATCCCTTAAACGCTAATCTAGTGGTTGCCGATGAATCTCGGACTGAAAAAACCATTTGTCTGGCGGTGTCGCCGGCCTTAAAAGCCTTTGGAGTTCCTGGCCGTCCTCGCTTATTTGAAGTTAACCAAGCTGTCCGCAAACTTAACCAGCAACGCACCCAAGTCCTTGGTCATTCCTTAGCCAAACGGAAATCAATCTACCGCGATCAATTGTTGGCTCAACCCAGTTTACGGTTAAGCTTTCAAATTGTTCCACCGCGAATGCAATATTATTTGAACCTTAGTGCTGAAATTTACGAAATTTACCTACGTTATCTTGAGCCAAAGCATATCCACGTCTACTCAATTGATGAAGTTTTTATTGATATTACTGACTACCTTGATCATCATGACACCTCCGCTGCGGAATTGGCCAAAGAAATCATCCTGACTATTCAAGCCGAAACCTCCATTACCGCAACGGCTGGAATTGGGACAAATATGTATCTCGCTAAAGTAGCTCTAGATATTATGGCTAAGAAAATCCCTACCGATGCAGACGGAGTACGCATTGCCCATTTAGATGAGCTTTCATATCGACAACTTCTTTGGGCACATCAACCCCTAACCGATTTTTGGCGCGTAGGTCGTGGTTATGCACGTCGGCTCAAAAAATTGGGCTTGAATACGATGGGTGATATCGCCCGCGCCTCCATCGGGACCTTATCCGACCCTTTGAATGCTGAAGTCTTGTATCGCGAATTCGGTAAAAACGCCGAACTGTTAATTGATCATGCCTGGGGTTTTGAATCAGCTACCATCAAAAATATTAAACAATACCGAGCGAGTGATCATGGGATTTATTCGGGGCAAGTCTTACCTAAACCCTACCCAATTCCGGCTGTCCGCTTGGTCGTTTCAGAAATGGCCGATGATTTAGCTTTACAATTGATCAAACAACAATCATTGACTGATCAAATCACTTTGCATCTTAGCTATGACGCCCAAAGTCTCAGTCAACCCTTTTTCGACTATAATGGGCCCCTCAGTCAAGACTTCTATGGACGTCAGGTTCCTAAATCAGCTCATGGCAGTCGGAAACTTAGTGATCTCACTACTTCCAGCCGAGAATTAAAAGTCGCTTTTGATGAGCTGTTTGATGAGATCGTGAACCCAAAACTCTTAATTCGCAAAATCACGGTCATTTCTAATCATTTGGTTACAGAAACGGAATTAGCAAAGATCCAGCGGACTCAGCAACTTGACTTGTTTAGCGATCCTGATCAAGTCGCCCAACAGGCTCGACAAGATCAAAGTTATCGCGATCAAGACAAGAACGTTCAAGAAACTATTTTGAAAATCCAAAATGAATTTGGCAAAAACGCTCTGATTAAGGCGGGAGACCTTCTCGAAGACGCCACCGCGCGGAAACGTCATAATGAGATTGGAGGACATCAAGCATGACTAAACCACACCAATACGCCGATTTATTTTCTGATACCAGCGAATATCAAGACTTGATGATGTTATCACATCCCAAAGCCCCAGGCCACTACCCAATGGACCAACACGACCGCGCCATGCAGTTCGCCCCCTTTGCGGCTTTGACCGGCTATCATAAATTAATCGCTGATATTAATGAACGTTACAAGCGTAAAGAGTACCAAACGAATAGACAGATTCGGCGAATTCAAGCACAATTGACCTTATTGAAGCCACATCTGCCACAAACTATCAAATTAGAATATTTCAATCAGACGGTCGGCTTTTATGAAGTTTTTCAAGGAGAACTGGTTAAAATAGACGAAGATAAACATCGATTGATTTTCGCTGATAAAACTAGTTTGATTATTCCAAATTTACGAAAAATTATCCTGGAAAACTGAAAAATAATTTGTTTAGGAGTACTCTCTAAAATAGCTATTATCAAAGATTCAAAAGAATGAGGATGGGAAGAAATGCTAATTGACATTTCTTC
>NZ_AZFN01000026.1 GCF_001434365.1 Limosilactobacillus gastricus DSM 16045 | reverse complement strand
AACAAATCAAGAAAACCTTCTGGTTGGTTAAGGTAACGCGCCATCTTTAATGGAATATCCGTTTGTAAGCGATGCATGACCTCCACTAGGGGCAAACCCTTCAACTGATCATTAATCAGACGAATTACTTTTTCTAAAGTTTCTGGATTAATCTCAGCTGGGATCGTAAAGACTTGGTTCTCCACGTCTCCACTATCAGTCACTAAGATCCCCATCACCTGATGATTTCCCAAGGGAACCATTCGAAAGCCCCCTAAATGTTGCTCTCGCTGATCAGGTCGAATCGTGAAGGTTGTATATGAAGTTAACTTTGATAATATGTCAGCCGATTGCGAGATAATCTCATCAATTTTATGAAATTCAGCTCCCAATGATTGTTGAATGACACTCAAATCATTGGAAGTCACCGCATGTTGATCTAACAAATTATCAACATAGTACCGATAGCCGAGCTTGGATGGAATTCGCCCCGAAGAAGAATGCTGCTTCAATAAGTAACCATCTTTTTCGAGCGTCGCCATTTCATTACGTACGGTAGCGGAACTAACCTTCATTGGCAATTGATCGACTAATCCTTTTGATCCCACCGGTTGTCCCGTGGTAGTATATTGACGAACAACTGCACGAAGGATTTCTTCTTGACGTTTGGTTAGCAATCTCATCACTTCCTTTTAGCACTCGTCAAGTTCAAGTGCTAAAAACTATATATAATATACCAACCCAATTTAGAAATGTCAATAAAAGTCAACAAAAGTCAAACTAATTTTGAAAGGCTCCCATATGACAAGTAAACAAGCAACCAATCGTTATATTCAACCTAAATCTGTTCATGAATCCTTAGTGTTAATTCAGTCCTTATTTAATTCTTATCGGAATGAACCTTTAACTAACGAGTTACTAGCTTACCATAATAATCTAATCTTTCGCCTGCAATCTGATTTGAAATCAACCGCCCAACGCGATGAACCGGACCAACTTGCCCACATTGATTCAATGACTGCCGTCATGCGATCGTGGACGAATGCCAAATTGACTGGCAAACCATTCCAAGGAAGAATGAAAAACTTTAAATTATCGACCGTACAACCAAAATTTAAAACTAAGGTTCATAAAATTAAGGGCGGGAGTAGTCATCGGGGAACTCGTCACTAGCATCAACAATAAGGCAGGCGCTGAAACTTATTCGTTTCGGCCCCTGCCTGATTTTTTAATCTTCAACTGTTTCTTTAGTAATGTCGACTACTTGATTTTTGCGATTATATTGTTTGGTCAAGAAGATAATTAAAATGACACTCCCTACAATATAAAGGCCACTGGCAATATAGTAAGCCGTTGCATAACCACTCATTGTCCTGAATAAGTAGAATTCAGTAAACAATCCATCAATGAAAGAGACGATCGCCATCACAATCTGGGTTAAAGCGGTGATAGCTGGTCATAAATCTTTATCTACAATCGACATTTGCAAAGTGTTTTGAATTGGCATTGCCGCATTAGCAATCCCTGACCGTAAGAAGTAAACAATCATGACCGTCACAACTAAGGTTGATCCAGTCCCCAAGGCGCTCCCAAAACCTAAAGTAATCATTAAGGGGGCACAAACAATGGTCGTTAAACCAATACTGACCACGGTCCCAAATTTTTTCTCTAGCCATGGGGCACCAAAATATCCAATGAACATTGCAGCTGTTTGGATCGTATTAATGTTAGCGGTCATCCCCCGCGGAATATGTAAGTAGTTATTTAAATAAATCGGAATAAAAGGCGTTACCAGCATCGCGCCTAAATGCACGATGGCAATAAAGGTTAAAAAGACCAAAACCGGTTTAGTCATTAAGCCCTTCAAAGTCCGTAACGTTAGACCTTGCTTGGATTCCTGACTGGCGGTGGATTGATAGTCACTCTTTTGATCTTTCATCAAAAAACTGATGAAAAAAGCAATCGCCATCATTGCCGCTGCTAGCCAAAGAACCACTCGATACGCTTGGGTATAATGACTTAACATATTGGCACTCATCTGACTTTGATAACCCGACCAATATGAAGCGAGTGAATATTTAAGATGGGCTAGTTTGCCAAATAGCCAAACCACAAAGTTCCCGGCAAATAAGGTCACAACCGATTGGCAAGCCAAATTATCAATTAATACGGCCGTAAATAGTTTAGTCTGTTTATCTTTAGGAACGTAAGACGCAAACATGATGGGATACAAAATATCATAAAGGCCAATGAAGAGCTGACTAACGATATACGCACCAACTACGACCACCACTGATTTACTTGCGGTCATAATAACGATTGATAAGATAGTCACCGGTGGTGCGATTAACATTAATTTTCGGTATCCCAGCCAATGAACCGTCATAATTGAAGCCGCCGTTAAAAAAGCCACAATTGATGAACACATGGTAATTCCAGCCACAATGCTTGGGGAAATAATCTGGAGATAGGACAAGAGTTCATTATTGTTGATCCCGGTCACCCCACCTAAAATCCCATAAACAACTAAATAAACAATTACATTTCGCTTATAGCGCGGATTCCAGCTACTATCTTCTGCACTCTCCATACTCTGATGCCTCCTATGATAGTGAGTACACACATAACATTGTAGCCATTCTAGTCCCAGTACCTGATTTTATCAATCCTAGATATTAGAAATAATTTATAAAGCAAAAAACGAAGCTAGTAAATGAGCATTTCACTTTGTTCATTTGCCAGTTTCGTTTTTTAAATTAGTTTAATAAATTCCGGACTTCATCAATCGGCATCTCATGACCAGTCCAGAGTTTAAATGATTCGGCACCCTGTTGGATCAATAATTCTAAGCCATTAAACACATGTTCAACCCCCGCTGACTCGGCAATCCGCATCAACTTCGTCTCACGGGGTTCATAGACCGCATCAACTACTACCATGTCAGAATGAAACCACGATGGATCATTAACTAACGATAAGTCTGCCAATTTCCCCATCCCCACACTGGTGGCATTACAGAGAATTTGACTATTTTCGATTGAGCTTTTTAAATAGGTTTGGTCAGCTAAATCAACTAACTCAATTTGACATTTCATTTTTTGATTAAGTAAGGCAATCTGACGCTTAGCCGGCTCCCATTGTGGATCAGTCACCCGGTTAAAAATCACAATCTTTTCCATTCCATCCAATGCGCTTGGACAGCAATTGGCATGCCAGCTCCCCCGCAACCAAGCATGGTCATCGTCTTGCCTTGATAATCGACCTGACGATCACGTAGGGCGTTCATAAATCCTCTTCCGTCCGTGGTATAACCGGTTAAAAAGCCATTATCATTGACGATCGTATTAACAGAATTGGCTAATTCAGCTACTGGATCGATCCGATCTAAATACTTAGCGACGACCTGCTTATTAGGCATTGATAGATTGACTCCACGAAAATCTAAAGTCCGGATCGCATTAACGGCTTGTTCAATCGTTGTCTGGTTAATCTGAAAAGCTAAATAAACATAATTAATCCCATACTTCTCAAAACTATAGTTGTGCATTCGTGGTGATAAGGTATGTTCAGCTGGATCTGCAATAAAGGCTAATAAGCGCGTGTGTCCATTAATATCTTCTAACATACATTTATCCTTTATGATCATATCGATGATCGATCGCATATTGCCGCCGACCACCAGGTTTAGGGATCATATCTTGCATCATCACGTTAATTCCTCCATCAACGTTAATCAGCTCACCATTTAAATAATCAGAGCGATCGCTAGCCATAAATAAGACAGTATTAGAAATATCATCCAAGTTACCAATTCGTCGACTAGCCACCAACCGACTCCGCCCTTGTTCAACCTTTGGATCAGCATAGAAACCAGCTGACATTGGCGTCTTAACTAAGCAAGGACGGACACAGTTACTCCGCACCCCAAATTGTCCCCATTCCGCTGCCATTTGCTTTGACAACATGTCTACACCAGCTTTAGTGGTACTGTATGCTGCACTGTAGGTTTCCGGGAACTGTGCGGCTACGGTTGAAATATGAACAAAAGTACCATGATGTTGCTTAATCATTTGACGGCCAAACAGTTGTGAAACGAGAAAATAACCAGTTAAATTAACATTCAATTCCTTATTCCACTCTTCTAAGGATAAATCTTCAAGGGGCGAAAAATGTAGAATGGCTGCCGTATTAACCACAACATCAACCCGTTCAAAAGTAGCGATCGTTTTGGTAACCGCTTGATCCACTTGTTGTTCATCGGTCACGTTAACGACCAAGGGTAGCACTTGCACGCCGTATTGATTAGTTAACTCATTTGCTAAATCAGTGATTTGCTCAGCTGATAGATCAATCAAAACTAAGCGTGCCCCTTGTTGCGCTAAATCATGGCAGAATTTTGTTCCCATTCCACCACCAGCACCAGTTACCACAATCACCTTATCCTGTAATCCTAACCATGAATCATCCATGAGAACCTCCTAGAATTTCATAACGCCAAAGGCCAAAGCAACCAACATCACTAAAAGGTTTGTAACGGTCATGATCGGCATCGCTCGTTTTGTATATGCTTCTGGTTCGATTTCCAATAAACCAGTCCCCACATAAGTCGACGAGTTCGTCGGCGTAACTGAAGTAGCCAAGGATAGATTACATACAAATGGGGCAATGACCGCCACTGCTGGAACCCCAAAGGAAGCACCTAAGGTAATAAAAATTGGATATAAGGCATTAAAAATTTGGAAAGGAACAAAGTAAATAATAATAGTACATAAAGCCAATAAAATCATACTAAGGTACTTCAATAAGAAGCTTGGTGCATATTGCATCAAACTCTTGGAAAGGGCATCGACCATTCCAGTATTATTAAAGACAGCTTGATACATGTTAATAGCTAGCAACATTACCAAAATATTAAGGTACATTGGACCGACTTTGGCGAAAATCTTCCCATAATCTTTAGGGTAATTAATCATGGCAGTCACAACCGTTGAAACAATGAAGACCAGGTATGGTGGAATCCCATAAATTAAAGCGCCCATGGTAATGATAAAGAACAAGACATTGATCCAAAATAACTTTGGCCGTTCCAAACCAGTGGCTTCTTTTTGTTGAACAGACTCAGTCGTTTGTTCAATTTCACCAAAAGTCCCATTGATTTTCTTGTGACGCCAAGCGAAAAAGAACCATTGCGCAATAATCACTGGAATAAAACACAGTGCCCATGGAATTGCAGCTTTAGACAAGGCAGTTGCGCTTAAGCCAGCCGAAGAGGCCGTATAAGCCATCCCAATTCCCCAAGGAATAAAGCACATGGCTGACATTGCCGTTTGCGCAATGATAAAGGCATCCCCTTTATCAAAATTAAATCGCTCATACAAGGGCATTAACATTGGGAAAGTTACCAAATAGGCTGGAGTAAAATTACCAGTTAAAATGGCAAAGGCTCCAATAACCGTAGTTAAAATAATCAAAACGATCGCATTGATTTTTAACTTACTAGTTATCCAAGTCACAATGGTATCAAACATGCCACTATCGGTGAGCATTTGAAAATACAAAAAGGCAAACAACAGCATAAAACCAGCACTTTGCATTAACGAACTAAATTGCGCCAACACAAAAGTACTAATCTTTGTTAAACTGTGGCCTAAAATTAAAGCAAAGATAATTGGTACAATTAATAAAACGAAATTAAACGGCACCTTGTCCGTCACCACGGTCAAAACCACAATTGCAATTAAGGCAATTGCCATCCATGTGATATACATAAAACAACCTCCACATGACTTTTATTCTTTGTTCACTATTATACAATATATTTGTGAAAAAAATCCCCAACATTTAGATTACCATTGTTAATCCAAATGCCGGAGATCTTTATTTTTGCCTAATCTTAACTATTTTAGGAATGACAAGAATGAACTGAAACAGAAGTCAAGGAATGACATCGTCCCATAATTATTGATACTTTCATTTTCATCAAATTGGGTTGGGGCCTTCGCCATCATGAATTCATGTCCTGGCATAACAAAAGCATCCACACCTGGTGAATCCAGAACCTGACGAAGATTCGTTTGAGCCCGAACAGTCCCCTGAATTCCTAGGGAAGCCCCTACAATCATCACTTTCTTATCTTTCAAGGAATGACGTTCACATGATAACCATTCAAGCACACTCTTCAAAGCAGCTGGAACTGCATGGTCATATTCAGGAGTTGCAATAATAACCCCATCAGCGGCTTCGATTTTATCAGCGATTTCAGTTACCGCTGCCGGTTCATCCTTGACTAAGTCTTCATTGAACATTGGGACATCCTTAATTTCTAGGACATCAATCTTAGCCTTCAAGTAGAACATATCCTTCATGTACCGCGCTAACATCCGGTTATATGTCTTACTTGCATTCGTACCAACTACTAAAGCCAAAGTAGGTAACTCACTAGCTGGAGTTTGATCCCGTTGATCTGCATTTTGACTAGCTTGTAAACCAGCAAAGTAACCAGATGAAATCCCCCAAGTGTTCATCATACTTGGCATGGAGTCATGACCATTGGCCCCACCGGCCACTTCACCAGCAGCAAAGTAGTTAGGCACATCTTCATCGTCCTTATTTACCAATTGTAAGGTCCGTGTATCAACCGAGTATCCACCAAGAGTCGTCGCAAACCGTCCTCGTTGTTCAACTAAGTAGAAAACGTCACCTTCAAATGGGTGAAGGAATTTAGCATCCCGATGGAATTCAGGATCAACCCCTTCAGCGGCATTCTTTTGATATTCATCCACGGTCTTTTGTAATTCGCCATAGTTAACGCCAGCTTCAGCAGCTACTTCAGCTAATGAACCCTTCACAAAGACTGGGCTTTGTCCTTTTTCATCAAAGAACTTTTGCAATTCTTTTTCTTGGAAGTCATGCAATACTAATAATTCATGAACTTCCTTCCAAGTCCGTTCGTCCATTAACATGTAGGCAATGCGATCTGGTTGGGCTAAAATGGCATCCCGGAAGTCAGTATATGGAGCTGATTCATTAACGATCCGGTGACCTTCAGAATTAACGTAAATGCCACCTAAGTCCGTGGACTTCTTAGATGCATAAGTGGTCAATTTAGCAATTCCCGGTTCAGTTTCTACCCCATGAGGATAAATCTTGTACCAACCCATGTCATGAGTCTTCAGATCGAGTCCTTCATTGAAAGCATAAGCATCACCAGTTGCGGTCATTGGTCCGTAGTAATCGATACCTTTACTTTCTTCACCACGCATGGCTTGATTAGCACCGTAACCACCAGAGGCTAAAACCACTGATTTAGCAGCCACAACTACCCGATCGCCATTATGTTCAGCAATAACTCCGCTAACTTGATTATTAGCATCCTTAAGCATCCGGATTACCTTCGTATCCAGCAAGATTTGACCACCATTGGCTTCAAAGGCTTTCGATACCTTATCAATAAATTCATAGCTGCTTGCTGATGGCAATTCAATCTGACGTTCAACACTATGTTCAACTGTTTGCGTTTGTGCTTTTTGATAATGTAAATCAGCAAATGCACTAATAAAATCGATGGCAGGACCAATATTTTGTACCATTAAATTGGTCATATCAGGATAGTTTGTATTTTTACTTTCCCGAGATGTATCTTCTGCTAAACGAGCTGGAGAATCACCATTGTCGCCAAAAATTGCAGCAGAGACCTTCGAACCAGTACCTGTAACATTGGACCCATTTAAGATAGTGGCTCCACCAAGGTAACCATTCTTTTCGACTAAGATAACCTTCTTACCAAGCTTCAAAGCACGTGCACCAGCAACAAGTCCGGCTTCCCCACCACCAATCACGACAACATCGGTATTGTAGTATTGGGTTTCTTTGCCTTTCTTTGGCTTCAAATGTGGCGTTAATTGAACCCCTTCTTTGTTAACAGCTTCTTTAGCGGAATCAAGGATTGATTGGGTCATATCAGTGGCCCCACTAACAGCGTCCACATCAAAGGATTGTTGTTCAACCACACTATCCTTTAATTTTTCGATTACTTGTCCAAAAATCCCACCCGTTTCAGAGTGCTTCAGGATCTTTAAATCATTAATCTTGTTATCATTTACATCAATTTCGTATTGGATTAAGCCATTGTGACCTTGAGCTTCTCCGAGAATTTTCTTTTCGTTACTCAAAATTGTTTCTCCTTTAATCTGTTGAATGTCTGTTAAACAAATGAAAAATTAAGGCGAACCTTAATTTTTCACGTTATGTCTTAACTTAATTTTAAATCTGCTAAATCTTGCTTTAAATGATCATAAGATACTTGACCAGGAGCCGAGGCTGCACCAATCGTCCCAAAGGTTAAAGTAGATCCGAAGACCTCACCCGCAATGCGTGAAACTTTACCAAGATCACCCATTGACATCGTAATAACCGGACTTTGTAAACTCAATGAAGCCCGCCGCGTCGCATTTAATAATACTAAAACGTCTTCAACTGAATTTGGCATCACGGCAATTTTAGCAACATCAGCACCGAGGGCTTTCATACTTTCTAAACGACTAACGATCTCATCTTCTTCTGGTGTCTTATCAAAATCATGATTACTCATCACGATCTTAACATCATTTTGATGAGCTTTTTCGATAAGATTCTTTACAGAACTTTCATCATGGAAACGTTCAAGATCTAATGCATCAGTATATCCACCAACTAAAACATTTTCACAAATTGCAAAGTATTTTTCATCATCAAGGGATAATTCTCCACCTTCACCCTTAGTCCGGAAAGTGGTTAAGAGCACAACATCGCCAATCGTTTCGCGCAATTGCTTCCCAGCAGCAGTTAATTGATCGGCATCTTCAACTCCTTCAAAGAAGTCAATCCGCCATTCAACAACTAAATCTGTAGCTGTTTGAACAATTTCTTGAGCTTGGCTAACAATATCATCCACTGTTTTACCAGTAATTGGTACTGCAATCGCAGGACGACCTTCACCTAAAACTACATTCCGTAGTTTTACAGTTTTAAATTCTGTCATTTTGTATCTCCTTAAGCCTTAGCTTTCTTACCGAATAACTTGTAGTAGCGAATCGTGATTAAAGTTGTCACTACAAATCCTAATAAGGCAACAATCACATCAAATAAAATAACGTTTGAAAGGTTTGAAGCCATCATCCCAGTGAAAATCGGCACTGTAAATGATGCGATAGATCCCGCTGTATAGAAGATCCCGGTAACCGTTCCTTTTCCTTTCGGGAAGAAATCAGCCATAACCGTTAAACCAAGTTGCATTACCCCACCAGCAGCAGAGAATCCAACAACAAATGACATAATTGAACAAATTACCCCGGTTGGGAATAAGTACATTAATAGTAAGGCCACAAAAGAAATTAACGTGTAAACACTTAAGAATTGTACTTCTTTAACTGCCTTAGCTGAAAGAACCGCCGTAAACAATACACAGATAATTGATCCTAGGCTGTAGTAACTTACTAAGGAGTGCGCCGCTGTGCTCCCCATATGAGCAACTTGTGACCCATATTCAGAAACCCATTGACTGACTAAATAGAAAGTCGTTTGTGAAATATATCCATATAGAATGAAGAGCGTTCCATCAAACCAAAGGTTACCCTTTTGTTCCGTAACTTCCTCTTCTTCACCATTTTCTTCAACTTCTACATCCGTCCCAACTGGAGGAAATTTCCCAGCTGGAATCATGAAACAAAGGTTTAAAGCTAGGAAAACAGCACAGAAAACGAATGACCAACCAAACCAAAGGTGATTTGCAACAAGGAAACTAACCATTAATGGTAGCAAGAATTGACCTGCTGAAATAAAGGCCTTTAAAGTAACGTTAGAAGTTCCTTTCTTAGTTGGGAACATTTCCATTAATCCGGCATAAGTCCCTGAATCCAAGAAGGAATTAGCCATCCCAGCAATAATCCCACAAATGTAGGCAATTACTACTGAAGAACTAGCAACAATACCGACAAAGAATAAAATATAAGTTACGGCACCTAAAATAACGAAAGGTTTCCGGCCAAGCTTATCAGAAAGATAACCCGAAATTAAGAGCACAATTAAACGACCAATTCCTAGTGAGGAAATAACCATTGAAACTCCCCCGACATTAGTGCCCCACTTTTGGGCTAAGGAAGTCATGTTTTGTGCTAAGATAATTACCCCCATCCCATGGATGAAGTAGTTAAGATACAAGCTAATCGCTGTTGGCATGTATTTATTTTTCATGATTTACCTCTAATATGAATGATTTTTATTATTCGCCGAAGATTACTTCGCTAATGTAATCAACTGGCATGTCCTCACCAGTCCATAGCTTGAAGGCTGCCGCACCTTGGTAGATCATCATTCCTAAACCATTGTAGACATGTTCTACCCCGGCTTCTTCAGCCACTTCCATCAACTTAGTTGTCCGTGGAGCGTAAACCGTGTCATAAACCACTAGATCTTTGCGGAACCAACTTGGATCAGTTACCAAAGTTTGATCTTGTAATGGATTCATCCCAACACTAGTTGCATCACAGTAGATGAAGGCACTGTCAATTTCACTCTTGAAATCTTCTTGGTCTTCTAAACGGTGTAAGGTCGCATGACAATCAGTCTTTTCGTTGATGATTTCAACGTTGTGCTTAGCACTTTCCCAGAATTCATCATCCCGGTTAAAGATTGACATTTCCTTAACCCCATCCAAAGCGGCTTGAACAGCAATCGCAGTAGCAGCACCACCAGCACCAGCCAAGACCATCTTTTGACCACGAATGTTAATTCCATCAACGTCTAGTGACTTCATGAAACCAATCCCATCTGTCGTATAACCAGTCAAGACACCGTTGTCGTTAACCACGGTGTTAACGGCACCAATCATTTCGGTAGCAGGATCTAGCTTATCCAAGTATGGAATCACCTTTTGCTTGTTTGGCATGGAAATATTGGATCCCCGCATGTCTAACGTCCGAATGGCATCAATGGCCCCTGGTAACTTTTCATTATCAATTTCAAAAGCCAAATATGCATAATTCAAACCAAGCTTGTGAAAAGCGTGGTTATGCATTGTTGGTGACATCGAATGACGGATTGGGTACGCCATTAAACCAATTAAAATTGTGTGTCCATCTAATTCATTTAACATGATTTATACCTCTTTCGGATAATTGTTACTTACTTCACATATAATGCTACCGTTTACATCAATCAAAATAAATAATATAATATCTAAAAATAGATAGAATTCTTTTATCAATTATGGATATGGGGAAATATGTCAATGAACTTACGTCATTTAACTTTTTTTATCGAATTAGCCCGGACCCAACACATGGGAAAAGCAGCCGCTAATTTAAACATCTCACAACCTAGTTTGAGTTATGCCATTCGTAAATTAGAAAATGAATTAGGTAGCCCGCTCTTTGAACCCAACGGCCGCAACATAAAGTTAACTAAAATTGGTGAACTAATTCTTCCTTATATTAAATCTTCCGTCACCAATCTTGAATATACCAAAAGCCTGGTTAATCAATTGATGGATCCTAGTAGTGGACAGGTTTCCTTTGAATTTACCTATACCCTTGGAGAAGAATTAGTTCCTTCACTTTTAAAGGCCTTTTTTAGCATTAAACAAAATCAAAATATCCATGTGGACATGATCCAAGACAATACCTATCAGGTATTACGTGACTTGGAAGATGAGAAAACGGACCTGGTAATCTGTACATTTGCGGATCAATTAGATGGCCGACCGACTAATAATATTTTTCAATTTACGCCCTTATTGAATCAAGAGATCGTTCTGGCTGTTCCGGCAAAGCATCCCTTAGCCAAAAAGAGGCACGTCCACGTCAGTGATCTGAACGATCAACCTTTTATCGCATATTCATATCTTAGTGGACTTCGAGTATTAATGAACGAAATCTTGGAACAGCATCACACCACACCTGATTTTCAATATGAATTAGAAGAAGATCAAAGCGTGATTGGCTTTGTCAAACACGGTTTAGGCATTGCCCTAACGCCTAATACCACTTTAGTAGATCAAGATGTGGTGTTAAAACACCTTGAAGATAATCAAGTAATTCATAAATTATATTTAGTAACTAAACGCGAGCATTTATTAACTCCTTATGCCGTTAGATTAAGAAACTACATTACTAATTATTGTCACCAACGGTATGTTGATAAAGGCTTGCTGTTATAAACGAAAATGAGGATGAGAAGAACAATTTACGTATCTTCCCATCCTCATTTCGATTATTGAATAAAATTAGTAACCAGTTGATAAACCTCATCCCGGTTCTGATGAAGGCCATGATCACTTTCAGGAATCAAATGTAGTTCACTATGCTTATAAATGGCATGAAAACGCGTTGAAGCATAGTTATTAACAATTTGATCATCTTGACCATGAAGAATTAAAACTGGTCCCTGATAATTGTCTGCCACTTCATAAGTATTAATGAATTTGGCAGTTCTGAAATACCAACCATTAACTTTAAAATCACCAAAGTCAAGTTCGGCCGGAACCTTGTCAGGATCATAATCTACCCCCATACAAGTTCCTAGTTTAGCATCATCAACTAGAGTAGCCGCTGAAGACATTAAGACTAATTTATCTACCTTATCAGGATAAAAGCCGGCCATCATCGCTGACAAAACGCCGCCTTGGGAATGCCCAATTAGGTACAAATGGCGTAATTGGGGTAATTCTAAAACATATTCCATGACGGCTTCATAATCTTCTAGTTCGTTATAAATGGACATTCTAGCTAAGGGGCCATCACTTAAGCCGTGGCCATTAAAGTCAAATCGAACGGTTCCAATCCCTAATGCTTGCAGCTTTTGTGCTAAAACTGGTAAAAGGTCATTAACTTTGGGATCCATCATCCCCACAAATCCATAGGCCAAAATTGCCACGTCATATTGATCTTGATCGGGAAAGGAAACTTTAGCAGCAAGGTTTAATCCGTCACGTTTAATAATAATATCTTTTTCCATATTATTGCCTTCTCAATCTATTCATGCACCGAAGCACTCGCATTTGTATCCACTGCGACCTTATCCGAGACCGCCGTTTCTGCCGCAATCCGTCCAAAAGTGAAAATATCAGCAAGAGAATTGCCACCTAATCGATTACCAGCATGCAGGCCTCCGGCATTTTCACCAGCTGAATATAAGCCACTGATAACTTGACCTTGCCCATTTAGAACGTGCGCTTGGTCATCAATCACTAAGCCCCCCATGGTATGGTGAATGGCGGGTTTACGTGGCGTAGCGTAGAATGGTGCTTGAACACATTTTAAACCAAAGACATTTTTATGGAATTCAGGATCATTTTCTTGCTCGACATAAGAATTATATTTGTCAATTGTTTCCACTAAGGTTGCTGGATCCATCTCGACTTGTTTAGCCAAACCTGCCAAAGTATCGTCACGATACAAAGTTCCCGCTGCCACCTGAGCATCAATAGATTCCTGACTGGTGTTATAAGCCGTTTCCTTAATCTTGTCATCCGCAATTAGGTAGAAGAGTCCCCCATTATCAATTGCGGCTTTTGCAAGAGTATCCCGTTCAGCNCGCCGGTGGGGTTTGTAAGCCCGTAAATAATTCTCCAGTAACGGGATCGGAGACTGGCATTAATTGGATAAAGCCCATCCCAACTAGATCAGCCCCGGCTTCGGTCCCTAACTGAATTCCATCACCAGTAATGGCTGGAGAGTTGGTTGTCGCAATATCATCATCAATTGCTGACCAATAAGTATTATATTGTTGGACCATTTTAGTATTAGCTCCAAAACCACCAGCTGTTAAAATGACCGCTTTAGCGTGCACCGTCACTTGACTTCCGTCCACCTTTTGAGCCTGAACCCCAACCACTTGACCATGCTCCATCAGGAGATGTTGGGCTTTAGTCTCTGTCAAAACTGGCACTTGGCGTTGTGCCAGCCAGTCGCCCAAAACGTGAATGAAGGCATAGCCCATTGGCTCCACTGGCTTATGGCCACGCCGCCAAAGACCCCCAACTGGTTCCGTGACTTCTGTTTGATCGAATTCCACACCGAGTTTTTGTAGCCAATGCACTGAATCTAAGACATTAGCTACCAACTTATGAACTAATGGATACTTTCCATAAATAGTATTGCCCTTAAGGTCCGTTCGTTTTCCCCCAAGGTAGGTTTGAATTTCATGCAAGAGAACAGAATCAAAGAGATAATCTGCACCCGACGCTAAGTACTCCTTAATTTGCGCTTGTAATTGTCGAAAATCAGCTTGGTATTCCGGATCGATCTCATCCACCGACAAGTTCATCAATTCTGTCAAGGTTTCTTTTTCCCCTGGTAGATCATGAAATTCCTTTTGCCATACTGGATCAGCCGCATTTAAAGGACCACCTGCCCGGGTCGTATTCCCCCCAATTTGTGGAAACTTTTCTAAGACCACAACTTGATGGCCAAGTTCAACTGTTTTAACCGCCGCCGCTAAACCAGCTCCTCCAGCCCCGACAACAACAACATCGGTCGTCAACTCTTGGTCCTGAGCTTGGGACTTATTAACTGCCTTCGTTTGCCACTGAGCAGGATCGCCGCCCGCTTGTTTAATAGCTTGGGCCACTCCATCAATCACCCCATGACTAGAAATCGTGGCTCCGGCCACCGTATCAACATTCAGGGTTTGTCCATCCACAATCGCTTGCGGAACTCGCTTAAAGACTTCGTCGGCTACACCTTTAGTTTCTCCTTTAGCATCGACTTGTACGGACACAATTCGATCTTGGTCAATAGTAACTTCCATAGGCATGAATGACGATCCATGTCCCTTTGCTTTTACGTGATATGTTCCCGCTTTCATGTTGCCACCATCCTTATTTGTGAATTTGTTACTAACTTAATTATGCTCCTTTTTACACAAAGGTGACAAGTGATTATTCTGGTCAACACTGATTGAAATGCAAAATAGAATACAAAACAAACCGGTTAGACTCGTGAGCATGCTTTATACTAGTGACATCAAAAAATGAGACCTGAAAAACCGTCAATTAGGTTCTTTCAGGTCTCATTGATCTTAATTAGCTAAAATTTCTCGCGAATCCACTTCATCTTGTTGAAGTTGGGCCACGAGTTCCTCAACTCCCGCGAATTTAATTTCTCCGCGAAGTCGTTGAACCCATTCAACCGTGACCTGTTCACCATAAATTTGGTCATTAAAGTCAAACAAGAAAACTTCTATCGTTTTTTCATGGTTATCACCAAAGGTAACATTATAGCCGACACTGGCCATCCCCTGATACCAAACTTGATTCACCCTAAAACGAACTGCATAAACGCCCACTGCTGGTAAGCGTTCATCAATATTCCATTGAACATTAGCAGTCGGAAAACCAATCGTTCGCCCACGGGCAAAACCATGGACGACAATCCCATGGGTCTGATAATGATAACCCAGAAGTTCATTTGCCTGTTCGACTAATCCTTCATCAATAGCTTGACGAATTCGCGTTGACGAGATCTTTTCACTCGATTGATCGTCAGTGAACTTATCAACCGTAACTACTTCAAAGCGGCCCTGAGCAAAGCTAGTTAAACGTTCCATGGTCGCAACTTGATGATCACCATAGGTATGATCAAAACCAGCTACCACGACTTTAACATGCATTTTTAATAGGATATCATCCACAAATTCTTGCGGTCGCAAAGCTCCCAAATGGGAAGTGAAATCCATGACGTAAACCAGATCCACGCCAAGCTGTTCAAGTAATTCTACCTTCCGTTCCAGGGTAGTCAAATAATGAAAGCGCCCGGGAATTGATTGATAGACGATGCCCGGAAACTTGTCATAGGTTAAAACGGCTAAGGGAAGTTTTCGGTAATCTGCCTCCTGCTTTGCGCGTTGAATGACTGCCTGGTGACCGCGATGAACTCCATCAAAAAATCCCATTGCTAAAACAAGTGGGTTTTTAGCCACTCGTTGCAAGTTAATTGGATAATGTAAATGAACTACTTGCATTCTATGCTCCTTACTTCGTTGAAATCATTTTCTCTGGTTTATAAACCTGATCCCGATATTGGTAAATCGCTTTGGCATCATCACGGTAAGTTAAGACTACTCGCTTCGCATCTGTAGACAACTCGTTAGCTTTAAGCCAAACACCATTTTGCACGCCAGACCATTGATCCGCCGATAATTCATGGTGTGGTAGATCCTTTAAAGCATAGTCCACTGGGTAAATATAACGCCCCATCATTTCTTCAGACACCATATCTTGAACATCAGCCAAACTAAGCGTCTGATCAATTTCAAAGCCACCGCTCTTTTTCCGGGTTAATTGACTCATGACCCCAGGATAGCCTAGTTGTTTGGCCAAATCAACCGCCAAAGTTCGGACATAAGTTCCCTTACTACAGGCTACCACAAACCGAGCCCGTTGTGTTTGGCTACTTTCATCATAATCCGTTGAAATCAAGCGAAAGGACGATATCGTCACCTGCCGTTGGGGCCTTTCGACCGTTTCACCTGCCCGGGCGTATTCATAAAGTCGCTTACCTTTGACCTTTACCGCCGAGTACATGGGTGGAATCTGAGTGATTTGACCAGTCATTTGGTCCATCACGGCTTGGATCTGCGCCGCCGGAATAGCTTGAGGGACTGTCTTAGTTTCCACTAATTCACCATCCAAGTCCTCCGTCGTTGTTGCCTGACCAATCAGTACTTCCCCCACGTATTCTTTTCCGGAATTCATTAGGTATTCGACAACCTTAGTGCCATTACCAACACAAATTGGTAAGACCCCATCCACATTGGGGTCCAAGGTCCCCGAATGACCAATCTTTTTAGTATGTAAAATCCGTCGCAAGCGACTGACACAATCAAAGCTGGTCATCCCACGCTCTTTATATAAGGGAATAATTCCATCCATTTGAACTCCTCCATTCACAACTAAACTCCTAAGTCCATGATTGAGCTTGGGAGTTTGCTTTCTTATAACTGATTTTCACGATGTAATTTATTTAATAATTCATCAATTCGATTTCCATATTCAATCGATGGATCCCGCTTAAAAATCAATTGAGGGGCTTTAAAAATGTTGAGGCGAGAGCTTAACTCTGAGCGAATTAAGCCCTTAGCCTTATCCAAACCAGCTTGGGCTTTTTGGCCATCAGAAGCATATTCAGATAACAAGCTATAGTAGATGGTTGCTTGTTGTAAATCACCAGTCACATCTACACCGGTGATCGTTACCCCTTGGACCCGTGGATCCCGGACCCGTTTTAATAAAATATCATCAACTTCACGTTGAATTTGTTGGGCGAGACGTTCGACCCGAAATTGTTTACTCGGCATTATCGAACCTCCTTACTTAACTGGTACTTCTTTCATTTCGTATGCTTCAATAACATCCATTTCTTTGATGTCATTGTAGTTTTCAATTGTTAATCCACATTCGTAACCAGCTTTAACTTCCTTGGCATCATCTTTGAACCGCTTCAGGCTACCCAATTCACCTTCATAAACAACAACTCCATCACGAATTAAACGAACCTTTGAATTCCGTGTAATTCGACCAGAAGTTACCATCCCCCCAGCGATTGTACCAATCTTCGAAGCCTTGTAGATTTGCCGAACTTCAACTTGACCAATCACTTCTTCTTCAAAGACTGGTTCAAGCATCCCCTTCATGGCATCTTCAATTTCCTCAATGGCATTGTAGATCACCCGGTGAAGTCGAATGTCAATGTTGTTTGCTTCAGATTCGTTCTTCGCAATTGGCGTTGGGCGAACGTTAAAACCGACGATAATGGCATTGGAAGCTTCCGCTAGCTTAACATCTGATTCACTGATGGCCCCAACGGCTTTATGAATAATATCAACTTGAACCCCATCTACGTCAATCTTTTGTAGAGATTGAGCTAGAGCTTCAACGGAACCTTGGACGTCAGCCTTAATAATTACTGGCAAACTCTTGATTTCACCTTGCTTCATTGTTGCAAACAGATTATCAAGGGTCACATGAGACGTTTGTTGCCGCTGCCGATCAGCGGCCCGCTTAGCCCGTTCTTCACCAGCGGCCCGGGCCGTCTTTTCATCATCAAAGACCACGAACTTATCCCCGGCTTGAGGAACGTCATTTAATCCCGTAATTTCGACTGGAGTTGATGGCGTGGCCTTCTTCATTTCGCGACCGTTTTCGTTGGTCATCGTCCGAACCCGGCCATAAGTATCACCAACCACAATTGGGTCCCCAACATGCAGCGTCCCTTGTTGAACCAACAAAGTGGCCACGGATCCACGACCGTGATCTAGCCGTGCTTCAATCACGGTTCCGGCCGCATTTTGATCAGGGTTAGCCTTTAATTCCATCACTTCTGATTGCAGAAGAATCATGTCTAACAATTCATCAATATTCTTGTTAAACTTGGCAGAAACTGGCACGTAGATGGTGTCACCACCCCAATCTTCAGGAATTAAACCATATTCCGTCAATTGTTCCGTCACGTGATCAGGGTTAGCCCCAGGCTTATCAATCTTGTTGACCGCCACGATAATTGGCGTTTCAGCTGCCTTGGCATGGTTAATGGCTTCGATCGTTTGTGGCATCACCCCATCATCAGCGGCAACCACTAGAACCGTCAGGTCCGTGATGTTCGCACCCCGAGCCCGCATTTCCGTAAAGGCCGCGTGTCCTGGAGTATCCAAGAAGGTAATCATCTTGTCATTGTAGCGAACTTGGTAAGCCCCGATCGCTTGGGTAATCCCACCGGCTTCACCAGCAGTAATATGGGAGTGTCGAATTTGGTCCAGCAAGGTCGTCTTCCCATGGTCAACGTGTCCCATAACTGTCACAACCGGCGGGCGTGGCACTTGGTTTTCTTGGTTATCAACTTTTTCATCGAAGAAGTGATCAATATCAGCCACATCAATTTGGACTTTTTCTTTAGCTTCGATTCCATAATCAGCCGCTAAAATTTCGATGGTATCTGCATCAAGCGATTGGTTTTGGTTAACCATGACCCCGAGCATGAACAACTTCTTAATAATTTCAGCTGACGACCGGTGTAAGATTTTGGCCAAATCTTGGGTGTTCATACCTTCCGTGTATTCCAACACTTCTGGTAATGGCCATTCTTTGCGTTGGGTAGGTTGCTTTGGTGCCGTATTCTTCATCCGTTGATTACGGTTCTTCTTGCCCTTTTTACCCTTCTTATTCTTCTTACCATTCCCATTATCAAACCAGTGAGCCCCATTCCCACCGTTGTTGGAATTGTTATTATTGTTGTTCCGATTCCGGTTACGGTTATTGTTTTGGTTACCTTGGTTAGACTTGTTTTGATTGTTTTGGTTATTTTGACCGTCTGGCTTTTGGCGCCGTTGGTGATGTTCATTGTTGCTAGATTGAGCATTAGATTTATTGTCTGCTGCTGCTCGCTGACTTGTTTTTTGCTGCTCGTTAGACTTTTTCGCCGGTTTAACTTTTGCTTGCGAAGCTTGTTTCTCTTTTGGAGCGGATTTCTTTTCAGCGGCTGACCTAGTAAAGCTCTGTCGTAATTGTTGCGCCTCTTCAGTGCTGACTGAGGACATATGGCTCTTAACATCCATCCCCGCTGCTTTGGCCTTGGCCACGATTTCTTTACTAGGTACGTTGAGTTCTTTTGCTAATTCATAAATACGTTCTTTAGCCATACACTCACCCTCCTTGTGTTAATTTTGATTCAATAATTGGTTCATTTTTTTGGTAAAGCCCATTTGGGTTATTGCTAAAACACTGCGCGATTGACCAATGGCTTGGCTTAATTCGTTCCGTGTATACCGTTGGCATAAGGTGACTTGATAAGATTGGCATTTATCGCGAAACTTTTTTTGAGTTGCGATTCCCGCATCTTGCGCGAGAAAAACTAATTTCGTTTGACCGTGTTGGATGCTTTTTAAGACCATTTCTTCGCCGGTTACTAATTCGCCGGCCCGCCGCGCTAACCCTAAGAGATTTAGTATTTTTTGATCTCTATTAATCATTTTGACCAAAAAGTTCTTGCCGGGCTTGTTGGTGATCAGTATACGCGATTAATTCATCATAGAATTCGTCGGATAATTGAACATCAAAGACCTTATCAAAGGTTCGTTTCTGTTTGGCCTTTTGGGCAACCTTCACGTCAATTGAGACATAAGCTCCCCGTCCTGGTTTCTTGCCGGTTGGATCCAGCGAAACTTCATTTTCTTTATTCCGGACCACCCGAATTAATTGTCGCTTCGGAACCATTTCACCGGTCACTACGTCTTTACGCATCGGTATTTTTCGCTGTTTCATTTTTTCACCCCGTTGCTTTATTCAGCCGTTTCTTCTTCTTGATAATCTTCCGCCACTTCCGAGTATGGCTTGATGTCAATCTTGTAACCCGTCAATTGAGCAGCTAAACGAACATTTTGTCCCCGCTTCCCAATCGCTAAGGATAATTGATCATCCGGTACAATCACGGTACAACCACGATGGATCCGTGGATCACGTTCATTACCTTCTTCATCAACACCCATTTCTTCAACTTCACCATTATTTTCATCAAAAATAACAGCTTGAACCTCAGCTGGGTTTAGGGCATTGCGAATGAACTGTTCTGGTTCTTCTTCGAACTTAACAATATCGATATTTTCGCCACCAAGTTGGTTCACAATCGTTTGCACCCGCGTACCACGCGGTCCTACACAAGTCCCAACTGGGTCAATATCTTCATCCCGTGAGAAAACAGCGATTTTAGCCCGATCGCCGGCTTCCCGAACAATTCCTTTAACTTCGACTAACCCTTCACTAATTTCAGGAACTTCTTTTTCAAAAAGCCGCTTTAAGAGATCTGGTGCTGTCCGACTAACAAAGACTTGTGGTCCCCGCGTGTTTTCACTGACCCGGGTCACGTAAACCTCAATCCGGTCACCAATTCGATAATTTTCATTGGGCATCCGGTCCCGAATATTCATCGCTGCTTCAACCCCATCACCTAGGTCAACGTAAATATAACGACTGTCTTCTCGCGAAACCGTCCCATTAATCAAGTCATCTTGCAGACGGTTGTACTTTTCATATACCACTCGACGTTCTTCTTCGCGTAGTTTTTGTAAAACCACGTTCTTGGCTGTTTGGGCGGCGATTCGACCAAAGTCACGAGGCGTTACTTCAACCCGGAATTGGTCACCAACTTCGTAACCACGATTAACTAAAGTTGCTTCAGCCAAGCTGATTTCTTCAACTGGGTTGGTAACCTCATCGACCACGGTCTTTAAGGCCATTAATTTGTATGCACCCGTGTTTTCATCAATTACCACTTCAACGTTAGCATTACTATCGTCGTAATTCTTTTGGTAAGCATTTACCAAGGCCGTTTTAAGAGCATCAATGATGATTTCTTTTTTGATCCCTTTTTCACGTTCCAAAACGTCCATTGCTTCCAGTAATTCTAGTCGGTCTTTTTTCTTTACTGCCATTATAATCCTCCGTAATTAAAATTTTATCGCTAAGCGTGCCTTGGCAATCTTTTGACGATCAATGGTTATTTGCTTATGGCGGGCTTTGTCAAGATAATCAAGGGTCAGTTCATCTGGTGTCAACTCGATTAACGTCCCTTCATATACTTTTTTGCCTTCAATTGCTTGATACAAGGACACATTAATGTATTCATTGAGGGCATTTTCATAATCTCGTTCTCGTTTTAAAGGCCGTTCTGCTCCCGGCGACGATACTTCTAAGAAATAGGCCTGCGGAATTGGATCAGGATCGACATTATCAAGTGCTTCGCTCAATTGATCACTCACCGTTGCGCAATCCTCTAAGGTAATGCCACCCGGTTTATCAATGTACACTCGCAAATACCAACTTTGCCCCTCTTTGGTAAATTCTAAATCAAATAATTCAAAATCATATTGATCCAAAATCGGGGTCACTAAGGTTGTGACGGCAGCGATTACGTCATTGTTACTCAAATTGTCACCTCACGTTCATTTGCAATAAAAAGAGCGAGCATTGCTGCTCACCCCCATGACGAGTTATTTCATGTTAATATCTTAGCATAAGGAAACTAATTTAGCAATTTTAACTACCCAGAGTATCTGTCAAGTTTTCATAGGTTAACC
>NZ_AZFN01000025.1 GCF_001434365.1 Limosilactobacillus gastricus DSM 16045 | reverse complement strand
CGATCAAATGGCCGCTATTTTAGATCAGCCTAATCAAAATAGTCATGACATTCAAGTGCGGATTGGTCAAGAAATTGCTGGTGATCAAATGCTTGATCATTACAGCTTGATCACCGCTAAGTATAATGTTGAAGGCTATGGGCAAGGGTTGATTGCGGTGTTAGGGCCAACCCGAATGTCCTATTCTAGAACGATCGGGTTAGTCGATGCATTTCGACGGGAGTTAGCAAAACGATTACTTGATCAGTATCATCACTACCATGATTCTTAGGAGGCACGAATGGCAAAAGAAGAACAAACGCAAGATCAATCAACGCAAGCGCCAGCGGATGAAGTTGAAACGACGACCGAAGCCAGCGAACAAGTTGAGGATCAAGTTGTTGAATTAAGTCAACAAGTCGCGGATTTACAAGCGAAACTTTCAGAAGCCGAAGACAAGGAATTGCGAGCACAAGCTGAAATGCAAAACATGTCGAAGCGGATGAAAAAAGAACAAGCGCAACTATTGAAGTATGAAGGTCAAGACTTGGCTAAATCTTTATTGCCGGTCTTGGATAACTTGAAGCGGGCGTTGGCCATTGAAGTCACCGATGAAAATGGTCAACAACTTAAAAAGGGAATTCAAATGGTGCACGATCATCTTGAAACGGCCTTAAATGACCATGACGTGCATGAAGTTGATGCTTTAAATCATCCATTTGATCCTAATACTCAACAAGCGGTCCAAACCGTCCCTGCCCAAGAGGGCCAGGAACCAGAAACCGTGGTTGAGGTCCTGCAAGCAGGTTATACCTTGCATGATCGGGTCTTACGCCCGGCCATGGTAGTTGTTTGTCAATAAAATCGAAATAAAACTCAAAGAGGGAATTAAATATGGCAAGTAATAAGATTATTGGAATTGATTTGGGGACGACTAACTCTGCCGTCGCCGTAATGGAAGGTAGCGAACCAAAGATTATCACCAACCCAGAAGGGGGACGGACAACGCCATCAGTTGTTTCTTTTAAAAATGGTGAAATCCAAGTTGGGGAAGTGGCCAAGCGTCAAGCAATCACTAACCCAAACACGATTAAGTCAATTAAGTCACACATGGGTGAAGAAGGTCACACGGTTGAAATCGAAGGGAAGGAATACACTCCACAACAAATTTCGGCCATGATTCTTCAATACATCAAGAAGTATGCCGAAGATTACATTGGTGATACGGTTTCTGAAGCCGTTATTACGGTTCCAGCATACTTCAACGATGCCCAACGACAAGCCACGAAAGATGCTGGGAAGATTGCGGGCCTTGATGTTAAGCGGATTATTAACGAACCAACGGCTTCTTCATTAGCTTACGGTTTGGATAAGACCGATCGAGATGAAAAGATCTTAGTTTATGACCTTGGTGGTGGGACCTTCGATGTTTCCATTCTAGAATTAGGGGATGGGGTCTTTGAAGTTCTGTCAACTAATGGTGATACACACCTTGGTGGGGATGACTTTGACCAAAAGATTATTGATTGGTTAGTGGATGAATTCAAGGCTGAAAACGGCATTGATTTATCACAAGACAAGATGGCTTTACAACGGTTAAAGGATGCCGCTGAAAAGGCCAAGAAGGATGTTTCAGGGGTTCAAGAAGCACAAATTAGTTTACCATTCATCACTTCAGGCGATAATGGTCCTTTGCACTTGGAAACGACCTTAACGCGGGCTAAGTTTAACCAATTAACGAATGATCTGGTAGAACGCACGAAGCAACCAGTTCTTAACGCCATGAAGGATGCTGGTTTATCATTTAGTGATATTGACGAAGTGATCCTTAACGGTGGATCAACGCGGATTCCAGCGGTTCAAGAAATGGTTAAGGAATTAACTGGCAAGGAACCAAACCACTCAATTAACCCGGATGAAGCGGTGGCCTTAGGGGCAGCGATCCAAGGTGGGGTCTTGACTGGTGATGTTAAGGATGTTGTCTTGCTTGACGTTACGCCACTTTCCCTTGGGATTGAAACGATGGGAGGCGTCTTTACGAAGTTAATTGATCGGAACACGACGATTCCAACTTCCAAGAGCCAAGTCTTCTCAACGGCCGCAGACAATCAACCAGCCGTAGATATTCATGTCTTACAAGGTGAACGGCCAATGGCGGCTGACAATAAGACCCTTGGTAACTTCCAATTAACGGATATTCCACCTGCACCACGTGGGGTTCCTCAAATCAAAGTAACCTTTGATATTGACCGGAACGGGATTGTGAATGTTTCCGCAGAAGATCAAGAGACTCATAAGAAGCAAAACATTACGATCAAGTCTAATTCTGGTTTGACAGATGAAGAAATCGAACAAATGAAGAAGGATGCAGAAGCTAACGCCGAAGCTGACAAGAAGCGGAAGGAAGAAGCTGACTTGCGGAATGAAGTTGATCAATTAATCTTCCAAACTGACAAGGTTCTTGATGAAATGAAGGACAAGGTCTCAGAAGATGACTTGAAGAATGCCCAAGACGCTAAAGATGCTTTGAAGAAGGCCCAAGAAGATAACGACTTAGATGCGATGAAGGAAAAGAAGGATGATTTAAACAAGATTGTCCAAGATCTTTCCGTAAAATTGTACCAACAAGCTCAAGATGCTAATCAAGCAGCTGGTGGTGACGCTCAAGGTACTGACGATAACAAGTCAAATGATGGCAATACTGTCGATGGTGACTTTGAAGAAGTTGATCCAGATAAGAAGTAGTTGTTTCCTTTTCGGTGACCGATTAAATTTAAATTAACCTAAAAGGCTGAGTTAATTCCCAGCCTTTTGTGCTAGAGGAGAACTGATGGCAGAGAAAGATTATTATGAAACTCTTGGTGTCGATAAAGATGCATCGGAACAGGATATTAAGCGAGCTTTTCGGAAGTTAGCTGCCAAATATCATCCGGATGTAAATAAGGAACCAGGAGCCGAAGAAAAATTTAAAGAGATTAATGAGGCTTACGAAACCCTGAGTGATCCTCAAAAGCGGTCCCAATATGATCAATTTGGTTCGGCTGGACCGCAAGGATTCGGTGGCGGTCAAGGAGGTTTCGGTGGCTTTGGCGGTGGGGCACAAGGTGGCTTCAGTGACTTTAGTGATATTTTCGGTGACCTCTTTGGTGGGGGCCGAGCTCGTCGTGACCCTACCGCTCCCGAACCTGGGCGAGATCTTCAATATACGATGACTCTGGATTTCATGGACGCCGTTTTTGGGAAAGAATCGCAAATCAAGTATAACCGGGAAACCAATTGTGATGTTTGTCATGGTTCTGGGGCGAAACCAGGGAAATCAGCCCATACCTGTTCGCAATGTCACGGGACCGGATACATTGTGACCCAACGTCAAACTATGATGGGGGTTATGCAATCGCAACAGGTTTGTCCAACTTGTGGTGGGACGGGTCAAGAAATTGATCCGGCCGATCGTTGTGATAAGTGTCACGGGGTTGGTCATATTCAGGAACGTCATGAAGTTAAGGTAACCATCCCGGCCGGGGTTGACGATGGTCAACAACTGCGTTTACAAGGGCAAGGTGAAGTTGGGAAAAATGGTGGACCTTACGGTGACCTTTACATTGTTTTCCGGGTTACCCCAAGTCGGGACTTCAAACGGGATGGTACCACGATTTATGTGGAAGAGGACATTACTATTCCCCAGGCTACCCTGGGTGATAAGATTCAGGTTAAAACGGTCCATAGTAATGTCGAATTAAGCATTCCGGCCGGAACCCAATCGGAAACTGATTTCCGCTTACGGGGGAAAGGTGTGCCGATTCTTCATGGTAATGGGAATGGTGATGAATACGTAAAAGTTCACGTCAAAACGCCAAAGAAACTTAATAAGCGTCAACGAGAAGCCATGATGGCTTTTGCCGAAGCCAGTGGTGAAGAAGTTGAAGGCGTAAAAGGTGGTTTCTGGGAAAAATTGAAAGATGCCTTTGAAGAATAATAAATTAGCTGGTGAAGAGCTTTGCTTCCCAGCTTTTTTGTTTGGTTTGAAAGTCATCTTGGGGATTGATATACTGGTAAGTAGCATTACACGTAGAAAGTAGGGACGCTAATGGATTTAGCAGCAATGAAGGAACGCCAGCAACGAATCCGAAATTTTTCGATTGTTGCCCATATTGATCATGGTAAATCAACTTTAGCTGATCGAATCTTAGAAATGACGGATTCAATCAGTAAACGGGAGATGAAAAATCAGATTCTCGATGATATGGAGTTGGAACGCGAACGGGGGATCACGATTAAGTTAAATGCCGTTGCTTTAACTTACCATGCTCAAGATGGTGAAGATTACATTTTTCATCTTATCGATACCCCAGGACACGTTGATTTTTCGTACGAGGTTTCCCGTTCTTTAGCCGCTTGTGAAGGAGCTATTTTGGTGGTTGATGCCACCCAGGGGGTCGAGGCTCAGACTCTAGCGAATGTTTATTTAGCCTTAGATAATGATTTAGAGATTTTACCGGTTATCAATAAAATTGATTTACCTTCTGCCGATGCCGAGGGGACCAAGGCGCAAATCGAAGAAGAAATTGGTCTGGATACTTCAGAAGCTGTTGATATTTCCGCGAAAAGTGGCTTAGGGGTAGATCAAGTTTTAGAAAAGATCGTGCAAGATATTCCGGCGCCTACTGGTGATCTAGAAGCTCCCTTAAAAGCTTTGATTTTTGATTCCAAGTACGATGATTATCGCGGAGTGGTTTTATCAGTCCGGGTCTTTGAAGGGACTGTCAAAAAAGGCGATCAAATTAAGTTTGTGAACAGTGGCGCCGAATATGAAGTCGCTGAGGTTGGGATCAACTCTCCGAAACCTTTAGCCCGTGATCTCTTAATGGCGGGCGATGTGGGGTATATTACGGCCTCTATTAAGGACATTAAAGATGCTCGGGTTGGGGATACTATTACGGCAGCTAATAATCCTGCACCAGAAGCTTTGCATGGTTATCGGCAAATGCAGCCAATGGTCTATGCCGGACTTTATCCAACTGATAATGCCAAGTTTAACGATCTGCGTGAAGCCCTTGAAAAACTCCAATTAAATGACGCCTCTTTAACTTTTGAACCCGAATCGTCCCAAGCATTAGGTTTTGGTTTTCGGTGTGGTTTCTTAGGCATGTTACATATGGACGTGATTCAAGAACGTTTGGAACGGGAATTTAATCTTGATTTGATTACAACCGCCCCATCTGTTACCTACCACGTCTATCAACATGACGGTGAGATGCTCGAAGTTGAAAATCCAGCCGAAATGCCGGATGTCACCTTGATTAAGTCGATTGAAGAACCCTTTGTGAAGGCTTCGATCATGGTACCGAATGATTATGTCGGTGCGGTTATGGAACTTTGCCAACGAAAACGGGGCCAGTTTGATACGATGGAGTATCTTAGTGACACCCGGGTGAACGTAATTTATCATATTCCACTTGCCGAAATCATTTACGATTTCTTTGATCGGCTCAAGTCGAGTACGCGGGGCTATGCTTCCCTTGATTATGAAATTGATGATTATCGGCCAAGTGATTTAGTTAAAATTGATATTCTCTTGAATGGTGATCGGGTAGATGCCCTTAGTTTCATTAGTCACCGGTCCTTTGCGGAAGAGCGGGGCCGTGAAATTGCTTCAAAACTGAAGAAAATTATTCCACGGCAAAACTTTGAGATTCCAATTCAAGCCGCGATTGGTTCCAAAATTATTGCTCGGACGAACATTAAGGCTTATCGAAAAGATGTGACGGCTCGGATCCATACCGGTGATCCAGATCGCCGGGCCAAACTACTTGATAAGCAAAAGCGGGGAAAAAAACGGATGAAAGCGGTCGGGAGAGTTGAAGTTCCCCAGGCAGCCTTTATGGCCGTTTTGCAAACGGATGAAGAAATCGATCAAAAGTAATTGAAATCAATTGAAGAGACTTAAAGTGCTCCATAGTAAGACGACTATGGGCACTTTTTATTTTGTCCAAATAACGGTGCCTAAATTGGAAGTGCTTACGATAAAACAGCGATTTAATATGCTTTTAAAATAATGCAACCATATATAATTGCACTTATTTTCACAATTAGTGGTCTAATCACCTGATTTTAGGGAGAAAATCGTAAATTTATATTAAGTTTTGATTGAAAGTGACATGGTATCATTGTAGAATAAAGGTGTAATAAAGCATGTTTATCATTTGATAAACGAAATCTAGGAGGTTGGAACAATGTCAATTGTGACACTTGCCAGATTCCAATTCGCAATGACAACCGTCTTTCACTTCTTTTTCGTTCCCTTTTCTATTGGGACAGCGTTTGCGATTGCAATTATGGAATCGATGTATGTTCATACCAAAAATGAGACATACAAAAAAATGGCTCGTTTCTGGGGAAATATTTTCTTATTAAGTTTCGCTGTCGGGGTTATGACTGGTTTAATTCAAGAATTCCAATTTGGGATGAACTGGTCTGATTATTCACGGTTTATGGGGGATATCTTTGGGGCACCATTAGCCTTTGAAGCTTTAGTAGCCTTCTTTATGGAGTCAACTTTCATTGGTTTATGGACCTTTACCTGGGATCGGGTTAAGCCAGGTTTGCATTCTCTCTTTATTTGGTTAACAGCGATTGGATCCATGATTTCCGCTCTTTGGATTTTAACAGCCAACTCATTCATGCAACATCCGGTTGGCTATTCCATTAAAAATGGTCGGGCGGTAATGACTGACTTTGGAGCCTTGTTAAAGAACCCACAGCTTTGGTTTGAATATGGTCACGTTGTCTTTGCAGCCTTAATGATGGGTGGGACGATCGTGGCTGGTTTGACGGCCTTCCAATTACTTAAAAAGCAATCACTATCTAGCAAAGCTAAGGACCTATACAAAAAGTCCATGCGGCTAGGGTTAATTTTAATGTTAATCTTTGGTGCTTTAACCGTTGCCTGGGGTGACATGCAAATGAAATACTTGGTTAAGGAACAACCAATGAAGTTTGCCGCTGCTGAAGGGGTAGTTACTACTACCGGGAAGCATGCCCCTTGGACGATCGTTGGTGTATATGATACAAAGACTCATGAATCAAAGGGGAACCTTGACATTCCATACGTTTTGTCGATTTTAACTTACGACAAGACCTCTGGTTCTGTAAAAGGGATGAAGGAAATCAATGCCCAACTTGAGAAAAAGTATGGGACAAAGATTGATAATCAAAAGATCTCATACTATCCACCAGTTAACACGGTTTTCTATAGTTTCCGGATTATGGCCGCAGTTGGTGGTTGGATGATGCTAGTTTCGATCGTTGGTCTCTTCTTATCACGGAAGAAGGCAGAAACCTTGTACAAGCATAAGTGGACCTTATGGGTTATAGCGCTAACGACCTTCGTACCATTTATTGGGAATACTGCTGGTTGGTTTGTGACTGAGTTTGGCCGGTTCCCATGGACCGTGTATGGCTTATTTACCATCCAACAAAGTGTGTCACCAAATGTATCAGTTGCGTCATTATTAACATCGAATGTTGTTTACTTCTTACTCTTTACTTCCTTAGCAATTGTGATGATTTACCTAGTGGTACGGCAACTTCGTAAAGATCCAATGTCCATGGATCAACCACAATTCGCTGAGAAGATCTTGGATCCATTTGATAAGGGGGCCTTTTAAATGACAATTTTACAATTAATTTGGTTCCTATTATTAGCTGTTCTATTTTCGGGCTTCTTCTTCCTTGATGGTTTCGATTATGGGGTTGGTATGGCCGTCCATACTCTGGCTGATAACGAAGGAGAACGGGATCAAATTATTCACTCAATTGGACCGGTCTGGGATGGAAACGAAGTTTGGCTAATCACTGCTGGGGGAGCAATGTTTGCCTCGTTCCCGTTCTGGTACGCATCACTTTTTAGCGGTTACTACTTAGTCTTCTTGTTAATTTTAGTCGGTTTGATTTTACGAGGTGTTTCCTTTGAATTCCGGGCTAAAAGTGCAGCTAAAGGGAAGGTTTTCTGGGGATGGATGTTAACGCTTGGTAGTACGATGGTTCCCTTCCTCTTCGGGATGTTATTTATTTCTATGATCCACGGGATGCCAATTGATGCTAATGGTAACTTCCATGCTGGATTCTTTGACTATGTAAATATCTTCTCTGTTGTTGGGGGAGTAGCAGTTACACTCTTGTCGTATCTTCACGGTTTAAACTATATTGCCTTAAAGACCGTCGGTGCGATCCGTGATCGGGCTAAAAACTATGCGAAGTTCTTATATTGGGTTCTTTACCTTGGTTTAGTGGTCTTTGCCCTTTTACTAATCTTCCAAACCGATTTCTTAAGTGTTCATCCAGTTGGCACTTTGGTTTGTTTAGTATTAGTCGTCTTATTTGCTCTATTGGCCCACATCGCCTTATTCAAGGACAATGAAATGTTGGCCTTTATTATGAGTGGTTTAACAATGGTTGGGGTTGTGGCTTTGATCTTTACTGGATTGTATCCACGGGTATTGATTTCAAGCATCAGTCCAAAATATGATTTATTAATTCAAAGTGCGTCATCTTCAGAATATACTTTGACGGTAATGACGATTGCCGCGGTCTGCATTTTACCATTCGTGCTGGCCTACATCATTTGGACTTATTGGATTTTCCGGAAACGGATTGCCATGCCGGTAGCCCAACCAGTGGAGGAATAATTTATGATTGATCGTCTTATGTTTAAATTGACGGGAATCAGACAATTAATGGGGAAGCTTGTGGGACTATATGTCCTACAGGCTTTTCTTGTCATTGGTCAGTCACTTTTTCTGAGTTATTTCTTAGTGCGGTTATGGCGAGGACATCAAGTGCTAGCTGAGTGGCCTTGGTTAGCTTGGTTTGTTGGGTGCTATCTGGCCCGGCATGCCTTAAATTGGCTTGCTAGTCGCTGGTTAGATGATTATGCACGCCAGACGGTTCGTCAAATGCGGCAATCATTATTGGCCAAGCTTTTTGTTTTGGGTCCGCAAGTTGTTCAACGAGAAGGAACCGGGAATATGGTGACCTTGGCTTTGGATGGCATCAGTCAAGTTGAGGAATACATTACCTTAGTTTTTTCTAAGATGATTAACATGATGATTGCCCCAATCTTGATTCTGATTGTGACCTTTTATCTTGATCTAACGTCGGGAATTGTTATGGTGATCGTCTATCCCTTAATCATTCTATTCTTTATTATTCTTGGCTTAGCAGCTCAAGCGCGGGCTGATCGTCAATTTGAAACTTTCCAACTGCTTTCAAATCACTTTATTGATTCTTTACGGGGCATTGATACCTTAAAATATTTTGGCTTAAGTAAGCCTTATTCCAAGTCGATCTATCGTTCTAGTGAGAATTTCCGTTTATCAACCATGGCAACCTTACGAATTGCCATGACTTCAACTTTTGCCTTAGATTTCTTTACCACCTTATCAATCGCAATGATGGCAGTATTTCTAGGTTTCAAACTGATTGATGGAGAGATTGGGCTTTTTCCGGCTTTGGGAATTTTAATTATGGCACCAGAATATTTCCTGCCACTACGGAATTTTGCTAATGACTACCATGCAACTTTAAACGGAAAGAATTCCTTCCAAAAGATTATGGCTATCATTAATGAGCCCAGTCCCGAAACCAGTTCGGCCAAGCTGCACAGCTGGTCAGCTAGTGATCAATTACAAATTGATCAGGTTGCCTTTCAATATGGTGATGATGGGGCACAATTAAAACCGCTTTCCTTTACGACTCGCGGATATCAAAAGATCGGCATTATTGGGATGAGTGGTTCGGGGAAAACGACCTTAATCAATCTCTTAAGTGGCTTTTTACCACCAAGGGCCGGCCAATTTGTTGTCCAAGACCAGGCAATGTCGACAATGGATGAAAGTACTTGGCGTGAACAAATTACTTATATCCCGCAAAGTCCGTATCTATTTGATGATACTTTACGAAATAATATTGCCTTTTATACCCCAGATGCTAGTGACGAGCAGATTCAAGAAGCGGTTAAAGTAGTAGGCTTGACAGACCTAGTTGATGAATTACCAGAAGGTTTGGAGACGATGATTGGGACTGGAGAACGGGCCTTGAGCGGGGGACAGGCCCAACGGATTGCTTTGGCACGGGCCTTTCTTGATCAATCGCGAAAGGTAATGATTTTTGACGAACCGACGGCCCACCTAGATTTAGAAACGGAAATTTCTTTAAAAGAAGCGATGCTGCCTTTGATGAAAGATCATTTGGTCTTCTTCGCAACTCACCGACTTCACTGGATGCGGCAAATGGATTACATTTTAGTCATGGATCACGGTCAATTAGTCGAGCAAGGGACTTATGATGAGTTAATAGCTAATCAGGGCTCATTTGTAAAACTAGTTAATCAAATGAAAGGAGGGGGAACCGATGCATAAAATTCCATTATTAAGTGCTTTAAAAAAAGATCGTTGGGTGAAACCTTTCTTAACCCATTACAAACGTACCTTATATTTAGCCATTGGCTTAGGAATTTTAACCTTTATCTGTGCTGGTGGGTTGATGTTTGTATCGGGCTATCTGATTAGCAAATCGGCTACCCATCCTTTTAATATCTTGGCAGTCTATGTACCCATTGTCATTACCCGTGGATTTGGGATTTTTCGACCAGTCTTTCGGTACGCTGAACGCCTAACCAGTCATAATTGGGTCTTTAAGATGACTTCCGAGTTTCGGAAGAAAATGTACGATTCGCTAGAACAAGATGCTGTCTTCTTTAATAGCAAATATCGGCTAGGGGATATCTTAGGTTTATTATCAGAAGACGTTGCCCACATTCAAAACCTCTATTTACGGACGATTTTTCCTGAATTCGTGGCCATCGGCTTATATTTGTTAATCGTGGTGGCCTTAGGAATCCTTTCTTGGTGGTATGGATTAGTGATGCTGCTTTTGCTGGGCGTGATCATGGTGGCGATTCCTTTCTGGTCAGTGGTGGTAAACGGTGCGAAACAAGAAGCCGAGAAGCAACTTAAAAATGACTTGTACCAGGATCTAACTGATAATGTAATGGGGATCACTGACTGGGTCTTTGCTAACCGGGGTGAAGAATATGTCCGTCAACATATAGCTGATGAAGATAAGTTATACCGAATTCAGGAATCGTTGAATCGTTTTAATCAAATGCGGACCTTCTTAATTGAAGTGTGGTTTTTATTAATTGCGATTAGTCTAGCCTTATGGGGAGTAGCGCAATTTGGTGGTCACTATGGTGGTTCCGCCAACTGGATTGCTGCTTTTGTCCTCGCAACTTTTCCTTTGGTTGAGGCTTTTGCTGGCTTGCCAGCGGCTGCGCAAGAATCCAATATCTATGTGGATTCGATTGATCGATTAAATCAATTACCAGCCGTTGCGAATACGAAACCGGCACCCGTTGAGTTAACGGGGCCCTATGACTTGGAAGTCCAAGATGTTCATTATACTTATCCTGAAACGACCAAGGAAGTGCTCAAGGGAGTTACCATCAATCTACAAGCGGGCCAAAAGTTGGCTATTTTAGGCCGATCCGGTTCAGGGAAGAGCACTTTAGCCGCCTTGTTACGTGGTGATCGGAAACCAACTCATGGTAAGATTACTCTAAATGGGATACCAACTAGTGAATTCGGTGATGAAATGGCCGATTACATTGGGGTCATTCAACAACAGCCTTACTTATTCCATACGACTTTACTAAATAATTTACGGATCGGGAATGAAGGGGCGAGCGAAGCCGAAATATGGGATGTTTTAGCTCGGGTTGGTCTTAAAGAAACAATTGCTCAATTACCAGATGGTTTACAGACCATGGTGGATGAAGCTGGCCTGCGTTTCTCAGGTGGGGAGCGTCACCGCTTATCCTTGGCCCGGATTCTGTTAAAGGATGTCCCTATTGTAATCTTAGATGAACCGACAGTTGGCTTGGATCCAATTACGGAACAAGCAGTGATTGATACCTTCTTTAAACAGTTAGAAGGAAAGACCATCATTTGGATTACGCATCATTTACAAGGAATCGAAGCAATGGATCGGGTGATCTTTATTGAAGATGGTCAACTTGAAATGGATGGAACTCCGCAAGCATTAATGAAAACTAACGAACGCTATCGACGATTGAAACTAATCGATGCCGGGGAGTTATAAAATTAAAAACCACCGCGGATTAAAATCCAAGGTGGTTTCTTTGTGTCAGTCCGTTATAATCAAGGGGAGGGGGATACAGATGACATTAAAAGTATTTTTAGAATTAGTAGAAATTAAAGCCAAGACCGCTAGTATATTACCGTGTTTATTAGGCTTCTGTTTTGCTTGGTATCATTATCAACGCTTTGAATGGTTACCAGCACTGGTCTTTTTCGTGGCCATGGTGCTTTTCAATATGGCCGTGGATATGCTGGATAATTATCATGATTTTGTTCATGCGGTCGATACTGAGGATTATCAGCAGAATACCAATATCATTGGTCGTGAATCCTTATCAGCTCAACAAATCTTAAAGGCTTTAATCGTGTTAGTAGTGATAGCCGGCATTTTAGGCTTATGGCTAGTCTATTTGGTGGGACTCCCAGTTTTATGGATGGGGATTTTCTGCTTTGCGATTGGCTTTTTATACTCCTCAGGGCCTTTTCCTATGTCTGGATTGCCAGTTGGGGAATTCTTTTCTGGCTTCACAATGGGTGTGATGATTACCTTGATTAGCGTCTATGTCAATACTTTTTCAGTCTTTACATGGTCCTGGTCTAATTTATTATCAATTTGGGCGGTGGCTTTGGCCAATGAGTTATGGATTTCGAATTTGTTATTAACCAATAATATTTGCGATGCTAAAGAAGATGAAGATAACCATCGTCATACGATCATTCATTTTATCGGAATCCGTGCTGGTTTATGGGCCTTTGCGATTAAAAATGCCTTGGCCTTAATGGCGATTGCCATAACTGTATTAATCGGTTTACAACCATGGACCGTTTTAGCAACTTGGTTATTGATTCCCTTTATTATTCAGCAAACGCGCTTACTCTTTCAAAAACAGGTCAAAAAAGAAACTTTTTCAACAGCCGTCAAGATTCTCTTTTTTGGTTCCTTAACCCAAGTGATAACTTTTGCGCTGGGAATTTTATTGGAAATTAGTTAAGTAAAAGGAGATTGAGAAGAATTTCTTCTCAATCTCCTTTTAAGATATCCTAGTGATATAAATCGAAGCGGCCTTTTTTCATTACTTCACGGAAACCACCAACCCGGAAGAGGGATTCATTGGCGATCATTTTCTTCGTTGCCGAAGCCATGTACCCACGAACTTCATGCCCCATTGCTTCACCAAAGGCATGCGTATTACCAACCGAAGCAACAGTTCCTAGAGACTTATAAGTAAATGGAGTCGTTAGATGTTGACCATTCGTCAGACGACTGGCAAGGTCGTTTGCCACGTATTTCCCCATTCCCAAAGCAATTTGCGCGGTAGTAGGGTAAGGACGATTTCCATCAGGTGGCATTACCGCTGCCACATCACCGATTAAGTAGATATTATCATGATCATTATCGGTTAGATGTTCGCTTGGGATCACACGTCCCCGACGGGCACTAAAGCCAGCTTCNGGATCACACGTCCCCGACGGGCACTAAAGCCAGCTTCATCAATGATTGGGCTCCCGCTAACCCCGGTCGTCCAAATGATCGTTTTAGCTTCCATCGTGCTGGTAACAGCATCTTCGGGATCACCTTGTTGGAATTCGACTTGTCCATCATCAACTTTGGTGATTCGTGCGCCAGTAACTAGGTTAACGCCGAAACTTTTGACCAAATTAATTCCATAAGTAGCTAATTTCTCACTAAACATCGGTAGTAAATGAGTGGAAGCTTCAATTACATTAATTTTGATGTCAGATGGTTGGACACCAGCCCGGTCGGCTAAGTTTTTACGAGCATCGTTAAGGGCCCCGACTAATTCAATTCCAGTAAAGCCAGCCCCACCAATGACAATGTTTAAATAGGATGGATCTTGATTTTCTTGATACTTATCCATCATTGCTAGGAGGTGTTGGTGAATTGCTTCGGCTTCTTTCAGAGTTGCCATTGGTAAAGCATGTTCGTCAACTCCAGGAATACCAAAGCTTTCGGAAACAAAGCCTAAAGCGCAGACTAAATAATCATAAGTTAAATCTTTATGGTCAGCTAATTTAACCGTTTGGTTGGCTAAATCTAACGCAGTCACTTCATCTTGAATGAAAGTGGTAACGCTTGGTTTAACGACATCAGCGATTGGATAGCTGATGTCACTAGGTTTTTTCGTCCCGGCAGCTACTTCGTGTAAGTCAGTAGCCTCATAGTGATAATTATTGCGGTCAACTAGAGTCAGTTTGACATCACCTTTAACCCGCTTTTGTAATTCGTGAACAACCTTTAAGCCGGCATATCCAGCCCCCAAAATAACAACATGTTTCATGATATGAACTCCTTATGGCTATTTTTAATCTAACCACATTATACCATTTTATCGGTAAAAATGACATTTATTCACTAATCATATGATAAATAGTTAGAAATATCTAAAATTAGAAAATGATGAGGTTTATTCTAGTCAAATGCCGATAGATACGTTAATATATTTACAATAAACGAAGAGGTGGGCCTATGTTTAGTCGAATTGGACAAATTATCTTTGATCATGAAGCTGTATTGGAAGCTTCAGATTTTAAAATGGGGATTGAAATCGAAATGAACCGGGTTGATAAACGGGGCCATTTAAGTCGCGAACCATACCCGGCGGCCGTTGGTGATCAAGCCCAAAATCCATGGTTAACTAATGATTTTCTCTCGACAATGTCAGAAATTGTGACACCAGCAGCTGACAATGCGACTGATGCCATGCATTATTTATATAGTATTAATACGGCTCTACGGACGGCCTTGGCTCCTGGCGAGTATCTTTGGCCCATGTCAATGCCGCCGATTTTACCTGATGATCCTCATGATTTGCCAATTGCAGCGACCACGCCAGAAAAGCGGGAGTATTTTGATCATTGGCTAGAACGTCATCGGCCGTCGGAGGGAACTCCCCAAGGGGCTCATATTAATTTGAGCATCAATCAAAATGTTATTAAGCTCTTAAGTCAGGAACTGGCTCTATCGGAAAAGGCGGTTAAAAACCACCTTTATAAAACCTTAGCACAAGGCTTTATTCGCTATCGCTGGGTGATTACATATCTATTTGGCGCCTCTCCAGTTGCTGAAGCTAATTTTTATGGTCCAGATCAACAGCCCTTTGATCATCCAGTTCGCTCCATTCGGCAGAGTCATCGTTATGGATTGGGAAACGATTTTATCGCCGATTACACTTCGGTCGAAACGTACGCCCGAAAGATTCAAGAAGCCGTGGATGCTGGTGAATTATTGAAACCTACTGATTATCATGGCAGTGTGCGCTTTAAGGGCGCCGATGAAATGAAAGACTTGGCTATAGAAGGGGCAAAGTATCTGGAGTTGCGGATGTTAGATCTAGATCCAACGAGTTCGATTGGAATTCGAACGGGGACGATTCGCCCTATTCGCCTATTAGCCGGCTACTTTTTGATGAGTCCGGCGATTAACGATCGCGATGTTAATGACGTTTTAAAACGAGCGGATCAAATGAATGGAGAAGTAGCCGAAGAAATGCCGACTGAGCGGACTCAATATTATGAAGAGGCCCGGGCATTTATCGAACGCTTACAACAATTTGTTAATCAAATTCAAGCAGGTCCTGAATACCAAGAGATTCTCTATGATTTTGAATATCGGATTAATCATCCTGAGACGACACCGAGTGGTCGCTTAGTTGAAAAATTACACAATGGATCACTGGTCGATTATGCCATGCGCAAAGCCATTAAATATCAAGAGGGGGCGCAACAAGCCCTGAAACCTTTCCATGGCTTTGAAGAAAATAATGGTAACCTATCGGCTGACTTGTTAGCTAAAGAACTTTTTGGTGGCAGTTGGCGGGTAAATTATCACGAGTAAAAAATGAGGGTGGGAAGAAATGTCAATTGACATTCCTTTCCACCCTCATTTATGAAGCAATTTAGGCGAGGGCGTCTTTTAAAGCACCATCTAACACATCCTTGCTTTGTAAACCAATAAATTTATTAATTAATTCGCCATCTTTAAATAATAATAAAGTCGGAATTGATTGGATCCCAAATTGGGTCGCTAATTCTTGATTACTATCAACGTCAACCTTACCAACTTTGGCTTGATCACTGTATTCTTCGCTTAATTTTTCAACAATTGGACCTTGCATCCGACAAGGGGGACACCAAGTCGCCCAAAAATCGACTAGGGTCACGCCATCTTTGATTGTCGTTGCGAAAGTATCCGTAGTAATGGTTTGTGCTGGCATCATCAGCACCTCCTTTTTGTATTACCATGATTATCTACGATCATGAAAATAGGGTCAAGCAAAGTGACTTGTTTGAAATAAGGTAGAATTTATGATGATTATTTGCTACAATGACAAATTGGAATGATATTTATACAGGAGACAATGAAATGATCTTTTTTGGGATTTTAATTGTAGCAATCGCCATCTACGCCATTATGTATGTGATGCAAATTCGGGACTTTCGGAAAAATGGGGTGCATCCCGTTAGTCGTCCTCGGGTCGTAACCACCTGGATTTTGCTTTTGGTGATGATTTTTAGCTTGAGTGGGGGAATTATCAGCTTGACCTCAGGTGGATCCGATGAAATTGCCACTTCGGCTTTGAAGCACATTACCAAAAAGAAGTCATCTTCATCTAGCAAGAAGGATAAAAAGAGTTCTTCGTCATCATCAGAAGTTGAATCGACTAGCGATGAAACTAGCTCAACCACGACGAGTGCCACTTCAACTACTTCTACTAACAACAATAATGACGATAGTGATTCTAACTCGACGACAACAACCAACAATCAAACTACTTCGAATAATGGTGGCACCTCGACGACTACAGGTCGGACAAGCAGTAATACTAACGCCACTGCCGGCAACAGTAATACCAATACAACGACGACTACAAACAATACTGTAACCTACACGCCAGTACAACCGTCGACAAGTTACACACCAGTTACCACCATCCCTGAATAATAAAGAAGAGAGTGGGAAGAAATGATGATTAACATTTCTTCCCACTCTCATTTTTTGATCACACTTGTAATTACGGTCAAAAAGCGCTTCCCACGAACCTAACTACGAACTCACATCGGTCCATTCTGTACCAATATTCGTGTTAGTCCGATGGGGCGCTTTATGCTTTTTTCCCAGCTTTTCTTTTATATAAACAAGAAATAAATCATTGGGACCAACAAGGACGGTAGCATGTCTACCGTTTTAAATTCGCGAATCTTTAGTAAGGACAAGCCACCGGCCATCACCAGGAAACCGCCGACGACCGACATTTCAACAACCAATGAATTGGAAAAGTAAGAAGCCGACAAATACTTGGTGACAAAGTAAATAAAGCTAAACCAAATGAAGATAATCGGGGTTTCAAGAATCATCCCCAGACCAAAGCTAGTTCCAAAGATGATGCCACAAACTAGGGTTAACATGGCGTTAGTATAGAGCATAGTTTGATTCCCATTGGTGGCAGCGGTGACCGGTCCTAAAATGGCCAAAGCCCCAATACCGTCTAAAAAGGAAGCCGTCGCCACCCCTTCACCCAGATGAGATTGGAAGTGACGATCAATCCAGCCCGTAGCCCGATCATTCAAATTAAAGAAGGTCCCTAAAGGAATCCCAATAGCCAGACTAAAAATAAATAAGAGGGGATAGTGACTCTTATTCATGTTATTAACAACGGTTTGAATACCCACCCCTAAGGCTAAGAGACCTAACGATTGCCAAAGGGCATCAATATATTTATCATTTAAGCGGCGTTTAAAAAGCCAGCCGATCAGGGTGCCGACAATAATGGCGATCACATTCGCCCAAATTCCGATCATAATTGTACCTCCGTATCACAAATATCAATGTTAGCATAGAAAAAAGGCTTGATCAAACAGATCAAGCCGCTAGGGTTAAAAATTCATTTTATAGTCAAAATGTTGATTGGTTCCCGAAAGATGGTCGGCATGTCGTTGCATTACTAAGCGATTCTTCCCAACTAATAACCACCATAACGGACTAGCAAAGATGAGCACTAAAATGGTGATGGTAATTAAGCTAGCTGAACTAACGGTTGCAGTGGAAACAATTCCGTGGCTGATCACAAAGCTAGGAAAATCAACTAGAAAATGGAACAAAATTGTTAACCATAGTTGACCAGTATATAAATAGACGCAAGCAAATAATAGGCCGAGTCCAAAAGCAAAGGCAACTTGCAAGAGGGTGGTCCCAATAGGTTGGAGCCGCAAGTTAATGAAGTGCATGCCGCCAAAAATTAGGGAAGAAATCAAGAGTGACCAGGCAATCCGTCCCCGATGATTTTTTAGAGCACCAAGCAAAACCCCGATTAAACCAAAGCGAAAAATAACTTCCTCACTGATTCCGGCACGTAAAGCAGTTAATAAGAATAATTTATTAATACCGAGCTCATGAAAATTAAAAGTCATCAATTTATGCAAGACTTCCTGATAATCAGGCGTTGCTGAAATTAGGCTAATATAGATCAGAGGAATCAAGATCAAAAGCAAAACGATCCACCAGCGCGTTCCTTCTTGGTAGCGCGGGGCAATGCCGGGCCATGAGAGGTGCCAAGTTCGCATAGCAACGACAACCAATAAGAAGAGGGCTAGCGAAAAGATAAAGCCACTTTCGATCATCCATTGGTAAATCATTGGGCCTGCATAGCGTGGGGGAAAGACAAAGCGGGGCATAAATAAGATGATGTAAAACCAATATAATAAGAAGATAATCCGACTAATTGGATTAGTGAAATGTTTAGCGACCGTCCCGGCAAAAGGAATGAACATAATAATGTAGATAATAAAGGATAAAGAAATTACTCCCCGGACAGCTAAACCAGTATGGACAATGATTTGGCGCGTCACAATCGCCCAGACGAGAATTAAAGCAATCGGTTGAATAATCGCCTTTAACCAATTCATGATAATGGTTAACCATTGGGGTTTGCGTTTCACAAAGTCACCCATTAGGGAAAGCACGAAGAAGATGCCGACCGTGATGACAAAGGCGGATAATTGAATGGTGTGGACAGTTTCCCAAATGGCAATCACGACTATGAAGAAGAGGGTGATGCCAAGGTGAGCGTAATGCCAGATTTTTAAATAATCATTTCCAGACATTGCGAGCTCCTTTCAAGCAATAATAATCTAATTATAACATATAAATAATCATTCGCGACAAAGAATCCGAACGTAAATTCGTTATTCATAGTCCTATTAATCGTATCGATACAATTTCGATAAAATCAGGTTGATTCTCATGGTATTTTAATTCTCATGCTATAATGGGCCCATCAAAAACGATGGAGGACAAGGAAATGACACAATATGTTCAAGCTTTGACGATCGCCGGGCACGATTCGGATGGTAGTGCCGGGATGCCGGCGGATTTACACGCTTTTTTTATTGATCAGGTCTATGGAATGGGGATTATGACCGCTGTAGTTTCGGGAAATTCATACGGGATTACCCAGCAACAATTAATGCCAACGGACTTTATTAAGGAGCAATTTAAGGTGTTAGCGGCCGATTTTGAAATTAAAGCTGCGAAAACGGGGATGTTAGGCACCATCGACATCATTAACACGGTGGCAGATTGCTATGACCTTCAACACTTTGGCAAATTAGTGGTCGATCCAGTGATTATTACCAAACATGGGGTTATGTTACTGGAACAAGCGGCTTATGAAGCCTTTCGGGAGAAGATTGTGCCCTTAGCAGAAGTAATTACGCCGAATTTCTTTGAAGCACAAAAGTTAGCTGAAATGGAAATTAAAACTGATGCCGATATGGTCACCGCTGCTCATCGTTTACAAGATTTGGGGGCTAAAAACGTGGTCATAAAGGGGCAACACGAAGCCGGGTGGACCGGTCCAGTCAAAGATTTACTATTAAAGGCTGATGGTAGTCAGCAATGGTTCGCGGAAGAATATGTTGAAACCACTCATATTAATGGGACCGGGGATACCTACTCGGCTATTATTGCGGCGGAATTAGCAAAAGGTAACGATGTTGAAACAGCGGTTCAAAAGGCCAAACGGGTTGTTCATGCGGCGATTGCAAATGAAATTGCCGTGGGTCACAAATTTGGTCCAATTAATCATTGGGCCGGTCAAAATGCCTTGAAATAGGATCCAAGCTAGGAAAGTTTTTCCTGGCTATTTTATTGTTTAATCGTGGTCATCTCCTTTATAATATTTTTCAAGGAGGCAGGCAGATGAACCTTTTATTTTCAATTGATGATCGCTTTGTGGACCAACTAGCCACGGTACTCACTTCAATTGCTGAAAACACCAATGCCGAGGACTTCCAGGTCTATGTGATTGCGGACCATCCCCTGGAAGCTAGTGCGAAATTAGCCACATACTGTGAACAGTTAGAGATGACCTATCATCCGATCGTGATTGATCCGCAAGATTTTGCGCAAGCCCCTATTACCGATCGTTATCCAACGACGATTTATTATCGACTCTTGGCTTACAAGTATTTGCCAGCCGATTTGGACCGGATTTTATATTTAGATGCGGATGTTCTATGCATTAACGATTTACAGTCCTTCTACCAAATGGATTTATCGCATCATCTCTATGCTTCAGCGATTCATACGGCCTTGACCAATACGACGGATGTAATCAATAAGATTCGTTTGCAGAATTTTGATGCCGACGGTTATTATAATTCGGGCGTTCTCTTGATGAACCTAGAGTTAATCCGCCAACGGGTTAAAGAAAAAGATGTTTTCAATTATATTGAAGAAAATCGCTTAGTACTTTTACTACCGGATCAAGACGTGTTAAATGCCCTTTATGGCGATCAAATCAAGTCGGTTCCAGATGAGCTCTATAATTTTGATGCTCGTAAGGGACGAACTTATGAGACAATCAGTTTTGGCGAGTGGACTCTGGATTGGGTGATGAAACATACCGTCATTTTGCATTATTGTGGTCGCGATAAACCATGGCTGCCTAATAAAAATACGGGTCGCTATACCGCCCTATATAAACACTATTACAATTTAACTTTACGCCGTTTAGCATCCTTGCAATAGGGGTGCTTTTTTGATTGGAAAAGAAAAAATGCTTTATCATTTTCGAAATTTTCAAAAGTTAATCTTAACTTGTCATAATAATTTGCAATCATAAGTTAATAATCTTAATTAAAAATTATTAAAATCTATCAAAAAACCCGATATAAAGCGATTTCTAACTAAAATTGACTTTAGAAAATCATTAAAATAACATTAGGATACTAACTTTTCTTAAGGAGGTCGTACATGGATAAGCCAAATTATCAATTAATTCCTTTGGGTGATCAAGCCATTATGGTCCAAATGGCTGATCAAATTGATCCACAGGAGAATCAACGGCTGCAAGCGATCGCTCGACTCATCTCTGGTCCGGAAATCCTCGGGATTGTCCCAGCCTACAGTACCTTAACGGTCAATTTCGATGCCCAACAAACGACAATGGCGCGAATGATGGACCGCCTTGATGAAGTAATCCAGCAATCATTGCAAATGGAGTTACCGCCGGCAAAGACCTGGTTAATTCCGGTCTCGTATGGCGGAGAATTTGGACCGGATCTCGGGGATGTGGCAGACTTTGCCCAAATTAGTCCGGCAGATGTTATCAAGCGTCATACCGACATCGACTATTTGATTTATTTTCTCGGCTTTTTACCCGGTTTTTCCTATATGGGCAGTGTTGATCAACAAATTGCCATGCCCCGGTTAGCAACACCACGACTATCAATTCCGGCAGGAAGCATTGGGATTGCTGGTCAACAAACGGGTTTTTATCCAGTGACTTCACCAGGAGGTTGGCGGTTGATTGGGCAGACCCCGATCCAACTTTACGATCCTCAATCCCCCCAATCCTTCTATCAAGCCGGTGATTATGTCCGCTTTGTCCCAGTGAATCAGCGCGAATTTAAGCAAATTCAAGACGCCGCGGAACGCGATCAATATCAAGTCGAGGTGATTGACCATGCCTGAAATGAGAATTATTCATCCTGGTCCTTTTACGACCGTCCAAGATCTCGGGCGGACCCAGTCACAAGTGGCCGGTTTTCCGGCGAGTGGTGTTTTGGATCGTCAAGCGGCAGAAATTGGCAATGCGCTCGTGAATAATCGGGATGAAGCCGCCGTGTTGGAAATTTTTTTGCAAGGACCGACGATATACTTTACGCATGCTACTTATATTGCTTTAACGGGTGCCCAGCTGGTGGCTACGCTTGATGGACATACCATTCCCATGTATCAATGCCAACGCGTCCAAGCCGGTCAAATTTTGACCATCGGCCAGCTTCAAGCCGGTCAAGTTGCCTATCTAGCCGTAAGTGGCGGTGTCAGGGTGCCCCGGGTCCTTGGTAGTCGATCCACCACAACTCGGATCCAATTAGGTGGCTTAAACGGGCGGATACTAGAAAGTGGTGATCGTTTGCCGGTCATGCAAAGTGAATTAATGCCGGCCTATTACCATCGGTCCACCGCAGCCTTGGCATTACCAGATCTTGTGGCGCCATTAAGGTTACGGATCTTAAAAGGTCCCCAGTGGTCTTGGTTTAACCAGGCAACCCAAGATCAGTTTATCAATAGTCAATATGAGGTCACCAAAGATGCCGATCGGA
>NZ_AZFN01000024.1 GCF_001434365.1 Limosilactobacillus gastricus DSM 16045 | reverse complement strand
TTTAGTTCTGATTTTTGTTGTGGGTTCCTTGCTTGCTGAATTTGTTGTTGCAGGCCTTGATAGGACTTATTAAGTTCCTGAGCTGATAACTTTTTTAGATCATGCTCAGGTTCTTTTTGTAAACCTAATTGTTTAGTTAAACCATCACTAAGCTCAATCACTTTGTTGCTCACTTGCTGGATTTCACTTAAAGCGCTATGGATCACGGCTTTATCTTTAGCCCAGGTAGCTACATAACCGAGGGAGTAATTGCCTGTATCAACCCCAATATTTTGCATAGCGACATATGCGACCGCTTCGGCTTGCGTTTCTTGATAGGCTCGCGGGCGATCTTTAAAGGCTGATTTTAACCCATGTAACTGACTATGCGCATATTCGTGATATAACGTCTTTAGTTTCAAAGCATTGTCGGGCTCATCGCCACCAATGACGATTTCATTAGTATTGGGTTGAAAATACCCCTTAGCCCCATTTAGCGTCTCTAAAGGCACTTCACTGACTTTAAGGTCGGTTTGCTGGTTTAAATAATCTTTGAACGCGTTATACAAGCTCGTTACATTCTGATGATCGGCTAAATTTTCTTTGACAAAATCCTTGGCACTTAACACTGGCTCACCGCTAGTTTGTGACACGTCAAAGACTGGAATATAGCGATAACCAACTATGGCTTTTTCTTCGGTCGTATCAAGCCTTTTCTGATCCTCTGGAGTTAGTTTTTTAATAATAGGGGCCGCAATCCTGATCCCTTTTTCTCCTTTATTTACTGATCGTTTAAAATCATTCTGCCATTTTTTAAAGCCTGCAACTTGGCTGGCACTTGGATTTTGAGAATAGATAAGGTCAATATTACGTTGGCTATACCGGTGAAACTTTGCTACGGTATCAAGATAACTTTTAAATTTTTCACTATCAGTTAGTTTTAAAATTTCTTTTTCGGCATTTTCGACAAGCTGCCTTTCCCATTTTTCAGTTTCAACTTTACTTGGCATGATTAACCCTCCTCGGCGTCTACAAACTCTACAGAATTATCAATTTGGGGTAACTTAATAGATTGTGTGCCGTAAAGTGCTAAATATTCAGCATTCTTTTTTTGCCACGCAACTTGAATATATTTGCCATTACCCGCAACTTCTGATAGGTACTTATAACTGCTTTTATCCGTCAAAATAGGTAATTCGCTTGCTAATGCTTCCAGTTCATTTTTCATGATATATCCTCCTTCTTTTACAATTACACTCGTTGGTTAGGTTTACTTTTTGGTTTTTGAAAAGTAAACCTAAATGACGAGTTCACCAACCGAAACAACGTGAAGGGCGGTAGGCAGGTTCTAATCAAAATCAAAACTTAATTTATGGCCGTCAAGCTTTAACTTGGCGTCAAACGACTTCCCCTTTTTGCTCTTGAAACCCTTTAATTTGCTGGTTTCCCCTTTGGTAACTAACGCTTTTAATGGCAATGATTCAACAAAGTTATCCAGCAGAAGAGTTAGGGCGGATTCTAGGCGTTTTGAATTCTTTGTTGAATCTAGGTGAACCAATTGGCTTAATTTTTGCCGGTCCCCTAGCTGATGTGATTGGCATTGAACGCCTATTTGTGATTGCAGGAATCGGTGCTGCCATTTGCGGGGTGGTCGCGGTGTTAATGCCAATTACCAGGCAATATGACATTAGGCTGCATCAAAAATTGGCGAAATTAACTGAGCAACCAGATAAGTAATTAACATAATGACAAAAAGAGGAGAAAGACCAGACTACCAGCTGATCTTTCTCCTCTTTTTGTCATCACTTAATTACACGTTTTTAATCTTTTCACCAGTCAATCCCATCGCATTAATTGCCACGATAATTGTCGACATCGCCATGACCACAGCACCAACGGCTGGGTCTAGAATGATTCCAATAAATGACAACACACCGGCAGCGAGTGGAATTGCGACAATATTGTAGCCTGCTCCCCACCAGAGATTTTGAACCATTTTCCGATTTGTGATTTTAGCCAAATCAAGAAAATGTAAAATATCGCTGGGTTCTGATTTAACCAACACAACATCAGCGGAATCAATGGCAACATCGGTTCCGGCACCAATTGCAATTCCAATATCGGCCGCGGCAAGACTTGGTGCGTCATTTACGCCGTCACCAACCATGATGACGTGATTGCCCTTTGCTTGATAATCAGCAATAATCTTTTGCTTATCATCTGGTAATAGGCCTGCATGGAATTCAGTCAATCCTAGTAAGTTAGCAACGTGTTCCGCGGCTTTTGGATTATCGCCAGTGAGCATTACGGGGGTAATTCCTCGCCTCTGAAGACCACTAATTAATTCCTTAGCACCCGCTTTGATGGTGTCGCCTTCAGCAACCATTCCTTGAACTTGGGTGCCCTGCAATAGGAAGCTGACGGAATTACCCTTAGCAGCCCATTTATCAGCAGCGGCCTCGTCAAACCTGATCCCTTGCTTCGTTAAATAGTTACCATTAACAATCGTATAGTCAGTGCCATCAACATTACCGGAAATACCAACGCCCGGAATATTTTGAGACTTTTCAGCCGCAACGACTTCAATGTCCTTCGCTTGGGCTTCAGTAATGATTGCTTGGGCCAGCGGATGAGTCGAATTATTTTCAAGGGCGGCCAGTCGGCTTAATAATGTTGTTTCGTCAATCCCATCATTTGGAATCAATGCATTCACCGTAAATTTACCTTCTGTTAACGTGCCAGTTTTATCCAAGAGAACGTGGCTAACATGTTTACTTGCTTCAATGGCTTGGCGATTTCGAACTAATAGCCCATTTTGAGCGCCAATCGTAGTAGAACGAGAAACCACTAATGGAATCGCTAATCCTAATGCATGCGGGCAAGCAATCACGAAGACGGTCACCATGATCGTCATTGCAGTCGCCAATCCCTGGGGTAACCAGGCAAAGAAAGCAATAATCCCAACACCAAATGCCGCGTAAAATAGATACTTGGCAACTAAATCAGCTTTATCTTCTGCTTTAGACTTAGCTTGCTGGGCATTTTGAACCATTTTCATTACTTGAGAAAGATAGCCGGAGTCACCAGTACCACTAATTTTAACCGTTAGCGTCCCGTTATTGTTGGTTGCACCACCAATGACCTTATCGCCAACGTTCTTGGTAACGGCAGCAGATTCACCGGTTACCAGTGCTTCATTCACGGTCGACTCCCCAGCCGTAATAACACCATCGGCTGGAATACTCTCACCTGAACGCACTTGGAAAGCTTGACCAACTTTTAAATCAGATACTGGCACTTCTTTTGTTTCACCATTATCTGTAACTAGATGGGCCGTCCTAGGCAACAGGGCCGCCATCTTTTGTAAGGCATCCCCAGCCCCCATCAATGCATTCATTTCAATCCAGTGTCCTAGAAGCATAATTAAAATCAGGGTTGCAAGTTCGAACGAAAAATCCATTACATGATTTGCCGGGTTCAAGAAGTTGTTGGCAATAAATGCGTACAAACTGTAGAAATACGAAACGGAAATTCCAAGGGTTACTAGCGTCATCATTTCAGGAGATTTATTCTGAATTTCCGCTTTAGCCCCCTTTAAAAATGGCATTCCGCCATAAAAGTAAAGTGCTGTATCAAACAAAACGATGATAATGCCAACAATTAGCGGTGAACTGAAACTAAGGATGGAAACGTTTAAACCCATGATTGGTGCTAACAGTAAAACTGGAATCGCTAAGACAACGGAGACCCAAAATTTAACTTTCAAATTCCCCATATGCATCATTGAGCCACCGTGCATCATCATGTCAGTCCCAGCCATATCCATATCACCGTGGTCCATGTTCATTTGATTATGATCCGTTTCGGTCATATCGTGATCCATATGACTCATATTTGATTCATTATTTTCCATATTCTTAGCACTCATGTTTTTCATGTTCATATGGTCCTCTTTATTTGCCATGATTATCGACCCCCTAAAAATAAGTGTGCGTAGCAAAGCGGTTAGAAGCCGGAATATAAGTTCCTTGTGTGGAAATCCCCGGGCTCGGGATTTTTCCACCAGGTTCTTATATTTAGGCTTCTGCTTTGCGGAGCACCATGCCACTATATGAATGAGAATTACGACAAAAATTCATAAGTTTCCGCCATCAGAAATCCCAGATTCTGGATTTTTGTGCAGCAATCCTAAAAGTAAACAGAACACCGCAGTCTTAACACGTTTGATCACCTGGCAAGCAGTTACACTGAACTTCCTCGGGCGCTGTTTTGGCCTTTTCAGCTAGAATCGCCTGTAAGTTCGCAATATCCGCCCGTGAGAGTTCCCTTGACTGAATAACGCCGGCAATTGTTGAACCAGCCCGCATCGCACACATATGGTCAAACAAATCATCTGCCGCTGCCGCCATTGATTCCTTCTCGCCAACAACCGGCTTATACGTGAATGGTCGACTACCGCCATGCTGTGAAACCGCCTGTTTTTGAATCAACCTGTGAAGTAGCGTTTTGGTTGTTGAAGCTGACCAGCCTTCTAATTCGTTCATAGCATCGATTAGTTCACGACTAGTCGCATGTCCCATTGTCCAAATTGCTCTCATAACCATCCATTCAGAATCGGTGATGGTTACATTCTTTGCATCTTTCAATTGGCTTCCTTCATTAATTGAATTCTAAGTTTACGTTTGTAGCCTTTTAACACTTATTAGTTTACAACTGTAGTCACAATAATGCAACCTTTCTGCCAGAAAATACCATGACATTAAAAAAACGCCTAGATAATATTCCAGACGTGTTTTGATACGATATGTTAAATTAATGATCTGGGAATTTTTGGTTTTCTTGTTAGTATGGTGAAATGCCTCTTAGAACCTGTCTAGTATCTGCTGAATCTGGTAGAATTGTGGAAAACCGACTGAGGAGTTTGTCATGCCAGATTATCCAAGCAATATTTCTCGAGCGCAATTTGCGTTAATACAACCTGATTTAGAAAACTTCCGCAAGCATACAAGACCGCGTCGTTATGATCTTTGTGACGTATTCAATGCCATCCTTTACTCGCTTACTACAGGGTGTCAATGGCGTGAATTACCGCACGATTTCCCGGAATGGCACACTGTCTACCACTATTACGATATGTGGCGAGATAAACCAGACCCGACAGCCGATTCACTATTAGAAAGTCTTTTAAAAAAACTGTTGCTTACTATCGCTTTGCACAGGGCCGATCGGCCCGAACGTCGTTTGTGATTGTTGATGCTCAAAGTGTTAAAACCACTGATTTAACGAAAAATAGTGGCTACGATGGCGGCAAAAAGATTTCAGGGATTAAGCGTCATATGGCGGTTGATATTAATGGTTTACCACAAGCCGTTCTCGTGACACGAGCTAATGTATCAGATCGTTCAGGTGCATTGGCTATGTTTATTAGTTTGGCTAGCCAAAATTTATAGCTGGTTCAGCATGTCATGGTTGATGGTGGCTACACTGGCAATGACTTTGCGGATCAGGTGAAGCTCATTTTGAATGCTAAGACGACGGTAGTTAAACGCAACGAGTTGCATATGTTCACGGTGTTACCGCAACGACGGATCGTTGAACGTTCATGGAGTTGGCTAGACAAATGTCGGCGACTTTGGAAAAACTGTGAACGTGCCCTTAACAGCAGTTGGATTGAAGTCAATATTTGAGACAGATTTTAAGAGACATTCAGAACCGCGTTTACCTTCCACAGCTCAAATAAATCATTAATCGCGATTAATAACTTATTTGAACCCTGGAAAGCATTAAATCAGGCGGCCATTTGGCTCGTAAGTGTTGCAATTTCAACTTGTAAGGGGGTCTGGTAGCCCAGTGAACTATGAATTCTCTTCCTATTGTAGATAGCATGCACATATTCAAAAAGGACGGCAGCGGCAGTTTCATAATCTTCAAAGACCGGCACTGGATAAACACATTCCTTTTTGAGGGAAGTGTGAAGGGATTCCATTGGCGCATTATCATACGGACAACCCTTACGGCTGTATGAGTGGCGGATATGTAGTTCGGTTAAACGTTGATTGTAATCATCGCTGGTATACTGTGATCCTAAATCCGTATGGATAATCAGGTCCCCAGTAATGGTTCGATTTTTAACCGCGCTTTCAAGGGTCTTTAAGACTAAATCAGTATCCATCTTTTTTGAGAACGAATAGCCGATAATCCGTCGTGAGTGCAGGTCCATGATGGTTGATAAGTAACACCAGCCATCACGCTTCGTTTGAATATAGGTCATATCAGCGGTCCATTTTTGATTTAAACCAGTGGTCGAGAAATCCTGCTTAAGCAAGTTGGGACGCTGTTCAACCTTGGTTTTGGAAGCCGAAGCCGCTTTCCACTTATTGACGGTAACGGAGTGGATATCCAGTTCCTTCATGAGCCGGGAAATCCGTCGTGGACTACACCGAAGCTGCAGTGGTTGAAGTTCCAGATTCAATTCATGGTGGATCTTCATAACACCGTATCGCTGCTTAAATTCCGCAAAGATCCGCAGAATCCGTTGTTTCAAGTCCGCATCTTCGGCCCGGCGTTTTGAAGGTTTGGGGGATCGATAACGATAATACTGAGCTCTGGAAACACCGAGGATTCGGCACATCTTGGTTACCTGGTGGTGATGACTTTCTTGGTGAATGTAATCAAAGATATTGGTTACTTCTGCGCAAGGAAGCCCAGGGCTTTTTTTAGGATTTCGTTCTCCTCAGACAGCGAAGCCAGTCGCTTTTCCATCGCTTTGATTTCGTCTGGCGATTTACCGGATTGAGTTTTGGCCTGGCCCTGGATCCACTTATGAACTGTTGAATAGCCAATGCCATATTCTCTGGTCAGTTGGGCAGCTGATTCGCCTTGCTTATATAGGTTGATAATGTTTTGTTTGAATTCTTTGTCGTAACGAGTTGGCATGTAAAAATTCCTTCCTTTTGAGAGACGATTTATTCATTATACCCTCTCTTAAAATTTGTCTCAGGAATCAGCTTACATCCATAGCAGCACTTGAACCTATTAATCAACGGCCATTGAAAACTATCGGACTTATTCGGATTAATTTTACAATCTGCCTATTGAAAAAAATATTCAAAAAATTATTCATTCTTTCCAACCTTCACTTTACTTAGTGAATTATCAGGTGTTTTACTGTAAACTATTAATTTCTCCATTAAATCAATGTATAATGTGTAGCTATTTGTTATTTTCTTTAATTTTTTCATGTAAAAACTTATGACGATCAGAAATTAGGCTAAGAAACTTTGCGAGGTCATCATCGGTAGGTAGTTGCTTAATAAAGTTACGTGCTACTGACCGCTTGTTAATATATTGTTTTTATCGTCCTATTTTTTATTGGCCCGTATTTGAGATTCAGTTAATTTAGACATGATATTTTCTCATTACTTATTTAATCAGATTGATCACTTGTAAAATAATTAGAATTACTAGTAATGCAGTAATTATTTTTAATTGTTTATCGTTTACTCATACGGATCAGCAAACATCGCTAACGTCGTTTTTAAAACTAAGTCATAGACTTGATGCTGTATTTTAGGTAAGGTAGCTAATTGATCTTTAGTCGGGACGACTTTAGTCATGATAATGGCGTAGTGTTCTTCAACCTTTTTTCCATTAACATAGCGCTTATTTGGGGTGGTATTGGTTAAAGCGACTGGCTTAGAGACTAAACCCAGATACTTCGTCAGATTAGCCACTAAATAATCAAATTCTTCATCAGTGATGTAAGCACAATCGGTGCGGGGATAACTAAGGTACTTGGCTTCGTATAAACTCTGAATGGCCGCTAAGGTTTGACTGGCGCTGGCGTGATAACGTTTATTCATGGCACTTTGCAGACTGGATAGCGAGAATAGTTGGGGACTAGCACGTTTTTTAGCCTGGTTTTGAACGCCCTTGATTAAACCAACCTGTGAGCCTTTCTGAACGTGTTTAGCTTGCATGAATGTCGTTAGCCCTGCTTTGTCTTTAAATCGCTGATAGGGGGCTAATTTTGCGACGAATTTTTGCTGATTAGCTACAATTTCCGCATTTAGTTCAAAATAGGGTTCCGGCTTAAAGTTTTTGATTGCCTGGTCTCTTTGATAGACCATACACAAGGCTGGCAGCTATGGGTAACTAATCGAGCACGCTCTACGTACCAAATTTTTGTCAATATAAAATACATTATGGGCTACCATTCATACCAATTAACCAGTCGCTAATTTTGTGATTACAAGTGCATGCCCCAATCTTCATGCCGGTTCCGGGTTTGGTGTTGTCGCTGCTTTTTCGTCATTTCCCACTCGGTTTCTTTCAGTCCACGTTCTTGCTTTTGCCGTTGGTAATCTTCGTCACGAGCATATAGAACAGTCATGATCGCATCACTAAAGGCCGTCTTTAAGTAGTAGCTTGGACTAACTGGCTTGTAATTTAGCGGTTGATAATGTCCCATATTTACTTTTCTATACTGGTCGTCCTTGGCCTGTTGCCCTTTTAATTGCTTTTGGATTTTCTCGATCTGACTGTTCTTAATCGTTGGATCGACTTTGCATTCACCCAAAAAGAGTTGTTTAGTGCCATCATGCTTTAAAACCCGTTGTAGGTGATGATTTTCTAACTGGTCTAAGCTGAGCTGTCCCGATAAATAAGCTAGTCCTTGTTGATGTTCTTGGGGACTGAACATCTGTGGTGGATTTGCTTGCCACTGTGCGATTGTTTCAACCTTACATGGTTTTAAAGCTGGATTATAGTACATCACTGCTGTATAGGCCTGTTCCTGTTTAATCATTGGTAATTCATTAAAATCGCCGTTAGGAAAAGCTCTTCTTAAAACTTCCTGGTATTGGGTTTGAATAACTTGCTTCACAGCCATGATTGTTCGTAAATCTTTGACTGCTCGAGTAATCTTTTGCTGTTCGGTTGGTGAATACTTTTCTAGTAGACCTTGATCAGCGTGTTCTAGACTTTCTAAGCTATCATCATGAATCATCAGCGTATATTTAAGCTCAATTTTGACTTCCTTCTCTTGTTGCATTAATAACTTCCAGCCAACGTATGGCCGTTTGGTAAAGGTCAATAATTGTCGGGTCAATAAATCATCACGAATATTCATTAAACGTTCGTTTAATTCACTGCCTTTGAAAATCGTTTGTTCACTATTAGTTTCTTTAATCAATTCCCGTCGTTCAGCCGCGGTTATCTGTTCAAAATCAAGCTCTGGATAAAGCTTTTTCGTCGTGCGATCGACTACTTTATTTAAGAGTTCATCCGCTTTTTTGAGTGAGCTTTCTTGTTGGTTAATTGTCAATAATTGTTTAGTCACATCTTCACCAACCGCATGTTTAATTAAGGTACTGTTTTTCCAATTAAATAGCATGCGTTGCTTATCATCTAAACTTTCCAAACTAATATAAGTTTTCAGTTCGTGGCTTAACTCTTTGACCACTTTTTTATCGTTAAACGAGAAGTGTTTACTTAGGCTATCCAAGTGGCCTTGATTAATTACTTTTTCCTGCATATTTTTATAGCCAGCTTTGGACTTACGATAGGTCTTAACTTGTTGATTAAATGCCTTTCTTTCATGCCGTTTACTATTGATTCCCTCGTGTTGCATTGGTGTATCAGCTATTCCCTGTTCCACAAACGATTTTTCACTAATCCGATCCGGAATATTTTTTTGTGCCAAAACTTGATTAACACTGTTTGCCCAATTGTGCCGCCATTCAGTTATTTTTTCTTTTTTATCCCAATCAACCAACCAAATTTTTCTTTGTTTTGGAAACCCGCTTTTGGTTAAAAGTTGCTTGCCATTTTCATCTTTAATGTACTGCGTCTTTGCTTTTAATCCCCAACTACCATCGGGGTTAAATGGTCGGTTAGTTAACATCACATGTGCGTGTGGATTATCTTGGTGGTCACGATGAATTGCTACATCAGCTACCATGCCTTGATCAACAAAATTTTCTTGCACGTATTTTGTCAATAATTCTTTCTGTTCATCTTCGCTTAGTTCAACTGGTAAAGCCACGTTAAACTCTTTCGCATACCGAGAATTTGCTCGCCGATCTTTTCTTTCTACTTCGTTCCATAATTTTTCTCGATCACTGGCCCATGCTGGTGCATTTTGGGGGGTTAAAATAAAACTCTCTGGCATGACTGACCGAGCATAGAAATAGTGGCGACCTTCTTGATTATCAAATAATTTTTCACCACTTCGATAAGCGGCACTGGCAATCGCACTTCGTCCTTTCCCAGCACTAATATTACTAAAACTCATATGAAATATTGCCATGTTAGTCACCTCTTTATTTTGATTCTATAAGCTTGACTTTGTTGTCGCTATCGGCGACTTCTAATACAGGATTTTTGGGGTTAGCACAACATAGAATTTATTCTATGTGTAAGTGCGCATTGACCTCGTTTCACTCGGTCTGCTGATTCTCTTAACTTTAACTTAGTGTATGCCTTCCGCTTCGCTTTTTCAACTTTTATACTTTGACTTGGCGTTTTCATTGTGATATAGTGACCGTGATTATTTGTAAAACGATTGGAGGAATCCTTATGTCTCAAAGTAACTTAGAAAAACAAGAAGCTAAATTAAAAGCCCTTAATCAAAAAATTAAGGACGAAAAAAATAAGATTGAACAACGGCTAGGTAAACAAATCATCAGTCAAGCCAATTTAGATTATGCTAATTTGTCTAACGATCAGATTAAGATTTTAGCCCAGCAATTTTCTGAATTTTTAAAGGTAAAGTCTGTAGATCATTAGCCATACGAGATGGGGAAATTCCATGTCTAATCAATATGAAAAATTAGTCGAGCAGCAAGCGCGTTTAAAACAAAAAATTGAGCGGGAAGATTTTAAATTACGGCAATCTAAATACTATGAAAATCGGCAAGCCCGCAAAGCCCGTTCTCGCCGACTAATTCAAAAAGGAGCCTTACTCGAAAAATACTTTCAGGCTGATAACTTATCAGTCGAACAAACCGAAGAACTTTTAAAAATATTTGCTAATTACGTTAATGCGCATAAACCGAACAAATTCAAAAACGATCAACCTAATAACTAGGCCGATCGTTTTTATTTTCGGGATCATTTTTTGGTTTGACTTCTGGGTTCTGATCTGCATTATTTTGTAACTGCTTTTGCACCTTTTCTGGATAAGTAATATTTTGGTTTATCCAAGGAAAATACCTCAAATCGTTCTTAAAAACTTGTCCCTTCTCTCTTGCATAAACAAAGGTAAACTTTTCGCTATTATCATAGATCATGACCTTATCAGATTTAAAAGCCACTAATGGCAAATTATGTTTGGATTGCTGATAACGTTTCTTGATCGTTGCTACTGGAACACCGTGGCCACCTTTTTGTACCCGTTCGTTGACCCTTTGGATAGCTAAATTTTCATCTCGCAAAGCAACATATAATAAAGCCACTTCAAAACCATTTTTGTGAGCTTTGTCAATCAAATTGAGTTGAGCTTTGCCTCTACCTGCCAGTGTTGTTTCTACGTGAATACTTTGCTGGTGATCTAAAGCATAGTGTAGTTGTTTGATTTCTTCTTTCATGGCTTTTAAATTGTCGCTGTCTTTATGCCAATCGCCACCCATTTGTCGTAAAATCTCATCAGCATTAATCCGTTTTGTTTTATCAAACAATATGGGAAATGTATCGTACAGCGTACTCTTACCTGCTCCGTTAATACCAGCAACAATAATATATTGGGGTTTATCTATCAACGGACAAAGTCCTTTCGCTTAATAACCTCATCTTGCCTTTTATCTAAAAAGTAGGTATACAAAGCATCATATACTTTACGCTTTTCTGGATCTGGCTCATGTAATGATTTATCAAGTAAATCTTTCAAATCAATTTTTTTGGCGATTTCAAAAAAGTCATTGATTGTAATTGTGTCTTTCATGTTAATCACACTCCCAAGTTATTAATTTATTTAATCTGATAAGCCATTAGTCTTCATCTGGATCATTGAGCCAATCGCTGACTCCTTTAGCGTCTTTTAACTCGGTGACTGGTGTCCCTTCGGTCGCCTTTAAAAAGCGTAAATTAGCTCTTTCTGCTTCGCTTAAAGCTGGTTTAAACGGTAACGCTGCTTCCGCTACGATTCGCTTATAAAACATGTTAATCGCTGTGGTTGGATTTAGACCCAACTCGTTTAAAACTGCTTCCGTATTATCAGCCAAGTCTTTATCAATTTTAACTTGTACCCGCTTTTTTTCTTTAACTGCCATGATCGTCTCACTCCCCCTCTTAACTACTACCATTATACTACCTCTTGAGTATCACTTCAATTATATAAGTCTTCGAAAGCTACATGTTAGTTACCTTTTTCAATAGCATCTAATATTTGACCTCTAAAACGTTCATATACGAATTTAAAATACAATCTAGTATAATTATGTCAATTCGGCTTAAAGTGTCTTAAATGAGCTTACACGGCGTTTTAATTTCAAGTGCGCTCGCTATCAACACTCCGATAGATTGTTTTTAGCAAAGTTTTTGAGATGGTTTTGGGTTCTTTTACTAATCTCGTCTTCAACTAATTTAAGTTCTAATTTATCCGTTTTTTTGTTGCTTGTACATCTGGTTCAATTCATTAGCACTTAATTTTTTGTTTGCTCGAATTTGTAATCCTTGGATACCATTATCATATGTCCACTGTTTAACTTCAGTCATGTCATTAGTCCGATAATAATTGGCAATTAGTTCGTTCCATTGATCCCACTTATCTAATGGGACATTAATTAAACCAGCGCCACCGTCAATCATAATTTTATTGGCACTTAAAGTTGCCGTCCTTTTGTTCCCGTCCCAAAAGATTTGTTGACGCATATTATGATACATGACAGTCAATGCTTTATCAGTAATCGTCGTTCGTGGATCAGTCAAGATTTTTTGTAAAAAGGATTGTTCTTGTTTTTCGTTAATTAAAGGCGGCTCAAAAAAGTCTTCACTACCTAAATTAACTCCTCCTTTTCCTTGCCGTAATTCCCCTGGTACTAAGGCGTCTTCTGCTGCCACAATTTTGTTGATTTGTTTTTCCATGGTTAACGTTAAAGGGGAATTTTGAGTAGTGATATATTGCCACCCACGCTTTAAATTAACAATCGTCAAAACATCTTCAACAGGTACTCCTGCTACGCTCATACCGTCCATAATAGTTTGTGTTTGTGGCAATGTGGTATTAACGCCTTCAAAGCGAGCATTAGTATGCACTAACTTGGTAAAATTTGCTCGGGCAAACCGTTGGTTTTCCGCAGTTGTGAATCTATACTTGTCCATATATGTTCGTGTCTTAGCCATATTTTGTGCCTCCTTTTTATTTCAGTCACTGATTATTTGAACTGTCTATGTTAAATCACAAAGTGCTTTTCATTGATGATTTATTCTTGGCGTTTATCTAAGAGGTAAGTGTGTAACGCGTCAAACAGCTTGCATTTATCAGGATCTCGATTTTGGGCTGCTTGCTCCCAAATGTCTTGAATATCGACTGCCCAAGGGTCAGCCAACAATTGCTCAATTTTTTTCAACTTCTTTGCTTGGTTTGGTCATTTAAAAAGCTCCTATCCCATTTTTCTAGTTTAGCTATCGCCAATTCGGCCACTCAAGGTGCCTATTTTTGCTTCTAAGCGATTTTAAAGCGATTTTAATATAATTATGCGTGTAACGCTTAAAACGGCTTAAATGAGCTTATATGGTGTTTTAGTCTCAAGTGCGCTCGCTACCAAGATTCTGTTCTTCGGGGTGTTTGGCTGCATATTCTCTAGCTGCTTGTTGGTTCCACCAAACACCAAATAGGTTTTGCATGGTGCCGTACAGGTAGTTCTCAACATTCTTGATATGCTTCTCGTCGCTTCTTAGAGCATTAAAATAGCGCCTTAATGTTTTGGTCATCATTTTTTTTAAATCAGGGTCATCTAATAGAATCCATACGCCTAAATCTTTATGTTCTTTTTCAACAGCATATTTGGCGTTTAAGATAATGCCAATAAAGCGCCGCATTTGTTGTGGGGTACGGCACCAAAAGCTAAGTAGTTGCACAGCTTCTGGTTCTAAGAAAACCGGTAAGCCACTGTCTTCATCAGTTAAGAACTCATTCGCATGTTTTACTAAATCCCGATTTTGGGCTTCAATTTCAGCTGGTGAAAAATTGGCTGTGGAAAAGTCCAACTTTTGAGTATCTATATCGTATCTATTAGTATCTATATTATTTTTATAGTCTTTATATAGATTGCTTTCGATTTTCGAAATTCCGCTCGTAGCAAGGGTTTGCGGGGGGTCGTCAACGAAGTCATGCGGACTTTCGATTTTCGAAATTCCGCTCGTAGCAAGGGATTCAACGAAGTCATGCGGACTTTCGATTTTCGAAATTCCGCTCGTAGCAAGGGATTCAGGCTTTTTTTGCCCATATTCGCCCCTTAAATAGACATCAGTAGCTTTCACATCGAGTTTAGAAAGGTATAGACGATTTGGTTCATTCTTTTTCGTTTTAGGATTAAATCCCATTTGAATTTGTTTTAATAGATTAGCTGTTTGCAATTCTTTTTTGATTTTAACGGCTTTTTCAGTAGCGCAGTTAAATAAGTCTTGTAGTTCTTTAACGGTAAAAATAAAGTAGACGTGTCCTTTTTCATCAACCCAATTGTTGCGCAAAGAATACTCGAGCCGATCTTTCAGTACCATATAAGCTAGCTTAGCGGCATCACTTAAATGTTTGTATTGCTCGCCATACATTAATACCTTAGGAAACTGGAAAAATAAGGCTCCATATACGTTATCGGCTTCATAGTAATTAAAATTTGTTGATTTTGTCATAATAAAAACTCCCTTTCTCGACTGACACACGCTGTCTCAAAAGAGAGTTGCTAAAACATTTGATTTGCTTTAAAATACAAATCTGATATACTCTAACTGAATTACAAGGCTTTCATTGGTCTGGCGGCTTTGTAGTTTCACCAGCATGTGTCTGTTTGTGAGTTGCCCAGTCGGCAACTTTTTTTAATTTATAACAATAAAAAATGGACTAAATAGCTCCAGTTAGCTACTTAGTCCATTGACTTCAATTTGTTTTTAACTATCCTTAACTTGCCCTTTTGGACTGGTTTGCGGTATAATTAACCTACAAATTAAGAGCAATGTTCAGACGATTTAGACCTGCAAGTTAAAATCGTCTGAATCTAAGTAGCTGCCTGATAGCTACTTGCTAAACCAAAGGTCCCTGATTCCTCGTGAATTGGGGACCTTTTTGGTTTAGCTTAATCTCTTCATTCGGTTGTTAAATTGGTTTTAGTTTAGCATAGTACTTCCTAACCGGCAACCTTATTTGGTCTTGTATTCCTTGCCAGCGAGGGGTTGGGACCAATAAGTGATAGAAGACACTAGTAAATATTCAAATAGTATGAATACATTAAGAAACTTAGCGGCATTAATATCAAAAACACTAAACATTAAGAGCATAACGAGGTCGCAGAAATAAGCGGTAAACAAGGATACTATTTGCAATATACGAATAACTGAACGGCAAATACCTCTCCATTTTTCAAATAGAATTTTTAACCAGCATTGTAGTGGGAAGAGCTATCGCCTAAAAAGAACGATCATCTACTCAATGAGTTTTTACCATCTTGATGGCGGGCTCCACCTAAAAAACTACAATACAAGCAACAAAAAATATAACATTTGTTTGGCCTCCCATAATAATGCCTTCTTTCTAAAAACCTAAATTACAAATTAAACTCTTTTTTCAACAGCCGTTCTAAATATCTAGAAGCAGTTAGCTCTTTTCCTTTAGCACGTTTAGCCAATTCATTAGCAATATCTTGTTTTAAGGTATAGGACTTTGAAACTCTAGGTGCAGGCCTTTCATTGGTTACTGGGTTACTGTTTAGACTGTTTCTTAGTTGATCCATTTTATCTTCAAATGCCATAATATTAATCCTTTCTATTTTTTATATTATATCATATCATAGTATAGCATGATGTATTATCATATATTATGATTCTTGGCTAGTAAAAGTAGCAAAGATATTGTCAATATTCTCAAAAAATTTTCTTGATTTTGGAGTTGAATTATTTTCTTCCTCCATCTTGATCAGTGGTTCATGATTAAGAGTTGTTTTGTTGAATATTTCTCTTTCGGGGACTAGTGCAATAGTTCGAGGATCTTTTTCTATTTGTTTTACAAATTCATGTGAAGATTTGGTGTTGTGTTTTATTCGATTCCCAATAAATTTCAATCTCGCTGTGACAAAGCTTTGACGACTTTCAACATTAATCACATCTTGCTTTAATTGTTCCATTCGTAATTCCAAGTTACTTTTAGAAATAAACCCATATTCGCTTGGTTCAATCGGACTAAAAACAAGATCTGAAATTACAATCATATTTTGTGTAATCGTTGAAAAATCCGGGTGTGTATCTATTAGTACATAATCAAACTTCTTCAGTTCGTCATAATTGTCGGAGAACCACATGTACATTAACAACTCTTTATTGGCTCTTGTTTGAAGATCGTTATTGATAGTGTCCAACTGCATAGAAGCAGGGATAATGGATAAGTTTTTGTGCAACTCAATAATTTCTACTTTTTCACTATCTTTTGTAAAAATATTAGCTAGGGTGCCATGATCTTTATAAATATCATAGGTTTGGGTTAAACTGCATTGGTGGTCGCTATCAATCAGCAAAACATTATAGCCTTTACTAGACAGCCATTCACCGTAATTAAAAGTTAATGTTGTTTTGCCGACTCCTCCCTTAATAGCAGCAAAAGTAATTATTTTCATAGTACGCCTCCTTATTTACAATCCAAGCATATCATAGCATGGTGTGATATGCAATGCTTGTTTTTATTGTTTTGACATCGTTTGTATGTTATAATGGCGCTAAATGAAGAAAGGCGGGGATAAACATGGCAACGAGTGCAACAACTATTCGTCTTGATAATGAGCTTAAAGCAAAATTGACAAAAGAATTAAGTGTTACCGGTTTAAGTATTAATGCTTACTTTAACATGGCGGCAAGACAGCTAATACTCCAAAAGAAGATTCCGTTTGAAGTTCTGACTGAAACAGACGAACCGACAGAGGAAACTAGACGTGCCTTAGTGGCGGCAGAGGCTAAAGAGTTGGGGATTATTCCAGATGATGTCCCAGAATTTGATAATACACAAGATCTAAAGGATTTTTTGGATAACTAATATGTATAAACTTAAACCTGAGCCACAATTCAAAAAAGATTATCGCCAACTTAAACGGGTACACCCTGAGCTAATCAATGATTTAATGCAAGCCTTAGAACAGCTTCAAATAAATGGTATCGTTAATCAGGAATATCAACCACATGTGCTAAAAAATCGGGGCGGTAATTATAATGGACACTATGAGTTTCATTTATTAGACGGGAAAGTGGATATTCTGGTCATTTATATGCCCCATAAGACTAATCCAGTGATCCGTTTAGTTCGAATCGGTGGGCACGATGAATTGTTTCATGGTAGTTTAAATTGAATATCAAAAAAACTAGCAAATCTCCCAAGTTCAGGGATTATCTTGCTAGTTTCTATCGCTTCTTGTGATAATGACCATGGAATAATTTCTTATGAGAACCAATATTAACAGCAACGAGTACTAAATCTTGATTGTTGACTTTATAGATAACTACAATGTCATTTGTTTCAGTTGGTTGCTGCCCCTTGGGAGTATCACGAAGATGAAATTCTCGATAGCCAGTATAGTTTCCTTCTAGTTCGTGATTATGAAAGTCATTGGGAAGTATGTCGCCATCGAGGAGAATAAAAATAGCATCTTTTACTTCATCAATAATTGTTACATCAAGCTGTGCAAGATAAGCTAAGTTTCGTTCAAACGATTTTCGTGGTTGATATTGATACCTCATTGGTTACTGTTATCCTTTGGCTTAAAACTGTTCCAATAATCGTCAGTTGGTTCAACGATAGGATCATCAGGTAAGATATGCATTTCGATTAGCTTATCTCTGGCAATAGCATAATCTAGTGAATCTTCTTTAGCATTAACAGCTTCAAGAAGGGTATTGAGTTGTTCTTGTGAGATAACAGCTGCTGCTCGTTGATTAGAACGTGCAATTAGTACTGTTTGATTTTCATCATTAACTTTATCTAAGTAGTCTTTAATATGATTACGGAAATCACTTTGAGTAGTAGCAATTGGCATAATAAGGACTCCTTTCTCTTTTTATACATTATATTGTACTATATTATGTACGTTGCTTCTACTACTAGTGTCTCATAATAGTTAGACAAAAGTTCTAACCATTGTGAGGCGCTTTTTCGAGAGTGTCAAGAATGTTGTGTAAAAAGGGAAACTTCGCCCGCATGAATTGGCAATTCTAAAACATCGAATCAAGCGTGTCGTGACAGTCCTTGAATCCCCGATGTGCTCGATCGCTTTATCGTTGTACTCCATTACTTGCGTCATGATAAAGCGATCGAGGGCCCCTTCGTTTGGGAACTGCTCTTTACGTCGGACCATCTTCTTCAGGCTCTTATTGAACGACTCAATTAGGTTCGTCGAGTAGATGGTCTGACGGATCGCAGTTGGAAAACTGAAGAACGTGAATAGCTCCTCCATTTGGACTAGATTCTTGATTCGACGCTTATAACTGGACTCCCACTTAGCACTGAAAGCCGCCAATCGTTCTTTGGCGGCTTGTAGGTTCTCTGCTTGTCGAATAGCCTTAAAGTCGGTGATAATCTCCCTGCGATCGTTTTTGCGAACGTACCCTAAAAGGTTGCGCTCTGCGTGGACCCAGCACCTTTGAAACTTCGCCTGCGGGTAGTTAGCCTCAATCGCAGATTGAAGTACAACTAAACCGTCGACGATGAACAACTGAATATCTTTAATCCCCCGTGCGCGTAATCCCTGGAGTAGTTCAGACCAAGCGGCTCCGTTCTCGGTCGGTGCGATACTGTAGTCAAGAGCTTCCTTACCGCCGTCACTTCGAATTCCGATCGCTACGTTAACGGCTTCTCGTTCAACGGTACCACGGCGTAACGGAATGTAAGTAGCATCGAGGAACACACAGACGTACTGTGAGTACTTGAATCTGCGCTCGTGGAACTCTTCAACCAGGTGTTCCGTCCGCTTAGTGATGTTTGAAACCGTGGTTGGTGAGTAGTAGTGGCCGTACATTCTCTCAACCATATCAGCGATTTCACGAGTTGTGACGCTCTTGGAGTACATCTTGATGACCATTTCCTCCAGTCCATCAGTCCGACGCACGTAAGGAGGGAAGAGGGCGTTTTGAAACTTGTTTAACCGGTCCCGTGGGATCGTCAGATTAATTTCACCGTACTCAGTGTCGATCGTGCGGGTGTACGTCCCGTTCCGGTAGTTCACGTCGTCTTTTGATCGGTCGATCCGAGTATGTGGTTCGTAGCCTAGCACCGCAGTCAGTTCATTTTGAAGGAACTGATTAGCGGCCACTTTAATTTGACGACGTAAGACTTCATTCAGGGTAATATCTTTGTTGGAAGATAGCGCTGCGATAATATCTTTGTTAAACTGGTTCATGGGGAAAGCCTCCGTATTCTGATTGGTTTTTGGCGATTTCAATCATACGGGGAAGGCTTTCCCTTTTTCAATACCCTCAAGGTATCAATTTACACAAAATATTTTACACTCCCTAAACGATCAAACTAAAAGTCCTATTTCGTAACTTAACTTAGGTAAAAACCGATTGAACAATACTAGCAGGCTCTTTACAAAGTTCTACTTTTCGACTTTTGGTTAACTTACACAAATCGTCTTCCAATAAATAATTTAGAAGATCATTTCCTATTCTTCCTCCAAAGTGGAAATTTCGCTCCGAGAAATCTAAGCAACAGGGCACGGTAGCTTGATTTACTTTACAAAACTTGCTGAATATATTTTTCCCTTTTTCAGTAAAAGAATAGTTAACTTTATCAGAAGTGAAGATTAGATATTTAAGCTCAGCATACCTAAAAATAGTGACCCCTAGTTTTCCACCAAGATGATGTAAACAAGTTCTTGCAATTCCTAAATTACTAATGGTATTTCTACTATCCAACATGTTATTACTGGCATTACCTAATTTCGTTACATTATAGCTCATTTTATTTTTGTAATACCATCTACCGTAAAAATGTAATGAAATAATAGTTTTATCACACTGAAGTTGACTTATTACTTCTTCTCTGCTTAAATGGCAGACTTTTGACAGTTCATTAACAGTCAACCATTTATTACAGGTAAGTGCACTATTTACAACTCTCATTTGTTATCATCTCTCATAAAATCTAAAAAATTAGGAACTAACTCAAATATTCTATTTGTTATTTGATAAAGAACGAACTTTTTTTGTTTTGTGGTTCTTAGTAAATTTGCTTCTTTTAATATTTGTAAATGCCTGGATACAGTCGAGGTACCTAGTGATAAAAGCTGTGACAGTCCTTGTGTAGTACAAGGTGACTTCGAAACGGTTTTCAAGATCTGAAGTCTGGTTGGTTCACTAAGAGCCTTAAAAGTTAATAATAGTTCTTTTGGTGTATAAATTAGATCTGCTCTTTTTTGTAGTCCGTAAGTAATGACCACTCCATTTTTAAATGTATCAACGAATAGATGAGGCCAAGTAAAAAAACTTGGTATGAGCATAATTGTGTCAGTATCTTTAAGATCAATTTCTCTCTCAAAAGGCTTATTAATAATTAAAGTATCATTTTTCCAGTGCATACGGGCTACTTGCAATTCGTCTATAGTACTTCGAATACCATGAATATTAATTGAGTTCGCCCGTATCTTGATTTCCTGAAATAACAGTTTTTTAATATTATCTTTTTCCCAAACCGCAGAAAAAACATTGTCATTATACTTAACGATAAATTTAAAAAAACGGTTAATGACAGTTTGCGGGTTACCACTAAGGTCTTTTATAAGTAATGAATTCCGGTTAATAGAAAAATCCTGCCATTCAAGACCTTTAGCTAAATTTGGAATGAACGTGTTACTTCTATCGTGATTTAAGGTGGATAACTCATTAATTAGTCCATTTACATTACTTTGCCTACTAAGAAAAGCGCGAAGCATGGATAGTTCATCCTTTAGATTACTAGCATTGTATTGAAAATTACAAAGTATAGTGGGAGGAACACCTAATTCATATACAGGACTAAAGTAGTACAAATTATCAATATCCTCTTTATCTAATTGTTCCATTGTCTTTAAGGCCCAATCTATAACTAACCCATGATGCCTAGGATTCATCAAGACATGAAGACTTCTAAGAAGTTCATTCAGTGGTGAATAAACAAACTGAAATCTTTGAGTTAGTGTCTCGTCTGTTACAGTAGAGTATTTACTAAAGTTTATCCTAATAGTCATTTTGTCCTCTTTGATTCGATATTTCTTGAATCGATTGATTGTTAATTGGATTTATATTAGCATAATTAGCACAATCTAACAAGGAGGATTAATAGAATGATTCACGACAAAAAACACTTAAAATACACAGCAATCCCCGACGAAGAGATGTATTGGAAAAGGGTAAATCGTAGTTTGGGTTGGCTCGGTGACACCAAACAGGAACAACATAATAAGCAAGAAAAATTGAAAAATGTTGTAATTGGAATAGCAGGCACTGGTGGAATAGGAGGACAACTTGCACAACGGTTAGTTCGAATGGGCGTTCGAAATCTAAAATTGGCAGACCCAGATACATTTGATATTTCAAATATGAATAGGCAAATGGGTGCTGATCTGCAACATATTGGAAAAAATAAGGCAGAAGTTGTTGCAGAAATGACTTACAGCTTGAATCATGATGTAAATATAGCAGTTTACCCTGAAGGTATTACTAAGGAAACAGCCGAAGATTTTGTTCAAGATTGTGATTATGTTTTAGATCAAATGGAATTTTACGAAATTGCAAATCGATATGCTCTACACCGTGCATTTAGAAAGTCATCAAAAGCAAAGCTTATTTTCAAAGTTCCAACGGTTGCTCACGGAACATATATTTTCAAATATACAAAAGACTCAATGAAGATCGAGGATGTGTATGGTATTAAAGAAGATTCTGAATTAAGCCCTAAGGTAATTCACCGTTTAATGGAAAGAATTATTCCTCACATGCCCAAGTATCCAAGCAAAGAGACTCTAGATCATTGGTTTGTAGACATGCATAGGATGCCCATTTTTGCAGCGTGTCCCCCTATCGCAGAAGGTGTGTTAGCTGAACGCTTAGCTCAAGAGATAACAGGGCTTAATAAATTACCTGGTGCTATTGAAGTACCAGCACAACCTGGATATGTATATTTTGATACATTAAATTGGACTACAGAAGTTAAGAAAGGAAAATGGTGGACCGATGACACAAAAATTTAACATCATCTTCTTTTCGGAAGTTAATTCTAAATTTGGCATGCCTATCTTTAAAATGCTTTACCATGATGACCGATTTAATATAAAAGCGTTTGTTACAACCCCCGAGGGAAAACTATGCTCTTATTATATAAATGAAGATAATCCGGTGGACCTAGAAAAGTATGCAGAATCAAAAGATATACCAGTATTTAGACCCAACAATATAAATTCTTCCAAATTTATAGATGAATTAAGCGATTTCAACCCTGATTATATATTGATTGCTAATTATCAAAAGATTTTCAAAAAGAATCTAATCGAATTTCCTAAGCTTAAAACATTAAATTTCCATCCTAGTCCATTACCAAGATATGCTGGCTTAGCACCATTCTTTTGGATGTCTCTAAATGGAGAAAAAAATACTGGTGTTTCCTGTATAGAAGTTACACCTGAAATAGATGGTGGAGATATTGTTCTCCAAAGGAAAGTTAGGTTAACAGGAAATGAAAATTCACTAGAGGTCAGAGAAAAGCTATTTAAAGCATCTTTTTCTCTATTTAATGACGTTTTAGATCTAATTTGTCAGGGACCACTTAAAACCCATAAGCAAGATATGACGAAAAGAGATTATCATAGCAACCCATCACAGGCAGATAAAACAATTACCAACAATGATACTGTATCATCAGCATTAGCAAAACTAAAAGCTTGCGCTCCTGGTAATGCTTACGTCCAAATTAACGATAATGTATTCAAGGTAAATAGTGTTAGTTGGAGCCAAACCAGTAAAGCAAAGTTAAAATTAAAAGATGGTAGACTTTCATTCTTTCTGGAGAATGCGCTATGAATATAAGAACTAAAGATAATTTAGTCGTTATAGTTGCTGGCATAGGAATGTTATTATCAACATTAGATACAGGGATTATCAATGTTGCACTACCATTTTTTAAATCTTACTTTGAAACTACAGCAGACATTGCTGCTATTGCAGTTACGGGTTATACTATTAGCCTTGCTGTTTTTATTCTTCCTTTTGGACTACTTAGTGATAAATTTGGTAAACTATCGTTCTCATATATTGGACTGATAATTTTTGGGCTTAGCTCATTACTTTGCGGACTTTCAGCTAATATTCAAATGTTAATTATGTTTCGAATTTTCCAAGGTATTGGTGCAGCTGCATTACAAGCAACATCAGCCTCTTTAATTACTACCTTAGTTTCTGCTGAAAAATCCAGTTCTGCTATCGGAGTTTTAGGAATTATGATTGGTGTCGGACCTGTACTTGGTCCTTCATTAGGTGGATTGCTACTATCATTAAATAGTTGGAGAGGAATATTTTGGTTAAACATTCCGTTCGTCCTTCTGGGACTCATTTGTAATCACAAATTAATTACAGAGATCTCTGAGAATAAATACGCTAAACACATTGATTACCCTGGAAGTCTTACTAATGGACTATTTGTGATATTGCTTATTAGTGGATTGTCATTGCTAAGCTCACATAGTATTATTGGGATAGCATTAATAATTGCTAGTCTAATAGCTGTAATTATCTTGTTTAAAGTAGAAAGAAATAAAGAAACTCCTGTTGTCAATGTAATAAATCTTATTCAGAATAAATCGCTACTGGTATATCTATATGAAACGATTGCCTTTGGCTTTGCTTCAGCCATAATCTTTCTTATGCCACCTTATTTGTTTGAAACTGTCTTTAAATTAAATTCAGGATTGACGGGTATACTGGTACTAGGTGCACCTATAGGTCTAGTTTTATTTTCTAGAATATCTAGTGCACATAATAATGGTTTGAAAGATAATTCCTTTTCTAAAGTCGGATTATCTATTATTCTTTGTTCATTACTACTCTTGAGCCTATATCAAACATCTTTACCATATATTTTAGTTACAATTTGTTTGTTTATTTATGGTGTAGGTGGTGGTTATTTCCAACCGGCGAACATATCTGTAATTATGAAAACTACTGATATCACTTCACAGGGTAGTATTGGTTCACTCCAACGAATGGTTCAAAATGTTGCTATTGCTATGGGTACAGCAACAGGTTCAGTATTTTTAAACATGTGGTCTCATGAACTAGTAACAGCTATTAAACTTGGTTGGATTACTGCAGGATGCTTAATTATAATTGCAATAGCTCTAGATTTTGCCCTAAGTAAAAATAGTTTCAAATAACTCTAAGAATAACAAAAACACCTGTCACACGCGACAGGCACTGATTTGTTTTGCTGAAATGTTAATGGACTTAATCAGTTTTTTTAGCTGCTTCTTAGAAAGTAGCAACAATACAAGAACGATGATGCTGATGTATAAATCAAGTCAGTCGATTACTTATCCGAACCGGTGGGACATCTGAAAAGATGCCCTTTTTATGTTCAAATTCTGATTGATCAAAATTACTATTAGGAGGAATTAAATGAAACGCTGCTTTCCGAAAAACGATGATGCTCCATTCCTTACGAAGTATCATGACCACGAATGGGGTAAGCTGAACCTCAACGAGAATTACTTATATGAGATGATGGTTCTAGAATCCTTTCAATCGGGACTTAGTTGGCAATTAGTCTTGGATAAGCGAGAAAATTTTCGACAAGCCTTTGCAGGCTTTAATGTGGAGCGGGTTGCAAAATTTACCAGTAATCAACGTAAGCAATTACTGAAAAACCGAGGAATCATTCGTAATCAGCGAAAAATTGATGCCGCCATTAATAATGCTCGTGTAATGACTAAAATGCACCGTGAAGGGCACCAATTGTGTACAGTACTAACAACCTTAATTCCACAGCCAATCGTTAACCACCCTCAACAGTTTACTGATATACCGACCCAGAATAGGCTATCTCGAAACCTAGCAAAAGAGTTTAAAGAAATAGGTTTTCAATTTATGGGGCCAGTAACAACCTACTCCTTTCTTGAAGCGGTAGGCCTAATTAACGATCATATCGAAGACTGTCCTTTTAAGTACACTACTACGTAAGCTACAAAAATTACACTCTATTCTTTACTAATAGGACTCTCTTTTAAGATTTGGAGATATTAAACTCATTAACGGTTTCACGATAGGTGGTCCCCTGTCAATAAAATAGACAATTT
>NZ_AZFN01000023.1 GCF_001434365.1 Limosilactobacillus gastricus DSM 16045 | reverse complement strand
TCACAGGTTCGAGCCCTGTATCCTCCATTTACATCGTTAGATGTTATGGCTCGGTAGCTCAGTTGGTAGAGCAACGGATTGAAGCTCCGTGTGTCGGCGGTCCGATTCCGTCCCGCGCCACTCTATTATAGGGATATAGTTAAACGGTATAACTACGGTCTCCAAAACCGTCATTGTGGGTTCGATTCCTACTATCCCTGCTTAGTTTAATATGGCGGTATTGGTGAAGTTTGGTTAACACATCGGTTTGTGGGTCCGACATGCATGGGTTCGAATCCCATATACCGCCCTTAAAGTTAGATTATCTATACTATCTGGTGGTATAGCCAAGTGGTAAGGCGTGGGTCTGCAAAACCTTGATCGTCGGTTCGAATCCGACTACCACCTTTTAGTTAGATTATGCCTCTGTGGCGGAATTGGCAGACGCGCTGGACTCAAAATCCAGTTCCCGTTTGGGAGTGTGGGTTCGACCCCCACCGGAGGCACTTACAACTAAACATAGTTTTAGTCACTAGTATAGATTTCTAGTACGATTGAGCCAGGGTTTTCCTGGTTTTTTTGTGTTTATGGCCATTAAAGTTTAATAAGTTCTCGGTGAAAAGCACTTAATTCTTTTCGATTTAGACTGATTTAATCAAGATGAAATCGTTTACTAGAAAACATTTATATTGCTATCTGAGACGTTTACTTTAAATTAGTTAGATGATAATATGGACAAAGTTTTTAGTTTCTATATTATGAAAGGATTATTTATGGCAGATCAGATTGAGAATTCATTAGTTGTTGGTCCTGATGATAAGGTACCAACAGGAGAGGCGACTTTACTTGGCTTACAACATGTTTTAGCAATGGATGTTTATGTCCCACCAATTATCTTAGCTGGGTCATTAGCAATGGGGGCTGCAAATTCGACCGGCTTACTACAGTCTACTTTCTTAGCGGCCGGAATTGGTACCATTTTACAAACGGCGATTTTTATGAAGATGCCGGTTTCTCAAGGACCTTCATTCGTACCTTTAGGAGCCGCAGCAGGGGTAGTTTTAGCTAGCGGTGGTTTAAATCACGGCGGTATGGCAACCCTATTAGGTGCTTTAACTGTGGGTGCTATCGTACTAATTTTATTAGGGTTATCAGGTGTCTTTCAAAAAATCATTAATACCTTAGTCCCAGCAGTTGTTGGCGGGACGATTATCACCTGTGTTGGTTTATCTTTAATTCCATCAGCCTTAAATGACAATGTTTTTGAAGCCAGTGGAAACATATATCAAAACATGATTTTAGCAAGTATCACCGCTTTGACTTTATTGATTTGTGTGGCTATTAGTATTCGATTCCCACGCGTGCAGAAGTTATTTAAAACGGGATCGATTGTGATCGCTTTATTAGTAGGGACGCTTGTTAGTGCCATGATGGGACGTTTTGACTGGAAGACGGTGGCTGATGCGGCCTGGATCGGATTACCTCAGCGGACTATGTTTCATTGGGGGATTCATTTTGATCTTACGGCGATTTTAACTTTTATCATTATCTATGCCATTTTGACTACTGAAACGACGGGAACTTGGTTTGCCATGGGAGCAGTGACCAATCACCAAATAACGGATCGCCAATGGAACCGCGGAATTATTGGTGAAGGCTTAAGCTGTTTAGTAGCGGCCATTGCCGGTGCGACACCAGTTACTGGTTACTCGACGAATGCGGGCATTGTTTCCATTACGGGAGTCGCAAGTAAGCGAGTCTTTATATCAGCCGGGATTTGGTTCATTATTTTAGGCTTTTTCACTAAATTGTCTGCTTTCCTGTCTGCTATTCCAGCACCAGTCATTGGTGGGGTTTTCGCGATTATTACAGTGACAATCATGTTGAATGGTTTAAATGTTATCCGGCGGACAAAGACTGGTGAAAGTGATCTATATATTATTGGAATCCCAATTGTCTTAACCTTAGCCATCATTTTGTTACCTACTAAGGTCATGAATGCTTCACCACAAATGGTGCAATATTTGTTAGGTTCACCAATTGCGATTGCGGCAATTACGGCGGTTATTTTAAATCTAATTATGCCTAGTCGTAGTCAGGCTTAAAATTTAACTGGAATCATTTTGACAAGCATCCGGAAACCAAGTAAAATAAACATAACATTGAAAGTCCTTTAAGCAGGTCCCGTGAGGCCAGCAAGGTGACGGCAAAATATAATACCCGTGTATTGTAATGACCCTCGACTGTGCTGACCACAGTGGAGGGTTATTTGTTTATTAGGCTTGATGTAGTTCGAGTGATTGAAGGAGTTTATGATGGCTAAATTACTACGCTTGCCATATTTTACAACGGTTGAAGGATTGACTAACGAAGAGGTCCACGCCTTAATTGAACGGGCAGAAGAATTTAAACACGGGGAACCAAGTCCAAAATTAGACGAACCGGTATACGTTACAAACATGTTTTTTGAAAACTCAACCAGAACTCACAATAGTTTTGCGATGGCCGAACGGAAGTTGGGACTACAAGAAATTACTTTTGATGCCGGCCATAGTTCAGTTAGCAAGGGTGAATCGATGTATGATACTTGTTTGACCATGAGTGCCATTGGGGTGAATTTAGCCGTGATTCGCGATCGCGCTAATGATTATTATCGTCAATTAACTACCGAGCGCCCAGCCAATTCACAACTTGACATAGGAATCGTTAACGCAGGAGATGGAAGTGGTCAACACCCTTCCCAGTGTTTACTCGATATGATGACGATTCACGAGCAGTTTGGTCATTTTGACGGCTTAAAAGTAGCAATTGTTGGAGATATTACAAATTCGCGGGTGGCCAAAAGTAATATGCAACTGTTACATCGCTTAGGAGCTCAAATCTATTTTGCAGGTCCAGAATACTGGTTTAGCCATGAATTCGATGCCTATGGTCAATATGTTCAACTTGACGACATCTTAGATCAACTCGATGTCTTAATGCTCTTACGGGTCCAACATGAACGCCATGACGACCAGACCGAAGCGCAATTTGATGTTCAAGCCTATTGTGATCAATACGGGATTAATCAAGCTCGCTATGACCGATTGCCAGACCAAGCCATCATCTGTCATCCAGGGCCGATTAACCGGGATGTTGAAATTGTGTCCGAATTAGTCGAAGCACCCAAGAGCTTCTTTTATCAGCAAATGCAAAACGGGGTCTTTATGCGGATGGCAATGTTGGAAGCCGTCATGCGAGGCCGTCATTTAGGAGGATTAGCATAATGCAAACCTTAATTCAACATGGTCAAGTTTATACCGGTGGACACTTGGTAAATACTGATATCCTGATTAAGGATGGTCGTATTCAAGCCTTAGGTCATGACTTAATCGATCCCCAAAGTGTCGACACGGTGATCGATGCGGAGAATCTCTTAGTTTCGCCTGGCCTAATTGATGTTCATGTTCATTATCGAGATCCCGGCTTGACTCAAAAAGAAACGATTAGAACCGGTTCAATGGCGGCGGCACACGGTGGTTTCACGACTGTTGGTGCCATGCCGAACGTTGATCCAGTTCCCGATACACCAGCTAAAATTGCTCACATGGTGGAACGTAACCAAACAGAAGGGGTGGTCCACATTAAACAATACGCCTCGATTACCATGGGGCGTTTAAGTGATGATTTAGTGGATTATGCCGGCGTTAAGGATGCCGGGGCCTTTGCACTTTCCAATGATGGGAATGGGGTCCAATTAGCGGGGACTATGTACCGGGCAATGCAGGGGGCAGCTAAAGCTGGGCTTCCCATTGCGGCCCATGTTGAAGATGAATCTTTATTATTTGGCGGCAAAATGACCCTAGGAAAGCGATCCCAAGAATTAGGAATTCCAGGTGCGCCGAGTGTTTCTGAGTCAGCTCAAGTTGCTCGGGATTTAGTATTAGCTAACGACACGGGTGTTCAGTACCACATTTGTCATATTTCCACGAAGGAAAGTTTGGCGATGGTCAAATTCGCAAAAGAAAAGGGCGTACCGGTAACTTGTGAAGCCTCACCACATCATTTATTGTTAAGTGATGAAGAAATTCATGGCGAAAATTCTAATTATAAAATGAATCCTCCGCTCCGCCATACCGATGATCGAGCGGCCTTACAAGCAGCCCTGAAGGATGGCACGGTTGATATGATCGCGACCGACCATGCTCCGCATACGGTTGACGATAAACCAAATGACTTTTCTTGTGCTGCTAATGGCATTACTGGGAGTGAAACCGCTTTCGCTGAATGTTATACCCACTTGGTTAAGCAAGGATCTTTAAGCTTGGAACGGCTCTTAGATCTCATGGCGACCAATCCAGCAGATATTTTCCATTTAGATGGTGCGGGACGGATCGAAGTTGGACAACCAGCAGACTTAGCCATTTTCGATCTAAATCACGAATATGAAATTAAAGAAAGTGATTACCTATCAAAGGGGAAGAACACACCTTTTACTGGTGATCATGTCTATGGCCGGACGATCTATACATTAGTTGACGGACAAATTGTTTATCAAGCCAAGGAGGACTAAAATGCAACGGTATCTAGTACTAGAAGATGGCACAGTTTATGCCGGAGAAGCCTTTGGTGCGGACACGGAAACCGTCGGTGAAGTTGTCTTTACCACGGGGATGACGGGCTATCAAGAAGCAATTACGGATCAATCATATGCTAATCAAATTCTGGTCTTTACGAATCCCTTGATTGGTAACTATGGTGTCAATGTCGATGACGACGAATCTTTACAACCGCAAACTAAAGGGGTTATTTGTAATGAGGTGGCCCGGGTACCGAGCAATTGGCGGATGCAAGGGAGTTTACCAGATTACCTTAAGCAAATTGATGTACCGGGCTTAAAGGGCATTGATACACGTGAACTAGTGCGTAAGCTCCGGTATCACGGGACCTTACGCGGGACCTTGGTTGCGGATGTTGATCACTTGGATGCAATTATTGAAGATTTACATGAAGCACAACCAACGAAGGGGATTATCGCTAAGGTATCAACAAAATCGCCGTATCCTAATCCCGGCTTAGAACGCAACATCGTGGTAGTGGACTTTGGTCTAAAACACAGTATTTTGCAAGAATTGGCTAAGCGGGGTTGCAACACGACCGTTTTACCGTACTCGGCCACGGCAGAAGAAATTTTAAACCTTCATCCAGATGGCGTACTTTTGAGTAATGGTCCTGGTGATCCACAAGAAATGACTGCCGCAGCTGAGATGGTGGCTGAAGTTGAAAAGCATGTTCCGGTTTTTGGAATTTGTATGGGGCATCAGGTTTTTGCCTTAGCTAATGGGGCCCAAACTTTTAAGATGAAATTTGGACACCGCGGCTTTAATCACCCTGTCCGTAATATTGCTACTGGGGAGATTGCCTTTACTTCGCAAAACCATGGATATGCTGTTGATCCGGAATCAGTGAAGAACACGGATTTAATGGTAACTTACGAAGAAATAAACGATGGGATTGTTGAAGGCTTACGTCACCGTGACTATCCAGCCTTCTCAGTTCAATTTCACCCGGACGCTGCTCCGGGTCCAAATGATGCTGATAGTATTTTTGATGATTTTGTAAGTCTGGTTGACCAACGGAAAGGAGACCGTACGAATGCCTAAACGGACAGATATTCATAAGATTATGGTTATTGGGTCAGGGCCAATCATTATTGGACAAGCAGCTGAATTTGATTATTCAGGGACCCAAGCTTGTATGGCCTTACGCGAGGAAGGTTATGAAACCGTCTTGGTAAATTCTAATCCAGCGACGATTATGACCGATAACGAAATTGCTGACCATGTCTACATTGAACCCTTAACCGTTGAATCAGTAAGTCGAATTATCCGCCAAGAATTTCCAGATGCCATTTTACCGACCCTGGGAGGGCAAATTGGCTTAAATCTTGCCGTCGCTTTAGCAGATACCGGAATTTTGGATGAATTGGGCATTCAACTCTTAGGAACCCAATTAGCCTCAATTGATCAAGCGGAAGATCGGGAAAAGTTCAAGCAATTAATGCAAGACTTAAACGAACCGATTCCACCTTCCAAAACTGTTGAAACGGTCGATGGTGCTGTAGATTTTGCTAATGAAATTGGTTATCCGGTTATCGTTCGCCCAGCCTTTACCATGGGGGGAACTGGTGGTGGTATGTGTGATAATGAGGAAGAATTACGCGAAATCGCCAAAAACGGTTTGGAATTATCACCGGCCACACAGTGTTTAATTGAAAAATCAATTGCCGGCTATAAAGAAGTTGAATTTGAAGTTATGCGGGATTCAGCTGATAATGCCATGGTCGTTTGTTGTATGGAAAACTTTGATCCTGTGGGAATCCATACTGGTGACTCGATCGTTATCGCTCCCTGTCAAACCTTGTCGGATCGCGAATATCAAATGCTTCGTAACTGTGCATTAAAGTTAATTCGTGCCTTGAAGATTGAAGGGGGCTGTAATGTCCAATTAGCCCTTGATCCTAATAGTTATCACTATAATGTCATTGAAGTGAACCCACGGGTGTCGCGTTCATCGGCTTTAGCATCTAAAGCCACGGGATATCCAATTGCTAAGATGGCGGCAAAGATCGCGGTCGGCTTGACGCTTGATGAGATTAAAAATCCGGTTACTGAAACGACTTATGCTGAATTTGAACCGGCTTTAGATTATGTCGTGGCTAAAATTCCCCGGTGGCCCTTTGACAAATTCGTTCATGCTGACCGTCGTTTAGGGAGTCAAATGAAGGCTACCGGTGAAGTGATGGCCATTGGACGGAACCTAGAAGAAGCCTTATTAAAGGCCGTGCGTTCCTTAGAAATTGATCAAGCCGATTTGGCCTATCCAACAGCACAAGCTGCTAGTGATGCTGATTTAGAGATGCAATTAGTACATGTTCAAGATGATCGGCTTTTCTACTTAGCGGAAGCCTTTCGGCGGGGTTACTCTATTGATGAACTCTTCCAATTAACTAAAATCACGCCTTACTTCTTGGATATTGTAAAGCACCTGGTGGAATTGGAAACTACGGTGGCTGACCATGTTGGGGATGTCGCAAGCTTGAGATTAACTAAACGTTATGGCTTTAGTGACCCAACAATTGCTCGCCTGTGGGGTCAAACCAGTGATGAGGTTCGTCAATTACGGTTAGCTAATGGGATTGTGCCGGTTTACAAGATGGTTGATACCTGTGCGGCCGAATTTGATTCCCAAACCCCATATTTCTACAGTACTTATGCGCAAGAAAACGAAAGCCACCAATCAGACCGAAAGTCGGTCATGGTAATTGGATCTGGTCCGATTCGGATTGGGCAAGGGGTCGAATTCGACTACGCCACAGTTCACTGTGTGCGGGCCCTGCAACGGTTAGGCTATGAAGCGATCGTCATGAATTCGAATCCCGAAACGGTTTCGACGGATTTCTCCATTTCGGACAAATTGTACTTTGAACCATTAACCTTAGAAGATGTTTTGAATGTGATTGATTTGGAACAACCAGTGGGGGTTATTGTTCAATTTGGGGGCCAAACGGCCATTAACTTAGCTGCGGGACTCGATGCCCATGGTGTAAAAGTGTTGGGTACCACTGTCAAAGACTTGGATGCCGCTGAAGATCGGGAAGTATTTGATCAGGTTATTAAAGACTTAGGTCTTAAACAACCAATTGGGATGACCGCAACGACCCATCAAGGGGTGATTGATGCCGCTACGGAAATCGGCTATCCCGTCCTAGTACGACCAAGTTATGTCTTGGGTGGTAAAGCAATGGAGATTGTATATAACCAAGACGAGCTAGAAGAATATCTAGCGCAAAATGAAACGGTAGCCGAAGAACACCCTATCCTGGTCGATTCTTATTTGGTCGGTCGGGAATGTGAAGTGGATGCGATTTGTGATGGCCATCAAGTGCTCTTGCCGGGGATTATGGAACATATTGAACGGGCGGGAGTCCACTCAGGAGACTCGATGGCCGTTTACCCACCACAAAACATTAACGAAGATGTGAAAGCTCAGATTGTCGCTGCTACTGAAAAGTTGGCCGTGGCGCTAAAATGTATTGGGATCATGAATATTCAATTTATTATTCATGATGGGGAGGCTTACATTCTAGAAGTTAACCCGCGGGCCAGTCGAACTGTCCCATTCTTAAGCAAGATTACCGGGGTGGAAATGGCTCAAGTGGCCACTCGAGTGATCATGGGTGAAAGCTTAGCTGAACAAGGCTTTGCCCCTGGGCTTTATCCAGAATCGCACATGGTTCACGTCAAGGCACCGGTCTTCTCATTTAGCAAATTAGGGGATGTGGATAGTTATCTTGGTCCCGAAATGAAATCAACTGGTGAAGTCATGGGGACGGATTCAACCTTTGAAAAAGCTCTCTACAAAGCCTTTGCTGGAGCGAAGATGACCTTACCTGACAATGGATCGGTCTTATTGACGATTGAAGATAACGATAAGGACGAAATCCTGCCATTAGCGAAACGTTTTGCCAAAATTGGTTATCGCTTAATAGCAACTGAAGGAACGGCTGACTTCTTGCGGAATAATGGCTTACATACGACGGTTGTTCATAAGATCCATGATCAACGGGAAGACAATATTATGAATCTTCTACTCAACGATCAAGTAGATCTTGTGATTAATACCATGGGTCATGATTATGAACAAAATTCGGATGGCTTTATTATTCGACAAACAGCGATTGAACACCATATTCCAGTAGTAACGCCACTTGATACGGTGGATGCGCTATTACGAGCCTTAGAAAGCCGGGCCTTTACGACCGTGGCCCTTTAAGAAAGGAGTTTATTATGTCAAATCGATTGGCAATTAATATTCCGGGTTTATCAATGAAGAATCCTTTAATGCCGGCTTCAGGTACCTTTGGCTTCGGGGATGTTGCGGGAGCTAGCAAATTTGATTTAAATCAAATGGGGGCAATGGTTATGAAAACGACCACACCACAAGCAACCACCGGGAATCCCCAACCTCAAATTGCCCAATTAGATGATGGGGTCTTAAACTCAGTCGGATTAACAAATCCGGGAGTGGAAGCCGTCATTAACGATAAGATGTTTAACTTCCATCAACAGTATCCAGTTCTACCAATTGTGGCTTCAATTGGTGGTGATACTGAAAGTGATTACGTGGAAGTAGCCCAAAAACTAGCTCAATCTGGTTTAGCTAACGCACTGGAATTAAATGTTTCTTGTCCAAATGTGGCTTCGGGTGGAATGTCCTTTGGCGTTGATCCCAAAACGGTCGAATCACTGACTAGCCAGGTGAAAGCAGTCACCGGTAACGTTCCTGTGTATGTCAAATTAACACCTAATGTCACTGACATTACTGAGATTGCGCGAGCGGCTGAAGCTGGGGGAGCTGATGGTCTGAGCTTAATCAACACCGTCTTGGGCTTGCATATTGATATTCGAACCCGTAAAGCGGTACTGGGCAAAGGTATGGGTGGTTTTTCGGGCCACGCGGTAAAGCCGATTGCAGTGCGGATGGTATATCAAGTTCGTCAAGTAACGAATTTACCTATTATCGGGATGGGGGGAGTTGAAACCCCAGCTGATGTGATCGAATTCTTCCTTGCCGGAGCGGATGCCATTGCTGTTGGAACAGCGCATTTCAAACACTGGGATGCGATTCCTCGGATTGCTAAGGGCTTAGTTCCATTAATGGATCAATTAGGCATTGCGTCATTAGAAGAGTTGCGTCAGCAACGTTAGTAAATAATCTTAAACATGTGAGATAACATTCAAACGTGTCCATAGCTATGGACACGTTTTTAATTTCCGGTAAACTTTATTTAGCTAAAATGATGATTGAGGAGGGAGGTATCATGATAAAGAAACGGGAAGAAGTAATCGCGGCTTTACTTAAAGCGGATGGTTTTTTGACGGCTCATCAATTAGCTCAGGACTTGAAGTTATCGACGAAAACGATTTATCGGGCCGTTAAAGAAATTAACCAATCTTTTGGTCAACCAGTGATTATTTCCGAACGTGGTAAAGGATTGTTGCTAGATTATGATCGCTATTTAATGTTGAGTAATGAACTTCCGTTGGCGGCTGACTTTATTGGAGTAACCCCAGTCGAACGACGTAACGCAATCTTGACAAAATTATTATTTACTTCACCTTTAACCTGTCGAGTTGATGAGCTTTACGAACCGTATCATGTTAGTTATGACTTGATGCAGTATGATCTCCAGCATTTAACGAAAATCTTAACTACTTATCACTTGAAGTTACTCCGCCGTGGCAATCGATTATCGATTGCAGGCGATGAGCAAGCGATAAGACGGTTGATCAATAAGGTTTTAATGCAGAGTAACGCGATGAATGTGGAAACCATTCGCGATTTTGCGAGCCGGTTTCCTGATATGGGGAATTATGATCAGCAGTTTTTAACTGCTCAGTTGGAATTAATTCAACGGTCTTTTCAAACTTCGATTCCCTATCCTTACAATATCAACATTTTCTCGCATCTGTACGTCTTAATGAAGCGGTATCGAACAGGAAAGGTCCAGGCAAGTCAGAGTATTCAATTATCACCGCAAGATCAAGCCCTTATTCATGCGCAGCCGATCATTTTAAAAGTTGCTAAAAATGTTATGCAAAATGTCGGGGAGTATGTTCAGCATTCGATTGAACCAACCGAAATTAATTCGCTGGTCGAGTACCTATTATCCATGCGGTATAGTCATGAGGTCATTTATGATTCCCATTCGACTCCCCTATGTAATCGACTCGTGGAAACCTTTCTAAACGGCTTTGATCTGGATGAGCATGCTACTGGAATCCAGACCTTACGGAATGATTTGATAAGTCATCTGCGGCCGATGATGAATCGGCTTAACAATCAGATTCAAGTGGCTAATAAACTATTGCCAGACATTAAATTAGAGTATGGGGAATTATTTGCGCGGGTCCAGCATTTAGCTCAGCAGGCACAAACTAGCCTTTCGTTACCCTGGTCGATTGATGAAGATGAGGTTGGCTTTATCACGCTATATTTTGCCAAATACTTTGAAGAAACCGAATTTCATCAACGAGCACTAGTAATGTGTGCAAGTGGGGTTGGAACGTCCAAATTACTTTGCGCCAAGGTTCATAAACGCTTTCCAAATTTAGAGATTGTCGGGATTACGTCAAAAGCACAGTACGAGGCTCATCCTGAACGGTATCAGGGAATTGATCTGATTATTACCACAGTTGAGGTCCAAGCTCATAACCAGGAATGCGTGATGCTAACGAATGCTTTATTTACGGTTCAAGATCAAAAACGCTTGGGACAACTATTGGGAGTTAAAGATGGAATTTAAATTAGTCAATTTAAAGCAAGTCAAAGATTATCAAGATTGGTTATATCAATTAGGTCATCTCATGACTAAGGAACCGGATTTACAGAATGAATTAATTCAACAGTTAGTGGGGCGTGAACAGGTTGGTTCGACCATCATTGATCCAGGCATAATAATGCCGCACATCATTAATGAAAATTTATTTGATCATGTAGTTATTGTCAGCCATCTGCAGACGCCATTGAAGCTGGCGGACCAAAATGTTACGACGGCGGTGATTCTACTGATGCGTACGATTGATACACAGATTGATAGCTTTATGAAAGCACTAATTAGTGATGATCATCTACAACAATTAAAAGAACCAACTATTCAGTTGGTTCAAATCAAAGCAATGTTTAGACAGGAGTAAGTGAATTAATGTTGTTTGATAAACAAATCATTTTGTTTGATCAGGAGATGGCAAATCAAGAGAGGGCACTAACCACTTTAGCTCAGAAATTAGAAACAGCGGGTCTAGTGACGAAAGATTTTTCGACCGCGATCATCCAAAGAGAACACCAATTTCCCACCGGTTTATTAACTCAGACGATGGGGGTAGCGATTCCGCATACGGATGCCGATAAGGTTATCGAACCGCAAATCGCGTTTATGCGTTTAAAAAAACCGGTGATCTTTCATCAGATGGGCGATAATCAAGAAATAGCGGTGCAGATGATTTTTATGTTAGCCCTTAAGCAGGGACAAGATCAGTTAAAGATGCTGCAAAAATTAATGGCGCTATTTCAAGATGCATCTGCCATGCATCACTTGATGACGATCCGATCAAGCGAAGAATTAATTACCCTAATGCAAGCCGCACAGATTATCTAAAGAAAGGTCGTGAATACTAATGGAGATGATTGCTGCAGGATTACAGTGGTTCGTTAATTTAGGGGCGAGTGTGATGCTCCCAATTCTGTTATTTATCTTTGCGTTAATCTTACGGATTAAACCCGGGAAAGCTTTTAAAGCGGGCTTAACCGTTGGGATTGGCTTTATTGGGTTAAATCTGGTGATTACCCTATTAACCGAAAATTTAGGCCCCGCTGCCCATACAATGGTTCGTAATTTTGGCTTACACCTTGGTACCTTGGACATTGGTTGGCCAGCTGCTTCCGCGGTTGCTTATGGGACTGTTCTTGGTAGATTAGCCATTCCAGTTGGGGTTATTGCTAATTTGGTTTTATTATTATTTGGTTTAACCAAAACTTTGGATGTAGACGTTTGGAACTACTGGCACATTGCCTTTACTGGCTCCATTGTCTATGCTGCTACCGGGGATTTCATCTTAGGAATCTTCACGATGGTGGTTCATGTTATGATTATTTATCTCTTAGCTGATTTATCTGCTCCTTACATTCAAAAACAATATGGCTTAGAGGGGATTTCTTTTCCTCAAGGCGCTTCAGCCCCAGGTTTTATTTTGGCCTTGCCATTGAATTGGATCATGGATCGGATTCCGGGAATTAATAAGATTAAATTAACTCCCCAAACCATTCAAAAGCGCATGGGCGTTTTCGGTGATTCTGGAGTGATGGGATTAATCATTGGGATTGTAATTGGGGCTTTAGCTAAATATTCACTAGCTAAAACTTTACAATTAGGTGTGACCACGGCAGCAGTCTTGATTCTGATGCCACGGATGGTATCACTTTTAATGGAGGGATTAACCCCAATTTCCGAAGGAGCTAATGATCTAGTGAAGAAGCACTTCCCCGGCCGTGATCTATACATTGGAATGGATAGTGCCTTAGCTGTGGGGAACGAAACGGTTTTATCTTCGGCCTTAATTTTAGTTCCGGTTACCCTCTTAATTGCGATTATCCTACCAGGTAACAGCATGCTACCATTTGGGGATTTGGCTACCATTCCATATATGATTGCCATCATGTGTGCTGTTTTTAGGGGTGATATTTTCCGGTCATTAATTGGTGGAATTGTTGATATTGTCATTAGCTTATATATTGCCTCATGGGTAGCCCCATTGGTGACCGCTTCAGCAAAGGCCGCTAAATTTAGCTTACATGGTAGTTCTTCAATTTCGGTCTTAAGTGATGGTGGGGTCTGGACAACCTGGGTCATTGTGGGCCTTGGTAAGGTAATGACCTGGGGCGGTATCGGACTGATTGGCCTTATTACCTTAGGCTTGATGATTTGGTTTAATAAATTTCATAATCGTAAAAGGATAAAGCAAGATGCATAAGATGGAGGTAGTTTGATGAAGACATTAATGGTGACTTGCGGAAGTGGAATTGCAACTTCAACGGTAGCAGAAGGAAAGATTAAAGATTATCTAGCCCAAGCTGGTGTCTTAGACCAGGTTAAAATATACAAGGGCAATATTGCAGAATATGTCAATAAAGTTGATGATTATGATGTCTTTGTTAGTACCACGGTAGTCCCCGATGAGATTAAAGATCGAGTTATTTCGGGCTTACCATTATTAACGGGTATTGGGGCTGATAAGGTCTATCAACAAATAATGGATAAGTTAGCATTATAATAGGATTTTAGGAGCTGGAAGGGAGCACATAACCTTCCGGCTCCTTTTCGTTAAATAGTGTTAAAATTAAATTGTTAACACTAAAGGAGATTGAGAATATGAAAACCAAAAAAACGAGCTTACTAGCAGGGGGCTTGGTAGCGCTAGGAATCGTCTATGGTGACATTGGAACCTCCCCACTATATGTGATGAATGCCCTAATTAATGATGCCGGAGGCGCTCAAAATTTAACCCGTGATTATATTTTTGGATCTTTATCCTTGGTATTCTGGACTTTGATGTTGATGACGACGATTAAATATGTCCTGATTGCCTTGCGGGCCGATAACCATGGGGAAGGAGGAATTTTTGCCCTGTATGCGCTTTTGCGACATAAGATGAAGGCCAGCTGGTTGATTATCCCAGCTTTAATTGGAGGGGCAGCGATCTTAGCTGATGGGACCCTAACCCCTGCGGTAACGGTTACCTCGGCGATTGAAGGGCTGAAAGGAATTAAAATTGGTGATCAAGTCTGGGTGCATAACCAATCGGAAGTGGTCATCGTAACTTTATTAATTCTCTTGATTCTCTTTATCATTCAGCGATTTGGAACAAGTATCTTGGGGAAAGCCTTTGGACCGATTATGCTCATTTGGTTTGGTTTTTTAGCCGTTTTTGGAATTGCCAATTTAGTCGATGAACCTGGGGTTTTATTAGCTTTATCGCCACATTATGGAATTGAATTATTATTCTCGCCGGCGAATAAAGCGGGAATCTTTATATTGGGGAGTGTTTTCCTAGCCACCACGGGGGCCGAGGCCTTATATTCTGATATTGGGCATGTGGGCCGTCCCAGTATTTATTTGACTTGGCCCTTTGTATGTCTTTCCTTAGTGCTAAATTATTTCGGGCAAGGAGCTTACCTATTGCATCGGGTCGGGAGCTTTAGTCCAACTGGTTCAGGGTATAATCCCTTTTATCAAATGTTACCATCATGGGTCTATCTTTTTGGGGTCGTAATTGCTGCTTTAGCGGCCATTATTGCCTCCCAAGCCCTGATTACTGGATCATTTACCTTAATTGAAGAGGCGATTGGTTTGAAATTCTTACCGCGCTTAAAGGTGGAACACCCGTCGCTTGCCCGTGGGCAAATTTACATTAGTGCGGTTAATTGGATTCTTTGTCTAGTAACTTCGTGTGTGCTTTTATATTTCCGTACTTCCGCGCATATGGAAGCAGCCTACGGACTAGCCATCACGATGACTATGTTGATGACCACTTTATTGTTATTCCATTATCTCCAATTAAAGACTAAAGCTGGTCTAGCCTGGTTATTCGCTATTGTCTACGTCACCATCGAAGGAATCTTCTTCATTTCTAGTATGACTAAATTTGTTCATGGCGGTTATGTAACAATTTTGATTACTTTATTGATTCTTCTAATTATGGTTGGCTGGTACTTTGGAAACAAATTACGGGACAGTTTTGCTTCCGAAAATGAATATCTTAATTTAGATAATTACAAGACGATGCTTTCCCAGTTAAGTAATGATGATTCTTTGCCACTGACGGTTTCTAATCTCGTGATGATGACCCGGGTTAATCGGAATCATCATGTCAAACGTGAAATTTTATATTCGATTTTGGATAAGGATTTAAAACGGGCGAAGGTCTACTGGTTTATTACCGTTAACACCACTGATGAACCCTATACTAGCGAATATACCGTTGATCTAATGGGAACCCGTAACATGGTCAATGTCCAATTATATTTAGGCTTTAAAATGCCTACCAAAGTCAACCTCTATCTCCGTCAAATTGTGCAAGACCTGATGGATCAGGGACAAATTGATCCGCAACCGCAAGCTTATACGACTATCAAAGGGCGCCAAGTTGGGGACTTTAAATTTGTGTTTATTAAAGAATTATTGAGCAATGATAACCAAATCACTGGTTGGAAGCGGGGCCTGATTAACATTCGGATCTGGTTACAAAATCATACTTTGTCACCAGTAAATTTCTATGGGTTAGAGTTTAGCGATGTCATTACGGAACCTGTGCCAATCGTATTGCATCGCCAATCACCCGTTAAACTAAAGCAACGTTCAATCTCCAAATTTTAAAAGATAAATAAAGTCCTGTTCTCGAATTAGTCATATCTCACTTTTATAATGATGGCATGCTAAGCAAAGGAGGTCTGACGATTACGACTAAGGACAATTGTAATTATTGGGTTAGTTGTCGGAGGTGTCTGGTATTACAAAAATACCCAGTCACCAGCTACCAATCAGGTAGCAGCGACAACCACCGCTAACGAAAGTCAAGGCAGTCGATTAGTTAATACAGTACAACAAACTTGGCACAATTTGACTTATGATTTTCAAGATTGGCTAGCAAGTCATCAAACGACTAATACGCAAAACGCGGCGGGTAGCCAATCGACATCGACCAGTGAATAATGATATTTAGGATCGCCATTTAGCGATCCTTTTTGTTTTCTTGCATCTAAGCTATGGCTTTCGTAAAATTGACTTATCAACTTGAAGGAGCAAATATTGTGGAATTACCAACCGCTTTTATAGAAAAATATCAACGTCTATTAGGGGATGAAGCCGCTGATTTTTTAGCAGCTTTGCAAGCACCTAGTCAAGCCGGCTTTCGCTCGAACCCATTGAAACCGACTCTGCCCACGGCCACAATTGCTCAAGCAAAGGGGAAAATTGCTGCTGTACCAACTGGGTATTATGGTCAGGTAGATGGTCATTCTTTAGATCATGTAACGGGCTGGGTTTATAGTCAAGAACCTTCGGCCATGCTGGTAGGGGAAGTGGTAGCTCCGCAAGCCGGTGAGAAAGTCTTAGATTTATGTGCAGCACCAGGTGGCAAAAGTACTCATCTAATTGGTAAAATGCAAGATCAAGGCCTACTGGTGGCAAACGAAATTTTTCCAAAACGAGCCAAAATTTTAGCAGAAAATTTGGAACGTTGGGGAGCCAACCAGGCTGTAGTTACGAGTGAAAGCCCTGATCATTTAGCACCACAATTTCCACAATTTTTTGATCGGATTTTAGTCGATGCCCCGTGTTCGGGAGAGGGCATGTTTCGTAAAGAGCCGGAAGGAATCCAATATTGGCATCCGGATTATCCTCTTGAATGCGCAAATCGTCAACGAAAAATTTTGAAATCGGCTTTGCAAATGTTAAAACCAGGGGGGACCTTAGTTTATTCAACTTGTACCTTTGCACCGGAAGAAGATGAACAAGTGATTGCATGGTTATTGGATACTTATCCAGAATTATCGCTGGTTGAAATTCCTAAACAAGCCGGAATGGATGCCGGTCATCCGGCTTGGGCCAATGGTAACCCTGAATTAACAAAGACCTTACGTTTATTCCCCCATCATTATCAGGGTGAGGGGCACTTTATTGCTAAATTACAGCTTGCTGGAGAGCCGCAAGTCAGTAAACGAGTGAAACAACGTAAAGGACAGCGACCTAGTTTAACCAAAGAACAGCAACAGTATTGGGAAGAATTTCGTCAGACGGTACTGCCAGCATACCAGCCAGAACGTCTAGTGACCGTTGGAGACCACTTGATTGCGATGCCAGATTTATTCCCGAGAGATGTAAAGGTTAAAATCGTTCAAGGCGACGTTGAATTAGGGATCTTTAAGAAAAAACGTTTTGAACCGAGTCATGCCTTAGCCCTAGCTTGTCAGCAGGCACGCCAAGTTGAAATCTCATTTGATGATTGGCACTCTTATGTTCATGGTGATGTGATTACTTTAACTGATCCACCCACTAATGGTTGGTATGTAGTGACTTGTCAGGGCCATCATTGTGGCTGGGGAAAAGTAACTGGGTCAAATCTGAAAAATTTCTTTCCCAAGGGATTAAGGTTTGGCTTGTGATGATTTTAGTTTAAGCCTAAAATAAGGGTATTAATTAAAAAAGTTCGAGGGTGAAATAATGTTATTAGGAAGTATTGATTCTGGGGGGCGGCGTTTAACTTGTGCCGTGGCTGATGAGCATCAACAAATCATTAAGAAGGCACTCTATTTAACCACTGATCCAGCAGCGACTTTTAAGCACATTGTCGCCTTTTTTAGCCCCTATCAAGAAGAACTAGCAGCGCTTGGCGTGGCTTCATTTGGTCCGATTGATATTGATCCCCAAAGCCCCACGTTTGGTTATATCACTACAACGCCCAAAGTAGGGTGGAAAAACGTTAATTTTGTTGGTGAATTAAAAAAACATTTTAATCTGCCAATCTACTGGACCACAGGGGTGAACGCCTCAGTTTATGGTGAATACCTTAATTTAAAAGATCAGCTTCATCATGGTTCCTTAGTTTACTTTACGCTCGGGACAGGGGTAGGTGCTGGTGCCATCCAAAATGGTAATTTTATTGGTGGTGTTGGGGCTCCTGAAATGGGTCACGTCTTTGTTAAACGCCATCCAGATGATCGTACCTTTACGGGAATTTGCCCATATCATGGGGATTGTTTGGAAGGTTTGGTCGGGGGACCAACTTTCCAGGCTCGACTTGGTATTCGCGGTGAAGATGTTGACGATACAGATCATGTTTGGGATATCTTAGCTTACTATGTTGCTCAAGCTTCGATTCAAGCAACCACGATTTTACGTCCGGAAAAGATTATTTTTGGAGGTAGTGTGGCGCGACCACAACTAATAAAAAAAGTTCGGGAACAATTTGAACGGATGTTTAACCACTATATGGAAGTTGGCGAGATCGAAGACTACATTATTCATCCGTCAGTTCCACGCAATGAATCAGCTACGCGGGGCAATTTTGCTTTAGCTGCTGAATTATTAAAATGAAGATATTTAATAAAGACGAGGAAGAGCCGATTGGGTTCTTTCTCGTCTTTAAGCTTTAATTTGAGTTTGTCGTTGTTGTTGATAATTATATAATTCTGGATCTAAAATCAGGCCAACTTGCTTTAGTTGATCAAAGCTACTAACACCTAGCATGGTCATAATTTCAGGGATTTCAGCTTGCCACTCAGCAATTTCTTGAATTAATGTTTCAGGACCGCCTTGGATGAGTTGGTGTAAAAAGTAACCGGCAACGCCGACTGCTTGAGCTCCCATCGCACCAGCTTTAATAACGTCTAGCGGACTAGTGATGCCGCCAGACGCAATAATTTGCTGTTTTGCATTGTGACGGAATTGACTTTCAATGAGTGCCTGGGGAGTAGTTAATCCCCAGGCTAATAGATTATCATGATAGTTTCGGTGATGATTACGTCGATTTTCAATCCGCGGGAAACTCGTACCACCTCGGCCACTAATGTTAACTACTTGGATCCCAGCGTTCGCTAATTGATTAAGATCATTGACACTCATCCCACTCCCCACTTCTTTCACGATTAGGGGAACCTTTATCGCTGCTTGAATAGCTTGAAGGTTCTCTAACCAAAGAAATTCTCGGTCGCCTTCTGGCATAATTAACTCTTGAGCAACATTCAAGTGGATTTCTAAGGCATCTGCTTGAATTAAATCGATGGCTGCTAGGGCCTGTTGGGGAGTAGCCGAAGCTCCTAGATTAGCAATAATAATCCCATTCGGATTCGTTTCACGGACGATCGTAAAAGATGCTTTAGCTTGATCATCTCTAAAAATAATGCTCATCGAGCCAGTTGCCATGGCAAGATCATATTTTTTGGCTACGGTGGCCAGTTGATGATTAATCTTACCGGCTCGTTCGCTCCCACCGGTCATGGCCTCTAAATAAAACGGCCAAGTAATCTCTAACTTATCAGTTAGTTTAGCATGAGTCTGAATCATGTTTAAATCCGTTTCAGGCAGGGCGCGCGGAATTAATTGGATCCCGGCAAATGGATCATTTTGATGATTGAAGGCATAATCTTTCTCTGCTAAAGAAAGGTGTTCATTTTTTCGCTGTGCATGTTGATTAACCATGTTTATCTCCAGGTAAGTAATTAGTTTAATTATAGCAATGATAGCCATAAATTAAAAACCGGCCCCGAGGACCGATTGATTTATACAGATTCACTAATAACTTCATCAACATAGTGAATCGCTAAATTTAGGGGTTCGATACCTGCTGCCTGCCAAGCAGCGGTTAGTCTGGATCGATCTTTTTTGTGACTAAGAATCGCGATCCCACAATCACCACCGCCAGCCCCAGAGGTTTTAGCAGCGCCCTTGAACTGTTCCGCAATTTGACAGAGCTGTTGTAAGAGTGGGGTTTCAATCTGGACTTCAGATTGAATTGCGAGACTTTGCAAGAGCAGGCGATTATTTCGTAATTCATTTTGAATCGTGGCAATATCTTGTTGATGGAAACCTTCGACCATGCGTTCCACACATTGGCGACTATTTTCCAAAAACTCTTGATATTGCTCAGGGTGGATTTGGCGAAAGGCGTCGATTTTATCCACTAAGTGAGAGGTTGAAGCGGGCTTACCAGTCCAACCAATCATTAATTGAAGTTCATTCGGAACGATCAGTGATTCAATCTCGAGGCCAGGCCATGTTTGACTAATTAAATCCACTAAAGTGCAACGCTGCCGTTGGTTTGCAAGCCATGCCCGATCAAAAGACCGGTAGGCAATCCAACCACCGTAGACCGAAGCGGCCACATCACCAAGGGAGCCATTCCCTTGAATCGTAAAATGGGCGATTGAAGCTAACTTGAAGATCATCTCTTTACTAGCAGGAATCTCATAGTAGTTTAAAAGAGCTTTAACAGTTGCGACTGTGACAGCAGCTGAGGAACCTAAACCATATTTTTTGCCTGAGTCGCTATCTAATTGACTATCAATTGTTAGATCATAAACGCCTAAAGGTTTATGGAGGGCTTTGGCATATTTCTCCGTAACACTGATGGCCGACAAAATATAGACAAAGGGATTGTCACGGCGGTCAATGATCATTTGATCACCATTACGGCGCCAAGATAATCCCATGTTTTCATATTGGTGACTTGTAATTGAGCCTTCCAGATGACTAGTTGGGCGGATGGTACAGGTAACAAATTGATTGAGAGCTACTAATACCGCGGGATATTGATTTTCAACCACCGCATATTCACCAGCAATATATAACTTGCCGGGCGCTTTTGCAATAATCAAGATTTAATCCTCACATTCTATCGTTTCCAAATACTCAATACCCGGACCAGGTTGGGCGACAACTAGGTTATCTTGACCAAAAACCTGACCTAATGCGGCGAGTATCTGGGGACGGTCCTTTTGATCATAGATCACTTTAACGTTAGGACCAGCATCCATAGTATAATAACAGTTTAGCCCCGTTTGACGCAATTGATTGATCAAGTTAATGGCCTTAATAGTTGAAGCTTCAAAATAGGTAAAAGGTGGCTGAGCAGATAAGGTTAGAGCATGCATACGCATCGCGTTAGCTTCGGCAATTTCACCAATCTTGGAGATATTACGCTCCTGGATCGCAATTTTAATGGCTTTTAAATCCTGTTCAACTACTTCCGGCCAGATTTTAAAATAGGGCGAAGTATCAACGGACGCTTGCATGCCGCCCCGGCTAGACACCTTTTTTTGCTGACGATTGATCATAATCGCAATCATTTCTAACCCAAAATCTACTTTTTCCATGATTGGTTCTGCATAAGAACTTTCGTCATCTATACCACGGTGCCATTGGACTAGTCCGCCAAAAACCGACCGGGTAGCTGATCCGGAGCCACGACGGGCTAAGCGACTTAATTCGGTTGGCGTTAAATTTAAACCAGCTGCTCGACTAGCCGCAGCGGCTAAGGCAGCAAAAGCGGAGGCAGAAGAAGCCAAGCCAGCCGACATCGGGACATGATTAACGGATTTAATTTGGGCAAAAGCTTTTTGACCACTCATTTGACGGACAAGGTCCATAAAGTGGGCGACCTTTGCTGATTTATCAGGACTGATAACCTGACCATCAATCATTAAATGATCGTGTTTTAACTGAGAGTCAAAATCAACCGTGGTCGTAGTATAAAATTCATCTAAGGTTAAAGATAAACTATCAGTATAGGGTAGGATTAAATCAGCATCACGTTTCCCCCAGTATTTAATCAGGGCAATGTTAGTATGTGCACGGGCCGTACTAGCCATTTGTCGTCGCTCCTTTAAATGGTTGAATATTGGTTTGTTTTGCACCATGAGCCATTAATTGGCTAGCAATTTGCCGGGCGCTAGATAGGTTTTGGGCTAAGGCGATCATACAACCGCCACGACCACCACCGGTTAATTTAGCTCCTAAAGCACCGGCTTGGTTAGCCACTTGAATTAAATGATTCAGTTCAGACGACGACACCTTTAGAGCTTGTAAGTCAAGTTGAGCATTATCCAGGATTTGTCCGAGCATCTCAAGATTATTGTCAATCACGGCTTGCTTGGCAGCTTTAGTTAATTCACCTAAGTGTTTGATCCGCTCATGAGCAGTTGGATCAGTTGCGAGTTTTTCTTTTACGGCTTGAATGGCCGCCTTGGTCGCCCCTTTAATCCCGGTATCCGCAATCACTAAGGCGCCAGAGAGATTTAAGGGGAAGGCTTGACCACTTTCGCCCTTAATAAACCAAAGCGGCTGATCAGAACTTACCGTCGCCGCATCTAGACCACTTGGGTTACGGTGGGTTTCAATCTCTTCAATTTTAGCTAATTCTAATAATTCAGTTCGCTCTAAGGGGGTCTCGTAGAAATTAAAAAAAGCACGCGTAATTGCAACTGCGACCGCCGCCGAAGATCCCATCCCGCGTTCTTGGGGAATTTGACTAGTAATCTTTAAGACCCAGCCATTTTGATGATCAGCGAAACGTTCCATTAATTGCTCAATTAAGCGTTGAATGCCAAGCATTTGAACAGGGAGTTGATCAAGCTTACCGGTGAAACTTTCACTAATAATTAGATGCCCACTGGGAGTAGTATTTAAGGTGGCAATAGTTTGAATACTTGGCAAGGGGAGGGCAATTGCCGGTTGGTGGTAGACCACACTATGTTCGCCAATCAAAATGATCTTGGCATGACTTGTCCCAGTTGCTGAGTTAACCATTGCACAAAAACTCACTTTCCTAAACTATGATCCTTATTTACAAATCTATATTTTACCACGATTTAGATGATCATAGATAAATAACGCCAATAATAGTATCATTAATAACAGTTAGTAGACAAGAAAGGATGAAAACGGTGGATAAACATCAATCATCAAAAGGCCCCATCTATGCGGTGGTGGATTTAGAAACCACTGGGACGAGTTTAACCAGTGGTTCCCGGGTGATCCAAATTGGCTGTGTCCTAGTGCAAAACCAAAAAGTTATTAATCAATTTGAATCCAAAGTAAATCCCGGGATGGCGATTCCCCTAGCAGTTCAGCAATTAACGGGGATCCATAATCGAGATTTAAAGCAAGCGCCATACTTCGATGAAATAGCGCCAACTATCTATGCTTTATTAACGGGAACGACCTTTGTCGCGCATAATGTTAATTTTGATTTTGCCTTCATTAACATGGAACTAGAACGGGCGGGGTATCCGACTTTAGAAATTCCGGCCATAGACACGGTCACGCTTAGCCAGATTCTTATGCCAACGGCCGAAAGCTTTCGTTTGCGGGATTTAACAAAATATTTGGCAATTGAGCATGATAATCCACACTCAGCTATTTCTGATGCTGATGCGACGGCAACTTTGTTAATTGATTTAATGAAACGTTTAGATCAATTACCGACGCCGACCTTAGAGCACCTGCAAAACATGAATTTAAAATTGCCCTTGGATACGGCCTTAATGTTTGATCGAGCACTAGTCCAACGACAAAAGCAAAATTATCGCTTACCTGATGATTTATACATGAGTGGGGAATTAGTCTTACATAAGGTGCGGCCAGTTCAGGTTGAAAATGCCCTGAAACGACGTCCGTACCCGCATACCAAACGACAGAAATTGGCTTTTTTTGGTGATAGATTTCAATATCGACCTATCCAAGCCAAGCTAATGAACAGTATCTACAATCAGTTTTCGCATTCTGATACGCCTCGTCAATTAGTGGTTGAAGCTGGGACAGGGACTGGAAAAACCTTGGGTTATTTAGTTCCGCTGAGTTATTTAGCATATCCACATGATCAAATTATTGTTTCTACGGCGACCAATGTTTTACAACAACAAATTCAAGCCGTCACGATTCCTCAATTAAATGCTCTATTACCTTTTAAAATGACTGCCGTAATTGTAAAGGGTAACCAGCATTATATCCACCTAGGGCGCTTCGCTCGGTCATTAAGCATGACTGATGATGCTCCCAATGTTCAACTATTGAAGGCTCGTATTTTAGTGTGGCTCTTAACGACGACCACGGGTGATCTGGACGAATTAAATCTTAATGCGATGAATTCACCATTTTTTGCGCAAATTCGACATGGTAGATTACGAACCTTAACACCAGATGAGCCATATTATCGGGATGATTTTTTAGTGCGTCGCCAACGAGCATTGCAATTTGCCAATATCATTATTACCAATCATGCCTATTTAGTTGCACATGCCGACGAATTAACTAATGACGATCAACAGGCCTATCTAGTTGTTGATGAAGCTCAACATTTGAGCCAGAGCGTCATGCAGCAATCACGAACGACGATTAGCTTTCAACGGGTGGCAACAGATATTAATCAACTCCATAATCTGGTTAGTCATCGCGACGAGCATAATCTCACCGATGTTTTTAAAAATTTGCCATTAGGGGCTTATAATGTCGAATTACTATATGATGATCTTGATCAAGTAAGCCAGGCAGTGACTAATTTGGAAGAAACTTTAATGGACCTCTTGCCTTCAAGCCAATTATCCACGGCACATATTGATCAACCAATTGATAACCAGGCTTTTCAAAAAGTCATTAACTTTGATTTACCGCAGATGATTGAATTGGAACAGGCTCTGGCAAGTGTTCAGCTTCATTTTACGTCCTTACAACGTCTCTTCAATGGTCGACGGGATAGTTGGCTAATGATTGATCGTTACTTAATGAGTCAATTTAATAGTTACTATCAATCACTTATTGAGTTTGATCAGCAATTACATGAGATGAGTAAAACGGTTCAAGATCAACCAGCAGCGGCGGTGTTTTGGCTATCGGTAAACCAAGGAAACGAAACGAGTACCCTGAAATTAAGTGGGGGATTACTAGAACAGAACCATTTCTTGTCACACCACGTTTACCCTTACTTTTCTGCGATGATTTTTACAGGCGCAACCTTGTTCACCTCGCACAAATCAAGTTATCTTTATCAGCATTTGGATCTAGTTGCCGACCAAGTCCGCATCAAACGCTTCGGCTCGCCATTTGATTTTCAACAACAAACTCATTTGTATATTGCTAAAGATGCTCTAGAACCAGAACAAACAAGCCAATACGTCGATTATTTAGCGCAAACTATTGCTGAGATTACAATTGCTAATCCGTGTCAAACAATGATTTTATTTAATTCCCTGGTGACGATTGAACAGGTCTATAGTCGACTGCGTAATACAGGTTTATTTGATCAACGCGATATTCTGGCTCAGGGAATTACTGGTAATCGGGATAAAATTTTAAAACAATTTGCGACTGGAACGGATTCAGTTTTGTTAGGGGCAGCAAGTTTTTGGGAGGGGATTGATCTCCCGGAAGATCAATTGCAATTATTAATCATTACTCGTTTACCATTTGACTCACCAGATCAAGTTATGGTTAAAGCCCAACACGAACATCTAAAGGCCCAGGGACAAAGTCCTTTTTATCAAGCTGATTTACCAAAGATGATTATGCGAATGCGACAAGGAATTGGGCGGATCTTACGTACGGAAGATGACTATGGAGTTACGATAGTCCTTGATCCACGTTTAATCAGCCGACGTTATGGGAAGAGTGTTTTAAATATGTTGCCGGATAACTTACCAGTTGAACAAGTAGCCAGCAATCAATTAGCAAATCTCGTGAAAAAGTTTCTAAAAAATCATCGATAACCGCGGTGCTGGGGTAAAAATTTGGTATAATGCAAAAGATGTTAATTTAGAAAGGAATTACCATGCAAAGTCAACGACAGCGGAATCAGAATCGACGTCATCAACGCCGCAGTCGCCAACCACGTCGACATCGGCGACGCTGGATTTGGCTTCTGGTGGTGGTCGTGCTACTAGCTTGCGGTTGGGGCTTTTATGCCAGTGCCAATCATGATAAAACGGTTGCCCAAAACCGGGTAACAGCTTTAGCCAAGTCCAAGGCTAATTTGACGACAGTTAGTAATTTCTTTATTTACAATAAAGAGCGAACTTATTATTCGGTGGCGGGCGTAAATAAAAAAAATCAACAGCTTTTAGTAATCGTTCCTGCAGGTAGCAGTAAGGTGACGGTATTGAAACAGTCTAGTGGAATTACCGGTCGAGAAGCAATTCAAGTGGTTCAAAAAAAGCACCAGATTCGCCGAGTTCTTCATACTGCTTTAGGAATTTATCGAAAGTCACCAGTTTGGGAAGTGGCCTATTATAACACAAAGGGAAAATTAAATTATGCCCTGGTTAACTTCAAAACTGGTAAGATCGTAGAAGAAATGAATAACCTTTAAATTGAGGAGGAAAATATTGGAAACAATTAACATTATTGATGCGCCAAAGCACGTTAACGAACGCGTGCGCATAGGGGTTTGGTTAACCGATAAGCGTTCAAGCGGGAAAATTGCCTTTTTACAACTTCGGGATGGGACAGCTTTTTTCCAAGGAATCTTGTTAAAAAATAAGGTTTCAGAAGAAATTTTCGAAATGGCGCGTCATGATTTACGGCAAGAATCTAGCTTTTGGGTAACCGGAGAAATCCACGAAGATGCGCGATCCAAATTTGGCTATGAAATTCAAATTGATGATATCGAATTGATTGGCGATAGTGAAGATTACCCAATTGGTAACAAGGAACATGGAGTTGACTTCTTACTAGATCACCGGCATTTATGGCTTCGGTCAAGCAAACCGCAAGCTATGATGAAAGTTCGGGATAGGGTTATTCGGGCAACTTATGAATTCTTTGGACAACAAGGGTTCACTAAGATTGATCCACCGATTTTAACCGGAAATGCCCCAGAAGGAACCACTGATCTTTTCCATACGGAATACTTTGATCAAGATGCTTACTTATCACAATCAGGTCAATTATATGAAGAAGCGGGTGCAATGGCCTTAAACAAGGTCTATTCCTTTGGACCAGTTTTCCGAGCAGAAAAGTCCAAGACGCGTCGTCACTTAATTGAATTCTGGATGATTGAACCGGAAATGGCCTTCATGCATCAAGAAGAAAGCTTGGAAGTTCAGGAACAATATGTGGCTTACTTGGTTTCTTCGGTTCTTAAAGATTGCCGTCATGAACTTGAAGTTCTTGGTCGCGATCCGGAAAGCTTGGTGCCTTTCACTAAATTACCTTACCCACGGATTAGTTATGATGAAGCCGTGGAAATGCTGAAAAAAGCTGACTTTGATATTGAGTGGGGAGTCGATTTTGGTTCGCCAGAAGAAACTTATTTGGCTGATCAATTTGATCAACCCGTTTTCATTTTGAACTATCCAAAATCAATTAAGCCATTTTACATGAAGGGTCACCCAACCCGAGATGATGTCTATGTTTGTGCGGACTTATTAGCACCTGAAGGTTATGGGGAAATTATCGGTGGTTCAGAACGGGAAACTGATTATGAAGTGCTTCGCCAGGCCATTCTAGATGCAGGTCTAGACGAGTCTGCCTACGAATGGTATCTAGACTTACGAAAGTATGGAACAGTGCCACACTCTGGGTTTGGACTTGGGTTGGAACGGTTCTTGACTTGGATTACAAAGACGGATCATGTTCGGGAAACAATCCCATTCCCACGGTTATTAAATCGCTTATATCCATAAAATTAGTTGCAACATTAAAAGAGGCTGGGAAGGAACAGTTTGTTTCTTCGCCAGCCTGTTTTTACTTTAGTATAATGACGGTAAGCATAATTTAAGGAGGTTGAGGAAGATGGTTGCTGATTTTTTGCACCGCTATTTAAAGGCTGGAACAACATCGATTAGCAATTTATTATTACATCACTATCACGAGATTGGCATGACGACGGGGCAATTGATGGTGTATTTAGAATTAAAGTCTTATTTAGATCGTGGCATTAATCAACCTTCACTCAAGGCTATTGCCGATCATCTTGGGACTAGTGAAGACCAGGTAAATCAATTGATTCATGAAATGGTCAGTCACAAATTGGTAACCCAACGCTTAGTATCAACTGCATCAGGCAAAGATATGGCGGTTTACGATTTTTCGGGATTAATTGATCAGTTAACGAAAATAGGCGATCAAAATGACCCTAATACGGACACGAAAGAGCCGACAACGAGCCGCGAAGAAATCTTTAAGCAAATCCAAGTTGAATTTGGGCGGACCTTATCACCAATGGAGCTCCAATATGTCAATCAGTGGATTGATCAGGATCACTATTCGACTGATTTAATTCATTTAGCCTTAAAAGAAGCCGTAGTGAATGGTAAGTACACTTTAAAGTACATGGATCGGATTCTATTACGATGGCAACAAAGTAATTTAACGACTCCCCAAGCAATTGAAGCTGATCGGCAACGATATGAACAGCGTCGTCAAAATCGGTCAAATACGGGTCATGAAATGACAGAAAAAATACCGATCTTTAAGCTTAATGATCAATAATCAAAAAGGCTACCGATGAAAAATGGGTCTCCGTCAACTGGTATTGATGGACCTGTA
>NZ_AZFN01000022.1 GCF_001434365.1 Limosilactobacillus gastricus DSM 16045 | reverse complement strand
AGTGTCCAACTTTAAGGGTTCACTTCAAAACCGCCTTTTTGCAAATGTTCCAAGGCCGCTTCAACTGTTGAAAATTCCATTCGTCAATTACCTCTCATTTCTAATCAATTATCTATCTCTCGTTCGAACGCAACTTCATAATAACGAACGATTGAGCAAATATCAAGGTATATTTTCCATTAAAACACGAACTATATTGGCTGGTATTCACATAAATGTTGGTATATAAGTGAAAGGCGAGCTTTGAAATTTATAAAAAAAGATCAGCGAAGAGTGTAGACACTTCACTAATCGTTATCAATTTAAGATTTAATTTTTCGCAAGCCTGGCAATGAAATCATTACCAGAAAACTCAAAATATAGAGGGTTGCCAAAAAGCCCATGACAACTGTTAAGGAATAATGATCAATTAACAAGCCAATTACCACCGAAGAAAATCCACCAACTGCTCGACCCGTATTCATGATGACATTGTTGGCGGTTGACCGGATCTCAGTTGGATAAAGCAAACTAATTACGGCTCCATAGCCACCAAACATTCCGTTGGAAAAGAAGCCGATACAAGCTCCTGCTAGCAGCATTCCAACCATGGTATGAGCATTTAAGATGGTGAACATTACTCCAGCACTCCCCAACAAGAAAATGGTAAAGGCCCACCGAGGACTTAATCTATCGAGTACCGTTCCAAAAACTAACATTCCCAGGCTCATCCCAATAATCGTAGCAATCATCCAATAGGATGAACCAGAAACACTCAGGCCGTGTTGTTGTTGAACGATTGATGGTAACCAGTTCATCAAACCAAAATAACCTGCAATCTGTACAATGGTCATCCACATTAAGCCTAAGGTTTGCAGGCTTAAGCTTGGCGTTGCGAACAAACGACCAAAAGAAATCCGTTCTTGATTCTGTTTGGCTTGGGCCTGAGCCTTTAAAAAGCTATCACTTTCTTGCACATGTTCACGGACAAAGTAAGTCAAAATCACGGGCAAAATCCCGAAGAGGTACAAAGTATTCCAGCCCCAAGTTGGGACAACCCAAGCCGCCAACAAGGCCGCTAAAATCGATCCCACTTGACCACCAATAGCTGCTATCGAAGTCATGCGACCAATTTGACTGGCTCGGAAATTTTCAGCAATTAAGGCAATCCCAACGCCGTATTCCCCACCGGCTCCAATTCCGGCGATAAACCGTAGAATGTACAAACTAGTAATGTTATGGGCGAAGAAGGTTAAACCGGTGGCGATCGCAAAAATAAAAATGGTATAAGTAAAAGTTTTGACCCGACCAATTCGATCACCTAGGAGTCCAAACAAGGCACCCCCAACAAACATTCCTAAATTGGTAAAAGTCCCGATCCAACCACCAGCGGCACTAGAAATATGTAATTGGGCAATGATCGCCGATAAAGAAAAGGACAGAAACATCACGTCCATATTCTCCAACATAAATCCTGACGATAAGGAAGCTAAGACCCATTTTTGATTGGTACTCATCGACGATGAATTGGCATCTACTTGTTTCACAATATCTTCCTCCAAAATTAATGCTCTCAGACATTAGTTATTCTGATTCATTCAAAATTATGACACCAAGCTTTAGCAAGGTCAATAAGATTTTAGCTTTCATAAAGGCGATGATTCCGGCTTTTTGCCAACTTGTGAAGTAAAAAAATAATTTTTTACTTAATTTTTTACTAAAAACATCTTGATCATTTATTTGAAAGCGGTTACACTATATTTGTGAATTTCATAAAGCTTGATAGGAGGTTCTTTTATGAATGACGCTACTGCACCACGCGGTAATGGTATGACCGCGCGGATCTCATATTCATTTGGTGCCTTTGGTCACGATATGTTCTACGGGATGTTGTCCACCTACTTCATGAACTTCGTGACGGGACACTTGTTCTCAAGCGGCGCTAATACCGCTAAGATGGTCGGTTACATTTCTGGTTTGATCATGATCTTGCGGATCGTTGAATTGGTCATCGATCCATATATCGGGAATGCCATCGACAAAACCAACACTCGTTGGGGTCACTTTAAGCCTTGGGTTGTTGGTGGGGGGATTATCTCTGCCGTTGCTATCGCCATCTTGTTCACTAACATGGGTGGCTTGACGACTCGTAGTCCTTACCTATACTTGGCAATCTTCGCCGTTATCTACATTGTGATGGATATCTTCTATTCATTTAACGATGTGGCCTTCTGGTCAATGATCCCTGCGATCTCATTTGACTCGGAAGAACGGGAAAAGACCGCCACTTTCGCTCGGATCGGGTCAACAATTGGTGGTAACCTAGTTGGGGTTATCATTATGCCGGTGGTCCTCTTCTTCTCCATTAAGTCAAATGGGGGGACTGGTGATGACCGTGGTTGGTTCATGTTTGCCTTAATCGTTGCCGGAATTTCCGCCATTACTGCTATCGGGGTGGGTCTCTTCACCCATGAAAAGCAAAACGAACTCCGGGAGAACAAGGAATCTACAACGATTGGTCAAGTTTTAGGCGTTTTGGTTCATAACGACCAATTAATGTCGATTGCCGTTACTTACTTGTTCTACACCACTGGGGTTACCTTACTTAACTCTTTGGAACTTTACTACTTCCAATACATTATTGGTAACTCAGCTGCTTACTCCTACCTTCCATTACTAAATGGGGTTATCGGGATTTTCACTGTGGCACTTTACCCAGCCCTTTCCAAGCGGTTCACGCGGCGGAACGTCTTCTTTGGTTCAGTAGCCATCATGCTTTGTGCTGTTGTCCTCTTTGCCTTTGCTGGTAAGTCAGTTGTTATGGCCACGATTGCCGGGGTTCTCTTTGCCTTACCACAACCATTAAACTTCTTAGTTGTCTTAATGATCATCACGGATAGTGTTGAATATGGTCAACTGAAGTTAGGTCACCGGGATGAAGGGTTAGTCCTTTCTGTTCGTCCATTGCTTGATAAGTTCGGGGGCGCCGTTGCTTCTGGGGTTGTTGGTTTAACTGCTACTGCTGCCGGCATGATTTCCGGTGCCACGGCGGATACGATCACGAGCCACGGTTCTTTGGTCTTCAAGACGATGATGTTTGCGGTTCCTGCCGTAATGGTTATTATCTCAGTCTTCATCTTCGCTAAGAAGGTTAAGTTATCTGAACAATACCACGCTGAAATCGTGGATGAATTGGAACGGACTTGGCACCAAAACTTGGCTGAAGATGATACTGAAGCCATTGCAACCCGTGATGGGGACGAAGATGCAGCTTATGGTTCTAACAGCACCACGCAATTCTTAGCTCCAGTTGACGGAAAACTCTTACCATTGGCTTCCGTAAGTGATGAAGTTTTCGCCAGTGGTTCCATGGGTGAAGGATTTGCGATCGATCCATCTGCTGGTGATGTTTACGCCCCATTTGATGGGAAAGTGGTCGCAACCTTCCCAACTAACCATGCGGTGGCCTTAGTATCTGATGATGGTATTCCAGTCTTAATCCACGTTGGGGTTAACACCGTTGAGATGCAAGGAGAGGGCTTCGTCAGCTTCGTTCATAACGGTCAACGAGTTCACGCCGATGATAAGTTGCTCGAATTCTCATCCAGCGCTATTAAGAATGCCGGTAAAGATGATACTGTAATGGTTGTCTTTACCAAGAATGAAAAATCACCAGACTTTGATCTTACGACAATTAAAGATTCTGGCGCGGTCCTTCATAATGAAGCCGTTCTAGAAGTTACGACTAAGTAGTCTGGTAAACAAATGGCTACAAAAAGCGAGGTTTACCATGGTAAATCTCGCTTTTGCTTTAAATTATTGAGGAGGAAACTTCCATGAGTATTAATGTTAATGAAGAACATCAACTTTTCCATTTACAAACCGCTAACACCAGTTACATCTTCCACATGATGATCAACGGCGATGCCGGCCAATTATACTACGGAACCAAAATTCCAGTAAAAGCCGACTACCTTAATCTTGACACTCACGAAGAACACGATTGTACCAACACTTTAACTGATGACCAAACTGATTTCCAATTGGAATTATTAAAGCAAGAATATGCTAGTTTTGGTAAAGGTGATTTCCGTTACCCAGCTTTCCAATTAACTAATCCCGACGGTTCACGAATCAGTGAATTTAAGTACCATCATTATGAACTAACGAACGGGAAGGACCGATTGGCTGGTCAACCATCCGCTTTTGCCAGCGACGAAGATGACAGTCAAACGCTTAAACTTCACTTTTTAGACGATGTTAACCAAGTCGAATTAGTCCTGAACTATACTGTTTTCGAAAATGAAGATGTCATCGTCCGCAGTAGCACCTTTATCAATCATGGCGCACCGGTCGAATTAAACCGTGCTTTAAGTATGCAATTAGACTTACCTGATCGCCAATATGATCTCGTTCAATTTGACGGATCTTGGGCCCGGGAACGTCATCTCCACCGGAGTCCACTTCGTTACGGTACTCAAAGTAACAGCAGTCTTCGTCTCCACTCTGGTCACCAATCTAACCCCTTCTTTATGTTAGCTCGACCACACACGGACAATAACCAAGGAGCGGCTTTCGGCTTTAACTTAATCTATTCTGGTAATTTCTTAGATAGCGTCGAGGTCGATCAATTCGATACCACGCGGGTCTTGGTTGGGATTAACCCTGAAGAATTCGGTTGGCACCTTGGAACGGACGAATCCTTCCAAACTCCTGAAGCTGTCTTAACCTATACCGATAATGGATTTAACCAATTAAGTCAACAACTTGGCGCCTTTTACAACCACCACCTCTTGAACCAAAACTTCGTTAACCAAGATCGGCCAATCTTAATCAACAACTGGGAAGCTACCTTCATGGACTTCACCGAAGATAAGTTGATGCCAATCGTAGAAAAAGCCAAGGAATTAGGGATCGAAATGTTTGTCCTGGATGATGGCTGGTTCGGTCACCGGGATAATGATCTTTCCAGCCTTGGTGATTGGTTCGTTGATCAAAAGAAATTCATCAACGGGATTGGCGGTTTCTCCTACCGGGTTCACAATCTCGGCATGAAGTTCGGACTTTGGTTCGAACCAGAAATGATTTCCGTGGATAGTGAATTATTCCAACAACATCCCGAATGGCGGATCGGAGCGCCAAAACGGCAACTAACGCCTGCCCGGCATCAATTCGTCTTAGATATGTCGCGGCCAGAAGTCGTTGATTACTTATACGAAAAGATGAGTGCCATCATCAAAGATACCCAACTTGATTACATTAAGTGGGACATGAACCGGAGTATTACCGAAGCCTTTAGCGCTGATTTACCTGCCGATCGGCAACTCGAATTTGGTCATCGCTACATCCTTGGAGTTTACGACCTATATGACCGCTTAACTAAGGCCTTTCCAAAGGTTCTCTTTGAATCATGTGCTTCGGGTGGTGGACGTTTTGATCTTGGGATGATGTACTATGCTCCACAAGCATGGGCTAGCGATGATACCGATGCCGTAGAACGGTTAGCCATCCAAGACGGGACCTCATATGGTTACACTCAAAATATGTGGGGAGCCCACGTTTCTGCCGTGCCAAATGACCAAGTCGGTCGATTGACTTCCATCGACTTACGGGCTAAGGTAGCTTACTTCGGTGACTTCGGTTATGAGTTAGACATCACCAAGTTAAGCCCCGAAGAACAAGCAACCATCCGCGATCAGGTTGTCTTCTACAAGCAATACCGGCACCTCTTCCAATTTGGAAAGTTCTACCGCTTGGAAAGCCCGGATAGTGATGCACAAAACGTCTTTAGTTGGGAAGTCGTTAACGACGATCAAACCGAAGCCATCGGGGCTCGCTTCCAGGTCCTAAATGGGGCTAACCCAGCTTACATCCGCTTCTACTTTGCCGGACTGGATCCTGAAAAGCAGTACACAGTTAACGACAGCGATGAAGTCTTTAGTGGTCAAGAATTAATGTCAGCTGGTTACTTTGTCCCACGGGTAATGCCACGGACCCCTGAAAAGGATCCTGCTGACTTTAAGGGTAGCCTCTTTATCGCTAAAGCGATTAAATAATCTTAATTGGGGTTTGAAATCGATTCCTAAATTGATTAAAATAAAATAGAAAATTACTAAACGGACTGTTGCGAAGACCATCGCTAATCAGTCCGTTTTTATTGTGAAGGATGGCAAATTATGACCGAAACAACCAACAAAACCACTTATTGGGCCCTGTTTAGTACTGCTTTAATCACCTTTTTAGGAATCTTAAACGAGACTTCCATGAACGTTACCTATCAAATTTTATGTAATGAATTCCATATTTCTTTAGATATGGTCCAGTGGATCACCGCTGGTTATCTATTAATTGTGACCATCGTCATGGGGACCACGGCCTATTTAATTCGGAAATACGCTGCTCGTTGGCTCCATTTGACGGCGGGCATCGCCTTTATTATCGGCTGTTTATTATGTGCCCTCGCTCCTAATTTCCCGGTCCTATTAGTTGGACGCCTGATTCAAGGAATTGCCACCGGATTTTCGACTCCCTTAATGTTTCATTTAATTTTCACCCAGATTCCGAAAAATAAATTAGGGGTTATGTCTGGGATTGCTGGGATGGTGATTTCTTTTGCCCCCGCCTTAGGGCCAACTTTCGGTGGGGCCGTTGCCACTAGTCTTAGCTGGCGTTGGATCTTCTGGATCATTATCCCCTTTGTCATCTTAGGGACCATTATCGGTCAATTAACTATTCGCAACCATCCAATGGGTAACGACAAGCCCTTTAGTTACTTGGGCTTATTCGTCCTCGGTTTATCCCTATTCTCCTTTGTTTATTCTACCGCCCAATTAGGTAGCCATGGCTTTAATCAAGACTTTTGGATCTGGTGTCTACTTGGCATCCTCTTCTTGGTCGTTTTTATTGGCGTTAACCACTTTGGCAAAGCCGAGTTAATTAATCTCAGAATTTTTAAAAATGGCTCGATTTCCTTAGCCACCATCACCTATTTCTGCTTGCAATTTATCAACATTGGTCTTTCTGTTATTATTCCTACTTATGCCATCTATGTACTGCATAGTTCTTCTTTTATTGCCGGGTTAATCTTACTTCCCGGATCCTTTGCGGGCGCCTTCACTTCCCCCTTTGCCGGCACTCTCGCTGATCGCATTGGCTTCCGTCTACCGATCAGTATTGGGAGCTACTTATTAATTATTGGGACCTGGTTTTACATGGGCTTACAGTCGTTACTAACGCCTCTCATGATCTCGTTAGTTTACATTGTCATCCGGGTTGGCTTTAACCTGGCATTTGCTAACACCATCTCCAACGCCTCCACCGTCGTGAGTCGGCAAGAAACTGCTGACGTTAATTCTGTTTTTAATATGGTTCAACAATTTGCTGGATCCATCAGCGTGAGTCTCTCGGCCGCTCTCATTTCTATCCAGCAACGGAGTAAACCAACCAGTGCAATTGCTTTTCACACCTACCTGGGTGGTCGTCAAGACTTTATTATGATGTTTGTCTTAGCGGTTATTATCGCTATTACCGTTTGGTACAATTTCCATTTACAAGCTAAAACAAAGCAATAACCTACTTGCTCAACTAAAAACTCGGCCCCACTTATGGGCCGAGTTTTTAGTCATTTGCGGTTAGTTTGGCATAAACATCATCAAAACGCGTCTTAATGTAATTAGCCGATTGAGCTAATTGCTGTTCTTCTTCGTCCGTTAAATTTAGCTTTAATTGTTGAACCACTCCATTATTACCAACAACCGCTGGGTAGGAAAGATAAGTTTGGTACTTTTCATTCCAATTTGAAACCGGTAATTCTGCATTCGCATCGTTTAAAATCACGTTGATTAACCGGACGGCTGCGGAAGCGACCCCATAATTAGTGTAGTGTTTCCCGTGGAACACGGTGTAACCGCCAGCCCGCGAAACTTCGGCTAATTCATCTAAATCCAGTCCCTCGGTTTCTGCTAATTCTGGCAGGGAATGACCTAAGGCCCGAACTTGGGACCAAGCTGTAAATTGCGAATTACCATGTTCTCCAAGGTTATAGCCCGTTACCGAACGCGGATCAATATCAAGTGCTTGCCCTACCGCCTTCTTCATCCGAGCCGAGTCTAGCAATGTCCCAGTCCCAATCACTTGATCAGTTGGCAGACCAGTAAAGCGTTGGTATAGCGCCGTAATCACGTCACACGGATTCGTGATCGATACCAGTACCCCGTTAAAACCAACCTCCTTTAAGTGGGTTCCGACTTCTTTAGCCGCCTGACTGGTAAACTTAAGCTCAACAAATCGATCATGTTTAGCATCATCATTTTGTAAGCTAATTGCCCCCACAGATGACACAACTACATCTGCATCCGCCAAGGCCGCAAAATCATTCACCACCACTTTGCTATGCCAATTTAAGTTTGCAGCCGCATCCTCAAAATCAGTCGCTTCCGCATTCACCTTTAATTCATTAGTATCGACTAAGACTAATTCGTCAACCGCTCCCGTCACTAACAGATAATTCGCGATTGCTGTCCCGACGTGACCTAAACCAATAACACCAACTTTTCTTGTCATCTTTCTGCCTCACGTTTTCTAATCATTTTTTAATTGTAGTCTAATGTAACGCGATCAAAGTTGATTGTAAAGGTCTTTTTTAATAAATTTAAGTTTTCCCTTTTAGTGACTAAAAAAGGAGGCTCTAATGCCTCCTTATCACTTTATGATCTAAAGCTACCTAGTCACGAGTTGTGTCCCTACCACCACGCGTTCTGGCGCTAATTGATTGTTCATGTACTTGGAAATTAGGTCAATCCCGATCATGGCCATTTGATCAGTCGGCACATGAATCGCATCAAGGGGTGGGTAAATATAATTAGCAACCCCAGCCACGTCTCCAAACGAGATTAATTTGATCTCAGCCGCTGAATCTTCTTGTAAGGCGCGATTAGCCCCAATGGACATGGCATCATTGGCTACGATGACGGCAGTTGGTCGTTGGTCAACTGGTAGTTGTAAAATAGCTTGCATTTGCTCGTAACCACTATGATCCGAATAATCCCCTAACCAAGTTAAATTGTCCGGCCGTTTGCGCTCCTGCATCAAATTAACAAAGGTCTTTAACCGTAAATCGACCACCGTTTCTTGGTCACCGGTCGTTTCTTGACCCGCAATCATCCCAATTCGCTGGTGCTGGGGAGCTAGATAATCAACCGCTTGGGTAATACCCCCAACAAAGTCTGGTACAACACAAGGGATAGATTGAGCTAATGCGTCCCCATCCACATCCACAATCACGTCGGCATAGCGCTTCATTTTTTCTAATTGACGGGCACTATATTTCCCGATCGCAACGATCCCATCTACTGAATCGGCTAGTGAAGTCAAATTTCCTGCAAAGACCGTGGCCGTAGAATAGCCTGCTTCTTGGGCAGCTCGTTCCACATTCAACCGTAGGTTCAAATAGTATAGATCCGATAACTCATGCTCGGTTGAATACCATTCAACGATCGCTAAACGCCGGTTAATCGGTGATTGGCGCCGCCGTTTATTATAGTCCAATCGTTGGGCAATCGTGACAATCCGTTCTCGTGTTTCAGGGCTAACGGATAGTTGGGGATCGTTATTCAACACCCGAGAAACCGTGGCTAACGAGACACCCGCTTCATCCGCTATATTTTTTAAGGTGACTGCCATCTGATCATCTCCTCAATTTACAACTGTTGAATGAATCGTTGCCAACCAGCTTCACCATCTGCATTACGCTTAAAGACTCCCGCATCAGCTAGGACATCACTAAAGACTTGAGCCACTTCTTGTTCAAGCACTGCTTCAACATTATCAGCCGTAATCGTTTGTCGAGCTTGGACTTCTTGAGCCCATGGTAAGTGATTTTCGGCAATTTCGTTAGGATCTTGTAACCAATATTTCTTAACTTCAGCTAACTCATCTTTTAACCGGGCTGGTAAGATTGCTCGTCCCATCACCTCAATTAGCCCAATATTTTCCTTCTTAATGTGCCACAATTTTTCGTGCGGATGGAAAATCCCTAGTGGGTATTGATCCGTCGTGTTATTGTCCCGCAAAACCAGGTCGAGGATAAATCGATCACCATCTCGATGCATAATTGGGGTGACCGTATGGTGCCGGTCGTCTGCTGTTCCCGCATTGATCTGCAAACTTGGATCACTGTAGCTTTGCCAAGTTCGCATAATGTGGCTACCTAGGTTAACTAAGGCCGTCGTATCGGAGCTGGTTAAGCGCAGATCACTCATTGGCCAATCAACAATCCCGGCCGTGACCATTGGGTAATCCAGGAAAGACAATTCCTGCTTGATCGGTGCCTTCATCATTGGGAAAGTATGCCGTCCCCCTTGATAGTGTTCGTGAGCAAGCATTGACCCACCCACAATTGGCAAATCAGCATTACTCCCGACAAAATAGTGGGGGAAAGTCTGCTCAATTTCAACTAAGTTAACCAAGGTCTGTTGGTTGATTTCCATTGGTTCATGTTGGGCTAATAAAAAGATGCAATGCTCATTAAAGTAAGCATATGGCGAATATTGAAAACCCCATTCACGGCCACCCACCGTCAAGCGAATAATCCGGTGGTTACTCCGTGAAGCATAACCTAAGCGACCCTTGTATCCTTCATTTTCCATACAAAGGGCACACTGGGGATATTTCACCGCTGTATCATGGGCTGCCGCTTGGATGGCTTTAGGGTCCTTCTCTGGTTTCGAGAGGTTAATGGTAATTTCTAATTCATTGCCATCTTGGACCTTTTTAACAAATTCAATATTCTTTTTAATTGCTGCGACTTTGACATAATCATTTTCTGTACAAAGTTGGTAAAAATGATCAGTCGCTTCTTGGGGACTCCGATGATAATCTTCCCAAAAGCGCGCATTAACCCGCGCTGGGCTTGGGGTCATCAAATCAAATAATTGATCATTAAGAATTGAACGGTCAGTTACACTGTCTTCAATGGCTCCATGAGCAATCGCGAGTTCCACTAATTGATCGACTAATCGGCCATCACTTACCGCGACGTCCTCATCACCAACTAATCCTCGGATTTTATTCATGACATAATTGCGATCCAGCGGTTCATAAGCGCCACTGGCAATTACCTGATCTGCATATTGACTAATTACACCCATCTTCATCGATCCCTTCATCTCTTAAATCTTGTGTGGTCCGTCAACAATTTCCGCATCGTAAAAACTAGCATCATAACCTACTTTGTCCCGATAAATCTTACCAACGGCTTGCTTCAAGTTTTCGGCTTGATCTTTCTTGACAATGGCGATCGCACTCCCAGCGAAGCCACCACCGATCATCCGAGCCCCCAGCACTCCTGGTTGGGCCCAGGCTGCTTCTGCTAAGGTATCTAGTTCCGTTCCCGAAACTTCATAATCATAGTGTAAGGAAACGTGGGAGGCATTAATTAAGCGGCCTAATTTTTTCAAATCACCATCTTGCATCGCTTTCGTAGCTCGCAAGGTCCGGCCGTTTTCTAAGACCGCATGCCGAGCCCGTTTAATTAACAATTCGTCATTAATTAAGTATGAGTATTCATCAAAGGTGTGTTCGTCTAATTCACCTAAAGTCTGAATATCTAACTTTTGTTGGAGCCGTTTCACAGCTTCACCACATTCGGCCACCCGATCATTATAAGCTGACCCGGCAAGTGAGTGCTTCTTGTTCGTACTCATAATGACGATTTCGTAATCACCTAAGTTCAATGGCAAGTACTCATATTCCAAAGTGTTACAGTCGAGGAAAATGGCATTATCCTTTTTGCTCATTCCCACCGCAAATTGGTCCATAATTCCTGAATTTAAACCAACGAAATCATTTTCGGTTTTTTGGCCTAATTTGACGAGATCGAGTTGTTCAATCTCCAGCTTATATTCATCTTTTAAAACATTCCCCATTAATAATTCAATTGAAGCTGAAGATGAGAGTCCTGCTCCATAAGGAAGATTTCCATATACATAGAGGTTGAAACCTTGATCAATTGTAAAGCCACCTTGCTTTAAGTAAACCAACATCCCCTTAAAGTAATTAGCCCACTTCCGATCATCATCCGTTTCCGGTTGGTCATCATTAAGGTCAAAAACAACCTCATCACCCTCCATGTTGCCAGAATAAAGGTGCACTTCTTGATCATCACGCTTACCAAAAACCCCATAGGTGCCTAGACTAATAGCACATGGGAAAACGTGTCCGCCATTATAATCCGTATGTTCACCAATCACATTAATCCGTCCTGGTGAGAAGAAGACATCGTCTCCTGGTACTTGAAAGAGGTCTTGATACTTTGCTAATAATTCTGCTTTATCCATGTTTTTTCCTCACTTCTAAGTAAAATTAAGTAAAATCTTTTACTTGTTCATCTTACTATTGCCCATTAAATCAGTCAAGGTAGCGCTTACATTTTTATTAAAATTTAGAATTTTTGACCGGCATGATTTTTGGCACTCATCTAAAAAGCTTGTATAATCAACTTATAAGCAAGTTTGAAAGGAGCCACTAATGACTCAACGATTATTATCAATTAATGATGGCGAAAATTTCCGTGATCTAGGGGGCTATCAAACAACCGATGGTCGCACCGTCAAATGGCGAAAATTAATTCGTTCTGGAGCTCTCGGGCGGCTATCGGCCAATGATTTAACCTACCTGCAACAATTCAATCTCACCCATGATATTGATTTACGTTCCCCCCGCGAAGTTGACTCCTTACCGGACCGCATCCCCGAAGGCACTCATTTTCATCATGAGCCCGTTTTTGGAACTGATTTAACTGAAGCTTCCAAACGCACCTCCGAACTCGAACCCGTGATGAACATTAAACCAAATACCGGGTCGAAACATATGCGGGAGGTTTACCGGCTCATGACCGAATTAGATAGCGCTACTAAGGCCTATCGAAATTTCTTTACTTATCTTCTGGAAACTCCCGAAGATGGTGCCGTCATCTTCCATTGCCAAGCTGGGAAAGATCGTACCGGAATTGGCGCATATCTTGTACTAAGCGCCTTAGGGGTAGACCAAAAAACTATCGAACAAGATTATCTCTTAACAAATCAAACCACCAAACAATGGATTGATGACCGGTTGAATGAATTAAAAGATCAGGGAGCAACCCAAACCTTTATCGATAATTACGCTCAATTAGCTGGCGTTTCTTTGGATTACCTGAACTCTGCCATCCAAGAGATTTACACTAACTATGGTTCAACTCAGCGTTTCTTAAGGGATGCTTTGCAGTTAAGTGCAACCGACTTAAAAGATTTACGGACGCTCTATTTAGATGACTAAGGAGGCCACCATGAAAATTTCGGTTCCATTAATTAACGGACTCTTACCCGATCAATATGGTAAATATGCACCGACAGCAGATTTATTAGCTGACCATCCGGTGCATTCTTTTCCCATCGATATTACGGAGGCGCCGGCAGCAACGAAAGCCTATGCCTTAGTTTTCATTGACTATGACTCTACTCCCGTCTGCGGTTTCACTTGGATTCACTGGTTAGCAACTAACCTTCCAGTTACGTGGACCCAGATCCCTGATGACGCTAGCCGGAAACTGACTGGTCAGTTTGTCCAAGGTAACAATAGTAATGCTGGCAGTCTCGTCAATGGCGATCCTCAGATTACCACCGGCTACGTCGGTCCCCAACCACCGGATCAAAATCATGATTATACGCTAACGGTTTATGCGCTCGATCAGGAGTTGCCTTTATCAGAAGGTTTCTGGTTGAACGAATTTTTAAAGGCTGCCCAAGGACACATCTTAGCAAAAGCCAAGTTGACCATTCCTAGTCGCGCCTAAACAAAGGAGAATTATCTTATGCCTACAAGAATCTTTTTTAATCCTGCTGACTCAATTGCTAATGTTCATGATTATGATGAAGCAGTTCGGCAAGGACAAATTTTTCGCGAAAAACAAATTGATGATGAATTAGTAATCGCTAAAGGCCCGCATGACGAAGAGTATGCCATCTTTTATGCTAAGGATACCAAGCCAGCCGATCATGAAGCGGCACAACCTTACCAAGTTAAAAAACGCCTCAACTAAAAAGACGCGAGATTCGAAAACATTTTCTCGAATCTCGCGTCTTTAATTACAATGCCATAAAGCTGATTTTATCTACCGCCAACAATTTGTTCAGTGGCTTGAGCTAAGCGATCCGTTAGTTGATCAGCATTGGCCTTAAATTCATCAACCAAGCTCGTTTCACTAGTGACTTGACCAACTTGTTCCCCCATAAAATCAATCACCACCAAGGCCTGATCTTGCCACTTAACCTCATCATAGTGACCATCGAGCGCATTATCTAAGAGTCTGCATGGTTTCTTGAATCGCTGTTTGAATGACCTGATCAACCGTAATATTATTGCCACGAACTTGTTGTTGAGCCACCTTCATGGCCACCTCTTCCATATTAGTGGGAATTTCAATACTCATCTTCAACCGCTCCCTGAAATTTAAATTCTTTTTTGTTATTATAACCCTAATCTAGTAAGGAGCAGAACTCATGCCCGAAATCTATTATCAACTAATGACGATTACTGATTATCAGGAAATCGAAAGCCAAATCACTAAATTAAAGTCACAGCGTCCTACCCTCGTGGCCCGCTTAAAGGCTGCCCGAGCTTTAGGCGATTTGTCCGAGAACACTGAATATAGTACTGCTAAACGCGATTTACGTCATATTGATAGCCGGCTCCGCTTTTTAAATAAACAGTTAAAATATGCTAAGGTGATTGAACCAACAGATTCTAAAATAGTTGAAATCGGCACAAAAGTCGTCTTAGCAGATCTATCAGATCAAGAAGAAATGATCTACCAAGTGGTCGGACGTCAAGAAGCTGATGTTAATCAAGGAAAAATCTCATATGAATCACCCCTCGGTAGTGCCATTATGCATCAATCAGTCGGCAAAATCGTGACCGTTAACGCACCAGACTTCACTTATCAAGTTAAGATTATCAAAATTGAACTAGTTTAAAAAGCTGGATAGAAACATAGATTAGTTTCTTGTCCAGCTTTTTGCATCCTAAAATATGATTCCAATAATGATGGTTATTACTAACAAGCCCAGTAAAATTATCGTCCAAGATTAACATAAACAAGGCCGTTACAATGAAGATCAGAAAATCAATTAGCTTATTCATTGTTTCCCCACCGTTTTAAGGGTTGGTATACTAACGCGGCCACCACCGCTCCAATAATTCCTTGTAATAAATCCGTTCCAATCCCAAGGATTCCAGCAACCCAAGTGTATAGCACGCCATTTGCGACCACGTAAACGGCAACCATAACCACAATGCCAACACCCAGTGCCAAGAAACGATTATGCGTCCTCGTGTAAAGCCATCCGGCTAAAAAACCTTCTAGGCCATGAGCTAAAAATGAAAATGGAGCAAAATTAGCATAACCAGAAATTAAGTCTAGCAAGAGGGCTCCAAAACCACCAACCGTACCACCGTACCATTTACCAAAGAGTAAACTAGCCAGAAGAACGGCAGCATCACATAAGTTAACATTCCCATGAGTCCATGGAATTGGAATCAGGAAAACCCGACCAAAAATGATTAACAAGGCCATCAACATCGCTGAGATCGTAATTTTTCGAATGTTCGTAGTTCGCATTAAGAAGCCCCCTTGCTTCGTTTTTAAGAACTACCTTACAAGGTGCAAACGCCAACTGTAAAGCCTATCGTTAAAATTCGTCAATTTTGTTTCGATACACTTTAGCCGTGACCGGATCAAAAGCTACTATCCAAACTTGCTTAATCGTTGTTTGATTTCCCAGGAAATCAAACATGGTTTTCACAGCAATCGTGGCTGCTCGCTCTAATGGGAAATGATAAACCCCAGTACTAATCGAAGGAAAAGCTACCGTTTGACAACCATATGACAAGGCTAGTTGTAAACTATTCCGATATGAATCCGCCAATAACTCCGCTTCTTGATGGTGACCATCCACCCAAATCGGTCCCGGAGTATGAATAATATACTTAGCAGGCAGATTGAAACCAGGCGTGATTCGCGCTTGACCAGTCGGACAGCCCCCCAGTTTTGCACAAGCCAAATCAAGGGCGGGACCGGCCGCTCGATGAATTGCCCCATCAACGCCACCGCCACCACGCAAAGTAGTGTTGGCGGCATTAACAATCGCATCTACTTTAGATTGTGTAATATCGCCTAATTTGACGGTTATGGCTACCATATTTGCACCCGTTGATCTGGTTCCAGATACATTTGATCACCAGGTTGGATATCAAATGCCGGATAGAATTCGGTCAGATTTTGAGCTTGAACGTTGGCCCGTAATTTATTAGGGGCATGGACATCAATCGATAACAAAAGTTGCATGTATTGTTCAGTCGCCTTCATCCGCCAAACGCGTGCCCAATTTAAGAAGAAGGCTTGAGCATTATAATCAGCTTCTTCTTGCGCCGCTGAAAGGGCACAACTCAGGCCTCCGGCATCCGCGATGTTTTCCGAAACTGTTAGTTTCCCATTCACACTTTGTCCCGCGTATGGGAGGCCATCAAATTCCTTAACCATCTTTTCAGCTAAAGCCTTGAAGTGACTTTGGTCCTCTTCAGTCCACCAATTCTTTAAGTTCCCGTATTCATCAAAGAGGGAGCCGTTATTATCAAAGGCATGGGAAATTTCATGGGCAATTACCGCCCCAATCCCTCCATAATTTTGACTACTCGTTTGTTGCAAGCTGTAAAATGGCGCTTGGAGAATGGCTGCTGGGAAGACGATAATATTCATAAATGGATGGTAATAGGCATTAACTGTCGCCGCACTCATTTCCCATCGGGTTTGATCAACTGGTTGATTCCAACGACTAAAACTTTCGGCTTTAAGTTGCTGACTTAAAGTAATCGCATTAGCTAACAAGGATTTCCCGGTATCAATCTTTAGTTGCTCATAGTAAGCCGGTAATTTTTCGGGATAACCAACTTGAACCCCGAGATGGGTTAACTTTACAATTGCCTGTTGCCGGGTCGCCGGACTTAACCAATCATTATTTTCTAACCGTTCTTGATACACCTTAATCATCTGGTGGACCATATATTCGACATTGGCCTTCGCCTCAGGACCAAAATAGGTTTCTCCATAATATTTACCAATCACTTGACCAAAATAGGACATGGTAAAGTAATAGGCAAATTTTTGATGATTAACGGCTTCTTGACTGCCTGAAAGGGTTCGTGAATATTCACCACTTGCAATCCGCAGATCATCGGTCAAGACACTGGCATCACCAAGGATCGTTTTAACGGTCAACCAACTCTTAAATTCCGCAAAATGGTCTGCCAAAATTTGATCTAAAGCTTGGAAATACGCCGGTTCGGTGACGATTACCTTAGCTTCAGTCGTCTTAATTAAGGACTTGATGATTTCCGACAATGATAATTGCTCCGTTGCTTGAGCGAATTCAGTCACCGTCATTGGGTTATACATCTTGCTATAATCAGCTCGTTCTTCAGCACTCTTAACATGCGGTACCAAGCGTGCATCAAAGGCCTTCGTTTCTGATACTAGTTTTTGCGCGGTTTCTTGATCGTACCCAACCATTACCAAAACTTTTTCGGCCATTGTCGTCCAAACCTGCAAGAGGGCTTGACCCTGTTGATTGTCATCTGCATAGTAATTTTTTTCTGGCAAGATTAAGGTCGGAGCGCCAGCGTACAGGCCATATACTTTAGCATTCTTCATATCTGTATCAAGATCAAAGTCCACCGGTGAGGGATTCCCCGTTAATAACCAGTCGTGCCAAATTGATTGATAATCTTCATAAGATTGTAAAGCTTCAATCTGATCTAACTCAACTTGAAGCGGACTAGTTCCTTCACTGGCCCGCCGATCAAAATCTAAAGCCAACTGGTAAAGCTTGACGGCTTGAGCCATTTGTTCATTAGGAAGCTCTTTTTCACCCGACGCAAACTTTTCCAAGTCATCCATCAAGAGTTTTTCAATGTCAATAACTAAATCCTGAAAGCCCCCCGTTGCTGGTCGATCAGCTGGAATTTGGGCCGTTTTAGACCACTCTCCGTTTACGGCTTCATAGAGATCTGTTTTCACTGCTTGTAAATCAACTGTCATCTGCCTACTCCTTAATTTTAATTGCACCTATTTTATTATAATTAACGACAAAGTAACATTAATATGACCAAAAAATCCGGCAGCACCAAGACTACCGGAGATTTAAAAATGTTTACTTATAATTTAAGACCCAAATGAAAATAATGAAGATGAAGAACAAACCATACATGATTGAATGCACTTCTTTTCCTCGCTTAGCAGCAATCATCGTAATTGGGTAGGTGATTAAACCTAAGGCCATCCCATCAGAAACGCTATAAGTTAGAGGCATCCCCAACACAATCAGGAAGGCTGGAATGGCAATTTCCAACTTATCCCAAGCAATTTGCCGGAGGTTTTGAGCCATTAAGACGCCGACAATGATCAAAGCTGGGGCGGTCACTTGATCCGTCACCACCGTGAGTAGTGGCGAGAAAAACATCCCAACAATAAAGAGCAATCCCGTTACTACAGATGCAAAACCAGACCTACCACCAACGGCGATCCCCGCCGATGATTCCACGTAAGCCCCAACTGGGGAAGTCCCCAGAATCGAGCCGACGAACATGGCACTAGAATCCGACACTAAGGCTTGCCCAACCCGTGGCATCTTATTATCCTTCATAAACCCAGCTTGTTGAGCTAAACCAACTAAGGTCCCGGCCGTATCAAAGAAAGTTACTAACAAGAAGGTCAAAACCACTACCCATAGTTGAACCGTATTAATATCACCTAAGTGACTAATGGCCACCCCAAAGGTAGGCTTTAAACTAGGCGCAGCAGATAATAGATGCGTTGGCATTGGGATTAAGCCTAAACATAAGCCAACGGTCGCTGTCACTACCATGCCGATAAAGATACTTCCTGGGACGTTCATCACCATCAAAACAGCCGTTACTAATAAGCCAATGATCGTTAACCAGGTGGTTGGCGTCGTAAAGGAACCTAAGGTCACAACCGTTGACTTATCGGCTACAACTAAGCCACCTTGGTGAAGACCAATAAAGGCGATAAATAGGCCGATTCCCGCTGAAATTGCATACTTTAAGTCACTTGGAATCGCATCAATAATCGCTTCACGCAACTTAAAGATGGTAATAATAATGAAAATAATTGACGCTACAAAAACCCCGGCTAAAGCGGTTTGCCAACTAATTCCCATCCCAATACATACGGAGTAAGCAAAAAAAGCGTTGATTCCCAAAGCCGGTGCCGTGGCAATTGGATAACGGGCGAGAATCCCCATCATCAAACACCCAAAAGCACTGGCTAGGGCAGTAGCAGTAAAGACCGCTCCCGTATTCATCTTGGCCGCCCCTAAGACACTCGGGTTAACAAATAGAATGTAAGCCATTGAAATAAAGGTCGTAAAACCGGCTAAGGTTTCCCGCCGATAATTAGTCCCTAATTCTGCAAATTTAAAATATTTACTGATCGCTGACACGAACAAAACCTCCAAATTAATTTTCTTTCTTTAGCCAACCGTGATGATCATGATCGTCATCACGACGCTTACTTTTTGAAACGTAGGGATTGCCCCAAACATAAAAACGACAAAGATCTTTGCCCGAATCACCATCTTGATTAACCCCAATCCGCGGGGTCACCATAATCTTTTGCGGTTGCCGGCGCTGACTAAGATCTATCTTCAAAGGGGCTTGATCCATTGGTAAACCATCAAGATGACGATCTTGAATCCCCAAAGCTTGCATCACCTTTCCAGGACCATTTGTTAAATTAACCCCCGTTTGATGACGGTTTTTTGCCATTTGATCTAGATTGGCGAGCGGCTCAATTGCCCGAATGAGGATTCCTTGCGGTTCATTCCGAGCTTGCACCACCACATCAAAACAATAATTGGCGCGAATTTGGTAAATATAAAGGTCACCTGGATCGCCATAAAGCGATTCTGAATAGTTGGTCCGTCGATGGTTAAAGGCGTGGGAAGCTGAATCTTTGACGCCTAAATAAGCCTCAGTTTCGACAATATAACCTGCGAAGTGACCTTGATCACTATCATAAATTAATAAGCGTCCCAATAGATCCTGTGCAATGACAGTCGTTGGTTGGCTAGAAAAATATGCTTGATAAGCATCCATACTTTCATCCTCGACTACTTTCAGCTATGATAATCCCAAGAGGTGAATGATCATGCAAATTAAAATCGAACGTATTTATACCAAACCAGCCGATCTTGACGGTTATCGTATTTTAGTTGACCGTGTTTGGCCACGAGGAATATCAAAAGTCAATGCTCACTTAGATACGTGGGCTAAAACCATTGGCCCCAGTACGCCTTTAAGAAAATGGTTTAACCATGAAGATGCTAAATATCCAGAATTTAAACAACGCTATCTCGATGAACTAGCTGCCAATCCGGACCTAGCGGATTTTAAACAACTAGTTAAAACCCACTTGACTATCCAAAATGTCATCTTATTGTACGGCGCTAAAAATGAGCAGCACAATCAAGCCGTGGTCCTAAAGGAACTCCTTGAGCAAGCCTAAGCCCCTCGCTAATACCTCATCCGTAACCTGAACCGTCAAGAAACGTTGCATGGGTACTTCTTGATGCCGATCCTTAAAAGCCATTGGTTCAGCTTTTAAGATGACGACCGTTAGATTATTTTCCGTTAACATTAACTGCCCAGGGCCCGTATATTTACCCTTGGTATGCTTACCAATCCGCCAGCTATGGACCTTAATTTGATCATTAGCATCAGCGCGTAATTGATAATTCCCCGATGGATCTGCATCGACTGGAATCCCATATAATTTTAAAACTTTATATTGATCTTTTTTTCCCATCGTTCACATATTAAAAGGCCGAGAACTTCTCGACCTTTTTAATTTTCCTTGCTTTATGCCCGGGACTTGTAACTACCGTCAGTCGTATTAACGATTACTTCGTCACCATTCTTAATAAAGGAAGGCACTTGAACCACAACGCCAGTGTTCATCGTAGCTGGCTTTCCACCACCATCGATAGTGGCTCCCTTAACCATTGGTTGGGTATCAGCAACCGTTAAGGTAACTGTCACTGGTAATTCAACCCCGACTAATTCACTACCCACGAAGTCCATTTGAACTTGCATGTTTTCAACCATGAACTTCTTTTCTTCTTGAATTTGGGCCCCATCGATTTCGTATTGTTCATAGGTTTCCAGATCCATGAAGACCGAACTGTTTCCTTCATCGTAAAGATATTGAGCGTTTCGCTTGTCCACGTTCACTTGTTCAACCTTTTCTGAAGGCCGCATCGTTGTGTGCACAATTGAACCACTCCGCAAATCTTGGATATCCATTTGCATCAAGGTGTTACCCTTACCTGGCTTGTGGTGGTTAATTGAAAGCACCTTTAATAATTTGCCGTCCTTTTCAAAAACCATCCCTTTTTTCAAATCAATTGTTTGAATCATGACAAATCTCCTTACATCTTTTCTTTAACTAGGTTTCCCCAGTAAAATCACCAAGAATCATTATAACATAACTAGATCGCTTTCGGAATGGTGCTACTTCTGGATTTCCATATCATCACTTGGAATCCGAATTAAGTTATATTGGATGGCAATATGATTGGCCCGAATCCCAATTCCATTCATCAGGGTATTCTTATACCGGACCGTCATCGTTGCCACGAAAGCGTGTCCCGTTTGGGTATCCGTTTGGTTTAACTTTTTCTTATTCCATGGTAAGTCCATCGCCGTCGCCGGTAAAACATTATTCCCATCGGCTAAGGAACTAAAGTAGGCACTGGTAGTATAGTTCCCGTCCTGGGTTTGATAAGTATAAGAAACGACACCATGGTTACCGGCATTACTGTGATTAACTCGCACGTAATAGTAATCATTGCCACTACTGGACAATTGCAAGGCCGTATAAGTCGTCTTGGTAGTAACCGCGCTGCTATCAGCATATGATACCGGCCGGAACCACGTAGCATACCCCATAAAACCTAGCCAAGCTATGGCAATGACTACTAAGACGACGTAACGGAAAAAGAGTCCCTTTTCGAATCGTTGGTGTGTCTTAGCAATTAACATTAACTGCTTGACTCGAATATAATGAATCACATAAACGAGAAAGGCAATTGCGGCGATCCATAGTAGCCAACCTAACCAATTCCAACTCATAATCTTAACCCCTTATTGTTTGATAAGTTCATTGTATCATTATTTAGATCCCGATAACGATCATAAATCCCGAAAAATCCGTAAATTCATCTATATTCAGTTTGTTAAATCATCTATAATAGACTTATAGTGATTTCAAAACTCGAGGAGAATAGCATGACAAACTTTACTGAATTAGCCTTAGAATTAATTGATTTTGAAAAGGAACACCAATTAAACGATAACGAAGTTGCTTTAGGAAGCCAACTCTCGGTCGAACGGGTTCACGATATTAAGTCTTCTTCTTCTGCCCAAGCCACTGAAGAAGAAACTGGTTTATTACGCCGCTTCATGCAATCTTACCATGGCTAATCTTTTTGTTTAACTAACAGGAGGTCGGAAGGAAACTAATTTTCGTTTCTTTTCGACCTCATTTTTATTCTCCACTGTGTAGATACACGGGTAATGGATTCATCAATTCTGGTTCAATGGGCAGCCCTTGAATCTGGTGCATCAAAATCTCGATTAATCGCATAGCCAATTGATGACTTGGCTGAACAATCGTTGGTAGCTGAGGAGCTAACTTTTGGATTAATTGCGACCCATCATACCCAACTATCCAACAATCCCTTCCTAATTGCCGATTAGCGGTTTTAAAGACCTCAATTATTTGCATGGCCAAAAGATCATTGGGGGCCACCACTCCATCATATTCCCCGGGAAATACTGCCCTTAAATCGAGGTCATTAACATCGAGTGGATCAGCCTGTAGATGAACTTGCGTTAAATAGTCAACCGCTCCTTGAAGTCGATTAACCGTTGGCGAGTAAGACCGATCTTCATCAATTAAAACGGCAATTTTTTGACAACCATGATCGGCTAAATACTGAGCAGCGAGTTGGCCACCCTGATAGTTATCCGAAGTAACTGTCGGAATAGTTTCCGCCAAACGGCGATCAAAGGAAACGATCGGGGCAGAAAGTTGTTGATACTCCTTAATCGCCAAGTTATGCGAACTAGAAATGATTCCATCAACTTGATTTGCAGACAGCATCGCAAGATATTCATGCTCAATTGCTTCGTTCTCAGCCGAAGAAGCAATAATCGTCTTGTAGCCCCGTTGGAATAATTGATATTCGATTTCGTTACTTAGTTCCGCATAGAAGGGATTCGTTAAGTTGGGTAAAATTAGGCCCACAAACTTAGATCCCTTCCCTTGCATCGCTCGAGCTAGAGCATTGGGCTGATAGTTTAATTCCCGCATGGCGGCGTGAACTTTTTGAATTGTTTTTTCACTCAGCGAACTATAGTTATTAATAACCCGTGACACCGTCGTAACCGAAACCCCAGCCAGTCGTGCCACATCACTTAATTTCGCAACCACTTATTCATCCTCATTATTTTAATTACTTGTTATTATGCCAAAAATCTGGCAATAAAAAAAGTGAGACCAAAATCTCACTTCATATTGATCTTAATTTTGTTCCATAACTACTTCGCCATTGGCCGTAATCGTAAAGGTCTTGTTAGCAGCGTCAGCGGTTAAGACCGCAACGTTATCACCACTGGCATCCTTACGCGTAATCGTAATGGTAGTTTCACTTGGTGTTTGGACATCAATGGAACCATTGAGGTCAAAGGCCGCAAATTCATTCCGCCATGCCAACAACTTCAATAGGTTCGCAACTACCGGCCGTTGAACTTCTTGCGCGATTTCGTCCTTGTTGTAGTAGTGACGGTTAATGTTCCGCCCTTCTTTGGTACTTTCTAATAATTCCAAATCGTTAGAACCAGCTAACAAACCAACGTAGTAAACCATTGGAATTCCTGGTGCAAAGACTTGGAAAGCCCGCGAAAGCAAGTAGGCCTTGTCATTGTCACCAAGGGCTGAGTAATAAGTAGAATTAATTTGGTAAATATCCAAATTGTTGTATGCAGCAGAAGAGTACTTCTTCTTAACGTTAGCTCCAACCTTGTATAATTCTTCAGAAGCGTAGTCGATTTCGTCATCAGTTAAGATATCACGTGCATCAACCACTCCGATCCCATCATGAGTATCTAAAGTCGTGAATTGCTTCATTGGCGACATCTTCAACCACTTAGCCAAGCGGTTAGTCTTGCCGGAGTAAAGCGTGTAAAGGGTTGTCATTGGTAAAGCAAAGTCGTAAACGAAGTAACCGTGATCTGAAATCTTAGCAGGAATGGAGTAGTGTTCATGAATTTCTGGCAAGATTTCCGCCTGGTAAGGCGCTAAAATGTCCCGTACTTCATTCAATAAGTCCCAGATTTCTGGTTCCACAAAGAAGTCATCGGAATCAACCTTCTTAATAGCATAGGCAAAAGCATCCAACCGAATCAAATCGGCACCATGCTTAACCATATCAATTAAAGTCGTCTTAAAGAATTCATTGGCTACCTTGCTCTTAACATTGATATCAATTTGTTCTTCACCAAAGGTGTTCCATAAATGTTCCGTGGTCCCATCATCAAAAGTGATTTCTTGCATTGGGGCCTTGTCTTTACGCTTGTAGATCTTGTCTACATCTTCTTGCGTTGGACGGTTAGGACCTGCTGCTTCCCAGAATTTTTCCCAACGAATGAAGAAGTCATTGTACTTGGAATCATCATGGTTCTTCTTGAAGTCTTGGTATTGAACCGACTTCTTGGAAATATGGTTGATCATGAAGTCAAACATCAAGTAGTAATCTTCACCCATGGCTTCAACATCATCCCAGTTACCAAAAGCAGAGTCTACCACTGTGTAGTCATATGGGGCAAAACCACGGTCACCAGTTGATGGGAAGAATGGTAATAAGTGCACCCCACCAATGGCGTCGCCGATGTATTCCTTTAAGATTTCATGAGTTTCTTTAATGTCTTTACCCATTGAATCAGAATAGGTAATTAACATCGTTTTATTTTCAATTGGCATTTGTTAAAACCTCCAAATTAACGCTTCGTCGATGACCGACGTGAAACAAAAATAATAATTGCAATAATGACTAATAAAGCTCCGTAGTATGGGAAAGGTGCTGCTAAATCAAAACCTGATAAAGGCTTCCCTAATAACCTGTTAGTCCATTCAGCAACCGTTGGTGAGAAAGCGGCCCCAAAATTAAAACCAATCAAGACCAATGAGGTGGCCATTGGTTGATTCTTAGCTGGCGCTAGACCAGGCAAGAGGTCAAAAATCATCGGGGAAACTAACTGTAATGGGAATCCAACCATCAACAGACCAGCGGTTAAAATCCAGAAATTATGCCCAGCTAAACCAATCATGAAATTAGCTAAGGCCATTAAACCAAGACCTAAATATACCGTCCCAAAACCAAGATACTTATGAATGGTCCCATAGAATAAACCACCTAATGTGGCCCCAATCAACATCAAGGATAAGAAGTTAGAAGCTCCAGTATATTGAGCCCCCTTAATAGCAACCGCTAATCCTGAGTACCGGTTTTCCAAACCAACATAGTCAATACATAGGACAAAAGCAAACAATACTAAGACGTACACCAAAGGACTGATCTTCGTAACCCCATTATCCTCAACAGCGGTTTCAGCTTCTTTGGCTTCATCAGCCGCTTCCCGTTGTACTGCTGAATCATCGGGAACTCGCCAAGCAAAGAATACTAAGACGATAAAGGCTAGGGCGTAAACCAAGAATGGCATGTGCCAGTTGCCAGAGAAGGTTAAAAATAAACCAGCAACCCATAGACAAAAGGCTTGTCCGATTTGTTCGGCAGCAGCCCGCCAACCAAGCATCTGTGATTGGACATCACCATCATACCAAACCGAAATCATTGAGATACATTGGGAATTGTATAAACCAAACCCGGCCCCTAACAATAACCGTGACAATAAGATTACCGGATAGTTAGAAACAAACATGGGGATCAACCCAGCAACCCCAACAACCGTTACCCCAGCCATAATCATCTTCTTATCTGAAATCTTAAACCATTGTTGTAACAGTGGTGATAAGACGACGAAAACCATTACGGCATAAGAAGGCGTCGTTGCAATATACTCGGATTGAGTCTGCGAAATATGCAACGCCGCTTTCAATTGTGGCAATGACCCTTGGACAGCATACGCACTCGTAATAACAAACGAAACTGACAAGAAGGCCAGCTTCGTAACCAAAGAATTTTTACTATTCAATTCTCTTTTTCTCCTACTTTTTGCTATTTGATAAACGTTTATCAAATCCATAAAATCTTATCATTACGGTCACTAAAGGTCAATAGTATCTAGGCGGAAAAAGAAAAATTGTGAAGAAATTAACTTTCTCCACAATTTCAATTACAGGTATTGATTGATGAATTCCGCGACGGATCGAGCGGCTTCTTCATCGGGACTAATAATTATTAAAGTGTCGTTTCCCGCTAGGGTGCCGACAATTTTTTCATTCTCGTCTCCATCAAATTCCCCCGCCACGATCATCGCAAAATTAGAATTGGGGGTGGTCTTAACGACATTCATAAACTGAACCGTTGTCACGCTTTCGACCCGATGGCGAATTGCTTCAACTAGCCGTTCATTTAAAGCCATTGGGGTTTCTTGGAGTTGAGCATAATAAGTCCGGCCTTGTTGGCCCATCACCTTCACAATATTTAAATGTTGTAAATCACGCGAGATCGTCGCTTGGGTCGCTTGAACACCGTGTTGGGCCACTAGTTCCATTAGTTCTTCTTGGGTACTAATCTCGCGTTCTTTGATTAAATCTTTAATTAGCGCACGACGTGTCCGAAAATCCATCTTCTCTACTCCGATTATTAAATTTAATACTACTAATATAGCAGATTTTAAAAATGATGTCTTTTGAGCTAACCAAGTCTGTGCTTATAAACTTATTGAGCTAATAATTTAGTTAAAACTGCGGCTAACCGTTCTAACTTGGCCGCTTGATCTTTTGGTTCCCGGACGCACTCTTTAATCGTGGTGTGCACCAAAACGCCAACCGCCCAATTTTGTGGTGATAACTCCATCGGTACTGCTTGCGGACGAGGGGGAATCCGTTCTTCGTTATGCAGTAAATGTTGACGGATTAGATCATAATAACCACTCTGGTGACTTTGGTCTAAAAAATTCGTGACTTGGGCTAAATAATCACTCACTTGACCGTGACCACGATCAGGCGGACGAATCCCCTTATGGATTTCTCTTAATGCAATCCCATACACGTATTGATAAGCATCCGTTAAATCCTCAAAATACTTATAAAAGGATCCCCGGGCAATTTTAGCTTCTTTAACAATTGGCGCTACTTGAGCCTCCGATAAGGGACGGGTACCAAATTCATGCAAACACGCCTGAATAATGCGTGATTGTTTGTTCGGATCTAAATTTAAAAACGTCTCCGTTGGCATTTTACCCCTCCTTTCATTCGTATTTTATCATAAAAATTCAAGTAAATACTTGCCAACTATCCAAAATCACCAGAATATCGGAATGAAGATCCCATGAAAACTCTTTCAATGTTAACCGCCACGAATGCCGTCAGACGGGCAATTAGCCGTTGCCTTATCATTTTTTTTGTGTTAATCTTACTTCGGTGCAAAATTTGAAGAATTTGCGCACTCGACAATTTAATATACGGAAAGGTGGTTTTGATGTGAAAAACACACAAAACAAACTCCGCGCGCCAAAGTTAATTTCCCATACTAATGGTAAATCATTAGAAGAAATTAACGGAACGGTCGAAGTTCCGCGCGGAAAAGGTTTCTTAAAGACCCTGTTAGCTTACTCAGGTCCTGGTGCGCTTGTCGCTGTTGGATACATGGATCCGGGTAACTGGTCAACTTCAATCACCGGGGGCCAAAGTTTTCAATACACCCTTATGACGACCATCCTGATTTCAAGTTTGATTGCGATGCTCTTGCAAGCCATGGCTGCCAAACTTGGTATCGTAAGTGAAATGGACCTTGCTCAGGCCATTCGAGCTCGTACAGGGAAGGCGTTAGGAGTTATTCTTTGGATTATGACTGAGCTAGCCATCATGGCTACAGATATTGCCGAAGTTATTGGGGCGGCGATTGCTTTGAACCTCTTATTCCATATTCCAATCATTTGGGCCGTCATGATTACAGTGCTCGACGTCATGGTTCTTTTACTATTGACTAAAATTGGATTTCGGAAAATTGAAGCCATCGTTGCCTGCCTCATACTTGTCATTTTATTTGTCTTTTTGTATGAGGTAATTTTATCCAACCCCAATTGGGGGGGTGTCATCGCCGGTCTTGTTCCAACCCCAGAAGCCATCGCCCAACATCCTGTTGTTAATGGAATTTCACCATTATCGGGATCGCTCGGGATTATTGGGGCCACCGTGATGCCGCATAACCTTTACTTGCACTCCGCAATTTCGCAGACCCGGAAAATTGATCACACGGATGCTGATGATATTAAGCAAACGGTCCGTTTCACCACTTGGGATTCAAACATCCAATTAAGTCTGGCCTTTGTGGTTAATTCTTTGTTACTGATCGTGGGGGTCGCTGTTTTCAAGAGTGGCGCCGTTTCAGACACTTCCTTCTTTGGCCTCTATGAAGCTTTAAATAATACTTCGATGTTAAGCAACCCGATCTTAATTTCAGTTGCTAAATCAGGGGTCCTTTCAACCCTCTTTGCGGTTGCCCTCTTAGCTTCTGGTCAAAATTCCACTATCACGGGAACTTTAACGGGGCAAGTTATCATGGAAGGCTTTATTCATTTGAAAATGCCACTCTGGGCCCGGCGTCTCGTGACCCGATTACTTTCAGTGGTTCCAGTCGTTCTCTGCGTTCTCATGACAGCAGGCGAGACTGAAATTCAACAACACCAAGCCATCAACATGTTAATGGAAAATTCTCAAGTTTTCTTGGCTTTTGCCCTTCCATTCTCGATGCTACCTTTACTATTAATGACAAATAGTAAAGCTGAAATGGGCCAATTCAAGAACTCTTGGATTACCCAAATTCTAGGTTGGATTTCAGTAATCGGCTTAACTTTCCTCAACCTTTACAACTTACCATCAACCTTTGAAGGTTTTGGAATTTGGAATAAGTCCTTATCTGACATCCTTGCCTGGATAACGATCATTTTGATTCTGCTACTATTAGCCTGGACAACAATTGATATCATTCGTGGGGATCGGCGCTTAGCTGCTAATCGAGTGGCGCACCCATGGGAAACAACTGAAGAATAATTTAAAACACTTATTTCATGCTACACATAAGCGGGTGGGAAGAAATGCTAATTGACATTTCTTCCCACCCTTATTGCTTTCCCCTGCTTCGTTATGTTTAGAGATCCTTAATTTAATTTCACATTGATAATTATTTAAGTTCACACCTTTTTCACTCCTTATCGGTATAGTAATAACCATCCCCAATTGATTTTCTTCTTTGCTAACCAGTTTCCTCCCAATTAATGACTGGTTAGCGCGAACCGATTAGCGATTTCCCATCCTAATCGGTTTTTCTTTGCAATCATGGTATAATTATCAACACAACTTAGAGCGAGGTGAACCAACGTGGATAACAATAATCACAAGAAACGTTCCCGGGTTGAACTATATGATTCTCCCGAGACAAATACCAACTCACGCCGGTCACGAAACCGAAGTAATAAAAAGGGAACGACCCAAGAACTGATGGACTCAGCCAAAGGTTTCTGGTCACAAATCAAACCCGATTCAAAGTCTGCACCAGCACCCAAGGCCACTGCATCCTCAAGGCGGGAAAACTTACGGACAGAAGAGACTACTAATGCGAATGAACAACCCATGAGTCGTTCTTCCGTTCGCCATCAACAAGGTGATCAACCGGCCCCACAAGCTAGTGCTACTTACCGGCCAACCCAATCGGCTAATAGCCACCATCAGCATGGCCACCAAGCACCTAAAAATCACCAACCGAAAAAATCAGCGGGTAAATCCCTATTTCGGATCGCGCTAACGGTCATGTTGGCGATCTTATTGATCATGGTCGTCATCTTTATGGTTCGCCAACAGAATCCCGTTAGTTCAGATAGCACGACTACGACAACTAGTTCCTCATCTAGTCATAAGAGTAGTAGTAAGAAGAGCTCCAGTAGTAAGAAAAGTAGTTCTTCAAGTAGTGATACTGATACAGACAGCACAAGCAGTACTGGTACTACTACCTATACTTATCGTTATAACAACAATAATCAAACGACGACCAACCAAAATAACCAAACTACTCAATCATCCGTTACGCAACCTTCAAGTACACAGGCTTCCACAAATGATAGTAATGGGACCAACAATAACCAAGGTTCGACCGGTCAAACTGGTGATTCTAATGCTGGAGCCAATAATAATAACAATACTGGCACTCAATAAAATAAAGGTAGTGTAATGTTTTAATAGGTTGTAAA
>NZ_AZFN01000021.1 GCF_001434365.1 Limosilactobacillus gastricus DSM 16045 | reverse complement strand
ATATTTTCGCCACCAGCAAAAAGATTAGGGGTTGGTAGTCCCATGTATGAGATCTTTGAACCATCAGTACCACCTCGAACTGGGTAAATGATTGGTTTAATTGACAGAGCTTCCATCGCTTGCTTAGCCATTTCCACTGATTCTAAATGACCATTTAAGGCATCTTTTAAATTATAGTATTGGTCACTAATTTTAACTTGAACCCGGTCTTGATCAAAGCGCGCATTCATATCACGGGCAATGGCCTCCAAAGCAGTTTTACGGAACTCAAATAACTGCCGATCGTGATCTCGAATTAAATAGGTCGCTTGAGCGGCATCCACCGTTCCGCCTAATTGATACAAGTGGAAAAAGCCTTCTCGATCCGCGGTCAATTCCGCCCGGTCATGCGTCGGTAACTGATTATGAAAATCAATCGCTAATTGTAAAGCATTGATCATCGTATCTTTAGCCACGCCAGTATGGACATTTTTACCCGTAAAGTTAATCGTTGCTTGCGCCGCATTAAAAGTTTCGTATTCGAGTTCGCCTAAGGGTCCTCCATCAACGGTATAGGCAAAATCAGCGCCAAAATCGTCAACATCAAAATGATCGGCTCCGGTTCCAATTTCTTCATCGGGTCCGAACCCGAGACGAATCTTACCATGCTTAATTCCTGGGTGTTGAAATAAGTACTCGGCAAAAGTGACAATTGCACTAACCCCGGCTTTATCATCCGCTCCTAACAAAGTTGTCCCATCCGTTGTGACCAAGGTTTCGCCAGCATAATTTTTCAAAGCCGGAAATTCCTGCGGTGATAAGACGTATGGAGAGTCGCCTAAGTGAATATCACTAACCCCGTCGTAATTTTCAATTACTTGGGGTTGAATGTTTTCGGCATTAAAATCAGCCGTATCAATATGTGCAATTAACCCCATCACAGGAACTTCTTTATCAAGATTACTGGGAATCGTCCCCGTCAAATAAGAATTCTCGGGGTTAATCTTCGCATCTGTAATCCCAATTGAAGTTAATTCAGCTTGCAACTCCTTTAAAAAGGTAGTTTGCCGCGGTGTGGATGGGATCGTCGCTGACTCCGCATCTGATCGCGTATTTTGCTTAGCATACTTTAAAAACCGTTCTAATAGCCCAGGATATCTACTTTCCATTTGTTAATTCTCCTTACAAATAAATTCAAAAGGATCAGTATTAATATGATTCTCAATAATCTCAAATTTCCAATGATGACTTAACTGCCATTGCTTAAATAACTCTGCCAAACGATGAGTTACCACAGCTTCAATATGATGACCAGGGTCCAGGGCTACTAAACCATTGGCAATCATGTCATGCCCAGTATGATATGAAATATCTCCAGTCACATAAGCATCCGCTCCGGCTTGAAGAGCCTGTTGATAAAAAGATCCCCCAGCGCCACCCAATACCGCTACTCTTTGAATCGTTGAATTAAATGATGCCGGCTTCACTAAACGCAATCCAGCCACCCCAAACACGCTTTGACAATACCTAGTAAAATCATTAATAGTCATCGCGTTAGGCAGCTGACCAACGCGACCCATTCCTACTGGTTGCTTAGTAAAAGGATCTTGTCCAGCCGCTACTAATGGTTCACAATTCGTTAACCCAAGTTGATCCGCTAACCAGTCATTCATCCCTCCGTTGGCTGTATCTAAATTAGTATGAGCAGCGTAAACGGTAATCTGATGACTCAGTAAATCCGCATACATTTGATTCTGGGGATTACGGACATCAAGGTCAGTGGCTGGTTTAAACATAATGGGGTGATGAGCAAAAATAAAATCGACTTGTTGATTAATTGCTTCTTGAACGATCTCTGGACGCACATCAAGGGTCGTCATCAACTTTTGAATTGGTCGATCAGGATTACCAATTTGTAAGCCCACATGATCCCAGGATTCGGCTAATTGAGGACTAGCGAATTGTTCAAAACGATTAATTAATTCGGTTCCGGTTGTCATCAGTTAATACCTCCTGAATCAATTGTAGCTGCGCTTGGAATTCTTTAATCTTACGAAGTGGTGGTTGTTTGGCTTCTTGCATATGGACAATCACTTGAGATAAACGATCAATTTCTCCTTGCCATTTAGCTTGAAAGACCGGGCCCTGATGCATAATTAATTCTGGTCCAAAGGTTAATTCACGGTGATTATAGGCAACTGGCAAAATAGTTGGTTCTGCTACTATAATTTCGTAAAATTGATTGTCTTCGGTCAGCATCCGTTCGGTCATAATTTCAAAGTGGTGTTGAACTAACCAGGTTCGCAACTCACTTTCGCCAACATTAGGCTGAAGAATAAGCCGCTTGACCCCCACCAATTTTTCTGGATGAGCATCCAAAATTTGACTGATTAAACTACCGCCCATTCCACAAATAGTAATTACATCAATCTGGTCAGTCTCCTCAATCGCCGCCAGGCCATCCGCCAAACGAGCTTCTAGGCTCCCTGTCAGATGATGTTTAAGGACTTCTTGTTGGGCGTTTTCAAACGGTCCTTTCACCACTTCCCCAGCAATCGCAAATTCGATTCGCTGATTTAACAGTAAATAAGCCGGTAAGTACGCATGATCTGACCCAATATCCGCCAAACGCGCCCCTTGCGGAACGAAATCGGCGACTAACTTTAAACGTTGAGATAAATGTAATGCATCCATCATTGTACCTCTATCGATCTACTTCATCACTTAATTGCTCAATAGCTGCCTGCGATCCAATAACCGTTAACTTATCGTGATCGTGAATCGTATCAGTCGCCATTGGCATTTCATTTAATTGGTCTTGATGATCTACAATCGCAATTACATTAACATTGAACCGACGCCGAATCTCTAGTTCACCCAAAGAACGGTTAAAAAACTTCGGATTGCGAATCGTAACTTCAGCTAACATTAAATTCTCACTGATCCGCACAAAATCGACCACATTCGGATTTAGTTTACGAAAGACTAATCGCTCCGCAATATCATGTTCTGGCCGAACCACGGTATCCGCTCCAACCCGTTCCAACACCCGCGCGTGGTGAATATTTTCCGCCCGACAGGTTACATCAGGAGCACCTAATTCCTTCACGATTAAGGTTGCCATAATACTAGCTTCAATATTATGACCAATTGAAATGTATACATGATCAAAGTTGCCGACCGCTAATTCTTTTAAGGTTTCTTCTTCTTCAGCATTTGCGATAACGGCGCGGACCACCAGATGCGAAACTTCATTAACGACGTCTGGGTTACTATCAATCGCTAATACTTCCTGCCCAGCTTGCGCTAAGGCACTACAGATAGTCATCCCAAATTTTCCCAGTCCGATGACAACATAACTTTCCTTTTTAGCCAATTAAGACACTCTCCTCTGGATAACGATAGGTTTGTTTTTCCGGTTTAGCATTGAAAATCGAAAACATCACCGTATAAATACCGACCCGACCGACAAACATCAATAACATAATAATGATCTTTCCAATTGCATTTAATGTTGGCGTGATTCCCAATGAGATCCCGGTCGTTCCGAAAGCTGCCACCGCCTCAAACAAGACATATGATAAGGGATCCTTAACCGGTAAGGCCTGGGTTGCTACTAATAACAAGACCGCTGATAAAATCAAGACCACCGAAATAAATAAAAGCGTGAGCGCCCGAAAAATATTTTCTTGGGTGAAACGCCGATGCGCCATGACAGTATCACTTTTTCCTCGTAAGGTTGCAATACTTTGCAAAGCAATTAAACCAATGGTGGTTGTCTTGACTCCCCCAGCAGTCGAGCCTGGAGCGCCACCAATAAACATCAAAATAGTGGTATAACTAATCCCGGCCGAGCTTAAATGATCATATGGAATTGTCGTCAAACCAGCCGTCCGTGGCGTAATCGCCATAAAGATTGTATTGATGAAACGATTAATTGGGGACATTTCATTGGCAAATTGGCTCAAATTTTTTTCCGTAATTAGGTAGACGAGAATGGATAAAAAGACCAGTACCCCACCCGTTCGCAGTGCCAATTTAGTATGTAAGGACATCCGATGGAAGCGACGATACTCGACAATATCTTGCCAAACCAAAAAACCAAAGGAGCCGGCAATAATCAGAATAGCTGTTACGATCAAAAAGTATGGATCATTTTTAAAATCGCTTAAACTATTCCCAAACAGATCAAATCCAGCGTTACAAAAGGCGGAAATGGCTTGAAAGATACTTAACCATAAGCCTCGTTTAAAACCATATTTCGGGACGAGATCAAAAGTTAAAAAAATCGCTCCGATACCTTGAATTAATAAGGATAATTTTATAATCAAATAGACAACCCGAATCTGTGAGAGATGATCTAAGTTCAATGCTTCTTGCGTTAATAACTGGGTGGATAAACGCATCCGCCGTCGGATCAGTAAGAAACCCATTACCGCAAAAGTCATAAACCCTAAGCCACCAACTTCCATCAACATGGTAATCACCAGTTGGCCAAACCAGGTCCAATGTGCTGCCGTGTCAACCAGTAATAAACCAGTGACACAAGTAGCACTGGTCGACGTGAAAATAGCCGTCATCCAGGTAGTCTCTAAACCTGCGCGGGTGGCAATTGGTAATTTCAAGAGAAAAGTACCCACGATAATAACCACGATAAAACCGATCGTCAGGATTTCGGGAAAAGAGTACCGATGTTTATTGATTTCAATCACAAAATTGTCCTCCTCTAATATGTCTATCCTACTTGATTACCGACGTCGGCGCAAATATAGCTTTTATTAAAAAGGCTCCCAAGAAATTTCTTGAGAGCCTATTCTAATAAACTAAAATTTTTCCATATAGGTAGCTAATCGTTCCATCGCTACTTTAATATTATCGTCTGAAGCGGCATATGATAGTCGTACATAACCATCACTTCCGGCTCCAAAGACACTTCCTGGGATTAAACCAACTTGGGCCTGCTCAGCAACATCTAAGGCAAACTTAAAGTCGTCTTTGCCGAATTGATCCGGAATCTTCGCAAAGACATAAAAGGCACCTTGAGGTGTGGCAATTTGAAAGCCCATCTTCGTCATCTTTTCAATAATATAATCCCGCCGTTTCTTGTATGCTTTTTTGAAAACTAAAGGATCTTCCCGGCCATTGTTTAAGGCTTCGACGGCCGCCGCTTGGGTGGCATCATTCACACAGACAACTAAGTAAGAGTGAATTTGAGCTACTGAGCGCATAATCCCAGCGGGTCCAGCCACATACCCCATCCGGTATCCAGTCATGGCATGAGACTTAGAGAGACCACTAACTAAAAGCGTTTGTTCTGGTAATAAGGTCGCTAAAGAATAATGATCTTGATCATAGGTTAAATCACTATAGATTTCATCCGCAATTACTAAGAGTTCATGTTTTTTTAATACCGCAGCTAAATCTTCAAGTTCCGTTTTCGTAAAGGTCCGACCAGTTGGGTTGTTCGGATAGTTCAATAAGACGGCCTTAACTTGATCACCAGCAGCTTCAATTTCATTCTCTAAGCGTTTGGCAGTTAATTGAAAACCATCACTAGAAGTGTCAATCATAACTGGTTCGGCGCCAGCCATTTTAATCAAGGCAAAATACAAAGAGAAAGCCGGTGTCGGAACTAACACTTTATCACCCGGATTCAAAAGTCCATAGGTAATGGAAGCTAATGATTCGGTCGCTCCCACTGTTACCAGTACTTCATCAGCTGGATTATAGGTCACTCCCCGTGAGTCTTTTAAGTAGTCACTAATCGCTTGTCGTAATTCTGGTTTCCCTGAAGCTGGGGCATAGTGAGAATCATTCTCCTCAATACTTTTAATTGCCGCCGCCTTGACATGTTCGGGGACATTAAAGTCTGGTTCGCCCAAAGTTAGTTTGATAATACCTGGAATCGAGGAAATTTGATTATCAAACGATCGAATGGCTGATGGGGCAACTGTATCTAAAAGTTGGTTTCGTAAATTCGTTAAAGTTGCTAAAGTCTCTGGCATCTCATTCTCCTTTTTACAAGATCTGTTCTAACCCGACGACTAATTGATCGAGAGTATGGACTTGTTCGAGGGCTACCTTCACCCCACTCATGAACGATTTGCGATCAAATGAATCTTGACGAATCGTTAAGGCTTCGCCTGCTCCCCCAAAGAGGACTTGTTCATGAGCGACATAACCTGGTAACCGCACCGCATGAAGCTTAATCCCTTCATAATCTCCCCCCCGAGAACCCGCTAATGATTCTGTTTCGTCAGGAGCCGTTTGGTGAGCTGGTCGATTTTTACTGATTAACTTGGCCGTGTTTAAAGCCGTACCTGATGGAGCATCTTTTTTGTCCTCGTGATGCATTTCAATAATTTCTACGTCTGGGAAATACTTAGCGGCCTCTTGGGCAAATTTCATTAACAGCACCGCTGACATCCCAAAATTAGACGCAATCAAACCACCTAAATGATTATCCTGAGTCAGTTTCTTTAATTCTACTTCCTGATCGTCGGTTAATCCGGTCGTTCCCACCACCGGACGATAGCCATGCGTTAACGCGTATTTAACATTCGCATAAACAGCCGTCGGTACAGTAAAATCAAGCCAAATGTCCGCAATTCCAGCTGGAATTTCATTTAATGAAGTAAATAATTGAGTAGAGGCTGGTAAACCATAACTAGTTGGATCTGAATCAGGTAGGTGATGGGCTAAACCAGCAGTGATCGCAAAACCTTCCATGGAATTAACTAACTTAACTGCTTGTTGTCCCATGGAACCATTAAAGCCGGCAATTAAAACTGTTTTCATCTTATTCTCCTAGATCTAATGGTAATTCGTGACTAAAGGCATCTTGCCCTAGCCCTAATGCTTGGGCCAAAGTTTGCTTTTCTTCATCATTAAGTGAAACAATTGGTAATCGGCATGGACCTACTTCAAACCCTTGAGCATTCATTACCGCTTTAATTGGGGATGGTGATGGATACATGAAGCAAGCTTGCATCCGTGGTGTTAACCACCGTTGTAGCTTAGCGGCCGTTGCTAATTCTCCATTGTCTAAGGCGTCATACATGGCCCGCATTTGCTTAGCATAGAGGTGGGCAGCAACTGAAATTACCCCTGCTCCCCCCAGAGCTTTGGCAATAAAGGCTTGATTATCCTCACCACTGAAAACTGCAAAATCATCGGAACTATTTTCGACAATGTATTCAAATTCTTCCATACTTGCACATTGCTTAACCCCAGCGATATTCGGGTGTTGGGACAAGGTAACCACCGTTTCTTGAGCCATCTTTACTCCAGTTCGTCCAGGAATATTGTAAATAATAATTGGCAAGTCAACCTGATCAGCCACTGCCGTAAAGTGAGCAATCATCCCCCGTTGGTTAGGCTTATTGTATGGCGGAACCACCACTAAGGCATAATCAATGCCCTCAATTTGCGCCACCTCATTGGTGAATTCAATCGTTTCTTGAGTATTATTACTTCCCGTCCCAGCAATTACTGGGACCCGACCATTAATCAACTTTGCAAAATGTTCGTAAAGGGCTAATTTTTCGTCATGACTCAAAGTTGGCGTTTCCCCTGTAGTTCCACCAACAACAAACCCCTTATTCCCTAAAGATAATAAATGTTCGGTCAAGCGATCTAAACTTTGGTAGTTAATCCCGTGCTCGTCAAAAGGTGTGATAATTGCCGTCATCAGATCGGCTTGCTTTAAATTCGTGTTTGACATGGCTATTCCTCCAATAAATAATTTTCTTGCATTCGATAATTAATAAATTGTGTGATCGCTTCGATTCCCCTATCGATCGCTCGTTCATCTGGAGTTAGAGTCGGTGCATGCAGTTGAGCATCATCTTCGACCCCTAACCAGAACATGGTTCCTGGGAATTTAGCTAATAAGAACCCAAAATCTTCGCCGGTCATCGCCGGTGCCGTTTCGATGAAGGTTATCTTAGGATTGGCTTGCATAAAAGCAATTAAATGACTGGTTAAGTCAGCATTATTTTCAACCGGCCAATATCCTCCCTGATTTAATTCCAACTTTACATCTACTTCAAAACTTGTGGCAATCCCATCACAAATGGTCTGTAACCGTTGACCAATTTTTTCGATCATCGGTTGGGTCAACCCGCGAATGGTCCCTTCAATTCGCGCATGATCTGCAATTACATTCCGGATGGTACCCGCCTCTAATTTTCCAAGAGTTAAAACACCACTTTGAATGGGATCAATACTTCGTGAAACGATAGTTTGTGCTTGCGTAATTAATGATGCTGCCGCTACAACGGCATCTTTCGCATTCTGTGGAAAAGCGGCATGTCCACCTTGACCTTGAATATCAACGTTGACCTCCGTGGTTCCCGCAAAAAGAGTCCCCATTCGGCAACCAATCGCTCCGGCTGGTAATTCCGGATTATCGTGTAACCCATAGAACTCATCTGGACACCATTCACCGGTAAATAGACCTAATTCATAGGCCAATTTACCACCATTCTTACTTTCTTCAGCTGGTTGAAAGAAGAACAAGAGATTATCAATGGGTTGATGTTCACTATAGTAACTTAAAAGTCCCAAGGCAACGGTCATATGAATATCATGACCACAAGCATGCATTTTCCCCGGCATCTGAGATGCATACGGCAAACCGGTCTGTTCGGTCACTGGTAGAGCATCAATATCGGTACGATAACCAATCGTCCGTCGAGGGTTAGTTCCCGCTACCCGAACCATAACCGCAGTGGGTAATTCTTTGGGCACCCGAATGGTTAAATAAGTTTGATCAAATTGCTTAATAACTTCTAACAAATAATCATGGGTTTGATATTCTTCTAAGGCTAATTCAGGAATTTGATGGAGATGGCGACGAATTTGAATTAATTCATCATGGGTTAACTGACTCATTCGATTTGCCTACAGCTTTCTTAAATCATCTTCTAAACCGGTTTTACTTGTCGTTTGATCGTCGACTTGTTTAACCACCCGCGCAGGAACTCCCGCCACGACTGTCTTGGGAGCGACATCTTCGGTCACAACAGCCCCGGCAGCTACCACGGCACCTTCACCAACATGGACTCCCTCAATGACCACTGCATTGGCCCCAATTAAAACATTGTCGTCGATTCGAACTGGTTCAGCTGAGGCAGGTTCAATTACTCCTGCTAAAACCGTTCCAGCACCAATGTGGCAGTGCTTTCCGACAATGGCCCGACCACCAAGGATCGCTCCCATATCGATCATTGAATCCGCACCAATTTCTGCTCCGATATTAATGGTTGCCCCCATCATGATGACCGCATTGTCACCAATCACCACTTGATCACGAATCACGGCTCCTGGCTCGATCCGAGCATTAATTTCTTTTAAATCTAACAATGGAACGGCTGAATTCCGAGCACTGTTTTCAATTCGGACAGAATTAAAATTATCTTGATTTTGATTCAAAAATGGTTTAACCACTTGCCAGTCACCAAATAAGGTTCCCGTCTTCGTTTCCACAAAAGCATCCACCCCATCAGGATAAGTAAGTTGATCTAATTGTTCACCCTTGACATAGACCTTAACGGGGGTCTTTTTAGGTGCCGTTCCGATATAGTTAATAATTGTTTGTGCATCTAGTTGTGCCATAGTAATACTCCTTTAAGCTTTTTTAATTCAATTCGTATGGAAGGTCTAAACGTACCATGTCTTCCCAAGTTTCGCGCTGGATTACAAGTTGAGATTGACCATTTTCAACAAATACCACCGCCGGCCGTGGATTCCGATTATAATTAGAAGCCATCGCAAACCCATAAGCTCCCGTATCTAGCATCGCTAAGACATCACCAGGTTCTGTCTTTGGGAGGGCTTGTGAACGACTTAAAATATCTCCTGATTCACAGTATTTACCGGCAATTCGCACGGTTTCAACATTTTCTGCTGCCGGATCTTTAGCTAAGACCGTTTCATATTCCGCTTCATACAAGGCAGGTCGAATATTGTCCCCCATTCCGCCATCTACGGATAAGAAGGGGTTATATCCTGGGATATCTTTACGCGAGCCAACCGTATATAAATTGTAACCAGCTGGTCCAACAATTGAGCGCCCTGGTTCAATCCAGATCCCCGGTTCGGGAATTTTAGCAACTTTTGCTGCTTTCTTAACGGCTTTTACAATTGCATCCACAAATTCTTCGGGGGCTAAGGGATGGTCATTTTCAACATAACGAATCCCAAAGCCACCACCAACATTTAAGATTTCAGTTTGATAATTAAATTCACTTTGCCAATGCTTAGCAACTTCCACTAATTTATTGGCTACTCCTTCAAAACCGGCGACCTCAAAAATTTGTGACCCAATGTGAGCATGAATTCCCTTCATCTGAAAGCGAGGATTTGATAAGACTGCTTGTAAGGCTTGATCGGCTTGACCCGATCCTAAATCAAAGCCAAATTTACTATCAACTTGTCCCGTTTGAATGTATTCGTTCGTGTGGGCGGAAATTCCTGGCGTTATCCGTAACATGACTGGCGTTTGTAAATCCAGTTCATCTAACAGTCGACTGAGTAATTCAATTTCATAGAAATTATCAATGACAATCATCCCAACCTGGTGGTCCAAAGCCAGCCGCAATTCAGCTTCTGATTTATTATTCCCATGAAAAGTAACCCGATCCATTGGAAAGCCAGCCTTGATCGCTGTCATTAATTCGCCACCGGAAACCACGTCGATATGTCCGTGTTCTTGATTGACGACTTGATAAATCGCTATTGCAGCAAAGGCTTTACTGGCATAGGAGACTTCAGATTGGACGTGGTTAGCTTCAAATACGGCTTGAAAACGATGAATCTGCTCCCGAATCTGGGCAACATCATAAACAACTAACGGGGTCCCGTATTGTTCTGCCAGTGTCAGACTATCAACTCCGCCAATTTGTAGATGGCCTTGACTGTTAATTTGATCTGGACGAATCTGATCGTTCATAAAATAATTCTCAACTTTCAACATATAAAATAAAAACCCGGATTACGCTATGTAATCTGGGTTAAAAATCATCTTAACTCGTCAACGATAGCGCAACGTAAGGATGCCCTTACGACAGTCCGTGATCTCTTAAATCACGCCCCAGCAAATTGAAAGTGCCAATTTCAACGCTTCGGCAATCGCCCCTTTCCCTATTCTTCATAGTTTGGCGACTCTGAATAGGTACTCTTGTTGACTGCGCCTCTGTCTGTTTACTCAATAGTTTACCGACCGTCATTATTAAAGTCAACCAATTCTTAAGGCAAATCTAATTTAAATGGCAATTTACTGCTTAAACCTTTGCTGATCAAGTAAACAATGTTAAAATTTAATTAAAACTGATTTTTAAAGGTGGTAACTAATGAAAGTTATTAAGTTCGGTGGAAGCTCCCTTGCTAATGGTGATGCTTTTGCTCAAGCAATCTCAATTATTCAAGCTGATGATGAACGGCGTGTTGTCGTAACCTCTGCTCCAGGGAAACGGTTTGACGATGACATCAAAGTTACGGACTTATTAATTAATTTTGCCAAATTAACAATTAATGGTCACAATACTCAAGATGTGGTCGCCTCTATTTTCGGTCGTTATCAATCTATTGGCCATCATTTCCATGTTCAAGATAATGACTTACAGGCCATCCACGATCAACTAGTCGCTCTCCCTAAGCAGCACTATCCAAATAATGATTACCTCATGGCTGCTTTTAAAGCGCATGGGGAACGTTTAAACGCCATGTTAATGGCCATCATTTTAAACCATCAAGGAATTAAGGCTCGCTTTATTGACCCCTTAGACGCTGGTTTACGGGTTACCGGGACCCCTAATAATGCAGTCGTTAGTCCAGAAGCTTACATTAATTTAAGCAATCTTCAATATTCAGACGATGAACGCTTAATCTTCCCTGGCTTTTATGGCTATTCCTTATCTGGTTATATTGCTACTTTTTCTCGCGGTGGATCTGATGTAACGGGAGCGATTTTAGCACGGGCTTTTCATGCCGATATGTATGAAAACTTTACTGATGTCGATGCCATTTATTCAGCCAATCCTAAATTCGTTCAGGATCCGTTGCCAATTCAACGGATGACCTACCGAGAAATGCGGGAATTATCTTACGCAGGCTTTTCTGTTTTCCACGACGAAGCATTGATCCCAGCTATTCAAGGACAAATCCCGATTAACGTTAAGAATACTTGGCATCCTGAAAAACCGGGAACTTTCATTGTTCCAGAAAAGAATTTTAAACCTGATCATATCATGACGGGAATTGCCAGTGGACGCCATTTCTCAGCCCTGTACTTACACAAGTATCTTTTGAATAAAGAGAATGGTTTTACCCTCCGGATTCTCCAAATCTTGGATCGCAATGGGGTTTCATACGAACATATGCCATCTGGGATTGATGACATTACCATCATCTTTGATCGGAATAAACTGAGCGACGAACAAGTTGATATCGTCTGTAGCGAAATTCAAAGTGAGGTCAATCCGGACCGTTTGGAATGGATTGAAGACTACGCCATTATCATGGTAGTTGGTGAAGGAATGGCCAACCGCGTTGGGGTCATGCGGGATATTGTGGTCCCGGTTGCCGAAAACAACATTTCACTCTCAATGGTAAACCAGGGTTCATCTGAAATTTCGATTATGATTGGGACTCACCGTAAAGACGCCATCAATGCCGTCCGGGCAATTTATGACTACTTCTTTAACCAATTGGAGGATGAACAATAATGGTCACCTTACTAAAGGTTCATGGTTCCATGAATCAATTCTTCATCTTAGATCAGACCTTGTTAGATCAGCCCCTGACTGATGATGAACTGAAAAAATTAGCGATGCAAATGACTAATTCAACCACCGGAATTCTCAACGGTGCCGATGGCATTTTAGTAGTTGATCAGTCTGATCATCCGGACGTGCTCGGTAAAATGCGAGTAATCAACGCTGATTCAAGTGAAGCCTCCATGTGTGGTAATGGCTTACGCACCGTAGCTCGTTACCTAGCAGAAAAGACCGGTCGAAATTCGTTTAAGGTTGAAACCATGTACGCTGATTTACAGGTTCGTCAAGAATCTGATTTTGCGACGGGAGTGCCCGCCTTTGCAGTCGAAATTTCCCCAGTTAAATTCGATAAGACAGCGCTACCCTTTGACAATCTCGGTCATGAGCGTCTCTTAGATACTTGGGTTCCCGAACTAGCTCCGGGACTCAAGTTTAGTTCCCTTGCCGTTCCCAATCCCCATCTAATTAGCTTTATGGATCACGATCAGTTAATGGGTGATCTCTTAGGTGAATTAGGGGCACGTTTAAATGGTGAGAATCCCTACTATCCTGATGGGGTTAATGTTAACTTTGCCGAAATTTTAGGATCAAATCGGATTTTTGTGAAAACATTTGAACGGGGTGTTGGTTTCACCAATGCTTGTGGAACTGGGATGTCTGCTACTTCCCTAGCTTTTGCCCTTACCCATCCTGATTTAGGAAAGTTTGAAGAACCAATTAGCGTCTTCAACCCAGGTGGTATGGTTAAAACAATCCTGCATGAAAGCCAAGGTCAATATTGGATTGAACTAATCGGGAATGCGACTGAAACTCATCAGATTCAAGTTGATGAAGCCTTGCTACATCAAGCCAAGGTAACGACGGGTCAAGTGACAATTAGCGAAACTAATGAACAGGCCGCTTACGATCAATTTATCTCAACCATCAAGCCATAAGAAAAGACCAAGCTGAAAAGGAAATTCCTTTCAGGCTTGGCCTTTTTAATATGATTCAATTAATCTGAAGCGCCGGCATCCGCGTCCACACTGTCTGGAATACCATTAGCAGCATCGTCTTCTTCGGAAGAAGCCCCGGCATCCGCGTCCACACTAGGTTCGACTTTAGCCACCGGACTAGCAGGACTTGTGGTTTCTTCTTCTTCACCAGAAGCGCCCGCATTCGTATCAACTGCCGGTTTGGCAACTGGAGCACTCGTTTCTTCGCTATCACTAGCGCCAGCATCCGCGTCTGTTTGGCTAGCTTCTACTGACGGGCTAGCCGGCTTGCCACTAGCACCGCCATGTGCATCAACCTTAGCATTAGGATCAGCGACCAGTTTTTGACCTGTCATTTCCAAATATTGGGCAACAATTGGCCAAATATCAAGGACCCATTCGTTAATTCCACGGAATTTGCCTTCTTCATCAGCCATCCGCTTGTAATAGTGCATGAGCCATTTTTCGTTCACTTTATTCCCAGGAACTGGCATCTTAACCAAGTCCGTCTTGTTGTAACGAAGTTGGTTAATCACTCGCTTAACACCATTCATGGCCCGTTGTGGGTGCACTTCACTCATTGGCATCCCAGTTTGCCATGGATAACGTGGTGCTAACATATCATCGCGATCAAGGTAGTGGTTGTAGTAAATGAATTGATCGTTATCATCCATGTAGGTTAATTCCATCGGCATGGTTTTTAAGAACCAATTTAATTGATTAACACTCAATACCCCACTGTCTAATTTAACGTAATCAGTATCCTCAGCAGCATGAGTCTTAGCAGCCGCTTGGTTAACCCAATCTTTTGACATCATATCAACGTCAATGGTCGTGTCTGTAATACCAGAAGCGGTTAAGTCTTCCTTCGTCCAGTCAGCAGCTTCTTCAGCCGAAACAGCGTTAATCGTGTTTACCCATTCAGTAAACTTAACTAGGACACTATTTAAGAACTTAATCGTCCCTTCATCATTCAGATTCCCTTGCTCATCAAATTTTTCTTTACAATTACCGAGCAAAAAGTCATTTCCCGGTAAAGCAATAGCATTTACTCCTGGAGCGTCTAAGATATCACGTAAATCCATTTGAGCCCGGGAAGTCCCTTGAATGTGATAACTAGCTCCCACAATCAAGACAGGCTTGTCTTGAAATGGATGAGTATCAGTTGAGAGCCATTCCAACATACTCTTCATTGCCACAGTCGTAGTGTGATTATGTTCTGGCGTAGCCAAAATCACCCCATCAGCCAGTTTGATCTTCCGGTCTAATTCCACTAATTGATCAAAGTCCTTGTAACTCAAATCACGGTCAAAAAGTGGTACTTGATCAAGAGATAGGACTTCAATATTAGCTACATCACTGTAAGCCTTCGCCATAAAATTGACTAATTTCTTGTTATATGAATCTTCCGCAATCGAGCCCGCAATCGCAACTAACTTCATTGTTCGCTCCTCCTTATTCCGCTTCGCCAACTTTAGCGGCATCTGCTTCAGCAACTTGGTTAACTTGGGCTAACTTAGCCATCAAGTCAACAAATACTTCAAATTCAGCAAATAGTTCATCAAACCGCTTGACCAAAGCAGGATCTTTTAAATTACCTTCTTCGTCAAAGGCATTCAATGACCGACTAACCATGAAATCAGAACTAGCCATCGTTTGCGCGTGAATTTCTGGAGCATCTAACATCCGCCGTAAATGGCCTTGAGCCCGGGAAGTCCCTAAGGCACCAAATGAAGCTCCCGTAATCATAACTGGCTTATTATCGAATGGATGGATCCCATATGAAAGCCAAGCAAAAGTATTCATAAGCGCTGCTGGAATGGTGTGATCATATTCAGGAGTTGAGATAATCACCCCATCAGCCGCAGCAATTTTATCAGCGACGGCTTGCACCCCTTCTGGTAGTTTTCCATTTGGTGTCTTTTGGAAGACTGGCCAGTTGCTGGCATCAATAATTTCTACTTCCGCCCGATCGGCTAAATGATTTTTAATAAAGTGAATCAACTTGGTGTTGGTCGATCCTTTCGCATGTGTCCCTGCGATTCCGATATAATGTTTCATATTGCTTCCTTTCCGTTTATATAAAATAGTAATATTTATATGTAAATAATATCACAAATTTAGGAAAAGGTAACCTATTTATAATATCTTATTTCCCCCTGCTGATCGATGGTTAAGATCGTAATTCCGGGAAATTCATTCAGCCAATCATTCAATTGTGAAGGAACTAATCCAAAGCACATGGTGGTTAGGATTTCACCCAGGACGGCTTGGTGGCCTAAGACGGTCAGACTCATAATTGACGTCTCAATAGGATACCCAGTTTGGGGATCTAAAATATGGTGATAGGTTCGACCACTTTTTATTAGCTGGCGTTCATAGACCCCTGAGGTCGTCATGGCTTCGTCCTTAAGGGCTAGAATAGTCGCATAATCAGTTCGTTTACCACGCGGATCTTGGAGACCGACATGCCATTGATCATCGGAATTATTGGCATTGCCACCAATCGTTACAATACTGCTACCACCAAGATTAATAAGGGCTGATTCAACTCCAGCAGCTTTCAATTTGATTGCCAGCTGATCCGCAAAATAGCCCTTGGCAATTCCACCTAGGTCAATCTCCATCCCCGCCTGTTTTAAATAGACAGCATGATTTTGATCGTCTAATTCAATTTGGTGGGGATCAATTAATTTTAAGGTCGTTTGGATTTGTTCTGGAGTTGGTACCTGAGCATCGTTAAAGCCAATGTGCCATAGTTTTACCAAAGGACCAATCGCGACGTTAAAATAACCACCCCGACAACTATATTTAACCGCTAACTTAATCAGGTCATATAGATCTTCATCAACCCGCATTGGGCGGATACCGGCCAATTGATTTAATTGCATCAATTCTGATTGATCATTATTAGCAGAGAATCGCTCTTGATAGTCCGCTAACTGCTTAAAACAATCTGCAATCAGTTGTTCTCCATCAGGGTGATCAATTTTGATGGTAATCGTTGATCCCATTAAATGGGTACTTGCTTCTGCTATAATCTTAATCCCTTTCTATACAAAAAAAGAGTCCAAAGGTCCGATGACCTCTGGGCTCTATTATACACAAAGATTTATTCTAAGAAATCTTTTAATTGCTTAGAACGGGATGGATGCCGTAATTTACGTAAGGCTTTAGCTTCAATTTGCCGAATACGTTCCCGCGTAACGCCAAAGACTTTACCGACTTCTTCTAACGTCCGGGTACGACCATCATCCAAGCCAAACCGCAACCGTAAAACGTTTTCTTCCCGATCAGTTAAGGTATCTAAAACATTTTCCAGCTGCTTTTTCATCATTTCGTAAGCCGCATGTTCAGCTGGGCTAGTTGCATCTTGGTCTTCGATAAAATCTCCTAGATGCGAGTCATCCTCTTCCCCAATTGGTGTTTCTAAAGAAACAGGTTCCTGGGCAATTTTCAGAATATCCCGCACCTTTTGGGTTTCCATATCCATCTCGGCCCCAATCTCTTCCGGTAATGGTTCCCGTCCAAGATCTTGCAATAGTTGACGTTGGATTCGAATTAACTTATTAATCGTTTCCACCATGTGAACTGGAATCCGAATCGTCCGGGCTTGGTCCGCAATCGCCCGGGTAATGGCTTGCCGAATCCACCAAGTAGCATATGTCGAAAATTTAAAGCCTTTCCGGTAATCAAACTTTTCGACGGCTTTCATTAGCCCCATGTTACCCTCTTGAATCAGATCCAAGAATTGCATTCCCCGACCAACATAGCGCTTGGCAATGGAAACCACCAACCGTAAGTTGGCTTCGGCTAATTCTTGCTTAGCCACTTCATCCCCTTGCTCAATCCGTAAAGCCAGTTCAACTTCTTGATCAGCCGTAAGTAAGGGCACGCGACCAATTTCTTTTAAATACATCCGCACCGGATCGTTAATTTTAACATTCGATGGGGCTGACGTATCCTTACTAGCACTATTTGATAGTTTTTCCGTGGCTTGTAGGGCACGTGGATCTGGATCTCCATTTTCATCAACAATGCTAATTCCGGAATCTTCAACATTTTGCATCAGTTGATCAATACCGTCCGCATTCAATTCAAATGGTTCGGCTAATTGGGTAGATAATTCACTATATTTAATTTCTTTGGCTTGCTTGTGTTCACGGATTAACTTCCCAACCGCTTTATCATAAGCTGATTGATCAAATTCAACCGCGTTTGAAATAACTAGATCTTTATTTGTTTTCGCCATACTTAATTAATCTCCTTTGCCTTCGCCTGTTGTTGCTGCTGATATAAGCTAATCAATTCTGTTGTTAATTGTGCACTTAATGTTTGATCATTGAGAGCGGTGGCCTCTTTTAATTCCGCCTGTTTTTGACCTATAAGATCTTCAATGGGAGCTTCTGCCTGCAGGACATGAACGCAATCATCGACCATCTCATCGGTAATTTCATCTTGAACCACTAATTGCTCGATCTCAGCTAAAAGGGCAATTAATTCTGGTTGATCCTGCAAAAAATTAATCATATCACCCGTCAAATAATCAGCATGCGCTTGTAAATAAACCTGTATTTGTTCAAATAGTTGCTGATAATTATCATCTGGAAAAGTAAAATCAGTTAACCCTAACAAATGACCACGCCATTCGGGCTGATAAATAAACCAGTAAATCAGCAATTGTTCAGCTCGTTGAACCCGGTTCACAAGGGCTGGCGAGGTGCTATTAATCGTTTCCGTTCTATGATTAAAGTCGCTAGTCGACTGTTCTTGCTGCGGCTTCGTTTCCTTTGGACGTGATCGTTGTGCTTGTTGCTCAACTTGGGATAATTGTGCCGCTAAAGTCGCTTGATCTAAATTAAATTCATCTGCTAACTGTTTGAGATATAGATTCTGGGCCACTGGTTGTTCAACTTGGGCAACCACCCGAATAGCCGTATCAAGATATGAAAGTAATTCATTTTGATTTGCTAAATTCAATCCGCGGCGTAGATATTGCAACCGAAATGCCGTTGGTGTTTCTTCAGCATTAGCAAGATATTGCTGGAATTTTTCTGGCCCCCGTTGCTGAACAAACTCATCGGGATCTAACCCTGACGGCATCTGAACAACCTTCAACTTTAAAGTTGGGGCTTGATCAGTCAATAGTTGTAAAGCCCGCATTATGGCATTCTGTCCTGCATCATCACCATCATAACAAACCACTAACTCATTACTAATCCGCTGAATTGCTTGAATCTGTTCCTCAGTAAAACTAGTTCCCATCGAAGCAATTCCGCTTTTCACGCCCGCCCCATAAGCCGAAATAACGTCCATAAAACCTTCCATCAAGATTAAATGGCCTTCCTGCCGAACTGCACGCTTAGCTTCATCAAAATTGAAGAGGGTTAGTCGTTTATTAAAAATTGGGGTTTCTGGACTGTTTAAATACTTTGGCGCTTGATCATTGCCCTTAGCAGCCAATAATCGCCCCGAAAAAGCAATAATTTGCCCATTCGCATTCTTTATTGGGTACATGACCCGATCAACAAAGCGATCATGGAAGTGACCATCGTGGTCAGTGGTCAGTAACCCGGATTGGCGGACGACTTGATAATCAACCTGCTTTTCGGTTAAAAACTGCGCCAAAATCCCATGATCATCAGAGCTCGGTGCAAAACCAAGTTTAAATTGATCGATTAATTCCCGCGTCATCCCCCGTTGTTCCAGGTATTTAAGCGCTGGTTGACCCGCCTTCGTATTTACCAAAATATGGTGATACAAATCTGCAGCCAAATCATATGATTGATAAAAGGGCGCATTCGGTGATGCTGTTGATGGATCCCGCTGATTTAATTCGGGAATTTCAATATTGGCCATTTCAGCAACGTGCTGAACAGCCTCCGGAAAAGTCATCTCATGCAACTGTTGTAAAAAGGAAAAGACATTCCCCGTCCGGTGACAACTAAAACAATAGAAAAATTGTTTTTCTTCATTCACCGAAAACGAAGGAGTATCATCCTGATGGAAAGGACAATGACCCATTAAATTTCGTCCTTGCTTCCGCAATTGAACATCCTGCCCAATCACATCCGCAATATCAACTGAATTCCGAACTTGATCAATCACTTCGTTTGGTATCCGTGCCACGAAATCACCCCCAAAGGCAATGATATTGACTAAAGGCCGCTTCCAAATGGAATGCGACCTTTTTAACAATGTCATTTGTACCTATTCATACCTATAAAATATTACCATAGGTCAACACAAATGCCAAATAATTCAACTTATTTTACAATCAATAAATCCAAATCACCAAATTGGCCAGCTGCTTGAGCGACTAAAGTTAATTGGGCCAAACGATTATGCCGGATTGCTTCGTCTGGATCCATGATCATATTTTCCTCAAAATATTGACTAATAACAGGTTCTAATGCCATTAATTGTTCGAATTGATCATTCAATGAGGCTTGATCATCAAATTCGTTGAATTGGTCGAACAAACTTTGTTCCGAAGGGTTCTTAAACAGTTCTGGCTTAACTGTAACTTCATCGGTAGTTAAGGCTTCTTTCTTGGCTAACCGAATTACCCGCGTGATGGCTTCCATTTGATTCTTCAAATCATCATCACTTTGATGCTTAACTAAAACTTGAGCGGCATCAATGACAGCTAGGATATCAGGTTGCTCACTCGCACAAACTGCGTCCACAATGTCATGCCGAATTGATTGTAAACTAAAGAATTGTTTCAACCGGTCAACAAAGAACTGACGAACTTGGTCGTTATTTTCGGCAATATCAAACTTAGGATGTAGATCTGCTACAGTAAATAAAGCCGGTAGTTGGGGTTGTAAATCAAGTACTGGCAAGTGCCATTGTTGATCATTAATGATCCGAACAATTCCGTAGGCTTGGCGCCGCAAGGCATATGGATCGTTCGAGCCTGAAGGAATCATTCCGACCGCGAAGAAACTATAGATGCTATCTAATTTATCTGCAATGGCCAATAAAGCGCCGACCTTCGTCGCTGGTAAGGCACCTTCAGCCGAAATTGGCATATAATGCTCGCGAATTGCTGCAGCAACGGTTTCATTTTCGCCAGCTAACTTAGCATAAATTTCTCCCATAATTCCTTGTAATTCAGCAAATTCACCCACCATTTGGGTAGTTAAATCAAACTTATAGATGGCTGCAGCTCGCTTTAAATCCGCTTTTTCTTGATCACTGAAGTTAAGTTGCTCAGCAAGTGACATCGCGATTACCCCAGTACGGGCCATTTTTTCAGCCATGGAACTAATCTGATCATGGAACGAAACCCGATTTAACCGTTCTACGTATTGATCAATCGTGATTTTTTGATCTTCTTCATAGAAGAATTTGGCATCTTCTAACCGGGGAACCAGCACCCGCTCGTTCCCTTTGATCACATTATCGAGATGATCAGTATTCCCATTACGAACCGCAATGAAGGCTGGTTGCAATTGCCCCGCTTGGTTGCGGACGCAGAAGAACCGTTGGTTATCCTTCATGGAGGTGATTAAGACCTCTTCTGGCAATACTAAGTATTGTTGATCAAACTTCCCGGCAAAGGAAGTTGGCCACTCAACTAGGTTATTAACTTCTTCCAGTAATTCTTCATCCCAATCTAATTGCCATTGATGCTCATCGGCAATCGCTTGAATTTGGTCTTTAATTTTCGCCTTTCGTGCCTTAGGATCCGCAATTACAAAATCATTTAATAAGGCTTCTTCATAATCACCGGCGTTAGTTAGTTCGAGATCATGACCTAAGAACCGGTGTCCTTTGGTTAACCGATCAGCAGTGACATTTAAAATCTTAAAGGGTACGACAGCATCATCAAGCAATGATACTAACCAGTGAATTGGCCGAATATAATCCAGCTTATATTCCCCCCACTTCATTAAGGTTGGGAATGTCATGGCCGTAATGACTTGATCTAAACCAGCAAGGACGGTCGCTACGGATTCACCTGGAGTATGTTTATTAACAAAAACATATTCCGTTCCTTTAACTTCTTGGAATTCAATATCTTCTACCGAAACCCCTTGACCCTTGGTGAAGCCAATCGCCGCTTTACTCCAATTGCCTTGATCATCCAAAGCAATTTTCTTCGCCGGTCCCTTCACTAATTCGTCAACATCTGGTTGCTTGTCAGAGAGACCTTCAATTTTCAAAGCTAACCGGCGAGGCGTCGAAAAGGCTTTGATCGTTTGGTATTCAATTCGTTGATCTTTTAAATAATTTTCAACCCGACTTTGGAGCTGGTTCATGCTTGGTGTCACCACATGCGCAGGCATTTCTTCCAACCCAATTTCTAGTAAGTAGGTATGTGCCATGATTATTGATCCCCCTTCTTGGCATTTCGCTTAGCTTCTTGTTCCGCTTGTTTTTGATATTTTGCTAAGACGGCTTGACGCTTGGCTTCATCATGAATCAATGGGAATCCTTGTTTCCGTCGTTCTTGAACAAAGGCTTTGGCCACTGATTTAGCCATGATCCGAATGCGATGCAAGTAACCAGCCCGTTCCGTAACGGAAACCGCTCCCCGTGCGTCTAGTAAATTGAAGGTATGACTACACTTCAAAACATAATCATAAGCCGGATGAACTAAACCTAAGTTAATTAAGCGTTTAGCCTCCGCTTCATAATCTTCAAAGAACTTCAGCAACATATCCTGATTGCTTTCTTCAAAAGAATATTTCGAATGCTCGTACTCTGGTTCTTTAAAAATGTCACCATAATATACGCCATCAGCCCATTCTAAATCATAAACTGAATCGACATTTTGGATGTATTCGGCTAACCTTTCCAATCCATAAGTAATTTCTGCTGCCACAGGATCCATTTGCAGTTCCCCAACTACTTGGAAATAAGTAAATTGGGTCACTTCCATTCCATCAAGCCAAATTTCCCAACCAACACCAGCACAGCCCATCGAAGGATTTTCCCAGTTATCTTCAACAAACCGAATGTCATGCTCAAGTGGTTCAATCCCTAATTCACGAAGGCTCCCCAAATATAATTCTTGAATATTCTCTGGAGAAGGTTTCATTAACACTTGGAATTGATGGTGTTGATATAACCGGTTTGGATTGTCACCATACCGACCATCAGCCGGTCGCCGTGATGGTTCAACATAGGCCGCATTCCACGGTTCTGGTCCAATCGCCCGTAAGAAGGTATATGGACTCATGGTCCCGGCCCCTTTTTCGTTATCATATGCTTGCATTAACATACAACCCTGGCTCCCCCAGTATTGTTGTAATTTAAAAATTATGTCTTGAAAAGTTAATTTTTGATCCATGTCTTACTCCCTTCAGACCCATTGTTCTTAACGATTTGTTTTACAATTAAAAATCCCTGTAATGAACAAGTACGTTCATTACAGGGACGAATTAATCGCGGTTCCACCCTGCTTTTTCGAATTAATCGAAACAGCTTGATTTCAAGTAACTGTTGAAGTGCCATGTCTATGCTAATCTCCTCATCAGTCTTTCACCATCACCGATTCGCTTTTCAGGACCATTAGCCTTCTTCTTCGTCATCGTTACAAATATTAAACTGAAACTATCATAGTCAATCTAAGTAGGTTTGTCAATTTGATCCCGACTTTTTTTCAGTTCGGCCGTCCAATGATCCATTTCACGGAGAAACCGTTTGGACTTTAAGCGCATTCCAATTTGATCATCATAAATTTTATCCAGTGCCCACGTCAACTGTTTGCGGATGGGGTCGGCAACTGATACCTGACCGACCTTTGCAAGGTTTAAATGGGCAAACAACCTTAAGTAACTAATGGTTCTTTGATCTAATCGGAACCGATGTTCATCAAGTGCCCAATGTTGACGACACAAAATGCCCCCATAGCTCTCCGAATAATCAAAGGGACCTTGATCGTTCCCACAAATAACGCACCGATCCCATTGGGGGGCAATGCCCAGCAAATTTAATAACTGAACTTCTAAAACATTCGTTATGATCTGCGGATCGCGACCTTGATTTATTAAATCTAAGGCCGTTGAAATTTGCTGATACCAGCCACTAATCCCTACCCCTTCTTTAAAGGCTTGATTTACTAGATCCAAAAGATAAGTAGCATAGGCATTCCGGTCAAGATCATTGACAATTCCCTGATATTGATGGGTTTCACCCGCGCTAACAATATAACTAAGACCGTCATCATTAAATAAACCGACATATTGACCATGTGTGAAGGGTAAAATATCAGCCGCCATTTTGAACCCTTTGCGTTGTGCTCCACGGACAAAAAACATTACTGGTCCGCGCTGATTGGTTAAGATTTTGACCAACATGTCTCGTTCCCGGTAGGAGCGTCGATTCATAATTATACCTTGGAATGGTTCGTTGACGCGCATGATCTACACCTCATGATTCATGAAGAACAATTAATAGTCAGTTGACCGATAACCATAATCTTTTAACATTGCATTTTTATCGCGCCACCCGGGAACTACTTTTACCCAAAGATGTAAGTAAACCTTGTCTCCAAGCAAACGTTCAATGTCTTGGCGGGCTTGGGTGCCGATTTCTTTTAACATGGACCCCTTCTTACCAATAATAATCCCCTTTTGTCCAGGTCGCTCCACGATAATATTCGCATCAACTTCAATCGTTTCTTCATTATTTCGCTTGATGGAAGTCACATCAATTGCGACCGAATGTGGTACTTCTTGACGAGTTAGCAGAAATACCTTTTCGCGAATCATTTCCGCGACCACAAATCTTTCCGGATGATCAGATACTTGATCGGTCGGGTAATATTGAGGACCGACTGGTAGGTTATCTACTAATTCATCAATTAAGCCGTTGACGTTATTCCCTTGTAATGCTGATACTGGGATCACTTTCTTAAAGGGTAAAGTGTCATTATATTGAGCCACGATCTCTGGAAGGTCATTCGGATGAACTTGGTCAATCTTATTAATTACCAAATAAATTGGCTGTTGAACCTTCTTTAGTCGTTCAATAATAAAATTATCTCCTGGACCGCGTTTTTCGGTCGCACTAACGACAAAGAGAATCGCATCTACTTCATCTAAGGCTGAAAGCGCCGAACGCTCCATAAAATCACCTAATTTAGTTTGTGGTTTATGAATTCCTGGAGTATCAATAAAGACAATTTGAGCTTCATTAGTGGTATAAATCCCTTGAATTTTGTTTCGTGTTGTTTGAGCAACATTACTCATGATTGCAACTTTTTGCCCGACAACATAATTTAAAAGGGTCGACTTTCCAACATTAGGACGCCCAATAATCGCCACAAATCCAGAGTGAAAATCTGCTTTTAATGTATCCATATTTACCTCAATTTTAATTTTAGATTAGATGATTACCAAAGATTAGCAAACCAACAATAATGGCAAAGCCAGCCAGTAATAAGACTAATCCGGCTGCCATATCTTTAGCTAGCTTAGCTAAGGGGTGATATCGATGGCCAACCGTCATGTCAACTAAAGCTTCCACGATGGTGTTAACCATTTCACCGGTGATCACGAGAAAAATCGCCAAAAGGATCCATAACCATTCCCAAACTTGCAAGCGAAACCAGCAGGCGACAATTATAACTGCAACTGTCGCCAACAAATGAAAACGCATATTACGTTCGTGCTTAACTACCGCAATAATGCCATCCCAGGCATGATGAAAGGCTTGGCGGAAGGTTTTATTTTTGTTTAATTGATGTTTACCGTTTGAGTCCATATTTCGTCAAAATTTCCTCTTGTAACCGAAATTGTTCACCATGGTCATCAGCTCGTTCATGATCATAACCATTCAAATGTAAGAAACCATGAACCAACATATAACCAAGTTCTCGTTCTTCAGAATGATCTAGAAACAACGCTTGTGATTTAACCTTATCAATCGAAACAAATAGATCCCCCAATTCTCGTGGGAGCTCCGCTTGTAATTCGGCAGGGAGCATCAGATCATCATCATCTTCAATTGCAAAGGAAATTACATCCGTAGATCGATCAATGCCACGATATTCACGATTGATCTTTTGCATCTCGGGATTATTGACAAAAGTCACTGACATTTCAGCATTAGCCGCAATCGATAATTGGTCAGCCGCAAATTGCAGAAGTTTTTCGGTTTCATCTAGTTGTTCATCTGTCACCTGACCATTAGTATGATCATATATTACTAGTTCCATTTAGGACTCCTTTGGAGTAGACTGTTCGGCCTCATAGGCGTTAATGATCTTGGCTACAACTGGGTGCCGCACGACATCACCAGCCGTAAAGTGAACGAATTCAATCGCGTCAATTCCCCGCAAAATTTGTTGGGCGTTGACTAAACCACTTTTTGCTCCACGTGGTAGGTCAATTTGTGATATGTCACCATTCACGACCATCTTGGAACCAAAGCCCAGTCGGGTCAAGAACATTTTCATTTGCGCATTGGTAGTATTTTGAGCCTCATCTAAGATGACAAAGGCACCATCTAAGGTCCGCCCCCGCATATAAGCAAGGGCTGCAATCTCGATGACACCGCGATCCATTAGCCGTTCGGTGTGGTCAGCGCCCAGAATACTATTTAAGGCATCGTAAATAGGGCGTAAATAAGGATCAACCTTCTCTTTTAAATCACCCGGAAGAAATCCTAGGCTCTCCCCCGCTTCCACGGCGGGGCGGGTTAAAATGATCCGTTCCACTTCACCCCGTTTTAAAGCTGCGACGGCCATTGCAACAGCTAAATAGGTCTTCCCAGTCCCAGCAGGTCCAATCCCAAAAGTCACATCACGTTGCTTAATCGCATGGACATACTGCCGTTGGCCAAAGGTTTTGACGCGAATGGGATTACCTTTGCGGTCTTTAACAATGGTTTCCCGATAAAGGTCACCAAAATACTCTAAGGTCCCCTTCTTCGCCATTTTCATCGCACTCACAATATCAGTGCTCGAAACCTTAATCTGTTGGTCAAGTAACTTTACCAATTCCCCTAAAACCGCTTCTGTTTGATGAACAGCCTCAGCTTCTCCCGTGATGGTCAATTGATCCCCAAACGGGCTCATTTCGACCCCCATTCCTTCTTCAAATAAAGAAACAAATTGATCCTGAATGCCCAATAAACCGACTTGTTCTTCGGGTTTTGATAATTTAAATTGCACTGAAATAGTTTCCGTAGCTGTCAAATGTGCGATACTCCTTTACTTTAGTTAACTTCATTATTTTACGATGAATCATGATGGGATTTCAAGATATGCGAAAGCCTTCCATCCAAACATACAAAAAAGCTGGATCATTCTCCAGCCTCTAATCATTATTTGGAAATATATTTGACTAATTGGGATAGTTAAATTAACTCAAAGCCGCTTTTACCGTCTCGTTAACTAACTTGCCATCCGCTTTACCTTTCACTTGTGGCATCACAATTCCCATGACTTTTCCCATGTCACGCATACTTTCCGCCCCACTTTGTTCGATTGCAGCTTGAACAATCTGGGTAATTTCTTCCGCCGTTAACTGTTCTGGTAAATATTTTTCCACCACTGCTAATTCATGCTGTGTCTTTTCCACAAGATCAGTTCTGCCAGCACTTTCAAACTCGGCTAATGATTCTTTACGTTGTTTATATTCCCGTGATAAGACCGCATTTTCATCATCGGAAGTTAAATCATGCCCTAAACTAATTTGTTCGTTAGTTACGGCCGCTTTCAGCATCCGCACTACACTTAAGGTTTCTTTATCTTTAGCCTTCATGGCCGTTACCATATCTTGGGTTAATTGTTCTAATAAACTCATTTTGGACCTCCAAATTGTTAATAGTCATATTTTAACTTTCATCATCTAAAGCTTCAACATCTCTTAAGATCCGATCCATCGCATTGGTGCGAGTTGAACTAAGCTGATCAAGTTTCTTACTAGCATCATTGAGGTGTTTTTGCGCTATGGTAAGAGTTTTAGTATAAGAATCAAATTCCGCTTTAAACTTCCCTAGAGTTTGACTAATTTTTTGTGCATTTTGCTCAATTGTTAGTGTTTTAAAGCCCACCGATAAGGCATTTAAAATGGCCGCAATTGTCGATGGTCCCGTTACAATCACATTTTCTTGCTTACGTAGCTCTTCCACTAGCTGAGCGTTCCGGACCACTTCCGAATATAAGTTTTCTGTTGGTAAGAACATAATCCCAAAATCAGTCGTTTGGGGAGGTTGAATATACTTGGAATTAATATCTTGAGCAAACTTTCGAATCTGCTGCGCCAATGCCTTGCGTTCCTTATCAACTTGCTCGCGATCCGAATTGTCTAAAGCTGTTTGAATTCGTTCATAGCTGTCTAAAGGAAATTTGGAATCAATTGGCAACCAGACCGTTTGTTGATGCTCTCCAGGCAGCTTAATCGCAAATTCTACCCGATTTGATGAACCCGCAATTGTCGGAATTTCTCGTTCATATTGCGCACTAGTTAAAATATCTTCAATGACATTTCCCAGTTGAACTTCCCCCATTATCCCCCGTGTTTTGGTCCCGGAAAGGGTTTTGTTTAAGGAGGCCACATCTTGAGAAAGGCTTTGCATCTCACCAAGACTTTTATTCACACTCTCCAATTGTTGATTAACGTTGGCCATGCTTTGTTTTAGACGGCTTTGAATAGTGGATTCTAATTTTTCTTCCACCGTTTGCCGCATGCGTTCCAATTGTTGATCGTTATTTTGTTGGATTTGCGTTAATTTTTGATCAATGGTTTGTCTCAACTGTTCGTTCTCTTGCCGATTTTGATATAACTGATTCGAAACATCTAAATTTCCTTGGGGACCTTGCTTAAGTTGTTGCAAGATATACCAAATTCCGGCCAGGATCACTATAGTGAGAATTAAAATTAAAAATTCCATCCTTACCTTCCTTTCACATAAAAAAACTCCCGTCTAAGTAGACAGGAGTTTTCATCTTAACGACGACGCTTGTTCTTACGCTTCCGTGCCGCTTCAGACTTTAACTTACGCTTAACACTAGGCTTTTCGTAGTATTCACGCTTCCGGTATTCTTGAAGAGTCCCGTTCCGTGAAACAGTACGCTTAAACCGGCGAAGAGCATCATCTAAAGATTCATTCTTACGAACAATAGTTTTTGACATAATTGATTTCCCTCCCTCCGGTTTTAGATTAGTACGCGGAATTACAAATTCCTTCAAATACTTTTTTATTATAGATAATTCCACCTAGAACGTCAATCAAAAATTAAGATTTATTGAGATTTTATTAGGCTTGTTTTACCAGATAGTCTAACAACTGATTCATAACTAATTGGTTCTCCGCTGGGACTCCATGGTCAATAATCTCCTGACCACTTTGGTTTAGAACGGATCCATCGGCATAGTCACCATCATTAGCCACCATTTCCCGGACGTTATCAATTAATGGTTCCAAATGGAACTGTAACCCAATGACATAATCCTGATAGATAAAGGCTTGTTCCCGTAAGTATTTTGACGAATAAAGTAGTTGCCCACCCTCAGGAATCGTAAATTGTTGTTGATGCCAATGTAAGGGGGTAACTGTCGCTGGCAAATCAGGAATGACATCGCTTTGCTTCGTAACTTCTAACCACCCTACTTCTTTGGCAGGCGCGTCTTTAACCTCAGCCCCCAAAATCTTAGCCATTTGCTGAGCTCCAAAACACATCCCTAACATTGGTTTGTGGGCATCCATAAGCTCTTTAATCAATTTTCGTTCATCTTTAATCCATTGATCGGAATCATTAGGACTGGCTGGACAACCCAGCACAACTAACAAATCCGTCTCGTCCACCGTCGGTAATTTTTGAAAATCATTGGGATGATAAACCGTAACGATTGCCCCATGATCATGGGCCCAATTCATCACTGAGCCTGGTCCTTCATCACTAACATGTTGTAAGACATTAACTCTCATCTTGATTACTCCCTTCGAGGTCAACCTTCAAGTGAAGATCTTCTAATTGATTTAATTCTACTTGACCTGGCGCACCAGTCAATGGTTCAACTGCTTTCGAGTTCTTCGGGAATGGAATTACATCCCGAATGCTTTCTGCTTGAGCTAAGAGCATGACCCACCGGTCTAAACCGAAAGCCATTCCTCCTTCTGGCGGCATCCCGTTTTCCAGGGCGTTTAATAGAAAACCAAAGCGGGCTTGGGCATCTTCTTTAGAATAGCCGAGCGCCTTTAAAACCTTTTCTTGCACTTCAGGGTTGTGAATCCGCATTGATCCACCCCCAATTTCATTTCCATTTAAGACAATATCATAGCTTTGGGCATGAGCCTTATGTGGATCTTCTCCTGGCTCTAAATAATGTAAGTCTTCTTCATTTAGCATCGTGAAGGGATGATGAGCAGCAATCCAGCGATCAAAGCCTTCGTCGTATTCAAACATTGGCCAGTTAACCACCCACAGGTAATTCCATTGATCAGGGGCAATCAAGTCTAATTCTTGAGCAATGGCTTCCCGCAAATATCCTAAGGCGTCACAGACGACATTAAAACTATCCGCCACAAATAAAATTAAATCGCCGGTTTTTGCTCCCAATCGTTGATTAATCGGCGCTGCTAAATCATTAATAAATTTAGCAATCGGTCCATTGTAACCATCATCCGTCACCTTCACCCAAGCGAGCCCTTTGGCATGATAACGCTTGATAAACTCTTCTTTTTTTGTAATATCCTTACGTGAGTAAGCGTCGGCCCCACCAGGGACACAAATAGCCCGGACATAATTACCAGCCGAGACGGTGGACGCGAAAACTTTAAAGTCACTATCAGCTACCAGATCGGACAAATCATGAATTTCCATCCCAAAACGAGTATCGGGTTTGTCAGAACCATATCGATCCATTGCCTCTTGCCATTCCATCCGCGGGAAAGGCGTCTGGACTTCGACATCTAAGACTTCTTTCATTACCCGTTTGATCAATCCTTCGGCTACTGTTTGGATTTCTTCGGGAGTTGCAAAACTCATTTCAGTATCAATTTGGGTAAATTCGGGTTGACGATCGCCTCGTAAATCTTCGTCACGAAAACAACGAGCAATTTGATAATATTTGTCAATCCCGGCCGCCATTAGGAGCTGTTTAAACAATTGTGGTGATTGGGGAAGTGCATAAAAATGGCCTGGATAAACCCGCGATGGCACAATATAATCACGGGCCCCTTCTGGCGTCGAAAGAGTCAGATCAGGTGTTTCAACGTCCATAAAATCATGGTTATCATAATAATTATGAACAACTGCCGTTACCTTACTCCGTAATTTCATGTTTCGCATCATCTCGGGACGCCGTAAATCAATATACCGATAACGCATCCGCAAATCTTCAGCTGCATCAACATTATCAACCACTTCAAACGGTGGAGTTTGTGATTTTGCTAAAACATTAATTGTTTCAACAATCACTTCAATCTTCCCGGTTGCAAGATCAGGATTAATTTCAGAACGTTGACGAACCGTTCCGTCAATTTCAATCACATCCTCATTTCGACAATGACTAGCGGTTTCAAATGCCGCTTTATTTTCTTGTTCATTAAAAACTAATTGAACAATTCCTTCCCGATCACGTAAGTCGATAAATAATAATCCACCAAGATTCCGCCGCTTTGCGACCCATCCCTTTAACACTACCCTTTGACCAAGTTGGGATTCATTAGTTAATCCAGCATAGTTTGTTCGTTGCATAATTTCCTCCTTGATAAAGAAAAGCACCCTTGAATAGTTCAAGGGTGCTTTTAGCACGGTACCACCTTTAAAGTTGCTACTTAATAACGCGAGTTCCTCACGGGATAATCCAAGTCTCCAAAGGGGTCACTGATTATTTTTCAGATAGCCTTTCACCAATCGCTATTCGCTTCACAGGTCCATAATCATCAATCTTTATCATCAACTAATTTATTTACTTCATCGATTACAATACTGTAGTCGATGAAAAAAGTCAATTCATCTCTAAAATTAATAGGCATTCTATATTAAAAATCGATATAATAGAAATATTAGATTGCGGAGGGTCCCATGCAGAATCGATTAACATTTTTCCAAAAATATCACCGTCGCCTTCCAGGATGGATCATCTCATTAATAGCAGTTTTGATCGCCCTTGGAATAGTAATTAGTCTAACTAACCCATCATTGGGCCAGCAGACTGTTCAAATCAACCCCAAGACTATGACGGTACGACAGGGACCCGGTATGAACTACCAATCGATCAATTTAAGCCATTCTACGAGTGGTCAAGTCATTAAAACTACTAATGGTTGGAAACAAGTTCAACTAAGCTCCGGTAAACAGGTTTGGATTGCTGGATGGTTATTACAGGCGCAAAATCTCCCTCAAAAAACGAACCTTACTGGCGCAACGATTGTGATTGATCCTGGTCATGGTGGTAATGATACGGGAGCTACTTACGTGACCAATAGTCAAAATCCCTCTTATTTTGAAAAGACTTATACTTTTCAATTAGCCAAAAAAGTTGCTCAAGCTCTTCAAAAGCAAGGAGCGCGGGTCTATTTAACTCGTAATAAAGATGAATATGTGTCCCTCGGGGCGCGGACCCGCCTAGCTGAACGAGTTCACGCTGACCTCTTCATTTCTTTCCATTTTGACTCATCCCCAAGTGAAAATGAGGCTTCTGGATTTACTACTTATTATTATCACCGGAAAAACCATAGCCGAGCAATTGCAAAGGCGATTAATAAGGCTTTCAACAATCTCCCCTTAACTAATCGGGGTGTTGATTTTGGTGATTTTTATGTCCTCCGGGATAATAAACAACCCGCGGTGCTACTTGAAATGGGTTACATTAACTCAAGCAAAGATTATCAACAAATTAAATCCGCTAATTATCAGCAAAAAATTGTAACAGATCTAATTTCAGGATTAAAAAATTATTTTAAATAAAGATGAGACTGGTAATGGGAATCAGCTTTCCCTTCACCAGTCTCATTTTCGTATCTTTACTTTTCATAAATAATGGTAACCGGCCCGTCGTTGATTAACGAAACCTGCATATTAGCTCCAAATTTACCCGTCGCTACCGGAATCCCAGTAGCCGCTAACCGATGGTTAAAGTCGTCATATAGTTGGGTTGCCTGCTCAGGTTGCGCAGCTTCCGTAAAACTTGGACGGTTCCCCTTTTTCGTATTAGCATAAAGCGTAAATTGTGATACCGAAAGAATCGAACCCTGAACATCCTTCAGACTCAAATTCAGTTTGCCGGCTTCATCTTCAAAGACTCGTAGATTGGTAATTTTATGTACCAAATAGTCTAAAGTTTCATCATTGTCATCAGGTCCAAAGCCAACTAAGAGTAAAAAACCCGTCCCAATTTTGCCGATAACCTCTTCATCAACCGTAACTTGGGCTTGTTTCACCCGTTGTAAAACTACTTTCATGCCTTCTCCTATCGAATAACCCTTCGGACCTCATAAACATTCGCTAAATTCCGGAGACTGTTCATTATTATCTCCAGTTGTTTGGTAGATCGCACCCCAACGGTCGCATTGATCGTAGCCACATTATTACTATCAACTTTCCCGTTAATCGAATTTAAGTAGCGCGTATTATTGTTAATCGCCCGTAGAACTTCATTAACCAACCCAGATTGATTATCACCAACCACCATAATATCAGTATCATAGGTGGTTTGGTCCCCTGCTGGGTTTTCCCAATAAACCGTCACGATCCGTTGACCAGTTTGTTCAGCATGTTTAATGTTCGGGCAATCCTCCCGGTGGACAGAGACCCCCCGTCCCATCGTTATATAACCCAAAATTTTATCGCCTGGAACTGGCTTACAGCATTGGCTAATCCGCGTTAACAGATTGTCGACGCCTTCAACGATAATGCCATCGCCACTACTCTTGGGCAATTTTTTCTTTTTTTCTTCTTCAGCCGGTTCTAAAGTTTCATTATTCTCCAGAATGGCTTGGGCTTTTGCTTCGGCGGCCCGCTTCTTCTCTTCGCGCCGAATATCTTCAGTAAAGCGATTCCGTGCTCCCATCGGCGAAATATCACCGAAACCTACGGCGGCAAATAATTCATCCGCCGTGTTATAGTGCATCCGCTCAGCCACCCGGGTAGCTAATTCATCGGTTACGATTTTTGATGGATCAAAGCCAGCTTCCCGGACTTGTTGTTCAATTAAATGACGACCATCCTCAATATTCTTCTGACGATCATGCATCCGGAAGTATTGGCGAATTTTATTTTTAGCGCGACGGGTAGAAACTAGGTCTAACCAGTCATGACTAGGATGCGAACTATTGGAAGTAATAATATCAACAATGTCACCATTTTTGATCTCATAATCAAGGGGAACGATACGACCATTAACTTTCGCCCCCGTAGTTTTATTACCAACTTCGGTATGAATTTGGTAAGCCATATCCAGTGGCCCTGCCCCATATGGCATTTCAATCACATCGCCTTTCGGGGTAAAAGCGTATACCTTATCAGCAAAAATATCGCTTTGGACTCCTGACATAAAGTCATCCGTATCCTGGCTTTCGTTACGCATCTCAATAATTTCTTTTACAATATTGAGCTTTTGACTATCGAGATTTTGCTTTATGCCGTCCGTTTTACCTTCTTTATATGCCCAGTGAGCTGCCACCCCAAATTCTGCCACTTCATGCATTTCATGAGTCCGGATTTGAATTTCTAATGGTTGTCCTCCTGGTCCAATAACAGTGGTATGCAGAGATTGATAACCATTAACCTTTGGCATCGCAATATAATCTTTAAACCGGCCTGGCATTGGTTTCCAATTAGTATGGATTGCACCCAGAACCGCATAACAATCCGGGACCGTATCAACCACTACCCGGATGGCTAACAAATCATAAATTTCGCTAAATTGTTTATGCTTGTTAACCATTTTACGGTAAATGGAGTAAATATGCTTAGGCCGCCCATAAATTTCAACATTGCCCTGTAAATTTAACTCATCCACCGCTTTTTGGACAACTTCAATCGCGTGATCAATATAGTCAACTCGTTGTTCCCGTCGTGAATGCATTAAATGAACAATCGTATAGTATTGTTCAGGATCAATATAGCGTAAGGAGAGGTCTTCTAACTCCCACTTCATGGTACTAATTCCCAGTCGATCCGCAATGGGCGCATAGATTTCTAAAGTCTCCCGCGAAATCCGCTTCTGCTTTTCTTCACGGAGAGAATCTAGAGTTCGCATATTATGTAACCGGTCAGCTAACTTAACAATCATCACGCGAATATCTTGACTCATGGCCAGCAAGAGCTTCCGGTGGGTTTCCGCCATTTGTTCGCGATTAGATTTATAATGAATTTTGCTAATTTTGGTATCGCCATCGATGATTAGGGCAATCGTCCGCCCAAATAAAACCTCGATATCATCAAGTGTTGCCCCAGTATCTTCAACTACGTCGTGCATATATCCGGCGCAAACTGTTTCTGGATCCATATGGAGCTTGGCTAAAATACCAGCAACCTGAATGGGATGAACAATATATAACTCACCCGATTTACGTTTTTGTCCATTATGACAAATCATGGCAAATTGGTAAGCTTTTTCTACTAATTGAACATGCTCATCGTTCATGTATGAAGCACAGATATTCCGGACATCTTCATGAGTTAAATTCTTCATTTTTGACATCTTAATCACCTGCTTTAGTTTGACTACGCTTCATCGACCATGCCAAATAAGAGATCGCTAAATAAACAAGTGGTAAATACAAAGTATATCTTGCTCCAAAGAACAAGACTGCCACTAAAAAGCAAAGAGGAAAAACTAATAATTGCCAACCGCGAGCATGCGAAGCTAAATGAAAACCTAACCAAATACACGTGATTATATTAACAATGATAAAAATTCCACCAACCCGGATCACTGAATTAATAAAAGGTAGACTATAAGCCAGCCAGGTTACTATAAACCCTAATCCAGCACCAATTATCCAAGTTGATCGATCCATCATTCGTGTAAGTTGTTTCAATTTCATTCTGACCGCTTCCTCGCATTGAAGATATATAGATTATTAGATTAATTTTATCATAATTAAAGCTCAGCATAACACTTTGCTTACTTAAATAGTTCTAATTGATAAGAAATTGCACTCATTAAATATAAAGGTGCCGTTTCAGTTCGTAAAATTCTTGGACCCAAGCCAACTGGTTCCACCTGATAAGTAGCTAATTGATCAATTTCTTGCTGGGTTAGCCCACCTTCTGGTCCAAAAATCGCTAATAGTTCTTGACCAGCCTGCGCTTTTTGTAAATTCTTCACTAGGGCCTTTGTTTCGCCTTGCTTAGCAGATTCTTCCCAAGCCACCAATCGGATATCAAAATCCTGTTGACCAAAAACATCTTCTAATTTTTTTACATATGTGACCCTTGGCTGAACAATTCGATGAGCTTGTTCCGCCGCCGCATTAGCAATTTTTTGTAATCGTGCCAGTTTTTTAACTTCTTTACCGTTGGTCCAATGGCTCACCGACCGCTGAGCTTCAAAAAAGATGATTTGATGAGCTCCTAATTCCGTGGCCTTTTGCACAATCATCTCCGGTTTCTCCTTTGTCTTGGGAAGTCCACAAGCAAGTGTAACCTTCAGGGGCAATTCAACCTCATTGGGAATCGTCTCTAATAATTTAGCTGTTCCCCGATTTGCATCAACTAACTCCGCCAAATAAACATTTTGGTGATTAACCACTAACTCAAACTGCGTTCCGACTTGCGCTCGCATCACATCAATTAAATGATGACAAGTATCAGGAGTGAGCTGAATAGTGCCTTCAGTCGAGGGTGTTGAAATAAAATAGCGTTGCATTTAATCTTCGTCCTCAGCCGGTTTATGAGCAATAATTCCATACCAATCTTTCATTCGTAAAGTCTGATCGATTTTAAAACCTTGCTTGATCATCGTATCCCGGCATAACTCAAACTTATCGCTAATGATTCCCGAAGTTAGGAATTTTCCACCTGGCGTTAGATTTTCAAAAGCCTGTGGAACCAAGGGGACAATTATTTCCGCTAGAATATTAGCTACAATCAGATCTACTTGAGTATGAATACCATCCAATAAACTATTTACCCCCAAAAGTGATGCCTTGGGCCTGTGGATTTAATTCAACGTTCCGGCGCGCCGAGTCCACGGCGACTTGATCAATATCATAGGCCCTAACATCACCGGTCCCGAGTAATTTTGCTGCGATTGATAGGATTCCAGATCCCGTCCCAACATCGATCATCCGCTCGCCACCCCGTAAAGAAATTTCCAGGGCTTGGAGCATTAACTGAGTTGTCGGATGCGTTCCAGTCCCAAAGGCCATCCCTGGATCCATAAAGATAATTTTTTCACTGTCATGTGCTTGGTAAGTCTCCCATTGTGGAACAATCGTTAACTCGTGAGTAACCCGAACCGGATGATAATATTTCTGCCACTCTGTCGCCCAGTCAGTTTCATCAACTGGTGCAAAAGTGACTTTAAATGATCCTGGATTAAGACCAAATTCATTCAATTTGGCGACCCGTGTTTTAATTTCATCAATTAATTCTGGTCCAAATTGATTCGGTGGGAAGTAACCGGTAATGGCGGCTCCACTTTGGCGGTGTTTTAAGCTTTCGGGGTCAACAATTTCGCCATATGGACCATACTTTCCTGGTTTTAAATGAGCATAATCAGCCGCATCTTCGACTTGAATCCCCTTGGCTCCCGCATCCGTTAATAAGTATGAAACGGTCTCGACCACTTCACTAGTAGTTTCTACAACAATTGCTGTCCATTGCATATTCTTTCCTCGATGATATTAGTAGCAAAAAAGCGACCTCCGGAGAAGTCGCATCGGCGCCATTAATTTATAGATCCGCATTTATCTCATGATTCTTATCTAAATGAAGTTGAAGATAATCAATCAACTCACTTTCGCTCTTAAAAATTCGCGGATGATGTTGACGATGTAAACGCACGTCAATTTCATTGATTTTTAAGCGGCCTGTCCAAGTATGAGAATACCGAATGATTACCCGGTTATTTAGCTTACGCTTTCCAAAACGGAAAATATAAACGTGTTCAGGGCCAATCATTGGTCGAATGTATTCTTTTTTGTAATTAATATCATTGTCTCGCATGAATTGCTTGGTCCGATTTAACACGGTAATCACCTCCTATGGCCTTATTCAATGATTATTCATTTTAGCATACCTCATACCAATTGACAAAGCTTATGCCAAACGAATTTAAGAATAACTTAAACCATAATTCATATCTCAAATGCTAAAATATTTATACCAAAATAAATGGAGGAATTTGAATGACCTTTTTAATTGCTTTAGCAGTTCTCTGGATTTTCTGGAAACTCTTAAAATTCTCATTTCGGCTGCTTTGGTTATTGATTATCATTGCTTTAATCGCAACTTTTGTGAAAGTTTTACTTATTCCCGGACTAATTTTAATTGCCGGTCTCTTAACACTTTCATATTTCCATTCGTGAATGGTATAATTAATTCGAACAACAAATCACATATTTATTGGAGGATTAATTTCTTATGTCAATTTCACGCCAAAAGGTTGTCTTAGTCGGAGACGGAGCAGTTGGTTCGGCTTACGCTTTCGCTATGGTACAACAAGGGATCGCGGAAGAATTTGCAATTATTAACCACACTCACGAAAAAGCAGTTGGGGATGTACTTGACCTTGAGGATGCCACAGCATACACTCACAACAAGAAGATTTACGCTGCTGGTTATGACACTTGTAAGGATGCCGACATTGTCGTTTTAACGGCCGGTGCCGCTCAAAAGCCAGGTGAATCCCGTCTTGAATTGGTTAGTCGTAACCTTAAAATCACTAAGGATATTGTGGATCAAGTTATGGCATCTGGTTTTGATGGGATTTTCTTAGTGGCAGCAAACCCAGTTGATATTCTAACTTACGCTACCCAAAAGTTCTCTGGTTTACCAGAAAAGCGGGTAATCGGTTCTGGAACATCACTTGATTCAGCTCGTCTTCAAGTTGCTCTTTCAAAAGTCTTTGATGTTCACCCAAGCAATGTGATTGCTTACATGTTAGGTGAACATGGTGATACTGAATTTGCTTCATTCAATAACGCTACCATTGGTGGGGTGCCATTGCTTTCATTAGCTGAATTTAACAATGTGCCAATGGATCAATTGAAGAAGATTGAAGATGAAGTTCGTCATAAGGCATACGAAATCATCAACCGGAAGGGTGCCACCTACTATGGGGTTGCCACTTCCTTGGCACGTATCACGCGGGCCATCTTACGTGATGATGATGAAATCCTTCCCGTTAGTGCCCCAATGAACGGTGAATATGGCTTGAATGATATTTACATTGGTACGACGGCCGTTATTAACCGGACTGGGATTTGTGAAGTCTTCGAATTACCATTATTTGATGAAGAAGCTAAGTCGATGGCTCATTCAGCAGCCGTTCTTAAAGAAATCACTGATAATGGGATGAAACAACTCGAAGCAGAAAACTAGCATATTTTAACTAAAGACCAAGCATTGAAGTGAACCCTTAAAGTTGGACACT
>NZ_AZFN01000020.1 GCF_001434365.1 Limosilactobacillus gastricus DSM 16045 | reverse complement strand
AGTGTCCAACTTTAAGGGTTCACTTCAGAGGAGCCTTTTCTTAATAGGATTAGTGATTGAGTTCATAGGCGACCCGGCGAGGTTCGATTAGGTCAGTTGGCACCTTAACGTAGCCACGTTGTTGAAAGCCTAATTTAGTGATTAGGTGCTGCATGACGACATTATTAAGACCAGTATCAATCCGATAATCTAAAATACCTTCATTCAGTGATTCTTGGATGAGGAGTTGCATAAATGGCGTCACCAGGTGTTTTCCTTGATGGGATTTTTCCACTGCAATCCGGTGAATCGCTACATAAGGTTGATCATTGATTTTCCAGGACCCATCAATTTTTTCATACGAAGGGTCGGGTCCGATAACCATAGCAGCATAACCAACTACTTGTTCTTGATGAACTAAGACCCAAGCGTGGTGCGCTGCTAAATCGTCGTTGATGGTGGATTGATTAGGATATTCACCCTGCCACTGAGTACTACCCGCCGCCTTTAAAGTTTGGCGGGCATCCTCGATGATGCCCATGATGGTAGCTAAATCAGCTGGTTGAGCTAATCTAATATATGTTTCCGTCATTCGACGACCTCCTTGAATTTTTTAGCTTTTCTATTATAAGAGATTCATTGCAGAAGGTCATTAGTTATGGCTTAAAATTTGATAAAATGTTGATAATATTTTAAGGGACAACCAATATGAAGTACGATAATTTAATTTTTGATTTGGATAATACCTTATTTGATTTCGATGCTGGGGAACACCAAGCACTTACGGAATTATTCCGGCGTCATCAGTGGTCGTTACCCGATGATCGGCGGCAACGCTATTTACAATATAATAAGGGGCTATGGCGGATGACCGAACGTGGAGAACTCACTAAAGATCAGCTCTTTCAAAACCGCTTTAAGGATTTTATTTGGGCGGAATTTGCGATCAAAATCGGCCCCGAAGTTGACCAAGAATACCTAAACTTATTAGCTCATCAAGCTCAATTACTTCCAGGAGCGATGGAAACGCTACGGCTCGCCAAGGAATTAGGATTTGAAATGAATGTGATTACTAATGGGGCTAAGTTGACCCAAGCCCAACGGTTAGAATTGTCAGGGATTAAACCCTATTTCAATACGATCATCATTTCAAGTGAGGTCGGAATTGAAAAACCGGACCCGCAGATTTTTGCGACCCTGTTTGAACAACAGCACTTACAGAAGCAGGGATCCTTAATGATTGTTGATGGGGTGGCTTCGGATTTGACCGGTGCACAACAGTTTGGGATTGACAGTCTTTGGTACAACATTCATCAAGAAACATTGCCAAAGGAGCTGTCGGTGAAGTATCAGGTCATGAATCATGACCAGCTGCAAGCGACCCTGCGGAAAATTGCGAAAAGCAATGCTTAAATGCGGTATAATAAAACATGAATTGAAATTAGAAAGGATCATGCATTATGGCAAAAATTGAAACCGAAGTTGAAAGTTTTGAATTAGATCATACGAAAGTAAAAGCTCCTTATGTGCGATTAATTACCGTGGAAGAAGGGCCAAAGGGCGATAAGATTTCTAACTTTGATCTACGACTGACCCAACCAAACGAAACAGCCATTCCAACGGGTGGTTTGCATACAATTGAACATCTTTTGGCCGGCTTATTACGTGACCGGATGGATGGGGTGATTGATTGTTCACCATTTGGTTGCCGGACTGGTTTCCACTTAATTATGTGGGGCGAACACTCGACAACTGAAGTGGCCAAGGCCTTGAAATCATCATTAGCAGCGATTGCTAATGATATCGAATGGTCAGATGTTCCAGGAACGACCATTGAAAGTTGTGGGAACTATCGGGACCACTCTTTGTTCTCCGCCAAGGAATGGAGTAAAGCGATCTTAGCTCAAGGCATTAGTGATGATCCATTCACGCGGCACGTGGTCGACTAAGCTGAGCTATGAATGATGAACCTCGAAGGATCGTGGTAGCCTCCGGGGTTCTATTATTGAATGAGGAATGCAGATGATAACATGGGTTGTGATCGTCGTTTTATTGGTTGGCTTTTTTACCATGATGATCGGAATTAATCGAGAATGGTGGCGAGGGCTTGACCAATGGGCTTTTTTGCATGTTACTAATCAACAAGATCAACGGTTCTGGCATCAAGTGGCTTTTTGGGGCCAGCCTTGGTTGACGGTAGCCTGGATCATTGCCATTAGTTTATGGTGGTTATTACAGGGGCAATGGCTGTTGACCACCTGGACTTTGGGTGTCCTGGGAATCGCCAATGTAATTGGGATCATTACCAAAAAAGTAGTTAGTCGTACCCGACCAGTGGGTCATTTGCCACATGATGATGATTTTAGCTTTCCCAGTGGACATGTCCTAGGACTAACACTTTTAGTGAACCTATTAATTTTTTATTGGCCATCTTGGTGGGTTGTTTTACTAGCTATCTTGTGGTGGCTGTTGGTGGCCAGCTCACGGTTAGTGTTGCGAGCGCATCATTTATCAGATTTAATCGGAACCCTTTGTTTTGCCCAGGCATGGTTCTTAATCTGTGATAAACTGTTATCATTAGTATGGTTAAAATTTTAAGAGGTACAAGATGGAAGCACAATTAGTCCAATTTCATATCGAACTAAATTATGGAAATATTCAAATGCCCCATGGCCCCCAAGGGATTAACCTAGAATTTTTGGCAGTTGATAAGTATGTTGCCATTAATCAGCAGGGAATTCCGCAATTTAAGGAGGCCTATGGTGAAAAATTAACTGCCATTATCAAAAAATTTGAAGAATTCTGTGGCTTTCAACTTAAACAAGCCCCAGATGTTCATCCAACTCCATCCTTTCACCGCTTAGAGATTTATAATGACTTGTTAAAATACATCGTGAACTTGATTCAGGATCAATTTAACGTGGCGAACGAAATGGAATTGATCGACGTTCACTTAATTGGGGACTTTTCCGTCTACCAGGGAGGGCAAGCGACATCATTGCAAAAAGAGGCTAACCGTCTCCGGGTTGCTTCGATCCAGGCGACCCAGCAACGTTTAATGGCTCTAAAAGCCCAAGCTAATCAAGCGAAGACCAACTAAAAGGAGTTGCCATTCGGCAACTCTTTTTTTAAATGAATTTTGTAATATTGACGCCAAAAATGTGGAAGTTTAAAATAGCGTTGGTATATATTTCTATATATTAATTAGGATTTGATAATCAATATAAAATGGAAATTGGGGATAAGAAGATTATGAAATATTGTCGGAAATGTGGAACGAAACTGGCAGAGGGAGATGCTTTTTGTACCCATTGTGGTGCAGTAGTGAATCCAAGTAAATCTCAATCAACTGGTAAAATAAATGTCGGTCGACGATCAGTAAAAAAATTATGGTGGATTACTGGACTGCTTGTCATTGTAGTAATACTAGCATTAATCCTTTTTGTTCGTGGAAATAAAGGATCCAGTAAGATTAGCCAAAATACCAGCTCCACTGAGATAAGTTCAAGTATTACTAGTAAGACATCAACTAGTTCCGATAAGACTAGTCAAACATCTAGTTCAAGTAGCAGTACAACAACGGCCGTTGATGACAAGACGGTTGGTGTTTTAGTGGCTTTGTTATATAGCCCAGATTGGTTTAAGGAATGGGTGAACCAAGGAGAGATGACGTATGGTGTAGCGAGTTCAGATTTTGGTGACCTCGAAGGTTATAGCTATATAACAGCAGGGGGGACGGCATCTAGCTATATGTACTACAAATTAGATGGCGATACGGTTACCTATAAATACTATCCGAGTGCTGTTGAAAGTATTACTAAAACTGTTTCCTTAGCTCAATTGGAAAAGGATTATTATGTAACCCAGTCGCAAAAGGATGAGGTTAACGGTTACGTTAATAAGTTGAAGACCGAGTAAAAAACGCTAAATTAGGTTAACTAGATACTAGTANTTGAAGACCGAGTAAAAAACGCTAAATTAGGTTAACTAGATACTAGTAAAAAAGAGTTGCCGATCGGCAACTCTTTTTAGTTAAGTTTCTTCATCACATCCGCCGTAGCTTGGGCGTAATCTTCAACCAAGTTTTCACCATTTTCTTGCGTGGCATTGTTATCAGTATAGATAGCAATGACGTAGTTTTGACCATTTGAAAGGGTGACCTGACCAATACTATTAATGATCCATTTAGTTTTGGCATTGTAGTATAGCCAGCCGTTTTTATTGTAATAGGATTTACTACCAGCAGAGATTCCCCAACGCTGGTCGGCTTCCACATTGTACATCAGGTCCTTAATGTAATCTTGAGAATCATCATTTAAATAAGATGATGAGTAAAAGATTTGGCGAAGGACCCGTAATTGGTCGGCTGCTGTAGTAGTGGTAACTCCAAAAGTTTTTCCAGCTTTTGAATTGGTCATTCCTAATTCGGTAAACATTTCTTGGAGCCCGGTACGATTGAGATAATTTTTACCATAAAACATTGAGGCCGCGTCATTATTAGAATTAACGATCATGGCCTCAGCACTACTTTTCTCACTATCAGTTAATTTACCATTTTGATTGTGAAGCACGGCGGCTAAGATATCAACTTTCACCGAACTAGCGGTATAAAATTTATGGTTTTTACTATTGGTGTAACTGTAGGTATTTTTAGTGGTAGGTGAATAGATGGCGATCGAAACACGTTGATTCGGGTTGGCTTTGGCTACTGATCGCCAAGCACGATGTAATTGAACTGATAATGTTAGATTGGTAATCGGCGAAGTGGTCTTTTGACTTGACTGCGATTTAGCACTAGAACTAGTACTAGTACTTGATGCTGTTTGGCTAGTCGAAGAGATGCGTGGCAAAGATGGATTAGTTAATACAAATGCGAGAATTGTTGCGATGACAATAAAAAGACCGCTGATAATATAGGGGAGTCGATGTGGAGTTGCACTCCCCTGAGCGGAATTCCGAGATCGTTCAAAGGGGCTTTTTGGCAAGGTTTTTTCTTCCTTCATTTTAGACTATTAAATTAGTTTATCACGAATATATTTGGACAATGGTAAAATAAGTTTGAAACTTAAATGAATTCCGGTGAGAGGATTGGGCATGAAAAAGAACTGGACACATTTTAAAAGAGTCCTATGGGATAATTTTATGGTACTCATGCAGCTGTTTGCTGGTGAGGATGATTTTATTCGCCAGGGTAGTAAAAAATGGCAACAACGCCAGCAAAAAAAGTGAAGAGCATGCGCTCTTCACTTTTTACATATCTGATAAGGGCCACCAAGTTCCAGTCGCTTGAACAGGATGGTCAAAAGCGAGCAGCTGATTGGCCTGGTTGTTAAAGTAACGCAAGGTCATCACCTTGGCCCCGTCATTAATAAAGACTTCTATGAGGGAATGATCAACGAAAATATCAAGGTTTAAGGCTTGATGGGCTGGTAAATCAACCGTTCGACTAGTTCCGTAGTCGAGGTTTGTTGGTTGATCGGTATGACCTCGATCAATGGTTAATTTTCCAGCTTGCGTATCAAAGTTGATGGCGACGCTCTTAGACAAATCTTCCTTAGCAGCCACATGTAGGGTACCGGTTTGATCGGCTGGTAAGGTAAGGTTTAATTCGAATTGTTGACCAGCTTCAGGATTGATGGTTTCGACTTGACCGTCAATATTTATGGCTTGGTCAGTCTGTCGTAGATCACGGATAGCCGGGACCGGATTTTGATAGAGTTGACCATCATGGTAGTGGAGTTCTTTCACCTGGCTCATACAATTAGCCCAGTTTTGATTATCCGTGGGATATTCTAAATCGGGTAAACCAACCCATGAGATCGCATAAGCTTTCCCATCTGCCGTATTCATGGCCTGAGTAGCGTAAACATCAAAACCATCGTCCAGGTTTTGCATGTGCGCATCTGGATTAATCATAGCCGGGTGATCGTAATCAAAGCTTTCGGCCGTTAAGTACATATCAGGGTAGATATTGTCGTACGGTGCCACTTGGGGGTCTAACCCTTGCGGACAAAAGATCATTACCTGACGACCATCCACGGTGATTAGGTTTGGACATTCAACCATATAACCTAGATCATCTTGTCCCAGGTCAACGTGACCAAGTTCATGCCAGCCGTGTTCAAGCTGATCACTTTCCCAGAGATCGATGTGTCCACGCTTGTTTTCAGCATCTTGAGAACCAATAATGGCATAAAAACGACCATCGTGTTCTAGTAATTGAGGATCCCGAAAATGTTCGGTGATGGTCGATGGATTGACGAATAATGGTTGATCGAATTTCGTGACTTGGTAATTATGGTCCATCCAAGCACCTAGTTGATAGGGGGTCCGAACCCAATCATCATCGCGGTGATTACCAGTATACATAAGGCAGAGCCGTCCATTTACCACCCGAGCAGATCCCGAATAAGCCCCATGACTGTCATATTCAGTATCAGGAGCTAGAGCAAGTCCATGGCTGCGCCAATGAACTAGGTCGGGTGATGTCATGTGCATCCAAGATTTCAAACCATGGGTGGCTCCAAAAGGAAATGACTGGTAAAAAACATGCCATTCCTTGTTAAAGTAGGAGAAACCGTTGGGGTCATTTAATAATCCGGATGTCGGACGAATGTGATATTTCAATTGTTCAGGTGAATTGTCAGCTTGTCGCTGTAATTTTAGAAGTTCTAGAGCGCTATGTTGGTCATAAGGTCGATAGCGCTGTTCACGAGTCCATTCCATGAAAATCCTCCAGTAAATTAAACATTAAATATGATTTAATTTTACTTTTTAACGAATGGATGTGCAAATGGTCTGTTGATAAATAGTGATACAATAAAACATATATAATTTATTTTTTAGGGGACAACAATGCAAACTGTGATTAAAAATGCCCACATTTACACGGGAGCAGAGGAATATCCGAAAGGCTATCTACGCTTTAACCAACGAGTAATTGATGTGGGACCGATGACCGATTTTATACCATCAGAGAATGACCAGACAGTTTTGGATGTCTCTGGACAGGTCATGGTCCCAGGATTTATTGACATTCATTGTCATGGCGGGTATGGGATTGATACTATGGATGCTGATCCCGATCAAATTGATCGGATGGTGAATCAGATGACGGTGAATGAGGGCGTAACCACGGTATTTCCCACAACCGTCACTCAATCGGTGGATCGCTTTGATCGTGCCGTGAAAGCCGTATCACAAGCCGCCTTAAAAAATCCGGTCATTCAGGGGATTCATTTAGAAGGACCGTTCATCAACGAGAAATATAAAGGTGCGCAACCGGCTCCCTTTATGAAAAATCCCGATCCAACCTTGTTAAGACAGTGGCAAAAATTAGCGAACGGGATGGTTAAAATTATTACTTATGCTCCGGAAATGCCGCAAGCGCGAGAATTAGAAAAGGCGTGTTTTGAAGATGAGGTTATTGCTTCGGCTGGGCATACGGATGCAACATACGAGCAAATGCAAAATTCTCAAGCAAGTCATGTGACCCATTTATACAATGCCCAACGGGGGCTACATCATCGTCAACCCGGGGTAACCGGATATGCCCTTTTAAATGATCAGATTACGGGAGAAATCATTGCTGATGGTTTTCACGTCGTGCCCGAGATGGTTAAATTAGCCTACTTAGTGATGGGTGCTAAACGACTGGAGTTGGTGACAGATGCCATGCGAGCCAAAGGATTACCAGATGGTGAATCTGAATTAGGAGGCCAAAAGGTAATTGTTAAAGAGGGTCAGGCCCGCTTAGAAAGTGGTAATTTGGCCGGATCGGTTTTACTCTTTAAGCATGCCTTTAAAAATATTATTGCTTTCACGGGCTGTTCGATTAACGGGGCGGTTCAGATGGCCTCAGTTAATCAAGCACGAGAATTTAATCTACCCCAAAAGGGTATTTTAGAATCTGGTCGTGATGCCGACTTTAATTTGTTAAGTGCGGATTTAGAATTAGCAGCTACCTATAGCTATGGTCAACTTGTTTAACATAAAATATGTTATCCGGTTGACTTTTTTTCGTTAATCGGCAATAATAGTACACAGATAAAACGCTTACATGCGTAAAATAGTAAGGAGAATGTATTATGGACCATAAGCAAGTTGCTGCTGATGTGGTAAAAGCGGTCGGTAAAGATAATATGATTGCCGCTGCTCACTGTGCTACACGGTTGCGGTTAGTATTAAAAGATGAGTCCAAGGTGGATCAAAAAGCCTTGGATGCCAATGATGGAGTTAAAGGGACATTCAGTACCAACGGTCAGTTCCAAATCATCATTGGACCTGGTGATGTTAACAATGTCTACGATTATTTAATTAAGGAAACTGGATTAAAAGAAGTTTCAACTGATGATTTAAAACAAATCGCAGCTAAGAACCAAAAGTTTAACCCAGTGATGGCCTTTATCAAACTCTTATCGGACATTTTCGTCCCGATTATTCCAGCCTTGGTTGCCGGTGGTTTGTTAATGGCTTTAAACAACGTCTTTACTTCGAAGTTTGGTTCTGAATCGATCATTCAGATGTACCCAGCTTTGAAGGGGATTTCATCCATGATTTCGGTCATGTCGGCGGCGCCATATACCTTCCTACCAATTTTGGTTGGGGTATCGGCGGCTAAGCGGTTTGGGGCTAACCAGTACTTGGGGGCCTTTGTCGGAATGATGATGACCATCACCGCTACCAATCCGGATGCCATTAAGGGAATAGCTTACTGGAATTTATTTGGTTTGCACGTTTCATATGCGGCATACACCAGCCAAGTTATTCCAGCATTAGCCGCAGTTTGGCTATTGTCAGTCTTTGAAAAGTGGTTCCACAAGCACTTGCCATCGGCCGTGGACTTTACCTTTACGCCACTGCTATCAGTGCTATTAACTGGTTTCTTGACCTTTATCATTGTCGGACCAGTCATGCGGGAACTTTCTAACTGGTTGACAGATGGAATTGTTTGGGTATACAACACCTTAGGATTTGTCGGAACCGGTATTTTTGGGGCGGTTTACTCGCCAATTGTTTTGACCGGGCTGCACCAAAGTTTCCCAGCCATCGAAACACAATTGGTATTAGCCTTTGCTAACGGTAAAGGTTCTGGTGACTTTATCTTCGTGGTGGCTTCCATGGCCAACGTTGCGCAAGGGGCTGCTACCACAGCGGTTTACTTCTTAACCAAAGATTCCAAGATGAAGGGACTTTCGAGTTCTTCAGCGGTTTCCGCTTTACTTGGGATTACTGAACCAGCTATCTTCGGGGTTAACTTGAAGTTGCGGTTCCCATTCTTCTGTGCCTTAGTTGGATCATGTGTGGCTTCAACTTTAGCCGGATTATTCCACGTTATTGCGGCTTCTATGGGTTCAGCCGGTTTCATTGGATTTATTTCCATCTATCCAAAGTCCATTCCATTCTACTTAATCTGTGAATTAATTAGTTTTGCGATTGCCTTTATCATTACCTACCTTTACGGGAAATCACATATGCAATTAGTTGATGGTGATGTGGTTGCCGGTGCGGATGACAATGCCGCTACGGTAGCTGCAGCTGAAGAAACCACGACAACAGCTCCAAGTGCTGGTGCCGATGTTGTGACAATTGCCAGTCCAGTTTCTGGTCAAGTGGAAGATCTTTCGCAAGTTAACGATGAAGTCTTCTCCCAAAAGATGATGGGGGATGGGGCAGCCGTAGTACCAAGTGATGGGACGATTTATGCTCCAGCTGATGGGACTTTATCAGTAGCATATGCTACCAAGCATGCTTACGGAATTACGGCTGATAACGGGGCCGAAATTTTAATCCACGCTGGGATTGACACGGTTAATCTAGAAGGTCAACACATGGAAAGTTTCGTCGAACAAGGTCAAACCGTTAAGAAGGGTGACAAGCTCGGAACGATTGATCTTGAGGCTGTAAAGGCGGCTGGTTATGACACTACAGTGATGGTTATTTTAACTAACACCGCTAACTACCAAACTGTTTCACGGGATGCTGATGGTGAAGTTACGCATGGTGATGACTTATTCACCGCAGCAAAATAGTTGATAATTAAAGCATTTGATTGACTTTTTAAGAAAGTTAGTTAAATGCTTTTTAATTCATTTTTAATTTTTCTCTTGATTTTATAATTTAATTCTGTATATAATACTCACCAATCAAAGAAAGGAGTTCGACTCATGACGAAAGTTTCCAAATTAGCTCAAACATCTGCGACTGTTGTCGTCGTCTTATTATTATCATGAGTGGACTCTACATTTTATGTCGAGTCCTGTTTGTGTTGATAACGAACAAGGCGACGACGAATAAATTCTCAAGCGTCTTGTTCAATTGAACGAGGCGTTTTTATTTTGCGAAAAGAAAGTGAGAAGTGACGATGACAAAGATTATCAAGAAATTCCATGCTGCTACAGATGTTGATCCACATGCTGAAATTTACTATGTCGACCCAACGGATTTTACGCAACAATTTTTAGGTTCACCAAATGAAGGTTTAATTTCGGGATCAGAATATATTAAGTTTTTTGGCTATCTGCGCCAACAAACTAACCAGCCAATGATTGCGGATGGACAATCAGGATTTGGAAATCCCCTGAACACTTACTTTACCGTCAAGGAATTTGAATATTACGGGGCGGACATTATTACCATCAATGATCAAATTTTTCCTTCATCTACTAACCAGCCCAAGGCTGCTGATAAATATGATTTTGCTGGTCGAATTAAGGCAGCGATTGATGCCCACCAGGCTGCCAGTAGTGAAATTTGGGCGAAGTTCGACTGCTTTGAAGAATATGGTGAAGCAGGCTTAATGGAACGGTTTCAAATGGCAGAGCAATTAGGAATTGATGGAGCAATATTTAACCGGATACCGACGGATACTATCAATAAAATTACGAGCTCCATTAAGATTGCCACAATGAATGGTGACCAGGCCGGTCAGTATCACTTTGAATAGCGAGGTAAGATCATGCGAACATTCGAAAAAGAACGACAAACTTTCAAGCAATTAATTGATGATCCCCAAATTTTAAATATGGTGGTCGTCCCGGATGTCTTAGCGGCCAAGGTCGCCGTGTCGGTTGGTTTTGATGCCCTCTTCATGGCTGGTTATGCGGCCAGCGCTGATTTATTAGGGCAACCAGATCGCGGAATCTTGGATTATGGTCAAGTCTTAGATCAATTACGCCGCATTATTGCCGCAGTTGATGTGCCAGTTTTCGCCGACGCTGATACTGGCTATGGTGACATTGAAAATGTAAAACGGACCGTTCGAGAATTTGAACAGGCCGGGGCAGCCGGTTTATTCATCGAAGATCAGGTCTGGCCAAAACGTTGTGGTCACATGGCAGGTAAGAGCGTTGTTCCAACCGAAGAATTAGTTGCAAAAATCGAAGCCGCGGTTGAGGCACGCCAAAATGATGACTTCTTAATTATGTCTCGGACCGATGCTCGCCAGGTTTATGGACTTGAAGAGGCGATTGCACGGAGTAAAGCTTATCATGAAGCTGGAGCTGACATGGTCTTTGTGGAAGCACCACAAAGTAAAGATGAGTTACGTCAAGTTGTTGCGGCCTTTCCGGACGTCCCTTTGATGGCGAACATGATTGAAGATGGTGATACTCCCCTTTGTACCATTCAAGAACTGGAAGCGATGGGCTACGCCTTAGTAGTTCACCCGAATGCCTTAACTTATGCTGATACTTATGCGGATCGGGAATTGATGACCGAACTATATCAAACTGGTAAGACGGAACATGCCCGGGAGCACATGGTGCAATTTAATGACTTCAATAATTTCGTGAACTTACCAGGCTTAAATCAATTGGAACAAAATTATTCTAAAGAAAGCATGGCCCAGATATTTGAGAAATGAGGTAAAGAATGATGGATCTTAGTGCTGAACAAATAACTATAACTCGCTTGAATAATGCTAAAGAAAGTCCCACCTTTTATAAGGTTTTTACCTTGGTGGGCTTAGGATTAATGATTGATGCGGCCGATGTCTATATGGCTAGTTCAACCAATACAGCTATGATTACCTCCAAATTTGCGACCGAAGCCCAAGGTTCAACCTTTTTGTCGGCAGGTTTTCTGGGTCTCTTTATTGGCTCAATTATTGCTGGTTACTTTGGGGACTACTTTGGTCGCCGCAAAGCCTACCAGGCAAATCTCTTTATTTTTGGAGCAGCTACATTATTAGGTGGCTTTGCTCCCAATATTGCGATTCTGTCGATTTTGCGATTTATTGCGACGATCGGTTTGGGGGCGGAAATTGTGACCGCCTTTGCGACCATTAATGAATTTGCTCCCACTAAACACCGGGGACGGTGGAGTGGTGCGATCTCTGTGATTGGTAATATTGGTTCACCCCTTGGCTTTCTCCTTTGTATGTTGATCATTCCTGATTTTGGCTGGCGGCCACTCTTCTTCATTATTGGGATTGCCGCTTTGATTCTTTGGGCTGTTCGGCGCCACAATTTTCCAGAGTCACCGCGGTGGTTGATTTCCAAAGGACGCCATGAGGAAGCAGAAAAAATAATTGAAGAAATGTCGATTAATGGTTACTATGACCCGATGCAAGCACAGGAAACCAATGGAAAGGAAAGTCGAACTATTCATGTAGGACTGAAACGGGCCTTTATTGTTGGTATCATCGTGGCCATGGCGACAACCGTTTGCCAGTATACCTTCACCAGTTGGGTACCGACGATCTTGGTTAAAGAAGGGGTTGATATTTTCCATTCCTTGATGTACTCCACGGTTATGATGATTGGGGCCCCATTAGGAGCTTTGGTCGGAGCGAGCGTCGTTGATCGGGCTGGTCGGAAGTGGACAATCGGCATCGGTTTCTTGGTCATTGCCATTCTTGGTATTATTTATACCTACCAAAAATCGGATGCGGCCGTAATGATAATTGGTTTTTGCTTGACGATGGCGATGTACGCGATGAATGCAAGTATCCTGTCAGTTTACGTTCCAGAACTTTTCCCGACTAAATATCGGTTCCGTGGCGAAGGGTATGCAGCTGGGGCTGGGAAATTAATGAATGTTTTGATGCCCTACTTTATTGTTTGGCTGATGACGAATTTTGCAACTTCTTACATTTTTTATAGTATTGCAATCTTAGCGATTATTGCTTCAATCGTTACCTTTGCCTTTGGACCAGAGACTAAACAGCGCTACATTCGTTAGATTTAATCGAATAACTGGAATTAAGGCCCGCTCCTTTGATATGATTAAATCATCATAAATAAAGAGGTAAGATTAATGAGTGAATTTCCACAGTTATCATTAGAAGTGGCCAATGGTCCAAAAGCAACCATCAAGACTAATCAGGGGGACATCACAGTTCAATTATTCCCTGAGCAAGCACCCAAGACGGTGAAGAATTTTGTCGAACTAGCCCAACAAGGCTACTATGATGGTGTAATTTTCCATCGGGTGATTCCAGAATTTATGATTCAAGGTGGTGACCCAACCGGGACTGGTACAGGGGGTGAAAGCATTTATGGAGCAGCCTTTGAAGATGAATTTTCCAATGAATTATTCAACTTTAATGGGGCCCTTTCGATGGCTAATGCCGGTCCGAATACCAATGGTAGTCAATTTTTTATCGTTACGAGTACTGAGATGCCTGCATCGATGATCGATCAAATGCGCAATGCTGGCTACCCAGAAGAAGTAGTTAGCCAATACCAACAAGGGGGGACCCCTTGGCTTGATCATCGGCACACAGTGTTTGGACAAGTGATTGATGGGATGGATGTAGCTGTAAAGATTAGTCAGGTTCAACGAGACTATGCTGATAAGCCCGTTGAAGACGTTGTAATGGAAACGATCGAGATCAACTAAATAAATTTAACGGATGGTGAATCATTTTGATTGATCATCCGTTTTTTATAACAGTAAGAAAAAATATTTTTACTTATCAGAAAAAGATTGTGAAAAGGTGAATTAACTATTCGTTAAAGTCACTAGTGACAGTTAAGTCAAGCTTCTCTATAAGTGAATCAATAGCTTTTGTTAGCTTTTGACAATATTATTTAATACAAGCTATTATAAGCACATAGATGTGTAATGCTTCACAAAGTAAAAACCATTGGAGGTTTATCATGGTTGAATATCGTACTGAAGAAGATACTTTAGGTTCAGTTAAGATCCCAGCAGATGCATTATGGGGACCCCAAACGGAACGGAGTCGGCATAATTTCCCAACCGGCCAATACATGCCACTACCAGTAATTCGAGCCTTGCTTAACATTAAGAAGGCAGCAGCCCAAGCTAATTTGGAACTAGCTCAAATTGACGAAGTACGGGGCAACTTAATCATTGAAGCAATCGATAGTTTGCTGGCTTTAGATGATGAAGAATTACGTAAGGACTTCCCGTTAAAGGTTTATCAAACGGGTTCGGGGACGCAAACCAATATGAACACGAATGAAGTCGTCGCTCATAAGGCCCACGAATTAAATCCAGATGTTGAAATCTTACCGAATGACCACGTTAACATGGGACAAAGCTCGAACGATACCTTTCCAACTGCTATGAATATGGCAGCGGTGGATGCGGTCGCAAAGCTTGAAAAAGCTACCCAACATTTAATTGATGAGTTGAAGGTAAAGCAAGATCAATACTGGCGGACAGTTAAGGTAGGGCGGACGCACTTACAAGATGCCACGCCATTAACCTTTGGTCAAGAAGTTTCGGGCTACGTCTCAGCTTTAGAACATGACTTAACTTATTTAGAGAATTTACGACCAACCTTATTAGAATTAGCAATTGGGGGAACGGCCGTGGGGACCGGCTTAAACGCTGCTCCAGGCATGCCCGAAAAGATTGCTGAGAAGGTTTCAGCAGTTTATGGTCACGAATTTACTGCCAAATCTAATAAATTTTACGGTTTGGCCCATCATTCTGGCTTGAACGTTGTGCATGGGGCCATTAAGACCTTAGCAGCTGATGTCTTCAAGATTTCTCAAGATATTCGCTTTTTAGCTTCTGGTCCACGGGCCGGTTATGGCGAATTAAATATTCCGGCCAATGAACCAGGCTCTTCCATTATGCCAGGGAAAGTGAACCCAACTCAGGCCGAGGCAGTTACCATGGCCGCTATGCGGGTCTCTGGTAACGATGTCGTGGTTTCGATGTCGTCATCGCAAGGTAATTTTGAAATGAATGTCTACAAGCCGGTATTAATCGATGCTTTCTTAGAATCAGCTGATTTATTGGCTGGAACGATGACGGGCTTTGCAGACAAGATGATTCATGGTTTAACAGTTAATGAAGAACGGATGGCTGAACTGTTGGATAACTCCTTAATGACGGTTACCGCTCTTTCACCACATATTGGTTATCACGATAGTGCTGTGATTGCCCAAACAGCAGATCGAGAAGGCACTACCTTACGAGAGGCAGCCTTGAAATCAGGAAAGGTAACCGAAGCACAATATGATGAATGGATGGACTACACGAAAATGACCAACATTGATCGGGAAAACTAAGAGGTATTAGACATGGCAAGTGAATTTCAAACTACTCCCCATGACCAAATTAAAGCGACCTATGATGCCGTGATTGTCGGTTCAGGTGGAACTGGGTTGACGGCCGCCATCCAAGCGCATGAATCAGGCTTAGACGTTGCCGTTTTTGAAAAAAATGTCGAATTAGGTGGCAATACTAATCGGGCTTCATCAGGGATGAACGCGGCGGAAACCAACGTTCAATTACATCATGGGGTGATTGATAATGTGGCGGACTTCTATCGCGAAACTTATAAAGATGGCGGAAAGCTCAATGATAAGGATATGCTTGGCTACTTTGTCTATCATTCAGCCCCCGCAATCAGTTGGTTGGCCGATCATGGGATTAAACTGGATGATATTACGGTTACTGGTGGAATGTCTAAAAAGCGGACGCACCGACCAGCTAGCATGGCGCCAATTGGTGGCTTCTTAGTGAAGAGCTTATTAAACGTTGCGGCGCAACAAAATATTCCAGTATTTAATGAGACCAAAGTGGATCAATTATTGCAGGATGCAACGGGGCGCGTTAATGGAATTAAGCTTTCCTTAGATGGTCATAGTCAAGAGGTTAAGGCCAAAGCCGTTATTCTTGCTACAGGTGGGTTTGGAGCCTCAAAAGCCTATATGAAGCGTTACCGGCCGGATCTGATTGATTACAAGACGACTAACCAACCCGGTGCCACTGGTGATGGACTTGAATTAGCCGAAGGGGTTGGGGCGGAATTAATGCAAATGGATTTGATTCAAGTGCATCCAACCGTCCAACAAGATAATCCACATGTTTATTTAATCGGCGAAGCGGTACGGGGTGAAGGAGCGATCCTTGTAAATGCGCAAGGACAACGTTTTGTCAATGAGTTAAATACACGCAAGATCGTTTCGAATGCGATCACGGCCTTGCCAGAACAAAGCGCTTATTTAATCTTTGATCAAGGGATCCGCGATCGGGTGAAAGCCATTGAATTCTATGATAAAACGGGTCTGGTAGAGCACGGTGACACGATCGAAGCCTTAGCACAAACCTTAAAGATGGATCCAACGGTCTTAAAGCAAACCGTTAGTGATTGGAATCAAGCTGTTCAGGATCAAAATGATGAGCAATTTGGTCGGACTACGGGGATGGAACGAGACATTTCTCAACCGGGCTTCTTTGCCATTCATATTGCGCCAGCCATTCATTACACTATGGGTGGTCTTCACATTGACTCCAAAACCCATGTGTTGGATGGGAACGGGGACGTGATTGAAGGCTTGTACGCCGCTGGTGAGGTTGCCGGTGGTTTGCATGGAAATAATCGGGTTGGTGGCAATTCCATTGCCGAAACGATTATCTTTGGGCGTCAAGCTGGACTGCAAGTAGCCCTATGGAACAGTCAAAAATAATTTAAAAATGTTAAAAATATAGTTAGAATTTTTAAATAATTAAAACAAAGTTGAGATTTGTGGTATGATCTTTGTGAATAAAGTTTCAAACGTTGAAACAAATTTACAGAATGAAGGTAGCAGAAATTGAAGAATCGGAAGGTAGTTTTAGTCGGTGATGGTGCAGTGGGTTCAACCTTTGCCTACTCGTTAATCCAAAGTGTTAAAACGGTTGAAGAATTAGTGATCGTTGATCTGAATAAAGAACGTTCGCAAGGCGATGCAATGGATCTACAGGATGTAACCCCATTGACCGCAGATATTGATATCCATATTGGAGATTATCAGGATGCGGCGGATGCGGCAATTGTAGTCATTACTGCTGGAGTACCGCGCCGGCCTGGAGAAACCCGGATTGATCTCGTTAATAAGAACGTCAAGATCTTACGCTCGATTGTAGAGCCAATTGTGGAAAGTGGTTTTAAAGGAATTTTCGTCGTTTCCGCCAACCCAGTTGATATTTTGACGACATTAACGCAAAAGATTTCCGGCTTCCCACGCGAACGGGTCATTGGGACGGGGACTTTCTTAGACAAAGCCCGCTTAAACGTCATTCTTGGTGATCATTTTGGCTTTAAGCCGAGTGAAATTGACGCCCTAGTCTTAGGTGAACATGGTGATACTTCGTTCGTCAATTTTGATGAAGCCAGGGTCAACGGACGGCCTTTAAAAGACCAGGTTGATTTGACTCCGGAAGTGAAAAATCAAATTGAAACTGAAGTTCGTCAACGGGGCGGTAAGATTATTGGCACTAAAGGCGCAACTTTCTATGGCGTGGCTTATGGGCTGTCCACTATCTGTCGGGCCATTCTCGAAAACAATTACAAGATGATGGTGATTTCAGCGCCTTTGAGTGGTCAATATGGGATTAAGGATCTTTATCTGGGGACTCCAGCAGTAATTAATTCCAGTGGCATTGCGCAAGTCATTCAAACCCACTTATCTCCAGAAGAGCACGAAAAAATGAAACGTTCAGCAGAACAAATGCAAGCAGTCATTGATGGGGTTTCATCAATGGATGAATAGCAAGAGATGAATAACCAAATTCATCAAGGAGAAAATAATGAAAACCATAGAGAAGGTTAATTATAAAGGCTTTATTTGGCCTTTAGTGGTTGGGGTAATTATGTGGTGCATGACACCAATTCGCCCCGATGGTTTATCGGCAATTGCATGGCAAATGTTTACGGTCTTTGTGGCAACGATTATTGGTTGTATTACCAAACCCTTACCAATTTCAGGGACCACCTTGTTGGGGTTAGTGGTTACCGTATTGCTTGGTTTAGCGCCGGTTGAATCGACAAAATCAGCGAGCGGGGTTGTTACTAATAGTGGGATCTTATCCGCCTTTAGTAACTCGGCTTCCTGGTTGATTGCGATGGCTTTTATCATGGCAGCGGGGATCACCAAGACAGGCTTAGGAAATCGGATTGCTTACAATATGATTAAGCTATTCGGAAAACGCTCCATTGGGATCGCTTATGCCATTACCGGCCTAGAACTAATTATGGGTGGCTTAATTCCTTCCAATAGTGCTCGGTCAGGTGGGGTGGTTTGGCCAATTGTGGAATCTATTTCGGAAACTTATGATTCCAAACCTGATGAAAAGTCACGGAAGAAAATTGGGGCCTTTCTAGATTTCATGGCTTTCCACGCCAACATTATCTCTACGGCCTTATTCGTTACGGGGGCTGCACCTAATATTGTGGCACAAGCGATGGCCGCTAAAGCTCATTATCAAATGACTTGGATTGGCTGGTTTACGACCGCCATTGTTCCAGTTGTTATTTGTGCGGTTGTCATTCCGTGGTTAATCTATAAGATGTTTCCACCAGAAATTAAAGAGACACCCAATGCTAAAGCCTGGTCGGAAGGTAAGTTAGCTGAAATGGGAAAGATGTCCGTGCCCGAAAAGATTATGACGGCCGTCTTTGTGATGGCGATCTTAATGTGGGTCTTAGCAGGATTCTTTGATATTCAACAATTCGAAGCGGCCTATGTCGCCTTTCTAGCTGTGGTGATCTTACTGATTACTGGGGTGCTGAAAGTGGATGATCTCTTAAAAGAAAAAGGTGCCTGGAATATCTTAATCTGGCTTTCCATCCTGGTCTTCATGGCAAGTAAGTTAACGGACTATGGTTTCATTGTCTGGTTTGCGAAGACGGTTCAAAGTGGTTTACACGGCATTAGTTGGGGCGTAGTCTTGGCAGTCTTGGTGCTGGTAATGTTCTACAGTCACTACTTCTTTGCCAGTGGGACGGCCCATGTGACGGCTCTTTACTTACCATTCTTGACGGTTTCCGTTGCTGCGGGAGCACCGTTAGCACTGTCAGCAATGATGCTTGCATTGACGACAACGATTATGGCTTCTACTACGCACTATGCGAATGGACCTGCATCAATCTTAGCTTCGACGGGTTACGTAAGCCAGAGTGAATGGTGGAAATACAACTTTATCTTAGGTCTGGTTTACTTAGTAATCTTTGGAGTAACCGTTCCACTTTGGGGTAAAGTAATTGGTCTCTGGTAACATGTTGGAATAACAATGAGGGTAGCAAGGAACCATAAATGAGTTTCTTACTACCCTCTATTTTTAATCACTTATTTCTAATTCATGGCAAATTAACAAGGCAATCGATTCGGTGATTATTAAATCGGTGAATAGCTCGCCACGTAAAGCACCAAGGGCTGCTTGGTATTTTGATTTGCGTTTGATAATGCCAAACCGTCGTGGTACCTGCCGGATTGTTTCTAGTGGAATGGAAAAAGTCGTGTCATGTCCTAAGTTTAAAAAATTACCATTTAGGTCAAAGGGGCGTCCATAGGCCATGCCGGCAATTTGATCAAGGTCGACTTGAGGGAAAATTTGGGCTTTGTGATCACGCCAGGGTTGAATCGAATCAATGGAAGCAAGAGTTCCCAAGCCACAGACTACGAGATCCATTTGGTTAGCTACATTGAAAACCCGTTCCATCGCTGGTTCATGAACTAGTTGTTGACGAACCTGATCGCTTACAATATATAAAGGAGCCGGGATAATATAGTAGGGCGCATTATACTTAGCCGCCGCATTTTGCACCATCCGCATTGAGCCAGCTTGGGAACGATATTTCATGTTTTCACCGGTGAATTGCGTGAAGGTAATTTCAGGTTGGACGGATTGCTTAAACTCCGTAATAACATCCGCCACCGTTTCTCCCCAGGCGATCCCGACGGTGGTGCCGGGTTTAATGGCGGCCTGGACTTGAGTGGCGGCAAAAGATGAAATGATCTTTTCTTGCGTGATGGTATTATCGGTTTCCTTAATTACATATAGATTCTTAATTGCGAACTCTTGGTGTAACCGGCGCTCCAATTCTGGATTGCGATCTAAGCCGGAATGAATATTGATGGTAACAATCTGTTTATTAATGGCCTCATCCAGGTATTTCATGATGAGGTAACGACTGAGATTATATTTTTTTGAAATGTCGTTAATTGACATCTTACTAAGGTAGTAGTCTTCAGCTAGTTTTCCGAGTAATAGGTTGTGATCAATATCCATCGTCAAGGCCCCCTGATTGCATTTAAATTATTATATCATGATTAAAATATGGAGATTCTTTTTAAATTTTTAAAAATATCAATTATAATTTGAAAAAGTTAAAATAAGTGGTATGATGATCAATGAAAAAGGGGGGCAACGAAAATGACAGATGAAGAAATTCTTTCGCTCCATGCTCAACATCATGGGGTCTTAAATATGGCTCCGCAGATGGCCGTGCATAATCGTGAAGAACTTGGTAAAGCTTATACACCAGGTGTGGCGGTAATTTCGAAACTAATTGAACGGTATCCCGAATTAAAGGACAAATATACCTTAAGTGGGAAATTAGTAGCGATGGTTACTGATGGTTCAGCGGTCTTAGGGTTAGGTAACATTGGCCCGGCAGGTGGGTTGCCGATTGTCGAAGGAAAAGCACTTTTATATAAAGATTTAGCGGGGGTTGATGCGATTCCTTTAACCTTAGATCAGGTTCCGGTAGCAGAGTTTGTCCAAACCTTAAAAAACATCTCCAAATCCTTTGCCGGTTTTCATTTAGAAGATATTGAGGCCCCCCGTTGTTTTGAAATAGAAGAACAATTAAGGCAGGCGGTTGATATCCCGGTTTATCATGATGATCAAGAAGGAACGGCGATTGTGGTGCTGGCCGGTTTGATTAATGCGGCGAAAGTCGTGCAAAAGCCCTTGACCGATTTAAAGGTGGTCTTGAATGGCCTCGGGGCTTCGGGGGTTGCCACGGCCCGGTTATTAATTAAAATGGGAGTCAAGCAGCTCACCCTCTTTGATATTGATGGGCAAGTCCATCCAGATAGTCCCGAATATAATCAGTATCAACGTGAAGTAGCGCAAGAAAGCTTGGTACAAGAGCATTTTGATGATTTATCAAGTGCTATGGTGGGGCAAGATGTCTTCATTGGGTTATCTACTGCGGATGTTTTGACGGCTGCGGATGTGCGGACGATGGCGAAGGACCCAATTATTTTCGCTTTAGCCAATCCTAAACCAGAAATTGATCCAGCTGTGGCCAAAGATGGTGGAGCGACGATAATCGCGACAGGATCGAGTCAGTACCCCAATCAAGTTAATAATATCTTAGCTTTTCCGGGCTTATATAAGGGCCTGTTACAAACCGATTTGAAACAAGTAACCTGGGAATTGGAAGCCCAAATTGCCCAAGCCTTAGCACAAATGATTTCACAACCTGAGCCCGCTAAGATTATTCCAGGAGTATTTGATGATGGGGTGGTGACGACGGTGGCCCAATCTGTCATTGATTTTGCCAAGAGCCAACATAGAAAGGGTGATTGATTGGAAATCCAAACGCTAAATCTAAAGATAAAACGTCATTATCAAAAATGGCGTCATTTTCTGGAAGTAAATGGGATTCAACATTTTGAATCCAGTGAAGTTGATCAAATTGAGCAGACTTTTGTTTGGATCGAAGGTCAAGCGATTGCGGCAACTGGATCGCTAGCCGGCAAGGTGTTGAAGTATATTGCAGTTGACCGGCGATATGCAGCGGAAGGGGCACTTTTTAACCAAGTCATTAGTCAGTTGATGCAAGCGGCTGCTACGAATGGTCAGTATCATTTATTTGTCTTTACCAAGCCTCAGTATCAAGCAAGCTTCGAGTATGTTGGTTTTCATACTTTAGCTGCAACCAGTGATGGGGTGATTCTCGAAGCAGGGACTCCTGATATTAACAGCTTTATCAAGGAAATTCCTAAAGCAAAAGCGCATCAGCAAGTAGCCGCGATTGTCATGAATGCCAACCCCTTCACCTTAGGTCACCGCGCTTTAGTTGAGGCGGCGAGTCAGGAAAATGATTTGGTATATCTTTTTATTGTCCAGGCGGAGCGATCGCTGTTTACCTTTCAGGAACGGTGGCAGTTGGTTAAAGAAGGGGTAGCAGATTTAACTAATGTTAAACCGGTCGCGAGCGGTGATTATCTGATCAGTGCAGCGACTTTTCCGGCATACTTCTTGAAGGACGATCAGGATTTAGGTACTTATCAAGCGGCTTTAGATATTACTTTATTTAAAAATCAATTTGTCCCTGCCTTGCAGATTAAGCGCAGGTATGTGGGTACGGAACCATTATCAAAAACCACGAATAGCTATAATGAAGTCATGAAGCGATTGTTACCACCAGAAGTTAAAGTCGTCGAAATGGCACGAAAGCTGGACCAAACTGGTCAACCGATTTCGGCCACACGAGTCCGACAAGCCATTTTAACTGGTGATCAACAAAGCTTACAGGCATTATTGCCGACCAGTAGTTATAACTATATCAAGGAACACTTAGCGACATTACAAGAACGAATGTTAAAGATAGGAAGGAAGTAAAAGATGGAGATTAAACAAACTGCTCTAGCAGGGACATTAGAATCATCAGATGTCCAGATTACTTTAAGTCAAGGTCAAGGAATTACGATTGATCTGGATTCTTCTGTGGCAGATCTATATGGTGATCAAATCGAGCAAGTGATAAAAGACACTTTAGCTGCTTATGACATTACCGATGCACAAGTTAAGGTTGTTGATAAAGGGGCGCTAGATTGTGTCATTAAGGCGCGGATGATGGCTGTTATCCAACGGTCTTTAGATACCGTGGATCAACCAAACTGGGAGGTGCTTTAAAAGATGGAAGAACGATTACGACGGACGATGATGTTCGTACCTGGTAATAACGCCGGGATGGTGAAAGATGCTGGGATTTACGGCGCTGATTCGATCATGTTTGACTTGGAAGATTCGGTTTCCATGGCCGAAAAGGATGCCGCTCGGATGTTGGTTTATGAAGCGTTACAAACCCAAGATTATGGGGATGCTGAATTAGTGGTCCGGGTCAATGGCATCGATACCCCATACTTTCGTAATGATGTCTTTGCGATGGTAAAAGCGGGGATCGAGGTAGTCCGTTTGCCAAAGGTTGAATCTGCTCAAATGATGCAGGACCTGGTTAAAGTAGTTGAAGAAGCAGAAGCAAAATTCGGCCGTGAACCAGGCAGTACCCATGTTATGGCTGCTATCGAAAGCGCCCGAGGAGTTTTAAAGTCCTTAGAAATTGCGGAAAGTACGGACCGCATGATTGGGTTAGCGCTCTCGGCTGAAGATTATACGACCGATATGAAAACCCACCGTTACCCGGACGGAGCGGAATTGGAGTTTGCCCGGAATATGATTTTGCATGCGGCGCGGGCAGCAGGAATTGCCGCCTTTGATACGGTCTTTACTAATATGAATGATGTTGAAGGTTTCCAACGCGAAACGGAACATATTCATCAACTTGGTTTCGATGGAAAGTCACTGGTTAATCCACGTCAAATTGACTGGGTCAACAAAGTTTATGAACCAACCCGCAAGGAAATTGAAAATGCGCTGGATGTGGAAGCGGCTATTGAAGAGGCAAACCAAAAGGATTCAGGAGTAATCTCAATGAATGGTCAGATGGTCGATCGTCCGGTTGTCTTACGGGCACAACGAGTTATTCGATTGGCTAAAGCATCACATTTGATTAATGAGGAAGGTGAATACATTGAAGAATAAGGTCGGACGCGAAATTTCAGACGAAGTTTTAGCACAAACTGATTACCAACCATTTGAAACGACTGAAATCGGTCACCCAGTGGTTACCTACACTGATCACCAAGTAAGGGTCACTAAAGGTGATGACAAGCTAGTTGATTCATTAACGCAAGTGATTAAAGATACCCTTAAGGATGGCATGACGATTTCCTTCCACCACCATTTCCGGAATGGAGATTATGTCTTTAACATGGTCATGGATCAAATTATCAAATTAGGCTATCAAAACTTGACGCTAGCTCCGTCCTCATTAACAGGAGTGATGAATGATAAGGTGATTGAAGCGATTAAGGCCGGAACAGTTACTAATATTACTAGTTCGGGGATGCGGGGAAGCCTTGGGGAAGCGATCTCCCATGGTTTAATGAAGAATCCAGTGATCTTCCGTTCCCATGGGAATCGGGCCCGGTCAATTGAAAATGGTAACATTAAGATTGATGTCGCTTTCTTAGGGGTACCGAATGCTGACCGGATGGGAAACGCCAATGGGATGGAAGGTGAATCCGCCCTTGGTTCATTAGGTTATGCCTTAGTTGATGCGAAGTACGCTGATAAAGTTGTCCTTTTAACTGACACCATTGCCGATTACCCGAACACCCCGGCTTCCATTCAACAAACCCAAGTTGACTACGTCGTGAAGGTCGACAAAGTTGGGGATCCTGACCGAATTGGGAGTGGGGCAACGCGCTTCACTAAGAACCCGAAAGAATTAAAAATTGCTAAGATGGTCAATGATGTCATTGTTAACTCACCTTATTTTAAGCAAGACTTTTCTTTCCAAACGGGGACTGGTGGCGCATCCTTAGCGGTTGCCCGTTTCTTACGACAATCAATGTTAGACCATGATATTACTGCTTCCTTTACTTGTGGGGGGACGACCTCGCCAATCGTGGAATTGCTAGAAGAAGGTCTTGTCAAGAAAGTCATGGACGTCCAAGACTTTGATAAAGGGGCCGCTGCAAGTATGAAGAAGAATCCTGGTCAAACTGAAATTGACGGTTCCTGGTATGCTGATCCAGATAATAAAGGTGCAATGGTGGATCAATTAGATATTGCAATCTTATCGGCCTTAGAAATTGATACCGACTTTAATGTCAATGTGTTAACTGGATCGAATGGTGAAATTCGGGGTGCTGTTGGTGGACACCAAGATGCGGGGACGGCCAAGATGACCATTATTTCGGCCCCATTAACCCGGGGACGGATCGCTACGATTGTTCCGGCAGTTAATTCCGTGACGACACCAGGATCGTCAATTGATGTGGTGGTGACTGAAGTTGGGGTTGCCGTTAACCCTGCTCGTCAAGATTTGATTGAAGCTTTCAAAGCTCATCCATCAATACCGTTAGTATCGATTGAAGAATTACAGGCGCGGGCCGCTAAGATTGTTGGTCAACCCAAACCAGTTGAATATACTGATCGGACAGTAGCATTAGTTGAATACCGTGATGGTACCTTAATTGATGAAATCAAGCAGATTAAGGATTAACTATTAAGTCCCTAAACATTCTAGGTGAATGCTTAGGGGCTTTTTGTTGTATGATAGAAGCATTATTTAAAAAGAGGAATTGTCATGGAAATTTTTAACCAATCCCCAGCGGTCAACATTGAGCAGGTTTTGGCTAATCGAGACCGACGGGTTAAATTGCAAGCCAGCTTTTTAACGGATGGGTATCCTACCGTCATTGCTATTAAGTTGAATATTCCGGGCCCCGTCAAAAACGGGCCAACTATTCGTCAATATTTTGAAAAAGTTAATCGTCAATTTGAGATGGTCTTAAAAGCGCAAGGTTGGCCTTATAAATTGGCCTTAATGGATTTGGGATCTGTAACGGGTCCCGAAAGTTTTTATCAGCTACATGCTGATCCTAAAGCTGCCAAGAAATTAACAAGTCAGTTTGAAGAAGATTCAGCTGATCACCGACTCTTAGATATGGACGTCATATATCAAGAGGGATCGCAAACGCGGTCAATCTCACGAGCAGATTTAAATTTGCCAGCGCGAACCTGCTTGATTTGTGGTCGCTTAGCTAAAGATTGTGGTCGGTCACGACGACATACGGTGGCTGAACTACAAGCCAAGGTTGCTGAACTAATTGAAGGGGCTCTCCAGTGACAATTAAATTACGTGATGGTAAGCGGTTGAATATTCATCGAGAAGGAAATGGAATTCCGCTAGTTATGATCCATGGCTTTGGAGGTTACCAACAGATCTGGACGGATCAATGGCCATTGATTGACCAATTATCCTTAATGGGGATTAGCTATGATCTTCGGGATCACGGGGCATCAAGTCGAGATCCACACTTAACCAAGGTTAGAACACTCGTTGATGATTTAGCAGAATTTTTACAATCTTACCAATTAGATCGGCCAATTTTGATGGGGCATTCAATGGGGGCTAGTATCATTTACGGTCTAATGCAGCTTTATCCCGAGATTGATCTACGCGGGGTGATTGCGATTGATCAATCACCGAAAATGATTAGTAGTCCGACTTGGGCATATGGATATTGTGGGGCCACCAGGGCTAATTACCGTCTGTTACTGCAAACAAGGGGAAACGTTTCTGAAACCTATCAAGGACTGGACTCAAAGGTCTTAAATCAATTAGCAATCGTCAAAGCCCAATTTCCTTTTGATCGGCGTGACCACCTGCCTTTACTCTATGATCATGCTCGCCAGGATTGGCGAGCCGGGTTGGTGACAACTACTACGCCAACCCTTTTGGTTACTGGTCAACATAGTCCTTATTTTAACGGGGATTTTGTAGAAGTATTAAAAGCGCAAAACGCGTGCTTGCAACATGTTGTAGTTAGACAAAGTGGTCATTGTCCGATGGCTGAGCAGCCAGCAATCTTTAATGAAGCTATTAGGAATTTCATACAAAGCTTAGATTGAAATGCAGGCTTGATTAGCTTTATAATAACAAGGATATTAAGCCCTGAGTAAGGAGGGATGGTAGATGAATAGTCGGGATCTAAAATATTTTATTGAATTAGTCGAATTGAGAAATTATACCCAAGTTGCGAAGGCTTTTAAGGTTTCCCAACCAACGATTACCCAAGCCGTTCAACGCCTGGAAAAAGAATTTCAAACCAAATTAGTTAATTCCGAGCGGAATCATCGTGATGATATGATCACTCGGAGTGGGATTTTGTTGTACGAAAATGCGAAGGTGATGCTGGGCCAATTATCGACGACTCATCAAGAAATTGAACGTTCTAAGCACCGGCAAATTCAAATTGGGATCCCGCCGATTATTGGAAAAATGGTAATTTCGCAAGTGGTTGAGAAATTACAGCCGCAATTATTAAAGCGGCTAAAAATTATCTCGATGGGATCACACGAACTATTAACTGAAGTCACCAAAGGTCATTTAGATTTAGCCCTGATTGCTTCCACGGAGCCCTTACACATTTCACAAATTACGGCTTATCCTTTAGCCGCCTTACCCTTTAAATTAATTGTTAGTGAACATCATCCCCTAGCCCAATACGATCGGCTTACCTTTGCCCAGTTAGGTCAGGAACGGTTTATTAATTTTGATCAACAATATATTCATCAGCTGGCTTTTCAGACTTATTGTGATTATACGGGAGTGAAACCATCAATTGCGGTCTATCGCATTCCCGATATTTCCTGGGTCAAAGAATTGGTGCGGCAAAATTACGGAATCAGTTTAATGGTCGAGCAAGCGGTTCGGAACGAACCGGGGATTAAGGTAATTGAACTGACGGATGAAGTTCCGATCAAATTTTATATTTCGTTAGTGATTCGCCAAAGTTATGTGATGAGTCCGGAAGAACAGAATATTGTCGAAGATTTCAAAGCCATTGATTTCAGTTAAGGGGGAAACGACGGGCATGACTGCAACAGAAAATCAAACCGAAGAATATCGTCAACATATGGAGATGCCATGGGAACAGTTTGTGCAAAGTAATGATGATGTTCCGGCTAAAAAGGCCGCATTAATTGAGCGGACCGTGACGGTGGGCCGCATTGGCTTAATGATTTTAGCCTGCGGAACCGGGTCATGGCGGGTCCGGGATGCCATGAATATTGTCGCCCGTTCCTTAGGCTTGACCTGTACGGCCGATATTGGCTTAATGACGATTGAATACACTTGTGTGGAAGGGGCTCACAGTTATACGCAAGTCTTATCCTTACCATCATCAGGTGTGAATATGACGAGATTAAATCGGTTAGAAGGTTTAGTAAAAGAAATTGAATTATCTAATCGTCAATGGACTGTGCCCGAGATTCATGATCGTCTCTCACAAATTGAAAAAGAAAAAAGCTCTTATACTGCCATCCATCAAGGTTTGGCAGCTGGTTTAGCCTGTGCCGCCTTCGTGTTTTTGCTAGGCGGTGGACCGATTGAAATGTTGTGTTCTTTTATTGGGGCCGGTATTGGGAATTTTATTCGCCGTCAATTGATTGCACGGAAGATGATGCTCTTAGTCTGTGTTTCAATTGCTGTGGCGGTGGCTTGTCTGTGTTATGCCGGAGCTTTTTATTTGATTCATGCACTCTTTCAAGTTAGTGGTCGCCATGAGGCTGGTTATATTGGAGCTATGCTATTTATCATCCCGGGATTTCCATTTATTACTAGTGGCTTGGATATGTCGAAATTAGATATGCGCTCCGGTTTGGAACGCTTATCCTATGCGATTTTAATTATTTTGGTGGGGACCCTAGTAGGGTGGCTAATGGCTGTCATCGTAGGCTTAAAACCCGAAAATTTCATCGCCATCACCATGTCACCAGCCCTCTTAATGATCTTACGGTTGATTTGTAGTTTCTTTGGGGTATTTGGCTTTTCCATTATGTTCAATAGTTCGGTGCGGATGGCCAGTGTAGCGGGCTTGATCGGGGCCATTGCGAATACTTTGCGACTAACCCTCGTTGATCATCAAATTCTAGCGGGTGCGGCGGCCTTTTTAGGCGCATTAACGGCGGGATTATTAGCTTCAATTATCCGGCGGCGGGTTGGTTATCCCCGGATTTCGATAACGATTCCCTCAATTGTCATCATGGTACCGGGTCTGTATCTTTATCGAGCAGTTTATAATTTTGGTATGATGAATGTCGGTACCAGTGCGGAATGGATGATGAAGGCAATTCAAGTGATGGTCTTTTTGCCGCTGGGCTTAACGGCGGCGCGGGTACTGACGGATCCCAAATGGCGCCATACTAATTAAGGAAAGCTTAAATTTTATGCAAGCAAGATTGTGTTAGAATTAAATAAGAATAAATACTTGCATGAAAGAAGGATGTTGGTCGATGAAACTAAAAAAACAAGTGTTAACCAAGCCACGACACCGTTCACCCAAGGCCAACATGGTAGAATTAGGAATTCAATTATCGGGAATTAAGCGTCAGTTTGAAGATCCATCGAAATTAGCCGTGTATCTAAATCAGCAAGCTGCTAAGGTCAAGAAACCATTTGCCTTTCCGAAGGGAACTCATTTTCATGTTAATCATGAAATCAAGGCTTTTGAGGGGCTGTACTATATTGTTTTAAATCAACAATTACGACCCGCGAAACGGCTAGTATACTTTTGTGGTGGTGAATATGCCGAGTGGCCGACTAAGGAGCATTGGAACTTTTTAGATCAACTCGCCCAGGCGACTAAGGCCCAAATTTATGCGCCAATTGTCCCCACCATTGCTCAAGGCGGGGGGCCAGTGGCCTATCCTTGGGTCAGAAAATTTTACGAGCATTTATTAGATCTTGATCGGCATGTTCCTACCACGATGCTGGGCGATTCAGCTGGCGGTGGTCTTGCGGCTGGGTTCGTGAGTACCTTAATTGATCAAAATTTGTTGTTACCGAATCAATTGGTCTTGATTTCACCTTGGTTAGATTTGAGTTTAGCCAACTCAGCAATTTCTGATTATGAAAAATCGGATGTTTACTTATCGGTTGCCGGTCTACAACGCGTCGGTCAACGCTGGCAAGGCGAGTGGGAGCAAAATGATCCCCGCTTAAGTCCAGTCGAAGCTGATTGGACGCCGGAGGTTCCAGTTCAAATTTTTGTTGGTGATAAGGAGATTATGTATCCGGATTGCTTGCGATTTGCAGAAAATTTACGTCAACAACATGTTTCAGTAGATTTGCAGATTGGGCAACAGATGTTTCATGATTACCCGATTTACCCAACCCCAGAAGGTCAACATGTGATTAAAGAAATTGCAGACTTTATCGGATAGGAGGATCTGATGGCAAAAGAAGTAGCCGTAATTTTTGCGGATGGTTGTGAAGAAGTCGAAGGGTTAACGGTCGTAGATGTTCTACGGCGATTAGAAATTCCGACGAAAATGGTCGGTTTAACTGATCGACAAGTCATGGGGGCCCATCAAATTGCCTTAACTTGTGATGCGGTTGTTTCTGATGACTTGTTGACAGCGGATGTAGTCGCCTTTCCTGGTGGTCGCGGGGGTGCTGAAAGGCTCCGTGATCATAAAGCATTAAAATCTATCATGGTGCAACGGCAAAATGATGGTAAGTGGAATGCAGCTATGTGTGCGGCGCCAATTGCTTTTGCACGCTATGGGCTATTTAAAGACGCTGATTTTACTTGTTTCCCTGGGTTTGATCAAGTGATCTTGTCAGAGGAACCGAGTGCTCGTTTCCACGAAGATATAACGGTCGTCGACGATCAACGGCATTTAATCACTAGTCGGGGGCCAGCTACAGCAATGGCATATGCTTTTGCGATTGCTGAACAACTTGGGGTTGATACTCAAGAGATGCAACATGCGATGCTGTATGATTACTTACAAGCTGAATTTCAGCAAAAGTAGTGGTTGTCTTTGAGTTAGATTTTAGATAACCTTAAATTAGCCAAAGAGGCTGGTGAAGTTATTTCACCAGCCTCTATTAGTAAGGAGTCGAACATAATGGAAAATACCTGGGTTTATCGAGGCACGGAACCAATTAAAATCAAGCAGTATTTGCATTCCTTGGGAATGGGCCATCGCTTATTTAATGATATTAAGAATGGTCAAGGGGAATTTTTAGTTGATCATCGACCAGTGCGCCCAACAACCAAAATTTTACCTAATCAACCCCTAACCATTAAGGTCCAACCAGAACCGATTGATCCGACGGTGCAAGTTAGCACAGCTGACTTATCAGTAGTGTATGAGGACGATAACTGGTTAGTTGTTAATAAACCGGCGGGTGTCTCATCAGTGCCCGGACCTACACAACCAACTGACACCATCTTAAATCGAGTGACTGGTTATTTAAGACAGGGGCAGTCGCCTGATCAACGGCCCCATCTAGTGACCCGCTTGGATCGATATACGAGTGGGTTAATGTTGATCGCCAAACATAATGTAGCAACTAGTATGATCTCACCGCAAGTCCAGACTCATCAAATGCTAAAAGAATATTTGGCGGTGGTGCAGGGAAGATTGCCGGAGACCCATCAATTGATCACCAGTCCGATCGCGCGGGTTGTTGGACAAGCCCAACGAGTGGTTGACCCCGATGGGCAAAAGGCTGAAACAGAATATTGGGTTGAAGAGACTAAAGGTGACTATTCATTAGTTAGATTGCAACTACATAGTGGTCGGACCCACCAGATCAGGGTTCATTTGAGCTCGATTGGGTATCCAATTGTTGGGGATGCTTTATATGGTGGTGATTGTTCAATCGTCGATCATCAATTGCTTCAGGCCTTTAGTTTAGCCTTTGTCGATCCCTTTAGCGAAGAGCAACGGACATTTGAATTGCCAATGGATGAGCGCTTTAATCAGATCTGGACGAATTAAGCAAGAAGCTGGGAAAAAAGCAATCAGGCGTCCTATAGGGCTAACCTAGAACGAATGTTGGTATGAAACGGACCGACGTGAGTTCGTAGTAAGACTCGTGGGCGCGCTTTTTGACCGTAATTATGAGTGTGAACAAAAGCAATAAGGGTGAGAAGAAATGTTAGCATTTCTTCTCACCCTCTTTTTAATCTAAGTTAATTTATTAAGCATCCATAGGTTGACCGTTAACGTCTTGATGATCACCCTTTAAGATAAAGAAGGCGAAGATTAAGGCTAAAAAGACAATTCCGGAAATTACCAGGAAGGTTGATCGGTAGCCAATTTCATCGTGGAGCGAACCCAAAGGGGTTGAAAAAATGATTTGCCCTACCTGACCAGCAATTTGGCTGACAACCATGTACATGGTGGCCGAAAGGCGCGTGTCAAAGTGCAAGGTAATGTAACGAAAGATGGCTAAGGCAAAAATTGCGGTTTCTGGTGCGTGCAGAAGCTTAACGCAGGAGATACCAAGCGGATTCGTGACTAGTCCACACGCACCGATTCGGATAAACATGACGGTGATGCCGATTAAAACGGTGCGCCGGACACCGATCTTTTTCATCAACCAGGGGACCCAAGCCATCATAATAGCCTCTAAGAAAACTTCAATAGAATTTAAAATTCCATAAGCAGTGTCGCCAACAGCTTGGGTCTTGAAGAATTGGGTGAAAAATTCGGGAAACATTTGTTGATCGAATACGGTATAAAAGGATCCACTTAAGATAATCAAAATTACCAATTTCCAAAGATCAGCCAATTTAAAGACGTGAAGGATCTCTTTAAAAGATGGTTTGTCGGCTTCTTTAACTTCTTCGGCCTTATCTTCATATTGGTTAATGATAGTTGGATTTTTCGTTCGTCCTAAGGTTAACAAGAGCAAAGTCAAGCAACTCACGACGCTAGATAACCAGAAAACAATATAGGGACTAATGGTGAACAGGTAACCCGCACACAGGGCAGCGACGGCGTAACCAAAGGATCCCCATGATCGAGCCTGACCATATTCGAATCCATAGCGCCGACTCATCCGTTCGGCTAATGCTTCAAAAGTTGGTGAAGCAGCTAGAAAGGCTAAAGACAGATAAAAGGATCCTGCGATTGCTCCTAATAAGAAGTTGCTTTTCAGCATAGGGGCATAGATCCAGGTGAAGAAAGGTCCTAACAGCATTTCTAAAATAGTGATGACAATTAATAATTTGCGCTTCAGGCCTAATTTATCTTGGATGGAGCCATAGATAAACATTAAAACCAGAGTAATGGCCGAATCAAAAGTATAAATTGTCCCCACTTGAGCCCCAGAGAAGCCCAATCTAGTCGTTAACCAAATCTGGAAGAACGACCACCAGATTCCCCAAGCCGTGAAGAAGAAAAGTAGGCTAAGCGATGCCTGGATATAAAAAGGATTCTTAAAGACACTTTGTGAATGTTTCATAATCGGATACCTCTAGTCGGGAATGCCGAGTTGATAAGCAGCCAGTTGAGCCTTGGTTGGTTCTTGGGCGGATAAAATAACACTAGGCGCTTCTTCAACATAATAGCGTTCAGTAAAACAAGCTTCACCATCATTAATAAAGATTTCTACGGAACTAGTATCAATGATGATCTGAAGATGATGAGTTGGTTGCGGAGTGATGGTGACATAACGTTTTCCACCGTGATGAGGTCGATCTAAAGTGAATTCATTTTGTGCAGGATCAAAAGTTAAAGACATGATGACCTGATCTTGATTCCGGAAGCTCCATTGGTAATTCTGAGGATGCTCTAAAGTTAGGTCTAATTCAGCATGTTGGGCATCGTTGTATGCAATGGTTACCGGATGATTTAGTTGGAGCGTTTCAGAGACGATGGTCTGTTGACGCAATTGCGCTAGTTCGGCGACGGGGATCATTCCTAAGTGATGGTTTTTAATCACGTATTCACGGGGAACGGTCAGACAGCCACACCAACCATCGGCTTGTTCTGGATATGGATCGTCAAAAGAACTCATCCATCCATACATCATTTGGCGACCATCGGGAGCTAAAAAGGATTGGGGCGCATAAAAATTATGACCATGATCAATTTCAAAAAGGGACCCACGGTTAAGAGTTTGGGTTGAATAATTTAAGTTACCCATTACAGAAGCAACCTGATTGAGATTTAAGAAATTATGCCCCTGAGGAGCAATCCCCATCGGGGAAAAGACAAGGATATCTTGGCCATTCAGGTGGAAGAGATCAGGACATTCCCACATAAAGCCTTCTGAATCGGTCGAATTTGCGTTGGTAATTGGCCCTAGTAATTGCCAGTTAAATAGGTCTGCGGATTGATATAAAAGCACGCGGCCAGTTCGACTTGATTGGGCTTGACTACCGACAATTAAATAATATTGACCATCATGAGCCCATACTTTAGGATCACGAAAATCTTGACCATTATCATCAGGGACCTCAATGACCGGATTTCCTGCGTATTTAGTGAAGTGAATCCCGTCATCGCTATAAGCGACATTTTGATTTTCCCAGAAGTGATCTTGATCACCATCATCATAATAATGGTGACCAGTGTAAATTAGATAGAGACGATTATCTTTAACGATGGCCGAACCGGAAAAGCAGCCACCAGTATCTTCTGGATCACCGGGGGTTAGGGCAATTGGTAATTCTTCCCAATGTAGTAAATCCTGACTCCGGGCATGTCCCCAATGCATCGGTCCCCATTCGGCAGAATAGGGATGATATTGATAGAAGACATGATAATAACCTTGGAAGTAACAAAGACCATTGGGGTCGTTAAGCCAGCCACCAGGAGTTTGTAGATGATAATGCTGACGGTAACGAGTATTGGTGATAGTGATCGATTCTTTAGCTTTTTCAAGTGACATAAGTTGCCTCCTTTCGTTTTGTAAACGTTTACAATTTGAATTATAAAAAGCAATTTAAACTTGTCAATGTATATTAGCCGTAAAAAAAGTCCCAGCTCTTTCGAACTAGGACCTAAGATGATGACTTATTGTTGTGTCATTTGTTGTAATTGATTGGTGCTAAGCACTAACCAGTCAGTGTTGACATAGAAGTGATAATTAGTGGATTTGGTCTCGTTATCAGTACTCAGAATGCCAAACATCCATTGACTAAGTTTGTTTGCATAACGATATTTGATCGTCGTGACTTTGACTTGCGGCTTGGTCGAAGTAATCGAAACCTTTGTGGTGGCGTTAGTATCGGCCTTAGTGTGTTGAGTTTTATCTTTGGTTGTCGTCTTATATACGTAGACCTTTTCTTTCCCATTCCCTAAAGAGCGGTAGGCGAGCAACTTAGCACGTGGACTTAGAGAGGATAACTGTTGGGTGCGGACACTGGACTGGGTAGTCATCCCCAAATGATAGTTATCATGTAAGACGAAGGCGGTCACATTAGCGATTAAAAAGATTAAACAGATGATCCCATAAGCAATATGGTGGCGCATGGTTTGTTTAACTGCGGTGAACCAATAAAAGCCTAGTGCCCAAATAATGGTAAAAATAATAATCATTAATCGTGCACCTCCGGTTTAATTTGATCAAGGTTGAGATCGCGAGTCCGGTTACCTGATTTCAAGAAACAGGCCATGACGGCAGCAACCAAAGCAAACAGGGTCGCCGTGGCAAAAGCAGCATGGAACCCATTAATGGTTGCGTTAATGTATTGGTGCCGATAAAGTAATGGCGTATTCACTAAAACGCTATGGGCTGGCTTAGTAAGGTTGGTAACGTTCGTTAAAACTGTTGTCATGATCGCGGTCCCAATCGAACTCAGAGCTTGCCGGAAGGTGTTATTGACCGCGGTCCCATGCGACATGTCGGTTAGTGGCAAGACGTTCATCCCCGAGGTCGTGACAGGCATAAAGACCATCGTGACTCCGAACATCCGAATGGCATAAAAAATAATAATGGAGATAACCGGCGTCTTATTGGTTAAGGTTAGGAAAGGAATCGTCCCGACTAACAAAAGGGTTAAGCCGGTTAAGGCCAAATACCGTGCCCCAAAACGATCAAATAACCGTCCTGTCACTGGGGACATGATTCCCATCATTAGAGCCCCCGGTAGCAGCATTAAACCAGAATGGAAGGCGGTTTCCCCGCGAACATTTTGGATATATAAAGGTAATAACATTTCCACCCCGATCATGGCGAGGTTAGCGACACTAGAGATGACAGAAGCTAACGCAAATTCGGGATATTTAAAGACCGAGATCTTCAGGAAAGGATCCTCAAGCTTGAACTGTCTTCTGACAAAGAGGACAATAAAAATCAGCCCGATGATAATAAAACTAAGCACTAAAGGATCAGTCCAACCCCGGCTTGAGGCATCCGAAACTCCGTAGAGAAGAGCGCCAAAGCCGACCGTTGAGGTGATCACCGACCAAACATCCAATGGTTGTTGGTGAGTTTTAAGGACTGGTCGCATCAAAAAGAAGGCGAGGGCAATGACGATAATGACAGGAATGATCATAAAACCAAATAGATCCCGCCAACTTAAGTTATCAACCACCAGCCCTGATAAGGTTGGCCCGATGGCTGGGGCTAGTCCCGTTGCCATCCCGACGATTCCCATGGCAGCTCCCCGTTTGTTAGGCGGGAAAATTGAAAGCATGATGGTTTGTTGCAAGGGCATGGAAACCCCGACCCCAATTGACTGAATAATTCGTCCTAATAATAAGGTTTGGAAATTTGGTGAGACAAATGCGGTGATGGTTCCCAAGAGGAAACATGATTCTGCCACTATGTACATCACGCGCGAGTTTAACTTATTGATTAACCAAGCCGAAACGGGGATCATAATCCCGTTAACCAGCATAAAACTAGTGGTTAACCATTGTACTGTTGAAGTCGAAATATCAAAAGTACGCATGATCGCAGGGTAAGCAGTTGCTAAAAAGGTCCCCGTTAGAAAGTTACAAAAGGTCCCGATGGTCAAAACGATGACGAGAAGGGTCCGATTGTAGGAGTGACCGTTAATATCTGTCTGCATTTAAACGCCTTCTTTCTAAAAAGTTGATTGAAATTTAACCTTTCTATTCTAGTCCTTTTGTTCATTGATAGTAAAGCATTTGGATCGAATTAAATCAGAAAATTGTGTTCATAAAACTACTCATTTCAGAGCCTTTATGATAAGATTAGACATAGTTTAGTCTGTACGAATAAATAATGATTACATTCCATTTTGTGATCATGTAATTGATGAAAACTGAATACTTAAAGGAAAGAAAGGTTATTATGCGTAAACTAAAAATTAATAATAATGAAGTTGCCTTCTTTGCAGTTGGTGGATTAGGCGAAATTGGAAAGAATATGTATGCGGTTCAGTTCCAAGACGAAATCGTCATTATTGACTGTGGGGTCTTGTTCCCTGAAGACGACTTACTAGGGGTCGACTATGTTATTCAAAATTATGACTACCTAGTGGAAAATAAGGACAAGATCAAAGGGATTTTTATTACTCACGGTCATGAAGATCATATTGGGGGCTTGCCCTTCTTCTTGCAAAAGGTGAAGGCACCGATATACTCGGGTCCTTTTGCCATTTCGTTAATTAAAGGGAAGCTGGAAGAAAAGCATTTACTCCGTGAAACAGAATTTCATGAAGTTGATGAATTTTCCGAAGTTCACTTTAAAAAGCTGTGGGTTAGTTTCTTTCGAACGACGCACTCAATTCCTGATACCTTGGGGATTGCTGTTCATACTCCTCAAGGAACGATTGTTCAAACGGGGGACTTTAAGTTTGACTTAACACCAGTCGGGAATTTACCAGCCCCGAATATGCAACAAATGGCTAAGTTAGGTGAAGAAGGGGTATTGCTGCTGACGTCTGATAGTACCAACGCCGAACGACCAGAATTTACTAAGTCTGAACGGTGGGTTGACATTCACGTGCGGAAAGTCTTTCAACGGATTAAGGGGCGGATCATTTTTGCCTCCTTTGCTTCTAACGTTTATCGACTTCGGGAAGCTAGTGATGAAGCTATTCGACAAGGACGGAAGATCGCTGTCGTTGGTCGGAGTATGGAAAATGCCATCGTGGCCGGTCGGGAATTAGGTTATCTGAAAATCCCTGATGATGCCTTAATCGATCCTTCAGAGCTAAACTCATATCCACCGGAACAGGTGATGATTATGTGTACGGGGTCGCAAGGGGAACCAATGGCGGCCTTAAGTCGGATTGCCAATGGCACGCATCGACAAATTGCGATTCAACCGGGTGATACCGTGGTCTTCTCCAGTAGTCCAATTCCGGGGAACACCACGAGTGTGAACAATTTGATTAACCGCTTGGAAGAAGCCGGGGCTAATGTGGTTCACGGATATGTGAACAATATCCATACGTCGGGACACGGTGGCCAAGTGGACGAAGAGATTATGTTACGCTTGATGAAGCCGAAATACTTCGCTCCCGTCCACGGTGAATACCGGATGCAAAAGATCCATACTGAGTTAGCCCAATTAACGGGGGTACCAAAGCAAAACACCTTTATTTTAGAAAATGGGGATGTATTAGCTTTAACAAAAGACTCAGCGCGGATTGCTGATCATATTGAATCGATGGGCAATGTTTATATTGATGGTCGCGACGTTAACGATTCCGTTGGGGATCCAGAAATTCGGGAACGACGGATGTTATCGGAAGAGGGGGTCGTGACCGCTATTGCGGTAGTTGATCTCAAGGACTTCCAAATTGTGGCGGGCCCAGATATTGTATCGCGTGGTTTTGTTTACATGCATGAGTCACAAGACTTGATTCGAGCAGCTAATCACGAAGTCTTCTGGGCAATTCTAAATACCTTTAAGAATCATAAAAATATTGATCGGCGGATCTTAAACCGGACAATTGTCAGTCGGCTACAAAAACTTTTGTATGACCGGACGGGACGGCATCCTGTTATTATTCCAATGGTTACAATTATTAATGGTGATAGTGGGAAGAGTAAACACCACAAAAAAGGCCATTCGAAAAAACAGGAAGATAAATCAAAAGCTGAAACTCCGGTGACAGCTGAATAATATAAAGAGCGTTATCTAGCCAAGTTCTAGATGGCGCTCTTTTATATAGAGAAACATCATCGTAAAATATATAAATATATTTATATATTGGATATAAACAAAAAAATGGACAAATTTTCTTCATGTATATCAATGTATATAACCTATGATTAGTTGACCATTGGAAATACTGTTAAATTGGGCTTTTTAAAAATAACACAGGACGTTTTCCGAACGTTTTTACGTGAAGCTTAGATTGAATCTAAATTTTTTATAAATTATTTTAATTATTTTAGATATATCGACCGATAAACTAACCCAAATCGGCTTGAATTCATCACGGAAGCTTAGTAATATCTTCATCATACATTCTATCTATATCTTAATATACATCTAATAAAGAAATAGAGATAGGGATTAAAGACGAGATGGAGGATGCGTATGAATAAGAAGCGTGATCGGTACTTCGGTAAATATGAAGAAACAAGTCGGGATTCACGGGTCAAAATGTATAAATCCGGGAAGCAATGGGTTAGTGCCTTGCTATCACGGATCGCCTTATTACGGGTGCTGGGTAAAGATGCTTCACAAGAGGTAAAAGCTGATACGACGGAGATTCAAAGTGGTTTATCGGCTAAGAGTAAGGAGTTAATCAAAGGGATTGCAGCCGTGGGGGCAATAACTGGTGGTGCCTATGCGATGCAACAAACGGCTTTTGCCGATACGACTGCAACTAGTGCGGTAACTTCTACTACTAGTGAAAGTACCTTGGCTAATGCTGATACGGTTAATTTGGCTTCTGGATCTACCACTTCCACTTCTGCTACAAGTACGTCATCGTCAGATGAATCGGTGAGTGCGTCTAAGTCGGCCAGTGAAAGTACTTCGATTAGTGAAAGTAAGAGTGAGAGTGTTTCGACGTCGGTTTCCACTTCGGATTCAAAGGCTAAGACTAGCACTTCTTCCACGAGTGATGAAAAGTCAACTGGTGATACTTCAACTACTAGCACGAATAGTACGACTGAAGCAGCCACTAGCACGGCATCAGATGCATCTACTGAAGAAGCTTCAACTGGTTCTACTATTGCTGCCAGCAACAGTGAGCTTGAAGCGACGGTTACTGATGTAAATACGACCGCTGGAACGGCGGTGGCTACAGCAACCATTGCCAATACCAGTTCCTCATTAACGCAAACGCAAATTAATCGCATTTTGCGGAGTATGAAGTTAGTCACCACCAATACGAGTTCTGATGGGACGACTACCTATACCTTTACGCAAGATGATTTACAATTTGCTAAATCAACAGACAATCTTAAAGCTACCTCAACAGTTCGCACTAGCAGTTATCAAGTCCAATTAATTACTTCGCTTACGGCAGTATATAATCCAACAACTCATACCATTGAATGGACGGCAGTATATAATCCAAATCTTGCTACGACGGATTATACGAACGGATGGCTTTCAAAATCTGTCAACCCGACGGTGTATGATAGTTTTTATATTGCAGTTAATACCAATACCGGATTGAGCAATCCCACAAACGTAACTATTAATGATATTAGCGCAAGTAATCTAACATTTGATCAAGTTAAAGGTTATGTAACTTCACAAGGGACAACTTTCTCTGGTAGTACAGAACCTGTATATGGTAGACAATATTACACAAATGTAGCTACCACACTAAGTGATGCAGCGACCATCAAATTTACTACCAGTTATAGTGGTGATTTAGCAGGTCTTTCTAATATTCAGATCTCAATTATTGGGACGGTAGCTACTTCACCAGAGGGGAATGGACACTATACCTATGAAGCTGGTTCCACATTAGTTAGACCGAATAATAGAACGGTAACTTATGCGCAACCAGATAGTAATTCACTAACTGCCATTTCAGGATATACAATTAATGGGATTAATACTACTCAAGTTGTATCAGAAAGTGAGAGTACTAGCGCCTCTAAGAGTACTTCAAAGAGTAAAGCAGAGAGCGAGAGCACTTCAGCAAGCAAGTCAGATTCCGAAAGTTTAAGTACCTCTAAGGAGAACAGTGAATCGATCTCGACCTCGTTCCTTCACACTACTTCTTACAGCACATCGAACTACCGCAGTGAGGTTGAGAGCCAGATTAAGAGTGCTAGTGATTTAGCCAGCCAAGCTAGTGCTACTTCGACAAATGAATCACGGGTTAAGTCGATTAGCGAAGAGAATTCGACTAGTTTGAACGTCAGTGAATCAAACGCCAGCAAGTCGGATTCTGAATTGAATTCGAGTGCTTCCACTAGTGCTGCAAGTTTAATCAGTCAAGTAAAGAGTGCTTCCGAAAGTGCTTCAAAGAGCAAGTCTAATTCGCTTGTAATTTCAGCCTCCTTATCAACCGGTGGTGGTAGCTTAACCAGTGATCAACAGAAATCGATTTCTGAAGCCAGCGAATCAGCATCAACATCGGTAAGTAATCAAAGTACTAGTTTGAGTGAAGCTTCTGAATCGGCAAGTATCTCTCTTTCAAGTCTTCAGAAATCAATATCAGAGGCTAGCCAATCTGCTTCAACATCATTAAGTGAAGCTCTTAAGAGTTTATCTGAGACTATTGCTAGTGATAGTGCAAGTACCAGTGCTTCGACGAGCTTCAGTGAGAGTGCTTCGACTAGTGCAAGTATTAGTACTAGCGAAAGCGCAAGTACAAGTAAATCAACAAGTACGTCCTTAAGTACATCCACGAGTGAATCGCTCAGCGCATCAACGAGTGAGTCCTTAAGCGCCTCAACCAGTGAATCACTAAGTGCTTCGACCAGTGAGTCCTTAAGTGCCTCAACCAGTGAATCCTTAAGTGCATCCACAAGTGAATCCCTCAGTGCCTCGACGAGTGAATCCTTAAGTGC
>NZ_AZFN01000002.1 GCF_001434365.1 Limosilactobacillus gastricus DSM 16045 | reverse complement strand
TACCCTGCTGCTTTTTAACAGCTTTATTATTATAACACTCAGCAATAATATCGTCAAGAAATTTTAAATTTCTTTTTTATACTGACCGCTAAAAGCAACTTTTATAATGTATCACTTACCGACAAATCTGTCAAATCTTATTTTATCTTAATAATGTTTAACATCCTGTTTGCCTTAAGTAACTTTTATAATATACCAGTCACATCTTTGATCGTCAACCATTTTTTAAAAAATACTTTTGAATTCACTAATTGACTCATAGATCTCAATTGCGGCTAAATCGATTTGATCAAACTCTGTAGAAACAGCCGAATTAAACCGTTCTACGATATAAAGATCACTTGCCGATCGGTATGTTACCTGACAAACTGGAATACCATATTGGTCAAACCGCCGGACCTGTTGTCCTAAATGACGATCAGCCTTCATGGCCAATAGTCGTTCGATAATGATTTGAAGTTCCGTTTTTTCCATTTCATTTCCTTTCAAAAAATCGATTAGCTCATCACTAATCGATCTCTGTCACTTTATCTGGTTTTATTACCAATGCAAACATCCCTGCAAACAAGCCCACATAATAAGTCAATATGCGCCAAAGTAGCATTGCTAATACCAATTTACTATTTGATTGAACATATCCGGCAAAAAGAACTACGAAGCCATATTCGGCCCCACCAGTTCCCCCTGGAATTGGGAAAACCGATGTCACCATAAATATGATTACATGCAAGCTTAAAATCATCCAAAAATTTAACCCACTAACGCCCAAAGCTCTAAGAATAAAATAAGGGATCGCATAATAGAAAAATAATTGGAAGAGGGTTACTATCGACACCTTCGCTAGTTTTCGGTACTGCTTCTTCATTTTGACACTTTCCTTGTAGAAAGTATCAATCTTTTCATTTAAGGTCACTGCAATTGATGCATAACGTTCTGGCTTCATAAATAGGTTTAATGGTTTTATGACCCAATTAGTTAGTCGTTTAGTCATTTGATACCAATACATGATCATTAATAAACCGACAATGACAGCAAAGTGAATTATGAAGCCAATCACTACAAAAAGTGTTAGTCCTTGTAACTTAGTTGAGATAAGGTGAAAGCCCATGACTAAACTCACAATAAAGTTAATCACAATCATTGCTTGAAAAACAACAAACTTCATTAAGAGCACCGAGCTTGCTCGTCCACCATCCACGCCACTTTGCAGCATCGCGATGATCTGAGCAGGCTGACCACCACTAGAAAATGGGGTGATTCCATTAAAGAGTTGCTCAATCAAGGGCATTCGCATCGCATCTTTCCATGAAAAGCTTGGATAACTATCCTTCATAAAAAGCTTCACGACAACTCCTTCAAGCCCAAGGTAAAGTCCAATACACACAATCGCAATCGCAAACCATCCCCAGTTTAAGGCTAATAAATCAATTAACAATTGATGTAAATCAGTATTACGGAGTGAAAAAGCAAAAATTCCAACTCCGACGACCAACATTAGGATCAGCGCTAACCAATTTTTTCGATTCATTAGTGCCCCCCCTTATGAGCCTGGTCTATATAAAAGTCTTGCCAAATTCCCGCTAAATAGTCTTTGGAATACCGTTGTGACGCCGTTAATGCTGCCTGTTGGAGTTCCTTTAATTTAGCTGGATCATGAATTAATTGCTGCAATTTTGTATTCATATCCATTTCATCGTGACTTGGTAGATAATAACCGTCCATTATATCGTGATATAAATCTAGATCGCGTAACATCACAGCCGTTCCCGTACTATACGCCTCTAAAACCGACATTGGGAACAATTCGTTATACGAAGGCAATAAAAATAGATCCGCCAAATTCAACAATTCATTAATTTCAGTTCGCGAAACTATCCCCGGAAACCATAAATTCGCCGGTGGATTATCAACAACTTTTTTCAACTCTGGATATCCATCCGTAATCCGCCCGAAGGAAAAACCACCGGCCCAAATAAATTGAACTTGTGGGTTATCCTTTGCTAATTGAATAAAATCAAAAACCCCTTTGCGCTCCTGGATCTGGCCACTTCCCATCACAATGAATTTGTCTGACTTAAGATGATATTTCTGACGTAGGGCCAATCGTTCTTCTGCGGACATTGGATAGAAATGTTGATCATCAACAAAATTAGGAATGTATGTGATTCGATCGCGCGGAATTTGATATGCAACTAATTTATCAATAAAAGAAGGATTAACCACCACTAATTCATCCATCCGCCGATAAAAAGCAATAACATACCAATAAAATATTTTCCGAAACACTTTGGGGAGTTTGATACTACCTTCAAGGGTTTCCGGCAAAAAATGGACATAACCAATTTTTCGCCCTCGTTTTTTACTAAAAGTTGATAAGAAATAGGTGGGATTAATAGTGTGATAGTGGCTGATGTCACTTTCCCCATACTGATTAACGTGAATTTCAAATTGATCCTTAAATCGTTCTTTCAATAAACCCATTAATTCGATATATGCGCTGCCGACCCCTTGTCCAGCAACCGAATCTGCTTGAGAATACATTGTAATCTTAATCATGTCGCTTCCTCATCAAAAAGCGCTGTTTACGCTCTAATTGTTGATTATGATTACGCATTATACATTCATCATAAAATTCAACAATCCGTTGTCCAAAAACTTCGGCCGAGATTGAATCTAATTTAGCCTGTCGTTTTTGGATATCATTAGTATTTTTCCCACGGGCAAGGTAGTATAAGACCCCTTGAACGAGATCTGCCTTTTTTTGATAACTGATCCCAATTGCCCGATCATCAATGAGTTCATCAGTATACTCACTTTGCATCACAACAATTGGTATATCAGACGCTAAAGCTTCATCATAAGTTAATCCTTGTGACTCCGAATCAGAAGCCGACACAAAGACGTCGGCCATTTGATAATAATGATGAACATCATCATTATCAACTTGTCCCGTAAATTGAATATTATTTGTTAGATGCATGGCCTTCACTTGACGCTCTAAAGACATCCGAGCCGGTCCATCCCCAACAATCAATAATTGAGCCTGTGGATTTTGATCTAATATATCGGGCATCGAATCGATCAATCCCGTAATATTTTTCTCAAAGGCTAATCGACTCAATGACAACATTACCGGAGTCTCATTCGTGAAACCATAACGTTGCCGTAAGGCAGTAATCTGTTCCGGCGTATCAGGATGCTGAAAAACCGACAGATTAATTCCCGTTGGAATCACCCGGATGGGCACTTTGACCTGATAAGATTCTAAAGTTTCTAAAACTCGGTCACTAGGGGCAACAATTCCTGTCATATGCTTAAGATAAGCCCGGCTTGCCGTTGCCACATCGCGCGGTTTGATTAAACGCCCATTTGCTACATAATGTAAGTAGTCTTCGTACATGGTGTGGTAGGTATGTAAACATGGAATGCGTAATTCGCGGGCCACCATTTTCCCCATAATTCCCAGTGAAAACTCGGTTTGATTATGAATTAAATCCAAATGAAGGCGCCGTGCGATCATCAGGACTTTTACCCACCCGCTAAAAGCAATTCGCCGTTCTGGAAAGGATACAAACGGAACACTCGGAAAACGAAAGATCCCATGGTAACGATCCGCAACTTTATCGGCATGAGGATCAGTGGTTGTAAAAATATAAACATGATGCCCTTGCTTAGTTAGTTCATCACGTAAAGTCTTAATTGAAGTGGCCACCCCACTGACCTGTGGAAAATATGTATCTGTGAAAATCCCAATTCGCAAAATTGCATCTCCTTTTATCCTACTCACAAACAGTAATATTATACTAAAGGATCCCAAAGCAAGCAATTTAGCACTAGAATCTTAAGAAAAATAAAAAAGATCGGGATAACTCCCGACCCAGAACAAGAAGAAATTTATTCAGCCAAATTTTCACTAGCCATTGTTTCTTCAATTGCTTTCATTGCATCTGCTTCATCATCACCTTCAGCAGTGATGGTAACATCAGCACCTTGACCAACACCAAGGGACATAACACCCATGATGGACTTCAAGTTAACACTCTTTTCATTGTAAACTAAGTTAATGTCTGAGCTAAACTTTGAAGCTGTTTGAACTAAAATTGTTGCTGGACGTGCATGGATTCCCGTTTCAGCAGTAACATGAAAATCGCGTTTTTCCATAATAATCTATCTCCTTAAGTCAGTGACTGCCGCCACTAAAGTTATATTCATAATATCAAATGAAAGCGCTAAATACAATTATTTTTTATTCATCTTGAACTAATTTATACAGGATCGTCCCTCCCCGCTGGGCTTCACCACGAATTTGCGAACGATGACTATAATTACGAAAGACTTCTTGAAAATTCATGAATTCATCTGGTTTAACTTCTAATTGATCAATCTTTTGATCCCATAATTGGTCCAATTCTGATTGATAATCCATTACTTCACCTTCTTACTTCTAATTTCCTTAAACTTATTATACACCTTATTAGCACTCTCAGATGAAAAGTGCTAATTTTTGGTGCAAACCGCTTGCTTTCAAATTGGAACTTAGTATAATATACACCAACAATAGTCAAGAAAGGTCAAACACCTTTTATGAAAGGAGTTAATCATGCTTTGTCAAAACTGTCATGAAAACCCTGCTTCGATTCACCTACAAATGAACATTAATGGTGAGCGAGTGCAGTTTGACTTATGTCAATCTTGTTATCAACAATTTCAAAATATGCAAATGAATATGATGAATGGAGGATCTGGAATGTCAAACAACGGATTTGAAAACCTTGATGATTTTATGCGGGCGATGAATAACATGGCCGCCAATCAAAATGCCAACTTAAATAGTGATCAAGATAATCGCCAACGCCAAACCAGCGGTGGTGGTCGTAAAGGTAAAGGGCTCTTGGGCCAATATGGAATCAACATGACTGACCTTGCCCGGCAAGGAAAAATTGATCCCGTCATCGGTCGTGATAAAGAAATCGCCCGAGTTGTTGAAATCTTAAATCGCCGAACTAAGAATAACCCCGTCTTAATTGGGGAAGCTGGGGTTGGTAAAACTTCAGTCGTCGAAGGACTAGCCGAAGCAATTGTTTCCGGTCAGGTGCCAGAAAAACTGGCAAATAAAGAGATTATTCGTTTAGATGTCGTTTCCCTAGTTCAAGGGACCGGAATTCGAGGCCAATTTGAACAACGAATGCAACAATTGATTCAAGAAGTTTCGAAGAACGATGATATTATCCTGTTCATTGACGAAATACACGAAATTATGGGTGCTGGAAATGCTGAAGGTGGGATGGACGCTGGAAACGTCTTGAAACCCGCATTAGCACGTGGTGAATTCCAATTAATCGGGGCAACGACTCTAAATGAATACCGGCAAATTGAAAAAGATGCGGCCTTAGCCCGGCGCTTCCAACCGGTTGAAGTTGCGCAACCGAGTGTTGAAGAAACCATTCAAATTTTGAATGGGATCAAGCCACGATACCAAGATTATCACCATGTCAAGTACACGGATGATGCCATTACCGCTGCAGCCAAATTATCAGATCGTTATATCCAAGACCGCTTCTTGCCTGATAAGGCCATCGACTTGCTCGATGAGGCCGGATCACGAAAGAATTTGACTTTAAAGACTGTTGATCCACGAACTATCGAAAATCAAATTCATACCGCCGAAGCTCATAAGCAACAAGCTGCCGAAAATCAGGATTATGAAAAAGCAGCCTTTTATCGGGATCAAGTTCAAAAACTAGAAAAAGCGAAGAAGGATGCCGAAGAAAATCATACGGAAGAAGCTGCCGTAGTCACCGAACAAGACATGCAAAAGATCGTTGAAGAAATGACCAATATTCCTGTCGGTGATATGCAAAAGCAAGAGGCTAACCAGCTTCGTGATCTTGACAAGCAATTGGGCGCTCATGTTATTGGACAACAAGAAGCCGTTGATAAAATTGCGCGTGCCATCCGTCGGAACCGTATTGGCTTAAATAAATCTGGCCGCCCAATTGGCAGTTTTCTCTTTGTTGGGCCAACTGGGGTTGGGAAGACTGAAACAGCTAAGCAATTAGCTAAACTCTTATTTGGTTCAACTGATGCTATGATTCGCTTTGACATGAGTGAATACATGGACAAAACGTCAACATCGAAGTTAATCGGTGCTGCTCCTGGTTATGTCGGTTACGAAGAAGCTGGTCAATTAACTGAACAAGTGCGGCGTCACCCATACAGCCTCATTCTCTTGGATGAAGTTGAAAAGGCCCACCCTGATGTTATGCATATGTTCTTACAAATTTTAGATGATGGAAGGCTAACTGATTCCCAAGGTCGGACAGTCTCATTTAAGGACACCATCATTATTATGACCAGTAATGCTGGAACCGGCGACATGGTTGCTAGTGTGGGATTTGGTTCAACTAACAACAACAAATCTGTCCTTGATAAGTTAACTAATTACTTCAAGCCAGAGTTTTTGAATCGTTTTGACGACATCGTTGAATTCAATGCTTTAACTGAAGAAGACCTTGGTCAAATTGTTCAACTGATGATTTCAGATATGAATCAAATGTTAGCTGATCGTGATTTACATGTTCACGTTTCTAAAGCCGTCGAAGGTAAATTAGTTGAACTCGGATTTGATCCAAAGATGGGAGCTCGACCATTACGGCGAGTTATCCAAGAGCAAATTGAAGATAAGTTAGCTGATTATGTGCTTGATCATGATGAAAAACACAATCTTGAAGCTGAACTGATCGATGATGCTATCGTCATTAAAGCTGCTAGTGAACCTACCACGGCTACAGCCACACAAGATCATTCCGAAACAACGGTTGAATCGTAAAACCATTAAATTGAAACAGCGCGGCAGGTAAGATTTTACCTGCCGCGCTGTTTTAGCTTATCTATTTCTTTTAACAGCTACCATCACTGGCAACGCAATTAAGGGGGTTAAAATAGCGGTTGTAATTGCTTCCGTCACCCCATTGGTAGTCACAATCACCATCAGAGCTTGCGCTAAATGTCCGCTACCAACATGGTAACCAGCGGCTACGGCTGGGGTGTTAGCGAATAGGTATATCCCCCCTAATACCAAAACGGTATTAGTAACCGCAGCAATCAAGCCAGCGATTCCAGCACTCAAGGCTTTGGGAGCTACTTTAACCAGCCATTTAAAAGTATAGCCGGCAAAGAGACCAATCAGCATCCGTGGTACAACCGAAATCAAAGGGTTGGTAAAAATCAACGGTGCTAGTGCACTGCTGGGGTAAACAAAGGCTCGCACCCAAGTTAATAACCCCCACACGAAACCCACTATCGTTCCTTCCTTAGGTCCTAAAACGACGGCGACCACGGCGACGGTCACCGGTAAAGTCGTAATCGATAATGGTCCCAATGGGATGTTCCCAAACATCGGGATGAGGTCCTGTAACACCACTAAAACGATTAACAGGGTGCGAACTGTCAATCGGCGAATTTGCTCTCGTTGTCTCATTGCTAACTCCTTGTAATCATCAATCCTAGATTGAAATTATATAACGAATTAATTATATCCCATATTCCTTTAGACTACAAAAACCGCTATAATTATTGGTAGCTTACTTGGGAGGAAATATATGACTGATAAATTAAGAACCGGAAATCCAATTTGGGTTTATTACCGTAATCAAGATGAAGCCTACAACATCCAACCGCCGAAACTTTTGCAAGGCTACTATGGTGAATCCTATCATATTGAGATTCCCCGCTTTCCTCGTCATCAATTTATATCGGCTAGCGATAATCTCGAGGGGCAATTCGATGATCAGGCACGCCAAATTTATCTGTACTATCGAAACGCTAATTGGCAATCTAATGAAGTCGCCTCTAAATATCTGATTGCATCAAAACCTATCCAACTTTATGATCGACCACAAGGGCTTCCAATAGATAATCAACTACCAAATGACATCATTTTTGAGTGCTTTCGCAAAGTTATTACCACTGATCGTCATCATTGGTATCAAGTAACAGCGGAACGATGGCTTGAATTCGATCCGGAATCAATGCAACTCTTGGACGATAATCCATATACTGATCATGTAGAACCAACTACCGAAACTGATTTTGATGATCAAATGCAAATCCTGTCTTTAAATCGAGCTTCTGCCCACGTGGATTTCATTCCTAATCAACAAGTTCCTTGCTATGACTATGTTTACGGTAAAGAACTCTATCAACTTGCTCATGGAACGGAGATCACCCTTTTACGCCAATTGACTGATACCAATGGGGTTAATTGGTATGAAACTAGCAAGCATAAATATATTAATGCCCTCTACGTTACCATCAACTCCTAAAAATAGGCCAAGGAGAAACGTTAATTAGTTTCTCCTTGGCCTTATTTTAATGATTCAAGTAATCAGCAGCCTCTTGTAAGGCTTTACTAATTCCTGCTGGATTCTTTCCACCGGCTTGAGCTAAAGTAGGGCGTCCACCTCCGCCACCCTTAATCGCTGGAGCAATTGCTTTAATTAAATCCCCCGCTTTCACTTGGTGACTTTTTTCATCACTAACCGCTACTAGTAAATTAACTTTATCATCAACTGCAGTCGCCAAAACTAAGAAATCTGACTGCTGTTTTTGCCGCCATTGATCAGCTAATTGCCGAAGCTGGTCCATTCCAGCCACTTTTAGTTCAGCTGCAATCAAGGTCCCTTGGTTCGTTGTTTTCACTTGATCAAAGGCCGCTCCTGCTTGTTGCGATGCTAATTTAGCTTCTAATTGTTCATTTGCATGTTGAACTTGCTTTAATTCATTTTGCAAATCTTCAATTCGATGTGGCAGCTCCTTTAATTGCGCAACTTTCAACTGGTCAGCAACCGAATTGAGTAAGGTAACCCGTTCTTGCATAAATTGGAAGGCATCACTAGCCGTAACTGCTTCGATTCGTCGTACCCCGGCACCTACTCCGGCTTCAGAAACAATCTTAAAAAGGCCTAATTCATTCGTATTATTAACGTGATCCCCACCGCAGAATTCGGTGTTGAAATCCCCAATCTTAACCACACGTACTCGATCGCCATACTTATCGCTAAAGAGGGCAATCGCTCCCATCTCCTTAGCTGATTCTAAATCAGTTTCCACAGTGGTAACTGGGATCTCTCGCCAGATTTGTTCATTGACCAAATCTTCAACTTTTTGTAAGTCATCAGCCGTCACCTGCCCAAAATGATTAAAATCAAAGCGTAGATAGTGTTGTTCAACCAAAGAACCTGCTTGTTGAGTATGACCACCTAAAACATTCCGTAAGGCCTGATCTAACAAGTGTGTTGCGGTATGGTTCTTTTCAATCTTTTGGTGGCGTTTTTGATCAACAACCAATTGGTAACGAGTCCCAACCTTTAGATTGGCCGTTAATTCAATTCGGTGTAAATTTTGCTGATTAGGTGCATGTTGGACATCCACCACGCGACCAACAGTCTGACCATAATTGTCGATCACATCTCCGGTATCAGCAACTTGACCACCCATTTCAGCATAAAATGGAGTTTGGTCAAAAATAACTTCAACCGTTTGACCTGCTTGGGCTGTATCTACCCGTTGACCTTCAAAAGCCATGGCTAAAACTTTCGCATCCTTCACGACCAGATCAGTGTAACCAACATACTGGCTGGCTTCTTTAAAGTCAGTCCATAAATCGTTTTGTACTCCCATCCCATTATCGACATCACGGGCATTCCGCGCCCGGTTTTGTTGTTCCGTCATAGCAGCCTTAAAGCCATCTTCATCGACAACGAGACCTTCATCTTCGGCATACTCCCGGGTCAATTCAAACGGGAAACCATAAGTATCATATAACTTAAAGGCCGTTTTCCCATCAATTGAATTCGTTTGATCAGCTTTGGCCTTGGCAATCACGTCGTTTAATAGGTTCAAACCACCATTTAAAGTAGAACTAAAGCGATCTTCTTCTGATTTAACCACTGATGCTACATATTCAGCATTTTTAAGGACATCGGGATAGTAATCTTTCATGATTTCGCCAACCGTTGGCACCAATTGTGCTAAGAATGGTTCATCAATATTAAGCTTCTTCCCCGCAACGACCGCCCGCCGAATTAACCGCCGAATCACGTACCCACGACCAACATTCGAAGGTAAGGCACCATCATTGATCGCAAAAGTAATGGCCCGGATATGGTCAGCAATAATCTTAAACTGAATATCATCCGTCTTATCTTGGCCGTATTGCTTTTCACCACTAAAGGTTTCGGTTTGTTTAATGATTGGCAAGAACAAATCAGTTTCAAAGTTTGTGGGAGCATTTTCAAAAATTGAAACAACCCGTTCTAAGCCCATTCCCGTATCAATGTTCTTATTAGGCAATGGTTCATAGGTATCTTCGGGGGTGTGGTTAAATTGAGAAAACACAATGTTCCAAATTTCCAAATACCGTTCGTTTTCCCCACCTGGGTAACTTTCGGGATCATCTTCTGGGAGGTTGTTCATTTTTTGCCCACGATCATAGAAGATTTCCGTATCAGGGCCAGAAGGACCTTGCCCAATATCCCAGAAGTTATCTTGATTGGGCAGCAGATGATCTGGAGCCACCCCTGTCTTTAGCCAGACTTCTTTAGCCACATCATCCTTTGGGTAATAAGTAATATAAAGCTTTTCCGGATCAAGGCCATACCACTCATCACTAGTTAACAATTCCCAAGCCCATGGAATGGCCTTTTCTTTAAAATAATCACCAACTGAAAAATTACCTAACATTTCAAACATAGTGTGATGCCGAGCCGTCTTACCAACATTCTCAATATCATTCGTCCGAATACTCTTTTGTGAACTGGTCATCCGTGGATTATCTGGCACCACCTCGCCATCAAAATATTTTTTCATCGTGGCAACCCCAGAGTTAATCCATAATAAGGTTGGATCATCAACTGGCACTAAAGATTGGCTCGGCATTTCTGTATGCCCTTTGGCTTTAAAGAAGTCCAAATACATGCGCCGAATTTGGGCACTATTTAATTTTTTTAGCTCTTTCATAAAATCTCCTTCTAACAAAAAACCATCATTGCGATCAGAGACGCCCTACGACGCGGTACCACTCTGCTTGCAACGATGGAATTTCGTTTACCTCTTAATGTTCCTAACCGGAACTTTGATATTCATTTAATAATTTAAGGAGCAATCCTTAACCTTTGCCGTTTTTTCCAGCAGCCAAAACGTTTCTGTAGCTTCCAGTTAAGGATCATGTCTTAAACAGTATCATTATAACGAGCGCCAACTATAAAATCAACGACCATTCCGTTGATTTTGTCGTTCAGCCCGATGTTGGCGTTGGCGTTGGCGTTTTCCCTTAAGGAACTCATGCCGTTGTTCTAATCGCCGTTTTTGTAGTTCATCTTGTTTGATTCGCCGTTTGATCTTCCGTTTGTAACCTGGTTTAACCTTCCGTTTTTGTTTCTTAACGTACCCCTTAATCGTTGGATCTAATTCCTTTTGCTTATGCCGGAAGTCTCGCCGGCGGTTCCGGTCATAAGTAGTGATGATCTGCCCATCTTTAATGACTTTGGGAATGAATTTAATTCCGCGTTCTTCTAATTTACTAATTAAGTCATCTTCGGCTGGCGCATACAAAGTAATGGCTGTCCCTTGCATCTTGGCACGCCCTGTCCGACCTACACGATGAACAAAATATTCCAAATCACTCGGAATATCATCATTGATGACTAGGGATACTCCTTCAATATCAATTCCACGAGCTGCTAAATCAGTAGCCACAACATATTGGTAATCCAGGTTATGGATTTGCCGCATCACCCGCTTGCGCATTCGTGGTTCCAGTCCCCCATGAATCAAAGCTACTTTTAAGCCTTGATCAGTTAGGTAACGATTAATTTCTTCGGCTCGTTCTCGGGTATTCGCAAACACCAATGCCAAGTATGGGTCACCCATGGTTAATAATTGATACAATAGGTCGTTTTTATCGCGACCTTTCGTTGACATCAACCAGTTTTCAACATTGGGATTGATGACTGTTTCGGTCGGAATTTCTTCAATTTCGGGATTACCCATGTATTTCTTTAAGAATGGGCGTAATCCTTGCGGAATTGTCGCAGAAAAGACCATCATCTGGAGGTTTTCTGGAAAATAAGCTGCAATTTGATCAACTTGATTTAAAAAACCCATGTCCAAGGTCATGTCGGCCTCATCAATCACAAATTGTTTGGCTAAATGAATATCCAAGGCCTGAGATTTAACTAGATCTAGAATTCGCCCCGGCGTCCCAATCACCATTTGCGGTTGGTTACGCCCTAACTGATCAATCTGATGTTCCTTATCTGTTCCACCGACATAATTATGAATGCTAAAAGCCTGCGAACTGAACTGATTAATCTGCTTAGCGGCTTGATAAATTTGGTAAGCTAACTCCCGACTTGGTGTCGTAATCACGACTTGAACCTGTTGAACATCGACCTTTAATTGAGCCATGATTGGCAACAAAAAGGCATGGGTTTTCCCACTACCGGTTTGTGACTGACCAACTACACTCTTGCCCTTTAATATTTGTGGAATCACTTTTTGCTGCACTGGTGTAGGCGTTTTAAATTTAAGATCTTGAATCGCCTGATTCACAAATTCCGGAAAGTGATAATCTTTAAAATTTCCTGCCATATTATTTCTCTTTCTCTAAGTATTGTCGACAGACTTGATCTAAATCTGCGATGATTCGCTCACATTCAGCGTCATCAGCCGCTTTAGCTCCACTGGCGAGTGGGTGACCACCACCGCGGTGTTGCTTTGCCACCTCATTAATGGCTGGTCCTTTGGAACGTAAGCGTACTCGATACTCACCATCTTCTTGTTGCACGAAAATCGCCCAAGCTAAAACCGTATGAATTTGGCCGGGTAATGGGACCACCGCCGAGGTAGTGGCCTCCGTTAAACCATAATCTTTTAGCACTTCACTTGATAATTTCACTTGTCCCACCCCATGGGCATTAATGGACAAATGATTATAAACATAAGCAGACAATCGGGCCATTTCAAAAGTGATTTCATTTTCACGTTGACTAATTTTGGCGGCTTGTGCACCATGTTCCATCAAAGCCCCTGCCACCGCTAAGGTATGTGACGTTGTTGCTGGATACAAGAACCGGCCCGTATCACCTATAATTCCTGCATAAAGAGAATGCGCTGCCGACTTAGGAAGGGTTAGTTGGTCTGTGAATTGGTTATAAAAGTCATAAACTAATTCCGAACAAGATGATGCGTCTGGTTGTACCCACATCAAGTCTCCATACGGTTCATCATTGGGGTGGTGATCAATCTTAATTAAAAAGTCCCCATTGTTGTACCGACGATCATCAATCCGTGGAGTATTGGCGGTATCAATCACAATCACCAAGGCGTTATGATATTCATCCCCGTCGATTTCGTCCATCGATCCAATCCAATCAAAACTAGGAATATCTTTACCAACCATATAGATTTCTTTGTGGGGAAATGAAGATCGTAAAATTTCAGCTAGTCCCGTTTGGGAACCAATTGCATCCGGATCAGGACGTTGGTGACGATGAATGATGATCCGATTGTACTTCTTAATCGCTGTCAATATTGCCGTTAAGTTATCCATAAGCCACTCCTTGTAAATTATTAATTATAGTATATCAGGATTTTTTACTGATCAACAAAGTTAGCTGACTAGTTAATGTCTTGAAAGAAAAAGAGGCTGGCGAAGAAATCTTCCCAGTCTCTCAAACTCGTCTTATTCAGCCTTGGTTTCTGATTCACTTTCGCTAGTTACTTCTTCACTTGTTTCAGAAGCAGTTTCACTAGTTGATTCACTTGTACTTTCGCTTTGTGAATTTTCGTTAGAAGCAGGAGCAGCCGTTGGCCGGTTAACCCGGGCAATGGCATTTAAATCAAAAGTAAGGTAAATCCCTTCACAGTCAATAGTAACGGTTTGGTTACTAGCATTAACCTCGCTAACAACCCCATGAAGCCGACCAATCGTCACTACTTCATCACCTGGTTGCAAGCTATTCACCATTTCTTGGTGTTCTTTTCGTTGCTTTTGTTGTGGCCGCATCATAAAGAAGTACATAAATGCGATCATAAAGATAATTAAGATAATTCCTGACATACTTGACACTATTTCTTCCACCCTTCTTAAATTATCATTAGCTTTAATATTTCTAATATACCGAAATAAGACTTAAAAAGCTAGTTTAATCATTATTTTTAAGTAAATTATTTAACTGTTGCCAATTATAGGACATTAAGAGCCGCTCTCCTAAGACCGTTTCTTCTTGCATTAACCGAATACTAGCATCATTTACCTCTGATAAATCAACAAGCTGCCCTGACCAGAATATCTTTCGATGCCGATTCCAATACCGTGGTAAATCGGTCAAAACATAGTCTATTTCCCAAGATATTGCTTGCTGTAACTCGGCAAGCGAACTAACCATTATCATCGTTTGCCTTCCATCAGGTAGCATTGCCAAAATAGCTTCATTAATTCGTTGCCATTCATCAAATGGTAGGTGTTGGTTATTACCACCTAAAACAAAATTTTGTACTCCCTGATCGAGCAAACCTTGAATTGAATGCTGACGAGATCGTTTCAAGCCCGCGCCTTGAACCACTCCCCAGAGATGTTGATTTTGCCAAGCAAGATTAACCTCGACGGCCCGATCAATATCATCAACGGGTCCATAGTAAGGGGCGGCTTGCGCTAAAGGCAGCACGATATCTGCCTGCACGCCTGCCGACCAACTTTCATAATCACTTAAAGTTAATTTCTTGGCTTGTTGTTGCCGCCAATAGGTGGCTCCGCTTTTTATCGTGTTCTTATTAATCTTTTTAAACGGAGCCTGAATCCCACCCCACGCGATCACTTGGCCTGGCCACTGATAAAATTTTGCCCAACCACCAATGGTTGCTAGCTTAGTGTGGTTCTCAGTCCTTATATTGTCAACAGCGGCTATAGCTAAGGTTTTGATTCCTAATTGTTGCCATTCCATCGCAGTTAACGGAGAAATGGTTCCCTGATTAAGCATTGGTACTAGTTGTGATTGGGTCATGACGACGCTCCTGAATATGGGATCTTCAAATGATCATATGCCGCCATGGTGACTTGACGACCACGTGGCGTGCGACTTAATAGTCCAATTTGTAATAAATACGGCTCATACATTTCTTCAATGGTGGTTGTTTCTTCACCAATATTAGCAGCAATTGTTTTTAAGCCGACCGGCCCACCATGATAATAATTAATCATAGTGGTTAAAAGTTTACGATCAACTTCATCAAGTCCCAAATTATCGACTTTTAGGAGATCCAATGACTTTTTAACCGTGTTAAGATCAATTCTTGCTTGACCCGCCACTTCTGAAAAATCACGAACCCGTTTTAAAAGTCGATTAGCAATCCGTGGAGTTCCTCGAGAGCGCAAGGCCAGTTCATAGGCCCCAGTTTCATCAATGGCCGTTTCAAAAATCGTCGCTGAACGTTCGATGATTTGTGCTAATTCCGCTGCTTGGTAATAATTCATCCGTTCAACAATACCAAAGCGGTCGCGTAGGGGGGCTGATAAAGCTCCCGCTCGCGTGGTGGCCCCAATTAGAGTAAAGGGTGGCAAAGGAAAATGGACAGGATGAGCTGTTGGACCTTCACCAACGACAATATCAATATAGTAGTCTTCCATGGCTGAATAGAGCATTTCTTCAACTACTTTTGGTAATCGATGAATTTCATCAATGAATAAAACGTCGCCTGGTTGCAATTCATTCAATAAGGCCACTAAATCACCGGGCTTTTCGATCGCCGGACCACTAGTAGTCCGAATTTGCACCGCCATTTCATTGGCAATCACCATAGCGAGCGTCGTTTTCCCTAGTCCCGGGGGTCCATACAATAATACGTGGTCCAAAGCTTCTTCACGAGCTTTAGCCGCTTGAATATAGACCGTTAATTTTTCTTTTAAGGCAGCTTGACCAATATATTCTGCTAAAAGTTGTGGTCGTAAGCTTAATTCAACCGCTGCTTCTTGCTCATCATTAACCTTATTAGAAGTCAAATCGCGCAAGTTCTCGTCCATTTCCATCTAACTCCCCCTTAATTTAGTAATTTCAGTCCTCGACTAATGTAGTCATTAGTTGAACCAGCAGCTTCTTTTTGAAGGGTCTTTTCAACTTTAGCTACCTGTTTTTCCGTGTATCCTAAAGCAATTAAAGCCGCCATGGCATCTGTTAAGGCAGGATCATCACTTATCGGCATAGCAGCTATTGAATTCGTCGGTTGATCAGCAATGGTGAGCCGATCCCGCAATTCCACAATGATTCGGCCGGCCGTTTTCTTGCCAATCCCAGGAAATTTTGCCAAATATTTGTCATCGCCTTGTTGAATAGCTTCAATCAAGGCTTGATGATCCGGTGTTGCCAGAATCGCTAAAGCACTCTTCGGTCCAATTCCAGAAACAGAAATCAATTGTAAAAACAAATTTTTGTCAGCACTAGTTTGAAAACCAAATAAAGTGATACTGTCCTCCCGAACTGCCTGATAAATATACACTTTAACGTGATCTTTAAGTCCTGTTTGATAGGCGTAGGGATTCGCCACTTGGACTTGATAGCCGACACCTTGAATATCAACCACGATATAGTCGGGGGTAACTTCAGTAATTAAACCATTTAAGTAATTATACAAAGCTATACTCCTTTATTTTTAAACATGATCGTCAAATTCATCCGCAAAGGGTTGATGAGAATCCTGAATCCGTTTAAATAATTTTTCCAAATCACTCGGTGAAAAATGAACGGTTACTGGGCGTCCATGCGGACAATTAAAGGGATTTTCACATTCCGGTAAACGTGCTAGTAAGGCCTGGGCTTGTTGATCATCGAGATAATGATTGGCCTTAATCGCTCGTTTACAGCTCATCATAATTGCTGTCTTTTCGCGAAATTCAGCGACCGTTAAGTGACCAGTTTCAATCACCCAATCAATCATTTCCCGAGCGGTAGCTTCTTCTTGGCCTGCTACAAACCAAGTCGGGTGGCTGCTCAACATAAAACTATTCTGACCAAAAGCTTCTAAGTATAGACCAACCGATTTTAGGGTTGTTAGGTGATCTTGAATCTTTAGAGCATCCGCCAAAGAATAATTTAAAATCAATGGTTCCAAAAAGGTTTGTTGATCATCACTAACTTCGCCGATAGCCTGTCGATAGTGTTCGTAATTAATCCGTTCCTGAGCCGCATGCTGATCAATAATATATAAACCATCCGCAGCTTGAGCCAATAAATAGGTCCCGTGCAATTGGCCTAAATATGTCAAATTAGGGAAGCGATCCGTGGAAACTTTTTCATGATCTTCAATTGCTAATTCAAGCTCTTCAGTTTGTTCAAGGCTTGCTTTGTTTCCAGAAGGCGGTTCTTTCACTGGGTTGGTTTGATAGCGTTGATCAAAGTCATGTAAGGCCGGACTTGCCAGATCCGCCCGCGCATTAATAATAATCGGTGGATTAGGGGTGATTGGCTCTAACAGTGAAGTTGTCGCTTCATGAACTGCCGTAACTGACGGGTGGTCCTCAACTAATTCCTCTGCCCGTTGGCCAACGTCAGGAATTAAATTCACTTGTGAAATTGTCTCTTCGACACCGGAAGAAATTAGATTCGCTAACTGGCTTTCTTTACTCAACCGTACTTCACGCTTGGCGGGATGAACATTCACATCGACTAACAACGGATCCAATTCAACATCCAATACCACAATTGGATAGCGCCCAACCATTAATTTCGAACCATAACCAGCAATAATTGCTTTGGTCAGTTGAAAGTTATAAATATAGCGATGGTTAATTGTCACCGTCATATATTGGCGGCTTGACCGGGTCATTTCTGGTAAAGACAGATAACCACTAATTTTAAAATCAGGATCTTCAGCTTCCACTGGGAGCATCTTTTCGCCAACTGAATTCCCATAAATCGCCGCAATCACCTGTTGTAGATTGCCGTTACCAGCAGAGCGAAAAAGTTCGCGGCCATTATGAGTAAGACTAAAAGCAATACTTGGCTCAGCTAAAGCTAGTCGGTTCACTAAATCGACAATCCGACTTAACTCCGTTCGCGGGGATTTTAAATATTTTAAACGCGCCGGGGTGTTATAAAACAGGTCTTTGACGGTAATATCAGTTCCTGGCCGTGCCGAAGCGGCTTGTTGTTTAATAAGCTCGCCACCTTTAAGGTGAATCAAATTACCAGCTTCTTGCCCGGTGGAAGTAATCATGGTCACATCCGCAACAGAAGCAATACTTGGTAGAGCTTCTCCCCGAAAACCCATGGTCTGAACCCGGAACAAGTCTTGTTGATGTTGAATCTTACTAGTAGCATGCCGCCGAAAAGCGATTGCTAAATCGTCAGCCGCAATTCCGTCACCATTATCAATAATGCGGATTTCTTTTAAACCGGATTCTTCAACTAGAATATCAACCCGACTACTATGGGCATCAATTGAATTTTCAACTAATTCTTTCACGATCGAAGCCGGTCGTTCAATCACCTCGCCTGCCGCAATTTGGTCGGCTAAGACGCGATCTAATTCATGTATTTTACCCATCTTTAATGCCTACTTTAACTTCTGCTGCCACTGATAAACTTGATTCATAACTTCCATTGGCGTCATCCCCATCAAATTCAGTGACTTTATCTGTTGATACAATTTTTCGTGTTGATCAGCAACAGGTTTACTTTCTGGTTCATCAAATAAAGCTAATTGCCCCGTTGCTTCTTTAACTTTTGTTACATTCGATGTTGATTCTACTTCGGATAATGGAATAGCTTCCTCGGGGGCTTGGCCTTCCAAACGACTCAAAATTTCGTTAGCTCGATGCAATAAATCACCTGGCATGCCCGCTAACTTGGCCACATGAATCCCATAAGATTTGTCTGCTGGACCATCCGTGACTTTATGTAAGAAAACAAGTTCCCCATTTTCTTCCGTTGCGCCCACATGGACATTTTTTAAGTGCGTTAGTTCGTGATCCAAACTCGTAAGCTCATGATAGTGGGTAGAAAAGAGGGTTTTAGCTCCAATATGAGCATGCACATACTCAATAATTGATTGGGCAAGAGCCATCCCATCATAGGTAGCCGTCCCGCGCCCGATTTCATCAAATAATATTAAACTATTGGACGTAGCATTTGATAAGGCCCGGTTAGCTTCCATCATTTCGACCATAAAGGTACTTTCCCCAGATACCAGATCATCAGCTGCGCCAATTCGGGTAAAAATCTGATCAAAGATTGGCATCCGAGCTGATTCGGCCGGCACAAAACAACCTACTTGAGTCATCACGGCGATTAAGGCTAATTGGCGCATATAAGTACTTTTTCCTGACATGTTAGGCCCCGTAATCAACAGAATGGCCGTTTCAGGGTCCATCAAAACGTCATTGGGGACATAAGCCTGATGACCGAGAAATTTCTCGACAACAGGATGTCGCCCCGCAATAATCTCCAAATCATGATCATGATTTAAAGTTGGTCGAACAAAATGATAATTCTCACTGACCACAGCAAAGCTCTGTAAAACATCAATCTCTGATAAATTCTTCGCTAATTCCTGTAAACGCGGAATTTCAGCTTTGACTTGATCTCGCAAGGCGACAAACAATTCATATTCAAGAGCCGTCGATTTCTCTTGGGCTTCCAAAATTAAGGCCTCTCGTTCTTTTAATTCTGGTGTCGAGAATCGTTCAGCGTTTGTTAAAGTCTGTTTCCGCTCATACCGACCTTCTGGTAACTTATCCAAATTGGCTTTAGTAACTTCAATGTAATAACCAAAAACATGATTATAACCTATTTTAAGGTTATTAATTCCGGTTAGATTTCGTTCCTTTGCCTGCAAATCCGCGATCCATTGCTTACCATTCTGCATGGCGTCACGATAATCATCTAACTGCCGATGATAGCCATCTTTAATTAAATCTCCATCCGTTACTGAAATTGGTGGTTCATCCTTAATTGCTCGTTCAATTGCATCGGCGATATCAGTTAAAGGATCTAGCCGATCAACAAACTGATCAAAAATCGGTGAATCCATTTCCTCCAATATATAACGAATTTTCGGAACTTGTTGCAACGACGCCTTTAACTGAATCAAATCACGACCATTCACACTTCCATAGGCTACTCGACCCGCTAGTCGTTCTAAATCATAAACCTTGGTTAACTCGGTTTGTAAATTTTGTCGTTCAAAGTAATGATCTAAGAAAACCTGAACTTTATCCTGACGTTCGATAATAGCTTGTTCATCAATTAACGGTCGCTCTAACCACTGTTTTAGGAGTCGACTTCCCATCGCAGTTTTCGTCTCATCCATCAGCCAAGCTAAGGTCCCTTGACGCTTGCCACTTCGCATATTGGTCATCAACTCCAAATTAGCCTTGGAATGATGATCGATTTTCATGTAAGCATCAAGCTGGTAAGAAACCGCACGTTGCATATGATCAAGCGAACGTTTTTGCGTCGTTAATAAGTATGACACCAGTAAGGTCACTACTTGTTTTTGTTCTGATGTCGCGACATCTTGAGTTAAATAGGTCACTTCAGCTTGATCAGCCATTTGTTTTTGTTGTGATAAAAGAATATTTTGACGCAGCAGCTGTTGCCGATATTCTTCAGTTAGTTCATTCACTACTACTTCACGAGTTTGTAAGTTTACTAATTCATTTAAAGCCATCGACCAACGATCAACACTGGTGGTTTTTAATTCTCCCGTCGATAGGTCGGTATAAGCCAAATCAAAATGTCCATTTCGCTCGATTAGGGCCGTTAGATAGTTGTTTTGACGAGATTGTTCTCCCCCCAAGTCCATCTGAGTCCCCGGAGTGACTAAACGGGTCACTTCCCGTTTCACCATCCCTTTAGTTAACTTGGGATCTTCCATTTGTTCACAGATAGCGACCTTATATCCCTTATCAATTAAGATATCAATGTAACTATCAACGGCTCGGTGAGGAACTCCACACATTGGAATCGGGTTATCAGCGTTTTTACTTCGTGATGTCAGAGTCAGTTCCAGGATTTGGGAACCTTTGATTGCATCTTCATTAAAAAGTTCATAAAAATCCCCGAGCCGATAAAACAAAAAGGCATCTGGATATTGGTCTTTAATCTTTTGATACTGTTCCATCATGGGCGTTGCCTTGGCCATTTTTGATCCCCCTTAAATTCTGTCAATACTATTACTATTTTAATCGATTTTATTGATAAAAACAAAAAGGAGTGTCGCTAAACCAATGGTTTCTCGCACCCCTTCTTGGAAAATTATTTGGCATATTCAATTGATCGGGTTTCTCGAATTACCGTCACTTTAATATGGCCTGGATATTCAAGTTGTTGCTCAATTTCGTTCTTTAAATCAAAGGCCAAGGCCGCTGATTGTTTATCCGAAACTTTGTTTGGCTGAACCATAACCCGAATTTCACGACCAGCTTGTATTGCGTATGAATTCTTAACTCCTTCATGCTCATTAGCCAGAGCTTCCAACTTTGTTAGTCGTTGAATATATTGCTCTAAGGATTCACTCCGCGCACCTGGGCGTGCTCCAGAAATCGCGTCGGTAGCTTGTACTAAGACAGCAATTACTGATTCCGCCGGTACATCGCCGTGATGAGAAGCAATGGCATTAATCACCACCGGATTTTCTTGGTACTTTTGGGTTAATTCAACCCCAAGTTCAACATGTGAACCTTCAACCTCATGATCAATCGCCTTCCCAATATCATGCAATAAGCCAGCCCGTTTAGCCAAGGCTACATCTTCTCCCAATTCAGCCGCTAAAATTCCCATTAATTTGGCAACTTCAATGGAGTGCTGTAAGACATTTTGCCCATAGCTAGTCCGATATTTCATCCGACCAATCGTCTTAATAAGATCAGGATGCAAACCGTGAATTCCTAAATCGAAAACCGTCTGTTCTCCTACTTCGCGCAGATGCGCGTCCATTTCTTCCCGCGCCTTATCAACCGCTTCTTCAATTCGCGCAGGATGAATTCGGCCATCCTTAATTAAGCGTTCCAAAGCGATTTTAGCGATCTCCCGGCGAACCGGATCAAATCCACTTAGGATAACTGCCTCCGGCGTATCATCAATAATCAGATCAATTCCAGTTAAGGTTTCAATCGTTCGAATATTCCGACCTTCGCGACCAATGATTCGTCCCTTCATATCATCGTTAGGAAGGTTAACAACTGTCACCGTCGCTTCGGAAACCATATCAGCCGCACTGCGTTGGATGGCTTCTACGATTAATCCTTTAGCTTTCTTATCAGCCGTATATTGTGCTTCCGTTTCACTCTCGCGTATTAACTTCTCTCGTTCACCCGCTAATTGATGGTTCAATTGATCAAATAATTGTTTCTTGGCCTCTTCATTGGTCAAACCAGCAATTCGCTGCAACTCTTGGGCCTGCTGATCAACTAGCTTTGCTACCTGTTGCTCGTCGCGTTCCACTTTTTCAGTTCGGCGATCAAGTTTTTGTTCTCGTTTGCTAACTGCGTTTTCACGGTTTTCTAAAGCATTATCTTTTCGATCAAGAGAATTTTCTCGTTGCAAAAGCCGTTCTTCTTGCTTTTGCATATCTTGACGGCGTCCCTTTAACTCTTGTTCAACACCTTCACGATAACGATGACTCTCTTCTTTTGCTTCCAGGATCGCCTCTTTTTTTGCAGTTTCGGCTTCCTTTTTAGCAGCAGTAATAATTCCTTCAGCGCTCACATGAGCACGCATAATCCGTTTTTCAAACATTGATTTACGGATCAAATAGCCGATTCCACCACCGGCAACAATAGCAATCAGGGCGATCAAGATGACAATTCCTGTCATACTTTCACCTCTAAAAATTTATTTATGTATACAAAATTGCATACTAATTAATTTTAGACTGGTGAAATAGCTCTGTCAATTACTCATAAAGGTAAAAATAATCCATCATGGAATTCCACGATGAATCATTCTTAACTATTAATCTTCTGAAGAAGCTTCTTCTAAAGTTTCTTGCTTTACTTCGCCGGTTTCTGGAGTTGCAACGGTTTCGTCCGCTTCCATCCCATAAGCCACTCGAACTTCATTCATCAATTCATTCATGGCTTCAGGATGTTCTGCTAACCAAACCTTAGCATTTTCACGACCTTGACCAATCCGATCGTTCTTATAGGAGTACCAAGCCCCGCTCTTATTAACCAGATCTTTTTCAACGGCCATATCAAGCAATTCACCAGTCTTGGAAATTCCTTCTCCATACATAATATCGACTTCGGCCCGTTTAAATGGTGGCGCAACCTTGTTCTTAACAACTTTGATTTTAGCGCGATTACCGATTACTTCAGTTCCATTCTTTAATTGTTCGCCCCGCCGAATTTCAAGTCGAATGGTTGAATAGAACTTCAATGCTCGTCCACCAGGGGTCGTCTCAGGGTTACCAAACATCACCCCAACCTTTTCTCGAATTTGGTTAATGAAGATCGCAATGGTCTTCGTTTTATTGATCTCCCCAGATAACTTCCGTAAGGCTTGGGACATTAACCGAGCTTGCAGACCAACATGGGTATCACCCATTTCACCCTCAATTTCAGCCCGTGGCACAAGAGCCGCTACCGAATCAACAACCACGATGTCTACCGCCCCACTAGCAATTAAGGCATCCGCAATTTCCAAGCCTTGTTCCCCAGTATCAGGTTGAGATAATAATAGATCGCCAATATTAACCCCTAATGCTGAAGCATATTGAGGATCCAAGGCATTTTCGGCATCGATATAAGCAGCCGTCCCGCCTCGCCGTTGAACTTCGGCAACAGCGTGCAAGGCAACCGTCGTCTTCCCAGAACTTTCTGGACCGTACATTTCAATAATCCGTCCCCGCGGGTAACCCCCGACTCCCAGCGCCTCATCAATTGCCAATGAACCACTAGAAACAGTCGCAATTTTGGTATCAGCTGCATCACCCATCCGCATGATGGAGCCCTTCCCAAAATTCTTTTCAATTTTACGCAAGGCATTTTCTAATGCCGCTTCACGTTGATCAGCCAAATTGCTGTCCTCCTTTGTCGCAATTCATATTAATTATGATAACAGGTTCTTTGTAAAACACAAGCATTTTATCGAACAAAAGTTCGAATTATTTTGCAAGTTCAGTTAATACCATTTGTAAGGCTTCCAAGACGCTCTGTTGCCGGACAGCTTGTCTCCCTTGACTAGCATCAAGGTGTAAGCATTTGGTTTTTACTTGTCCATTTATTGCGATCCCTAACCAAACCGTGCCGGCTGAATGACCCTCCAGAGAATCTGGTCCGGCCACGCCACTTAAGCCGACCCCAATTTGAGTCTTCATAATTTGACTTGCATTCTGAGCCATTGCCCCTGCAACAAGTGATGAAACTACCCCATGTTGCTGAATTAATTGCGGATCGATCTTTAATAAATTGGCCTTGGCGCTGGCTGCATAGGTGACAAAACCGCCATCAAAGATTGCCGAGGCACCAGCCACGCTCGCGATGGTACTTTGAAACATTCCAGCCGTCAGACTTTCGGCCGCAGTAATCTTCCATTGACGATCTTTGAGAGCTGCTACCACTTCTTGTGCCACGTTTACTAATTGTTGATTAAGCATTTCCATAAACTTGTCCCCTTATCAACATATACGATAATTTCAATGGTTTTATCCATCAAATTTTGTTTTCTTTGCCCAGTATATAACAAAAGAGAGCCCAGGGTCACCTAAAAGGTACCCTAGCTCTCCCCATTAGCTTATTTAAAACCATCTGCAAACACTGAACGAGCTTGATAAATATAATCAATCCCAGAATAAACAGTAAAGACTAGGCAAATATAGAACATGATTTGACCAAATGGGACGTTAATCAAAGCAAAACCAACATTATGCAAAAGCAAAAAGATGATCGCTATTAATTGCGTCGTTGTCTTAATCTTTCCCGGCATTTGGGCAGCCATTACCTGTCCATTTTGTTCCACCACTAAAAGTCGTAAACCTGTAATGGCAAGTTCTCGCCAAACAATGATGCTCACGGCCCAGCCAGGTAGTACATGTTGTTCAACCAACAAGACGAAGGCGGTCATTACCAATAACTTATCAGCTAGCGGATCGGCAAATTTCCCGAAGTTCGTCACTAAATGTTGCCGCCGCGCAATTTGACCATCCAAATTATCGGTAATAGAGGCTCCAATAAAGATGATGGCTGCAATTAGTTCGGCTACTGGAATTGAGGACCCCCACCAACTAACGGTTCCCCAATTAAGCGGTAAAACCATCAATAATAAGAAAAAGGGGATTAAAATTAGTCGTAAGACCGTTAACTTATTCGGTAAATTCACGTTAAAACTCCTTTAAATTAGTAAAAAAACATGGCAATAACAATGCTCAGTAGAATGATCATAACCATCCCAAACAAAGCCGCTACCGGAAAAATTTGTAAAAACCGGCGAGTTCGACGATCAGTAACATTACTTAAAATATCATCTTCTTGTTCCACCCGTGATAAAGGTGAAACCTGTTGAATCAAGGATTGTTGATGCAGTGGGCGTCGAACCTTCCGATTGACCACCACTTGATTTTTAGGAATCTCATCTTGATGTTGTCGTAATAAAATATTCCCATTTAAGCCCACCGCATCTGCATATTGCTTAATAAAAGCTTGAATATAAAAGGGGCCTGGTAGAACCTCAAATCTACCATCTTCAATCGCTAATAGATAACGACGTTGAATTCGGGTTTGTTGTTGTAAATCATCGATGGTCATGCCCAGGTCTAAACGGGCCGCTTGTAATTCATGACCAATTGTCTCCGCCGCCATGATCTCTTCCTCGTAATCGTTTATTTCATTGCTAGTATAGCATAATTCATTTCATCTGCGATTAATCATTATGCAAAGGATTAATCACCATTGCCGTCAAACACATTGGTTTAATAAAGTTCAAAGTAGCCGATAAAACATCTTCAAAAGTGATTTCTTCTAAGACCGCAATCTCGTCATAAATCGTTGCTTGATCGAACAAAGCCCCTTCAAACCGATTGGCAATGGCTTCTGGAGAATCTAAATTGAAAATCAAACGACCTAATGAGGCTCGTTTAGTAGCTTCAAATTGGTCTTGGCCTGCCACCAGTAGTTGTTCGGCATTTTCCAAAACCTTTTTCATTTCGTCAATAAAGGCCTGGACCTGGTCCGTTTCGGTCGCAAAGGAGGCAAAATGAAAGCCTCGTTCAATCTCAAAAGAAAAACTAAAAGAGTCATCTAAAATCCCTCGATTATAAAGTTGTAAATAATTATCTGTCGTATCATCAAACAACATTTCCAACCCTAATTCAATGGCTGATTTAGCTTTCAAACGATCTCGCCCTTTAGACCAACTAGATAAACCACGTAGACCGACCATAACTTTCGGACGTTCAACGGCCATTGAAATCGTCCGCGATTTGATAACATCTGCTCCTGATGGATCACTAATAATAGGATAACGAATGGGCTTGGGTGCTGAGATGAATTCTTTGGCAGCCTGATTATTTTTAATCCAGCTAAATGTTTCTTCCACATCCAAAGCCCCCACAACACTCAAGGTCATATTCGATGGTTGATAAAAAGCCTGATAAACTGCATAAAGCGTTTCTGGCGTAATTTGGGCAATTGATTCGACGGTTCCTGCAATATCAATATGCATCGGATCATGCGGATATAAATTCTCCATCATTCCCATATACAAACGATTTCCCGGATTATCCGCATACATCTTAATTTCTTCGCCGATAATCCCTTGTTCCTTGGCAACCGAAGCCGCTGAGAAATATGGCGCTTGTACAAAATCTAACAGAACTTCCAAATTTTCCTTTAATTGACTGGTAGTAGAAAACAAATAACTGGTCTGGGTAAAACCAGTAAAGGCATTGGCATCCGCCTCATGTTCGCCAAAAAGATCAAAGGCATCATAATTTTCTTTTTCAAACAGTTTATGTTCTAAAAAATGAGCAATCCCATCGGGAATGGTTTGCCATTCATCATTGGGGGATAATTTATATTTACGATCTACTGAGCCAAAGTTAGTTGTTAAAATCGCATAGGTTTTATGAAAATTCGCTATAGGTAACAACTGCACTGTTAAACCATTAGCTAAAACTTTTCGCACAACCGGATCTGCCATCTTCACTCCCATTTAATCCTCTCCTGTTAATACATACTCGACACACTTAGATAAGCCTTGGGCGACTTCAACTACCTGGTCTTTAGTCACCGCTTGAATCTCTTTTGCAAAATCATTAGCTGTGGCAATTCCTGTTAGCGTGGCAGTTAGTTGACGTTCCAAGAGCGAATTTTGGTAATCTTGACTGGTTTCATATTGATTGATCAATGCATCTTTAACCATTTGCAACCGCTCTAAACTAAAATCTCCTACCTGCAAGAGTGCGACTTGTTGATCAAGCAACGTTTGCACAGCTGCCACATTGTCCGGTTGAATCCCGGTTTGCATGACCAAATGACCGTTAAAGTGCCGGAGCGAGCTACTTGCATAATAAGCCATCGAGGCTTGCTCGCGAACGTTAGTAAATAAGAATGAATAGGGGGTTCCCCCGAGAAGTCCATTCATCACCATTGCCGCCCGATAAAGTGGTTCCCGATAATTAACTGGGCATAAATATACCCGGTCTAATTTAGCTTGTTCAATCGGTTGGTGCTCAACTTTCTCAAGCACGTCACCTTGCCAATTAGGTCTCGTTAAAACCGCAAATTGATTGAACTGACGCTCTTTTAGCGGCAACTGAGATACTAACCGTTCTACTTCAGCTGCATCAACATCACCAACGACATAAATATCAATTCGATCCTTAGCAATCATATCTTGATACGCCTGCATCAAATCAAGATTGGTAAGCTTGGCAACTTGATCCACCGTCCCCGTACTTGGAACCGCTAATACTGGATCATCCTGAAAAACTAACTCTTCCACCTGGCGGAGAGCATAAAATTGTTTATCATCATCCCATGATTTTAAGGTATTAATCAAATTTTCCTGTTGTAACTTGAAGGTCAAGGCATCAAAGCCATCCGCATTTATTAAAGGATTAAAAATTAATTCTTTTAAGAGGTCAAAACCTTGCGGTAAAAGCGGTTGGTCAGTATACCGTTCGTTAATCACACTAATTTTAAAACGCATCACGTGAGCATAAGACAAGCGCGAAACATAGGCCCCAATCACCGCACCATATAAATTAGATAGTTGCCTTGCTAAGGCGGTTTGGGTTGGGTACTTAGCCGAACTAGTCGAGAGGATATTCGTCAACAGATTTCTTACGGCCGCATTGGTTGCTGTTTGACGGCTGGTAAAAGTCATCATAATTTTTGTGGTTTGGAATTGGTGGGTCGGAATGACATGTAAGTGCACCCCTGCCATAATTTGTTTATCCATATTATTTTCCTTTGCAATCAAAAAGGCCGAAACATCGTAATGTTCAGCCTAAAATTATTCAGTCCATTATACTACATTTAGTTATTAGCGTTAACCGGTCCGAGATAATTACTCTTTTTTCCAAACCATTTTTCATTAATTTTAGCTAACTCTCCATCCTTTTGAAGTTTAGCTAGTCCTTCATTAATCTTCTTTTTAAGCGTCTTATCACCTTTCCGCAACCCGACCGCAAAACTATCAGCTGGGAAGGACTTGCTAATTAGGGTACGATAACTTCCTGAATTAGATAAATGCTTTAAATAATAGTTAGCATAAACCTCATCCATCAAAATCCCTTGAATCCGCCCCGCATTCAAATCAATAAAGGCACTAGGGAAGGTATCATAAAGAATGGGGGTTTGATCTTTAATCTTATCTTTTAACAGCTTCGGTTGGGCATCAAGATCCGCCGCTGCTGTCGACCCGGTTTGTAATCCCAAGACTTTGCCGGCCATATCATTTAGATTTAGGATGTGACTCTTTTTCTTCGTCACCAATACTTGCCGATTCAAAAGGTATGAACGGGTAAAGGCAACCTTTGCCTTTCGTTCTTTCGTAACTGAGTAACCATTCCAAATGGCATCAATCGTACCGTTTCGCAACTCAGTTTCCTTCATTGACCAATCAATCGTCTGGAAATCTACTTTAATCCCGTATTGTTTAAAAACGGCTCGCGCTAAATCAACGTCATAACCAACTAGTTTCCCATTCTTTTCGCGAAACCCCATCGGGACAAAGGAATCATCGACTCCAATGACCACTTTGCCACGCTTTTTAATTTGCGACCAAGTATCCTGAGTATCGGCACGCTGGGTGACCGTTTGACAACCCGCTACTAACATGACGGGTATAAGTAACAAAACTAATAAACCTATCCGTATTAATCGTTTCATGTTTTTGTGATCCTATTTTTGTTGATCGAGGGCCGAAACCTCTAAAACATCATCGGCAATTTTTTGAGCGAACTCCATATCATGGGTAACGACTAACTGGGTCATTCCCTGTTGTTTGAGACTCAAAATCAAATTGGCGACACTATCCCGTAAGTTAGGATCCAAAGCAGAAGTTGGTTCATCATAACAAAGGATCTTCGGATTCATTGCTAAGGCTCGAGCAATGGCAACCCGCTGCTTTTGTCCTCCCGATAGTTGATAAGGATATAAATCTCCTTTCCCACCTAGGTCTAATTGTGCCAACAATTTTTCTCCGGCAGCTTGAGCGACCTGGCGATCTTCTTTTAAAACCATCGTGGGGGCTAAAGTGATGTTTTGCATCACCGTTAAATGAGGAAATAAGTTAAAATCTTGAAAAACCACTCCAATAACGGCATCAGAGGTATCGGTTCCTTCAGGATCGAAGGCTTGCCCATCAATTAAAAATTCTCCTTCATCCGCACTTTCCAAGCCAGTAACACACCGCAATAAGGTTGTTTTCCCGGCTCCAGATGGTCCCACTATACTTAATATTTCGCCATCCTGAACTTCAAAATTGACCCCGTTTAATATTTGGCGTGTCCCAAATTTTTTCTTTAAATTTTTAACTTCTAACATTTGACCAACCCCCTACTTGTAATATGAATACCGTTTTTCAACTCGGTTTAAGGCAAATGTACAAATGGCCACCAGAATCAAGTAAATTGCCCCCGCCATTAATAAGGGAACTAAGGTTACGTCCCGTGAGGTTGCCACATTTCCGGCCCGCAAGAGATCACCAATCCCAATCACGTATACCAATGATGAATCTTTTACCAGATTGATGACTTCGTTACCAATTGACGGAATCACAATCTTGACAACTTGAGGAATTACAATTTTACGAATCGTTTGAGAATATGAGAGACGCAAAACTTTCGCCCCTTCATATTGCCCCCGATCAATTGACTGCAAGCCACCCCGAAAGATTTCAGCAAAGTAGGCTCCGTAATTGAAGATAAAAGCAAATACGGCCGCTTGGAACCTTGGAAAGACAATTCCAATAATTGGTAAACCATAAAAGACTACGATCAATTGGAGTAATAATGGGGTTCCCCGCATCAACCAAACGTAAAGATCTAAGATCCACTTCAAAGGTTTAATTCGCGAATTCAAACCTAAACTTACTAAAATTCCAAGCGGTAAGGAGCCAATTAAGGTCCAAAAAAAGATTTCTAAGGTCACAACAGTCCCTTGCAACAACGATGGTAAGATTTCCGACATATAGGTCATGACAATGTCCCCCTTTAATTGTTTCTAAATTTATTAAAAGAAAAGACGCCGCCTTAAATGTTTCCACTTAAGGGGACGTCTAAACGTGGTTCCACCCCAATTTATAATCGACTCACATCGATTACCTCAATAAGTTTATTTAATAACCAAAATAAAAACGCCCTCAGTTGTAATACAACTAGAGGGCGTTTCCGCGGTTCCACCTCATCTTGTTAGATCCTCACGAACCTAACCTCAGTAAGTTTAAAAATAAACTTGGAGCGATAACGGGCAACCCGGATTATTTTTTGATCAATAATCAACTCACAGATGTGATTCGTGATAATTACCATTATTCGGTCACACTATCCGAACTTCCCTGCTCAATGGTAAATTATCCTACTAGTCTGCTCAACGTTTCTCTTTTATTGATTAGTATATTACCGATTAGGACCCTTTTTGTCAACTAGCTCCGCATAAAAAATTAAGCTTTTCTCATTTTCCGAGGATGCCGATAAAGATGCAAAATCCGATAATAACCAAGTTGAATTGGTAAGTAACCCACAAAAAAATATACCAAGTTTAATAATAAAGTTGGTCCTAAGACTCCCGCTAAAAACATTGGTAGTCCGGCATGGGTTAAGCCCAACAAACTATGCATGGCATAATTGTAAAACTCTAATAATGTTAAATCAACGATCACCAACATAGCATAGTTAATGATATTAGGACGATAAAAACGGATCACAAATTGATTGGCCCAGATTAAGAGAGGATAGATAAACATTTCCATCCCGATGATTCCTGAATAATAAAAATCAATCCCAATTCCCACGAGAAAGGCGGCTAAAATGACTGGCAATGGCTTCACCCGATCAAAGAAAAGCGCTAATAAAAGCCATAAAAAGGCCAAATGACTCACCATGATAATGCGATCGGAGAAAAAAGATCCCCCGAAAATTGCACTCAGCGAGCCATCTAGGAAAAAGGAGATGAACAAGCCTAACCAAAAGTAGGTTTTCAATTTGGTCCAATGCAAAAATTTAAACATCCTAATCCTCGTTTAGTTCCGCAATTGTTACATAATTGACATCATTTAAGTTCGTAGCTGGCTCAACGTAAATGCGATCAATCTCACCGCCACTCCCCTTCGTTGTTTTGACGACTTTACCGACGTATAAACCTTTCGGGGTGACGCCACCAAGCCCATTTGTGGTTACCTTGGCACCTTTTTTTACAGCTGCCGAACTCGAAACTTCACTCATTACTAGTTGACTAGTTTTGGTGTCATAACCGGAAATCAAACCATTCACCGTATCGCCGTCCTCATTATCAACGGCCACGGAAAATTGGTTTGTTGACTCGCTAGAGCTACTGATTAACTCGACTTTACTATTAGTCGGGTTTACTTCGACAATCCGTCCGATTAAGCCACTTCCCGAAAGCACAGCCATATTCTTCTTAACGCCACTCGAACTACCCTTATTAATAATTAATTGGTTTTCCCAAGCCGAGGGCGTTCGATTCGTGACCGCCGCCGTAATCGTAGTATAGTCAGTTAAGCTATTATTTAATTCCAATTCAGCCTTTAATTGTTTATTTTCTTTCTTTAGGGTTTCGTTGGTTGTTTGAGTTTGCTCTAGCGCACTAACCTTTTTCTTTAAGGTCTTATTTTCACTATAAGCGTTCAATATTTGTCCTAAGGATGATACGGTCCCATTGGCTGAATTCATTGGATAATTAACAATTCCGCCAAACCATCCAACTACAGTATTACCAATTTGTTGGACAATCGTTGGCGTATTCCGATTATTCCGAATGCCAATTGACCCTGCCATTAATCCAACGGCAATAAATAGGCCGATCACAATTGAAATCACTCGATGTTTAGCAAAGAAATCTCTCATGCTTAACTCCTTGCTGGACTAATCTTAACCCAGCTCTTCTCTTAATTACATACTTCTTAACTATACACTATTCATGGTGAAAATTGTAGTGACTTTATATGACGAAATCATTAATCAAGCGAGTTTTTCCTGCCAGGAGAAATAATCATTTCGACCAACAATCATGCAATCGACTAATCGTATATTCATCAAGCGACAAGAAGACTGTAACTGCTTAAAAAACTGACGATCTTCTGGAGAAGGTTCGACCAATCCCGACGGGTGATTATGCGCGAAGATTAATCCATGTGCCCCGATTTGAATTAAATATCGGAAAACTTGGTCCATGTAAATCTGACATTCATGACTGCCGCCTTTAAAAAGCACTTGACGATCAATCACCACGGAATGAACATCAACGCCAATGATCATTACTTGCTCTTGGTCTTCTCCCGCTAATTCATGAATTAATTGTTGACCCAGTTCATAACTAGAATTCAATTGTCCGGTCATTGGTTGGGGTCTGGTTAACGCTTGTTGACCGATTTGAATAGCGGCAATAATTGGTCGAAAATTAATGGGATCATAATCCATCAGGCTTTGTATTTACGCTCGTTGGGCATTATGTAACTCATGAAAACTACCAAAAGTGGCGATAAAGCGTTGAGCCAAACGTCGGTCTGGGAACATCATTTGTACTAATTCTTCGAAATTGTTTGTTGATAAATACGTCCGCATGCCATTTCCTCCTTATCTTTAGATACGAAGGAATGTACCCCTTAATCCGCTAATAAGAAATTCCGCACTTCGGAAATAAAATACAGCGATCCGGTGATTAAAATAACGTCTTCGGCTGATACTTGTTGAGAGATAGCAGCCAGTCCTAATTGCCATTCTGGAAATACTTGCATGGGATAACGAGTCCTAATCAAATCTTTCAGCCCAGCTAAATCAGCGGTTGGTCGTTTGGGGCCCGGCGGCGAAAATTGAGTTAAAACGAGATGGACATTCCTTAAACTAGCTAATTCGCCCAACATTAGTTCATACTGCTTATCCGCCAAAATCGCCACTAGTAAATAAACTTCCCGATCTGCTAATTCATGCTCAATGGTCTGAACTAAAGCTTGGACCCCCGGCAAATTATGGGCTCCATCTAAAATCATTAATGGTTCCCGATTAACAATTTCCATTCTTCCTGGCCAGTGGGCGTTTAACAAGCCCTCCGCAATATTACTAGGATCCAAATAGCCTTGATGTTTTTGGAGCCATAATTGAACGGTCGTAATGGCGACCCCCGCATTTTGAACCTGATAATCGCCAGCCAAGCCAAGTTGAAAGACAGTTTTAGCGAGTGACAAACCCTGATATTCAATATTTTGAGCTAATTGATGGCTATTCTTAGCTTGGGCATGAAATTCTTGTCCAAGTTGAAACAAGGGACTTTGTTTTTTCTTCGCGGTCGATACGATTACTTGTTTAGCTTCTTCTGGTAATTGACCAACGACCACCGGCGAATGTTTCTTGATAATACCCGCTTTTATGGTAGCAATCTCAGTGAGGCTATCACCAAGAAACTGCATATGATCATATCCGACCGTCACAATTACGGCTACATCAGGTTTTTCAATGACATTGGTGGAATCAAATAAGCCCCCAATCCCGACCTCTAAAATTACTACATCGGGTTTTCGGTCTGCAAAGTATAAGAACATAATGGCCGTATTAATTTCAAATTCCGTTGGTGTTTGGCCTTCAGCATCCATTTGATCCACAACAGTAGCTACTTGCCGTGTATAAGTAACTAAATCCCGATCACTAATCGGCTGACCATTCAGAGCAATCCGTTCATTAAAGCGAGTAATAAAGGGGGACGTGAAAGTTCCTACCTGGTAACCACTCGCCATCAACATTGCTCTAATCATCGTCACGGTTGAACCTTTCCCGTTCGTTCCAGTCACATGAATATAAGATTGGCCGTTCTGGGGATTACCCAATCGTTTTAATAATTTCCGCATCCGTGCCAAGGTGGGGATTTCCCGGGCTTTGAAGCGACCGTGAATAAAATTTAGTGCATCATCATAAGTTTTGATTTCTGTCATTTTATAACTTCCTAAAAATAAAAGTCTTCAATTGGAAATTTCCTCCTTGAAGACTTTCATTATAACTGATTTGTTTAACCTAGTTGTGCTATACGTTCCTTGGCGGCAGCCAATTTTTGTTGCCACTCAGTCGCCTTAGCTTTTTCGTCAGCCACCACTGCTTCTGGGGCGTTAGCAACAAACTTCTCGTTACCAAGTTTCTTTTCCGAACGGGCCACTTCTTGCTCTAATTTCTGAATTTCTTTTTGCATCCGGGCCTTTTCTTCTTCTAAATCAACCAATTCGGCCATTGGAATGTAGACCGTGGCCCCAGCTAAAATTCCACTCATGGCTAATTTGGGCTCCGTCAAATCTTGACCAATTTTTAGTTCAGCTGGATGACAGAAGCGATCGATGTATTCTTTCGTTTCGGTAAAGATCTCACCCAATTCGGCCGAGTCTACTTTAATCATTAAGTCTACTGGCTTGGACATTGGTGCTCCCGCTTCATTACGAATATTCCGCACTGCTTTGATTAATTCAATCAAGCTGGCAATTTGATCCTCAGCCTTAGGATCACTAAATTCAGCATGTTCTTCAGGGAACTTAGCGACCATGATTGAATCCCCGTCATGTGGCATTGACTGCCAAACTTGTTCGGTCATAAATGGCATGATCGGGTGCAAGAGCTTCAAAGTTTGATCCAGTACATAACCTAAAATATTCTTGGTATTCGTCTTTTCTTGATCAGAACCATTATTAAGGGTTTCCTTAGTCATTTCAATGTACCAATCACAGAAATCATTCCAAATGAAATTGTATAGGGCACGACCAGCTTCCCCAAATTCGAATTTATCAAATTGGCTAGTAACTTGACTCACTGTTGCATTCAAACGACTTAAGATCCACTTGTCAGCCAAGGTCCATTCGCTTTGATCCGGCAAGCTTGGGGCGGCCATATCGCCCAAGTTCATGATGACATAACGACTTGCATTCCAGATTTTATTAATGAAGTTCCAGGCCGCATCCATCTTCTTATAAGAGAAACGGATATCTTGACCCGGGGTAGAGCCAGTTACTAAGAACCACCGTAAAGCATCCACCCCATACTTTTCGATCACGTCCATCGGATCAATCCCGTTTCCTAGGGACTTACTCATCTTCCGGCCTTCTTCATCACGAATCAAACCATGTAATAAGACATTTTTAAATGGTGTCCGTCCAGTAAATTCCAGTGAGGTAAAGATCATCCGCGAAACCCAGAAGAAGATAATGTCATATCCAGTCACCAGAGTCGTTGTTGGGAAGTAGCGCTTAAAGTCCTCACTATCGGTATCAGGCCATCCCATCGTTGAGAACGGCCATAAACCACTACTAAACCAAGTATCTAAGACGTCTGGATCTTGTTCCCAATTTTCGCTGTCGGCTGGGGCTTCCATCCCGACATACATTTCCCCAGTTTCTTTATGATACCAAGCAGGAATCCGGTGTCCCCACCATAATTGACGCGAAATAACCCAGTCATGAACATTTTCCATCCATTGCCGGTAAGTATTCTCAAACCGCGGTGGGAAGAAATCAACCCGATCATCAGTTTCTTGAGCTTGTAAAGCCTGTTCAGCCAATGGCTTCATCTTCACGAACCATTGAGTTGATAAGCGAGCCTCAACTTGTACCCCAGTCCGTTGCGAATGACCAACTGAGTGCACAATTGGATCAATCCGTAGCATGTAGCCCTGATCCTCAAGATCCTTAACAATGGCTTCACGGGCATCAAAACGATCCATTCCTTCGTATTTCCCAGCATTCTCATTGAGGGAAGCATCTTCGTTCATGGTATTGATTTCAGGAAGGTCATGGCGCTTCCCAATTTGGAAGTCATTCGGGTCATGAGCTGGCGTGATCTTCACCATCCCCGTTCCAAAATCCGGAGTAACGTAATCATCAGCAATGATTTCGACCTCCCGATCAACCAATGGTACTCGAATGTGTTTGCCGACTAGTTCCTTATAACGATCATCATCAGGATTAACGGCTACCGCCACATCACCAAACATAGTTTCCGGGCGTGTGGTAGCAATTTCAATGTAGTCCTGGCCATTAAAAGTTGTACCATCGGTAAATGGATATTTAACGTGGTAGAAAGCACCTTGATCATCCTGGTGTTCCACTTCGATATCTGATAAAGCAGTCCGGGCTTTGGGATCCCAGTTGATAATGTAGGTTGCTCGATAGATTAGACCTTTATTATATAGATCAACGAAGACCTTCCGAACCGCCTTGCTTAAACCGTCGTCTAAAGTAAAGCGTTCCCGATCGTAATCGACCGAAATCCCCATTTTTGCCCATTGTTGGTGGATAATATCAGCATATTCATCCTTCCAATCCCAAACTTGTTGGATGAACTTTTCCCGACCTAAATCATATCGAGAAATCCCTTGTTCAGCTAACCGCGCTTCAACTTTAGCCTGTGTCGCAATTCCGGCGTGGTCCATCCCCGGCAACCACAAAACGTCATAACCCTGCATCCGTTTTTGCCGAATAGTAATATCTTGTAAAGTTGTATCCCAAGCATGTCCTAGGTGTAATTTCCCGGTCACATTTGGCGGCGGAATAACAATTGAATATGGGTGAGCTTTTTGATCCCCACTTGGTTTGAAGAAGCCTTGATCAATCCACCATTGATAACGATCTTTTTCGACTTCAGTTGGATTATATTTAGTTGACATATCTTGATCTGACATCTGTTTCTCCTTTAAATAAAACAAAAAGCCCGTCCTAAAATAGGACGAGCTCTTCTCGCGGTACCACCTAAATTGAAATGTAATCACATTTCCACTTTATCATTGATAACGGTAATGAACCGAAAGCAACTACTTAATTTCACTGCTTTTGCTCCTGGATTACTTTCATTAGTAATTGGTTCAGCTGTTCGCACTATCCAGCCATCTCTGATCAACTCTTTACTAATTACTCTTCCGATCATCGCATCAGATAACGATCATAATTCTAACGATTTTTTAATAATCCGTCAAGATCTTAACCTAACTTTTCTAAAGCTGCTAAAGCCGCTACATAGTCAGGTTCATCAGTTAATTCTGGGACGACCTGTTCGTAAACAATTTTTCCATCCGCATCAAGCACAAAAATCGACCGTGCTAAAACCGACTCATCAGGAATCAAAACTTTCAAGGCATAGCCAAAGGATTGTTCCGAATCCGACAATAATTGCATATTCTTTACCCCTTCAGCAGCACACCAATCTGCTTGTTGCTCAGGAGTATCGACTGAAATCGTCACAAAATTAGCATTTGGATATCCATCCATTTGCTGATTAAATTTCTTCGTTTGCAAACTGCAAACACTCGTCGTAATGCTTGGAACTACACTAATTAAAGTTGGTTTGCCAAAAAATTCACGGGTCTTTACCTTCTCGTGATCAGCATTAAAAACTTTAAAATGCGGGATTTCTTCTCCTACCGCTGGAGGATTCCCAACTAGATCGCGTGCTTCACCATTAATTGTAATTTGCATCGTATTTACCTCTTTACGTATTTTCTATATCAGAACCGGGTCTATTTGTCTAAAATCTTACAACAATTCCGCAAAAACATCTTGATTAGCATTCAAGAAGTCGTCACCCGGATGGATCTCAGTAATTTTAATTCCTGCTAAAGCCCGTTCCATTAAGCCATCCACGTCTAATTGTTGTTCATAATAGCGCGTTTTTTCAAGATTAGGCTTCGTCTTAGGCGAAGGTGGTGTAAAGACCGTACAACAATCTTCATATGGCAAAATTGACAAATCATATGTATCAATCTGTTCAGCAATCTTAATAATCTCGGTCTTATCGTAGGACAAGACCGGCCTTAAGACCGGAAAAGATGTGACGTCATTAATTGCGACCATGCTATTCATGGTTTGCGAGGCCACTTGTCCTAATGATTCCCCATTAAATACCGCAAGACCATGACGTTGCTTTGCAATCGCCGTTGCCAAGCGCAACATAAACCGTCGTTGAATGGTCATTAAGAATCCTTCTGGCGATTGTTCCTTGACCGTCTCTTGAATCTCTGTGAACGGCACCTGAATAAACTTAATTTGACCACTATATTGGGCTAATTTAGCTGTTAATTGCTTAGATTTAGCTAAGGCTTGTTCACTTGTATAGGGTGGACTATAAAAATGAACCATCTCGAGGGAAACTCCCCGTTTCATTGCCAGATAAGCGGCCACTGGTGAGTCGATTCCTCCCGACAGCATCATCATCCCTTTTCCAGCCGTGCCAACCGGTAAACCGCCTGCACCCGGAATAATTTCGCTCGTTAAGAAAATTCCATTTAAACGAACATCTACCCAAATCGTGATATCTGGATGATGGACATCGACCGTTAGTTGTCCATCAAAGGCCTTGAGTAAGGCTCCGCCTAATTGGCGGTTCATTTGAAAGGTGTCTAACTCAAATTGATGATCTTGTCGCTTGGTCTCCACTTTAAAAGTTTTTTTCTCGCCATCACTCAGCTGCTCATTCATCATGGCTATCGCTGCCTGGGCAACCGCCGCGAAATCTTTTGTAACCTTTAAGGAAGGGGAAAAAGATTGAATCCCAAATACCTTTGCCAGTCGCTCCATGACTAGGTCACTATCAGCACCATTTAAAATAATATGGAGCCGGTCAGGTCGAGCATGGACCTTGACCTGATCAATCCCATGTAAGGCCCGACGGACATTTTCTCCTAACCGATCGGTAAAGGTCTTTTTATTACGTCCTTTGGTCGATAATTCTCCATATCGCACCATAATTTCATCGTACTTCACTTAGCTATCCTCAATTAGTTAATAATTTTTGCAAACCCAGCATAAAGTTCATCAAAAACGCGGTTAAATTCTTCAGCATCCGCCATCGTATTTTGATCGCCTAAACTAACTCGCACCGCACTTTCAGCCGCATGTGGAGCAACTCCCATCGCTGAAAGGGTACTAGTTTCTGTTTTCTTTGATGAACAAGCACTAGTCGTTGAGATATAAATATCGTGTTCTTCAAAGGCATGGACCACGGTTTCCCCGCGCACCCCAACAATGGCGAAGCATAAAATATGGGGAGCAAAACCAGCATCATTGCCTGAAAAAACTTGGACATGTTCAAATTGACTCACATGATCAATAATCGCTTGTTTGATTTCACGCTCCCGTTTGACGGTATCGTCTTCTCGTTCCTTGGCAAGGCGAATAGCCCGCGACATGGCCACATCACCCGGCGTATTTTCGGTACCACTCCGCAGATTTTGTTCTTGACCGCCCCCATTAATTAATGGAACAATTTGCCGGCCGGCTTTAGCGTAAACAAAGCCCGTTCCCCGTGGAGCATGATATTTATGTCCCGAAAAGACCACAAAGTCAACGCGATCACTAAACCATTGATCATCCATCCCTTTAGCAATTGCTTGAACGGCATCAACCATAAAGTGGATTTTAGGGTAATCTTGAAGAATTTCTCCGATTTCTTGAATCGGTTGGACCGTACCGATCTCATTATTAACCGCCATAATCGATACTAAAATCGTGTCTGGTCGAAGGGCCGCTTTCAAATCGGCTGGATTAACACGTCCCTGCTTGTCAACCGGCAGATAGGTTACTTCATACCCCAAATCTTCTAATTGGTGCATAGCGTTACGCACCGCTGCGTGTTCTACCGAAGAGGTGATGATGTGCCGACCTAATTCTCGCTTGGCTAAGGCGGTCCCCTTAATTACCCAGTTATCACCTTCGGATCCACCACTGGTGAAGATAATTTCGCCGGGTAAAACGCCAAATAATTCGGCAATTTGTTGACGAGCTTGAAAAAGCAGTTTACTAGCAACCTCTCCTAATTGATGGAGGCTAGAAGGGTTTCCCCAAATTTGTTCACTGACTTTGGTGTAACTCTCGAGAACCTCTGGAGAGACCTTAGTAGTTGCACTATTATCAAAATAGATCATGATCGATTCCTTTCCATATTTCTTATTTCGTCATTATACCAAAGGTTGTCTGACATTTATAATAAAAGGCCGCCATTTCTGACGACCATTAAATTATCGTTTACCAACTTCACGGTAATAACTATCTTCAATTTGCTTAAATACGCCTGGTTCGATATTTTCAACGGCAGCGCCGATTGTTTCAAGTGCCCGTGAATATTCGAATTCACTAAATAATTGTTGAGAACGATTGATGGCATCATCCAATTCTGGGTGTTGCATGCTCAACCGTTGGGCATATTGGATCACCCGTTCCGTGAGCGTGGCACTATCGCGAATACTATCCGTCTTTTCATGCAACTTTTCAAAATCATCTTGGAGTACCAACATCTTCTTGGTGATTTCATCCATATTGATTTGTTGCTTATTCATGTCTTTGGATAATTGACTTAGCTCATCACTAACCAGGAAGAAGAAGTCCATATAATCCATCGGGATGCCCGGTAAATTTAATGATTCAACGTGACGCTTAGTGGCCCGTAAGTCAGCCACAAAACGTTGGACAGCATCGCGAGCTAATTTCTCATCATTTTGGAGTTCTGCCACACTATCATTAATTTCCGTTTGTTGCTCTTCCACTGCAGTCATCGCCTTCTCACCAGCTTGTAAGTTAGCAAGAATCTGACTGTCAATGGCCGTCTTAGCTTCTAACCGCTTTTGATCAGCATTAAAGTCAGCTTCAATTTGCTTTAATTGCTCATCTAATTGACGAGCCGTAGCAATCTCATCGTTATTCAAAGTATAAGAAATACTCAAGCGATCTAACTCATTGGTTAACAAGCGATTTTGATTTTTGGCATGGGTGAGGTGTTCAGCGAACGGAATTAACATTTGTTGAACTTTAGGCCGGGCATCAATCTCTTGTTCCATCACATCGTATAATCGATCAATTTCACTGGCCATACCTTCATTAGTTTCTTTAACTTGAGTTAAATCTAAGTCCGCAACCCGTTCCAAGGTGGCTTGGCGTTTCACTTCTAAGGCTTCAACTAAATGATCAATATCGGGTTCAGTAAAGTGGTAGTTTTCTGAAATTAAATGCCCATAGCCTTGTTTTAATTCAGCTAATTGATCTGGGAATTCTTGGAGCAGTGGCTGACATAACTCGGGAATTTGTTCCACTAATTCCTCAAAGTCAGCCGTCCCATTTTTAACATCCGTTAATACTTCAGCGGCTGCTTCCCGATCACCATCATCAGCGATTTCACAGAACTTATTGAACCGCGCTTCTAAATCTGTTAACCGTTCATTTAACTTGGTAACACTATCGCCATACTTATAGGCTTGTTCATCCAGTTCTTTATGATACTTTCTGAACCAAGTCCGTAATTGGTCACTCGCTTGATTTTGCGCCTCGATTTCATCATCAAAGGCCTTCACTTCTAATTGAATTGAGTCGAGTAATTCCTTGGCATCATCAACGGCGTCTTGCAATTCTTTAACTCGACCACCCATTGAAAGAGCAGCAGTTCCATGGAAATCTTCTTCGATTTCGTCAGCGATTTCAACGGCTTCCGCGACAGCTGGCATTGCCTTTTCATCATACTTGGTCCGCAACTCCGTAAATTTCTTAAGCGTTTCGCCCGAAAAATCAGTAACATTTTCGTCACTTAACCGAGCTTCCAAATCATAATTTTCAATGACATTGATTTGGTCACGCAAGGCATTTACTTTTTTGAGTAGATTCCGTTGGTAAAGATACATTGCACATACGACAACAATCGCAATGACAATGATCCCAATCAATACTTGTAACATAACTTACCTCACCTATTACTTTGTTTGACGCATGATGCGCATTCTTTATTAACAATTTTTAATTATATCATAAGATCACTGTTCTTGAATGCTAATCGGTAAGTTTATTTGGAATATTATCGGACTTTTCCTTGACCCTTAATTATGATCCGGTGTATGATATTCCTTGTGTAAAATAATGCAGCAGCAAGAAGCAAGCTCGTCAACAGACTAATGCCATCTGGTGTTTCTAGTAACCTCGCTGCAATGGTGAACGATCTGATTAGGCTGCACGAATGTTAATCTTGCATCGGATTATTTTACTCCAAAACATTTTCTTGGAGGAATTTATTTATGTCACGTTATACAGGTCCAAGTTGGCGGATTTCTCGTCGTCTTGGTGTTTCACTTTCTGGTACTGGTAAGGAATTAGCACGGCGTCCTTACGCTCCTGGTGATCATGGTAATGATCGTCGGGGTAAGCTTTCTGAATACGGTACACAATTACGTGAAAAGCAAAAGCTTCGTTACATGTATGGTTTAACGGAACGTCAATTTAGCAACCTATTCGTTAAGGCTGGTAAGATTAAGGAAGGTACTCACGGTACTAACTTTATGGTTCTTTTGGAACGCCGTCTAGACAACATGGTTTACCGCTTAGGTTTAGCTACGACGCGTCGTCAAGCTCGTCAATTAGTTAACCATGGTCACATCACAGTTGATGGCAAGCGGGTTGACATTCCTTCATACGAAGTTAAGGTTGGTCAAGTGATTGCCGTTCGTGAAAAGTCAAAGAATCTTGACATTATCAAGAACGCCGTTGAAGCCGTTGTTGCACGTCCATCATATGTTGAATTTGATGCTGACAAGCTTGAAGGTCATTTAACTCGCCTTCCACAACGTGAAGACATGAATGCTGACATTGACGAAGCCTTAATCGTTGAATTCTACAACAAGTAAGCTTCACTTTATGCCAGTTCGAGGAGTCCTCTTGGGCTCCTTTTTTGTTACAATCTATGATGATATCCTCTTGCATAATAAATTGGGAAAGGAGTTACTATGGAACCATTAGCTTATCGGATGCGGCCCCAATCACTAGCTGAAATCGTTGGTCAACAACATCTCGTAGGTCAGGATAAAATTATTTGGCGAATGGTCAAGGCCAAAATGCTCTCATCCATGATCCTATACGGTCCACCCGGAACCGGCAAGACGAGCATTGCAAGCGCCATTGCCGGATCAACTAAGTATGCTTTTCGAACCTTAAATGCGGCAACTGACTCGAAAAAAGACCTGCAGATTGTGGCTGAAGAAGCCAAAATGAGTGGTACCGTCATCTTATTATTAGACGAAATCCATCGTCTCGACAAAAGTAAGCAAGATTTCTTACTACCTCATTTAGAAAGTGGTCGGATTATTCTAATTGGTGCCACCACCGAAAACCCCTATATTTCGATTAATCCCGCCATTCGCAGCCGAACGCAAATTTTTGAGGTCAAACCATTGACCATCAATGAAATTGGAATAGCAATTGACCGTGCAATGACCGATCCTCAACGGGGGCTAGGACAAATGAATTTGTCACTTGACGACAACGCTCGGAGGCAACTAATTTCATCTACTAACGGTGATTTAAGGAGTGCTTTAAATGGCTTAGAACTAGCTGCCAAATCTACCGCACCTGGGTCAGATGGGGTAATTCACTTAACATTACCAGTCATCGAAGAAAGTATTCAAAAGAAGTCCATCAGTTTAGATAAGAATGGTGATGGACATTATGATGTGATTTCCGCTTTTCAAAAATCGATTCGGGGTAGCGATACTGATGCGGCCCTCCATTATTTAGGCCGCTTAATCGAGGGTGGCGATCTGCCGATCATCGCCCGCCGCTTGATGGTGATCGCCTATGAAGACATCGGTTTAGCTAACCCGCCTGCTGCGGCACGGGTCGTCACGGCCGTTCAAGCTGCCGAAAAACTTGGCTTCCCAGAAGCGCGAATTCCACTTGCTAATGCGGTGATTGAACTTTGTCTATCTCCAAAATCCAATTCCGCCATCAGTGCAATTGATAAAGCCATCACGCGCATCCGCCAAGGTAATACTGGTGATGTGCCTGATCATTTAAAAGACGCTCACTACCAAGGTGCGGAAAAACTAGGTCATGGCATTGACTATCTTTATCCCCACGATTATCCAGAAGATTGGGTTGCCCAACAATATCTTCCCGAGCCGATTAAAGATGATCAATATTATGAGCCAAAAACAAATGGCACTTATGAAAAGGCCTATTCAGACCAATATCGCCGGCTCTTAAAGGCTCAAGGGAAAGCTTGATAAAAAAACTACCATTTGGCAAAAACGTGGTAAAATGTAGGTAGAGGTTCTGTAGTGTACGCCTTATCCAAATATCAGGTTTGCCTTACAATCTTGTTACTTTGGGGTTTCTGTTGAAATTTGATGATGACATGCCTTTTCACTTGGTAGTCAAATGCAAATTCACTTAATCCCACCTGTCTTAAACGCAGGTCAACTCTGACGGATGATTAACGGCACCAACGGATACTTCTACATAATGAAGATATGGTCTGGGTACACAGCAATGTGTACCCAGATTTTTTTAAGGAGCTTGTATGTTAATTCAGATTCTGACTTTTATTTTCGCCCTGCTGATCTTGATTGAATCATTATATTATCTGACCCATCGTCAGAAATCCTTTTTAGGGTTCCCCTACCACCATCCCAAAGCACAAAATAAGTTGTGTTTATTTTGGGGAGTTGTCATGCTAATTTTAACCATCATCGTCGTCATTACCGCCTTCATTAATGACCCAGTGATTATCTTATGGACCCTGGCCGCTTGTTGTTTAATTGAAGTCGCCATGTCCTTTACAACGGTCTCATTACTCCTGAAGTGAGCGCTTTATTATCCCTTTAAAAGGTAGTAAAATATAGATATAAAGATAAGGGGGTAACCGAAAATGTCACAAGAATATAAACACATTTTGGTACCAGTTGATGGATCAAAAGAAGCGGAATTAGCTTTTAAAAAATCAGTTGCAGTTGCAAAACGGAACGGTGATGATACCGAACTTCAACTACTACACGTGGTTGATACGCGGGCTTTCCAAAACATCTCTAGTTTTGATAGTTCAATGGTGGAACAAGTTACCGATACGGCTAAGAAGACCTTAGATGATTATGTTGCTTACGCCAAGGAGCAAGGCGTTGCAAATGTTTCATACACCATCGAATATGGGGCACCTAAGACCTTGATCGCTAAGGAAGTTCCAGCTAAAATGCACGCAGATTTAATCATGATTGGTGCGACGGGGCTTAACGCAGTGGAACGAGTCGTAATTGGTTCTGTTACGGAATACGTTACCCGGACCGCCGTTTGTGACGTCTTGGTAGTTCGGACCGGTTTAGATAATGAACCGGTTGAAAATGCTAAGAAATAATATTAACTAACCAGAAGCTGGTGAAGCCATTTCCACCGGCTTTTTCTATACACAAAAACGACGACCGAAAATTCGATCGTCGTTTTTTAGTAATTATTTAATTACTTGTTTTCCTTCTTACGGAACTTAGCCAAGCCAAGCAAACCAACCATACTTGCTGCCATAAGACCAGCAATCGTAGTTACTTCACTTTGATCATTACCAGTTTGTGGTAATTGAGCTTTCGTTTCTTCCGTTGTTGCTGCACTAGCATTCGTTGCCGTAGAAGTAGTTGTTGTCAAGACTTGGTCATTGTCATTCCAAGTCGTTGTGACCGTGTTAGTTTGGTAATCAGTAATCGTAATAGTTACTTGAACTTCCGTTTGCGTACCATCTGGGAAGGTTACCACAACCGTGCCAGTAGTTTGACCCGTCTTGGATACGTCTGGCGTTTCCTTCCATTCGTACTTAGTCCCATCCGGCATCTCATCCTTGTTCTTGATGCCATCACTAGCATCTGGAACTTGGTTCTTAGGTGTCGTAATATCTTGACCTTCTGCAGTTGGGTTCGTCACATGAATCGTGACTGGAACCTCATCTTGAGAACCATCTGGGTAAGTTACTACGACTGTTGCTGGCTTATCACCAGTCGTCGTTACATCAGGCGTTTCCTTCCAAGTGTAGGTAGTGCCGTCTGGTAAGTCACCCTTGTTCTTGATCGCATCAGCCGCATCTGGCGTCTTACCAACTGTCGTGTTAACATCTTGGCCTTGTGGATCATTTGTTTCCGCTTGGCTCTTTTCAGTTGTTACCGTGACAGTCGTATGATCTTGTGAGCCATCTGGGTAAGTGACCGTAACTGGAATAGTTACTGTTCCAGATGTCTTACCATCTGGCAAGGTGGTTGGATCATCTACCGTTACCGTCGCGTTCTTAGCCACATCATCATCCGGGGTGATGGTAACTTGACTCGTCACATCTTCAGCGGTCGTTGGTTGACCGTATGGTTTCGTTAATTGACCACCTTGGGCGTCATGCGTATCAGCATCCGTCGTAACGTGGATCGTGACTGGAACTTCATCTTGCGATCCATCTGGGTAAGTAACAACTACTGTAGCCGTCTTGTCCCCTGGCGTGTTAGTGTCTGGCGTTTCTTTCCAGTCGTACTTAGTACCATCTGGCAAGTCACCCTTGTTAGAAATACTATCTTCCGCCTTTGGTGTATCACCTTGGTTAACAGTTTGATCTTGACCTTGTGGTTCGTACTTATCAGCGTCGGAAGTATCTGTAGTGACCTTCACTGTCGTATGATCTTGCGATCCATCTGGGTAAGTAACTGTGACTGGTACTTCAACGGTTCCTGGTGTCTTACCATCTGGTAAGGTCGTTGGATCATCTACCGTTACCGTCGCGTTCTTAGCCACATCATCATCCGGGGTGATGGTAACTTGACTCGTCACATCTTCAGCGGTCGTTGGTTGACCGTATGGTTTCGTTAATTGACCACCTTGGGCGTCATGCGTATCAGCATCCGTCGTAACGTGGATCGTGACTGGAACTTCATCTTGCGATCCATCTGGGTAAGTAACAACTACTGTAGCCGTCTTGTCCCCTGGCGTGTTAGTGTCTGGCGTTTCTTTCCAGTCGTACTTAGTACCATCTGGCAAGTCACCCTTGTTAGAAATACTATCTTCCGCCTTTGGTGTATCACCTTGGTTAACAGTTTGATCTTGACCTTGTGGTTCGTACTTATCAGCGTCGGAAGTATCTGTAGTGACCTTCACTGTCGTATGATCTTGCGATCCATCTGGGTAAGTAACTGTGACTGGTACTTCAACGGTTCCTGGTGTCTTACCATCTGGTAAGGTCGTTGGATCATCTACCGTTACCGTCGCGTTCTTAGCCACATCATCATCCGGTGTGATGGTAACTTGACTCGTCACATCTTCTGCCGTGGTTGCTTCCCCGTATGGCTTGTTGACTTCGCCACCTTGGGCATCGTGTGATTCAGCGTCCGTAACCGTTTGACCAGGTTCCTTCGTTGTTACCGAAACCGTGGTGTGGTCTTGCGATCCATCTGGGTAAGTAACCGTAACTGGAACTTCTACGGTTCCTGGCGTCTTACCATCTGGTAAGGTGGTTGGATCATCTACCGTAACCGTCGCATTCTTAGCTACATCATCATCTGGCGTGATCTTAACAGCGTTAGTAACATCATCAGCCGTCGTAGCTTCACCGTATGGCTTCGTTACATCACCACCTTGGGCTTCATGAGTTGCGGCTTCGTTATCCGTCACTGTGATCTTAGCATCAACCGTATCCGTAGAACCATCAGAGTAAGTAACCGTAACTGGTACCGTGTACTCACCAGGAGCTTGGTCAACTGATGGTGCAGCAGTTAAAGCACCGGTGGTTGGGTCAACGGTTACGAATGGAGCATTAGTATTGTCGACTGAGTAAGTAGCACCTTCTGGAGTCCCATTCGTGAAAGTTGGGTTAGTCGTTGCCGTTTGACCGGCTGGAACGGTCGTGTCAGCGTACGCTGGTTCGTTTGTATCAGCTTGAGTCTTGTTGTCAGCAGGCGTCTTAGTCCCAACCGACACAACTTCATTCACTGGATCAGTTTGGGTCGTCGTTGATGTTGGTGTCAATTCACCCGTAGTTGGATTAACCGTGTATGTCGTCGTGGTCGTCGTTGAGCCATTTTGACCTTCAGTAACCACTGTTTGTACCCCGGCGTCCTTAGTTGGGTCAGCCGTGTATGTCGTCGTGTATGGCACCGTCGTGGTCGTCACCTTATCTGGAGCTGGTACCACGGTAACAGTTGCATTAACCACTTCACTCGTGCCATCTGGGTATGTAACCGTTACTGGCACCGTGTAATCACCGGCAGTTGCACCATCATTGGCTGTAGCGGTGATTGCTCCTGTCGTTGGGTCAACCGTGACCGTTCCTGGGAAGCTAGTATCGCCAGCGGTGAAGGTAGTACCACTAGGTACCGTTACCGTATTACCATCCTTATCAGTAAAGGTTGGTGCTGGGAAGTCAACTGAGTCTCCCGCTTTAACGTACTTATGACCATCATTGTCATAAACTGGCGTGTAATCAGCTGCTTGGTTCGTCACGTGAACTGTAGCGGTCACTTGGTCAGTGGAACCATCTGCATAAGTAACGGTCACTGGTACTTCATAGTCGCCAGAAGCTTGATCAGCACTTGGCGTGTAAACGATTTCCCCAGTCGTTGGATCAAGAGTTGCCCAGGCTGAAGCAGATGAGCCGTTGGCATCAGTTGCTGAAGAAGTAAAGGTCGTCCCTTCTGGTAAGGTAACAGTATTACCTTCTTTATCAGTAAAAGTTGGAGTAACTGAAGCAGTTTGTCCAGCGGCCACTGTTTGGTCGGCATAGTTTGGTTCATACTTCTTAGCGTCCGTGGTCTTCACCATGAAGGAGTCAGCAGCTACCGTCACCGTCCCTTCAACTAAGGATGCGGTAAAGACAGTTCCTTCTGGGATGGCTTCATCGAAAGTATATGATTGGCCATCCGCCGTCGTAACCGTCTTCCCGTCAGCTGAAATAGTTAGGTTCGCTAAGGAACCATCATTAATGCTAGAAACTGGCACGCTTAATGAGAAGCTACTGTCATTAGAGGACGTCCATTTAATCGAGTCATCTAAAGCTGAGAGTTGTCCACTTCCTGAGGCAGAATAATCACTTAACTTAACGTTGGCCGTATCACCATAGGAAGCTGGATTATTAGTTGTATCATAGTTCGTGATATCAAGGTTCACAATCGTATTTGGTACCACTGCAAAGTTAACGTTGTACCAAGATGGTGAATTAAAGGCAGCCGCATTATAGGCCGGAACAATTTGAGGACTAAGCGATGAAGTCCCAGTTACATTTGGTGACCGGAAAAGGGTCGTGGTATATGGAGAATATGCGGTCACCACATTACCGTTCTTATCCATGACAAACATGTAAATGGCTTCATGTTGATTGGCCGCACTAGTGATGGCATCCGAAGAAAAGGCTAAAGAGTATTGACCATTTGAGTCGGTCGTCGTTTTAACGGTTTCTGCGATGTATTCGGGATGGGCTTCTAATAATTCTTTTGCAGCAGCAGCTTGCAAACTGTTATCTAACGATGATACTGAATTCTTGTATGCAGTCGCCCCTTCTTCGGTCAAGACAGATGCCACCACCGTGTAGCCACTAGCCGCACCATCACCCATGGCAGGATTATAGTTTGGACCAGTCCCAGAATTAGCTGCATTACCAGCCGTCGATTCTAACCAAACTCGTCCAGAGATGGAAAGCCCAGCTGAAGTGGTCCCATCGGTGGTCTTAGCACCAGTAACTGCCGGAGCACTTAAGGTCCCTTGATCATAGGTCTTCCACTGGTCAGCAGAAGTAGTCATGTATGAAACCCCATTGTCACCTTGGTTGGTAACCCCTTCTGGCAATTCGTACATGAAGACAGCCGTCCGTTGCATGTTCGTACCAGCCAATGGGAATTGACCTAGGTTCGATGTGGTAAATGAATTAACCCATGAGCCAGCGTAAAACCCACCAGCTTGCCGGAACATGGTCAAAGTATTTCCATCAGCCGCCTTAGTATCCACGACCCATAAACGGTAGTATTGACCAGCGGTGGCATTATAAACGTGCACCTTGCCGTTGGCATCGGTCCAGCCATCTTTAACGACATTTCCTTTAGAAGAGCTACTCAAATTAAAGGCATATAAACCAGCCCCACCTTGACCAGCTGAGGTCCCAATATTACTGTGGGTAGTTGCTACATAGATCGGTGAAATAGCCCCATCAGTATCCATCCATTGCATGTAGACCTTGGTCCCATCAGGAGCATCCGTCATCCCGTTGGACATCGTAGAGTAAGTCCCATAATCAGCGATGTAAACGTGTCCTGATAGGGTATGTGCAGCGTTGGTCAAATCCGTTTCGGAAGTGATGTAGCCTTGGTCAATCGCATCAGCAGAAATCGCTTGATCTAGATCGTTTGTAGCAACATCAGAGGATGCTGAAGACGTACTTGATGAGTCAGCGGCACTGGAAGCATCGTTCGCACTAGACGAAGTAGCTGCAGAAGTTGGCGTAACCGCAACTGCGCTCGTCGTAGTCGCTGAAGTCGCACTAGCACTGCTGGTTGACGCATCACTAGCAGGGGTCGCATCCGTCGTCGTTGATGTCGTATCAGTTGTATCGGCATGTGCGACGGTCCCGTTATGATTAACTACCCCGAAACCAAATCCAATCCCTAATAAGACAGAAGCTACCCCAATGTTTAACTTCCGTAACGAAAAACTGAAGTGAGTCCGATTCATTTTTTCGTCATATAGGTGATTGTTATTCTTAGAAACCATATCTGGCCCTCCTTTAATAAATTAATATAACAATTTATATAACTATTTTAACAATTATGATATATTTAGCAACATATTATTCGGTATTTATTCCGGAAACGGTTAAAATAATTTCATATTTATCTATTTATATGACGCTAAAATGCCGATAAATTAATGTTCTTTTAATAATTGGGTATGTGAACAAAAAAATTATCCCTTGATAATCTTTCAAATCCACGGCCATCAAAATTTGTTAGAATATTGCTAGAGCATCAAGGGAGGACATCACGATGTCAAAGCAACAGGCCAAACTCGGCTTAATTTGTGTGGCCCTATTATGGGGAATTTCGTACTTTTTGGATCAATTAGCAATTAATGCTGGTATGCATTCCAGTATGATTAATGCCTGGCGTGGAGGCTTATGCGCCCTTACCGGTCTAGTCATCTTTCATCGGCAACTCAAACACTTAACGGCCTATGACCTGCGCGTGGGACTTATTTCTGGGATCATCAGTTTTCTCGGTTATTATTTCCAAACTGATGCCCTACGCTATACGACGCCCGCCAAAAACGCCTTTATCACTTCTTTATACGTTATCATTGCTCCCTTTATTATTTGGGCCATCTGGCGTGAACGCCCCCAACGTAAAGAGTGGCTAGCGATGCTAATCGCGATCTTCGGTACGGCCTTTATTTCGGGCTTATCTTTGACAGATCTACATTTGCAAAGTGGTGATCTACTCTCTTTAATCGGAGCCATTTTTTGGGCCGGCCAATTAATTGTCTTTGGTCGTTACGCAGGTAAAGCTTCCAGTCCTTGGGTGGTGATCACCTTAATCGGTCTAGTGGAGTTTTTCGTAGGCACCATTTGTACCTGCCTATTTGAACGAGCTACCTTTCACCAAATCAACTGGCTGGCGGCCATTATTCCTTTAGCGATTTTAGCGATCGGGATTACTTTTATCGCCCAAGGTTTACAAATTATTAGCCAACGGCAGGTCGATCCCGCCACCGCTGGCTTAATCCTAATTACTGAATCACTTTTCGCGGGTATCTTTTCCGTTCTATTCGGCTTTGACAAACTCACTAGCCATTTAATCATCGGCGGAAGCTTGTTAATCTTGGCCAACATCGTGATGCAACTGGATCTGGTTCACTTACGAAAAATAAAACATTAATTATTTAGCAGAAATTAAATAGGATCATGATAAACTAGAACGTATCATGATCCTATTTTGGTAGGTAGAAAGGTTTATTCAAATGTTAATTAGTATTATTGCCCCAGTATATAATGTGGCACCCTATTTTACTGAATTTGTTAACAGTGTCCGTCACCAAACCATTCCTGATTTTGAACTCATCTTGATTGATGATGGTTCGACCGATGGTTCAAGTGAAATGTGCGATCAATTCGCTCAAGAAGATGACCGCATTAAAGTCGTTCACCAATCCAATCGTGGAGCGTCCGCCGCTCGCAATCATGGGCTTAAACTGATGACTGGTGACTATGTCACCTTTGTCGATAGCGATGACGTCTTAGACGAAGATTATTTGCAAATACTTTATGATCACTTAATCAGTCACCACGCTGACATTGCCGTTACCAATTATAAGGTCTTTCATCAAGCTAACGATTGTTTTTACTACTATCTTACGGATGGTGATCTCTATACAAAGGATCTTACCCCGAAAGAAGCTTGTGAATATCAATCGAACTGGGATTCCAACTCCTCGATCTTTATTGTTCCTTTCTGCAAACTCTTCAAGGCTGAATTATTAGAGCACTTCCAGTTTCCAGAGGGCATGATTTTTGAAGATGAGGCCAGCATTCATCGACTTTTTATGAAAGCTCACAAAATCGTCTTAATCAACGAAAATCATTATATCTATCGGCAAGGGATTCCCAGTGTCATGACCAGTCAGATGGACGATAAACGCGTGGAGGACCTGATCAAATGTTTTCAAATTAAGTTGACTGACTTTGTGATGGCCGGCTATGACTATATTCCTACCAGAAACCGATTTGAAAGAATTTTACTAGATTATCAACGGATCTTTGAAGCCAACCATCTAACTGATAGTCACGGTTACCACCTTATTCAAGAAATGCTGCACTTTGGTAGTCAATATCATGGAGCCCGTTAAAAATAAGCTCCCGGCTAATATGCTGGGAGCTTATTTTTAATTAAATTGATTCAACTGTTGTTGAACATAGGTCTGATGATTCAAATCAGCTAGTTGTTGAGCGGTCTTAAAATCAGCTTGAGACTCTTCTTCTTTTTTCAAGGCCCGTTCCACCTGGGCCTTAATTAAGAATAGTCCACTCATCGGATAAAGCGAATCTAATTCACGGGCAGTCTCACAAGCTACCTTGATCATTTCTAAGGCCCGGCCTGGTTTTTGCATTTCTAACATCGATGAAGCTAAACCCGCATACAAGATCACTTTCCAATAACTGGTCCTTAAAGTGACATTCCGCAATGATTGATAAATATTATCAAAGATCCCATCGGCATACCGGTGGTCTTCATTGACTAGATAGGTTAAGCCATTACCGTACATCACTAAAGGAATATAAGTCGAAAAATCGGCTTGATAGGCTTGGCCGAGTAAATTTTGGAATTCAAATGTGGCCTCTTTATTCTTCCCTGCACGCAATTTAGCTAAACCAGAGTAGACTTGATAAACAAATTGTTCTTCTTTACTAGTGAGGTCATCAAAAATAATGTTTCCCATGGCCGTTTCGACTTGGTCAACTTCCCCAACCATTAGTTCTTTGGCTAATTGATCTAAATTCTGTTGCATGGTTTGGTGATCATAAACGATCACTTGCCCAATCGGAATCTGCAAACGATCACAGATCTTAGTAAGGGTCGAGCTCTTAGGGAGTCGATTTTCTTTTTCAATCAAACTAATGGTCGCTTGGGAACAAATTCCGGCTGCTAATTCAATTTGGGAAAGTCCTAATGACTTCCGAATTTTCTTTACTTCTTCACCTTTGATATACATGGTTTAATCTCACTTTATTTAGTCTTTAATTGAATCGAGGAGTGCTGCGGTTTCTTTCAATTCTACTTGATCTTTGAGGACCTTGGCAAAACTATTGGCAATCGTAATATTTTCTCGCGCTAACTGGGAATCGCCTTGTGATAAATTAACTTGCCCCATTACATGGTAGGCTTTGCCTAAGGGAGACAACTGCCGTTTATTTAAGGCCACCTTAATAATTGCTCGACATACTTGTAAAGATTTATCTGGCTGATCCAATTCCAGTTGTAATTGCGCCACGGAAATTGCAAGCCAAAAGCCATAATTCCGGTGACGAGCACCTTCCATGAAGTGGGTCAGATCTTTCATAGATCGATCAACCATTTCTTGCGCCTTGTTATAGTCGCCTTTTCTCGAATAAGCCGCAGCAAAGCCATAATAAACTGCTGGCCAATAATCTTGACGACTGCTGTTAACTGATAATTGAGTTAACACTAGTCCCAAATTATAAATAGCATCATCATAGTGTCCCTGACGTAATTCTTTAAAGCCCACCAGATAATAGTAACGGGTTAAATCATCACCATCTAAGCAATTGGGATCGATCTCATCAATAAGATGATTTACCTCTCCCAATTTATTTTGATAGAGAGAATTAGTAACTTGTTCGAGCAAGCCATTATCCACCCGGTCCACAACTAAAATTGCGTTGAGGGGAACATCTAAGCGATCAACCAACTGATTCAAAATTTCCAATTTCGGAATTCGGTTGCTATTTTCAATTAAACTAATGGTCGCTTGGGTACAAATACCTTCTGATAAATCAATTTGTGATAGTCCCTTCTCACGACGAATCTCCCGAAACTTAGCACCATTCAATTCCATCTCTTTTGCTCCTTACTATTAATCCCTATGGATTATCAAATATATATTAGCATAGCCAATTATATTAGGCAAGCAAATATTAATTACCTTCATAATAATAAAACAAATTCTAACACCTGTCCTTAGGAGATTGCTAGTAATTAATCTGGACATAATAAAAAAACAGTCCGCAGACTGTTTTAGATTTACTAATTGTAGATCTTCTTCCCGACATGTTCCTCGCCCAGAGATTGGAAATCATAGCGAAGTTTATTTTGATGGTTAAATTCTTCAATTCCTAGCTCAATCAGCCGATCGATTAATTCGGAGTAGGAAATCCCTGAAACATTCCACATCTGTGGATATAAGGAAATGTTAGTGAAGCCTGGGAGCGTGTTTGGTTCACTTAGATATGGGACGTCATTTTCATCAACTAAGAAATCCATCCGACACATCCCTTTCATTTCTAGCGCTTGATAAGCATCCAAGGCCATTTGCGTGATTTCTTTTTGTAATGGTTCCGCTACAATAACTGGTAGGTCAAAAACGACCCCACTGGCATCAACGAATTTATTGTTGTAGTCATAGAAATCATCGCCTTCTGGGATCCGTAAACCACCTAGTTTGGAAGCAATTGGATGTTCATTCCCCAAAATCGAAATTTCAATTTCACGTGGATTTGGCACTGCTTCTTCAATCAGGACCTTATAATCATAAGTCAGGGCATCCGCCAGGGCAGCTTGATATTCTTCGGCATTACGTACCTTATGAATTCCAACTGAGGAACCTTGTTTAGCTGGTTTCACAAAAACCAGGTCCCCTAATTCAGCCTTAACTTGGTCCCAGCCATAGTTTGCTTGGTTATCAGGAGTAACCAAAATGTATTTGGTATTCCGAATGCCGGCTTGATTTAAAATCCGTTTAGTTAATTCCTTATCAAAAGCCATGGCACTAGCGGCAATTCCTGAGCCAACATAAGGCTTCTTTAAGAGCCGGAATAAGCCTTGCACAGTCCCATCTTCACCTAAATTCCCGTGAATCACCGGATAGAAAAAGTCAATTTCTGGGACTTCGTTTAAGGCCGCAATTGGCGCTAAAGGTGAAGCTAAATCCATCTTCGCATACGCTTCTTTAACGACCTGATCTTCTGGTTCACCATCAAAAATACGTTGTGATGATTGATGATCGAGTAAAATGCCATCTTTGGTAAACATGAACAGCGAGACATCATACTTGTCCTTATCCATCCCGTCAAAAATATTATGGGCTGACCGTTTGGATACGTCATGTTCTGAGGAGTTACCGCCGAACAACAGAGCAATGTGTAATTTCTTGTCCGTCATGGTTGTACCTTCTTTCAATTTTATTTATTACGCGTTTCCAGAAACTTCATTATAGCATATTTACTCATTTTGGTCATCCTGCTCCAAAATGACCTTACCAATCTGTTCTGGTAAATCATTAACCATCAACAAGCATTGCATTAAGCGCCGATAATTAAAAATCTGATGCCAGTTTCCCGCATTTTGCGGGCGACTGGCTCGTAAACGAAGCCGCCAATTCCGTAATGCTAATAAGAAATAACGCCGATAGACCTGATGTTGATTCATTAAATTAACCAGGTAGTCAGCCAACTGCTCATTTTCGCCCATAATTAAAGGTGTCGTTAAGCGAGAATAATTAGCCAATAGTAATGCCATCAGACAGACTTTATCCCCGCGGACCAATTCTTCGCGTTGGGATAGTTCTCCTAAGACATTGGCTAATTCCGCATACATATGGGCCCAGCCTTGCTCACCAACAAAGCCACGCGTATCTTTTTCCATCACTAAGATCATCGCCACTAAATCAACTAGCCGATCCACTTCATACGCTTGTAAAAAGAAGTAGCCAGCTCGATCAGCATAGAGCAGACTCGCTAAAGCTGACAACGCCGTTGCACGACCAAACACAGCACGATTTTTAGGTTCGTCAATATGCCCTAATAAGATGTCATTTTGTGCCAAATAATGAAAGCTCAAGCGTAATTGATCATTAGTCAAAAGATCATTTGCTAAGAGGGCATTGAAGATCATGAGGCAGCCGTTCAGCCGAATGGCTGGATCATCGACTTTAAAATGATCTAACAAGCTTAATAACCAGACATCACTAACTTGATCCAATTGATCGTCTTGCAATTTTTCATACATTTGCCTTAACTCATCATAAAAGGCCGCATCATCTTCAACCGTCGCAATTGGCGTTCGCGGATGACGTGGAGTTTGCTCGATGAGGTCTCCTGCAAGGCGGTCCAATTGTTTAAAAACTTGCCCCTTTGCCGTCGCATGACGTAATTCCCGAACTTGTTGATTCAAATGTTTAATTTGTTTCCCATCCATTGGCATCCTCCTTTTAATGGAATAAGCCTTCAGAGATCGATTATACGAACTTTGAAGGCTTTTTTATTATGCGTAAGGTTTAATTTGATAAAGCCAAGTTTGCTGGCTAATCTTAGGCTGCCATTGATTTAAAACTTGCTCATTTTTAGCAAGAATCGTCCCACTAACAGGCAAAGTTAAATCTGTATTGGTGCTGCTCGCTTCAACTTGCAAACACGGCCAAGTTGATCGAACTTGTGCACCCACAAGCGGGCCATCGATGAAGTTGATCTTTTTTAAATAGTCCAGAGCTTCTGGTGTTAAACCAATTTCAACTATCTGGTCTCGTTCTCTTTGCCACCATGGATGGGCTAATTTTCTAGTCATGACCGATCCTCATGATAACGCATCGATAAGATAATCCCGATTCCAATCAGGTTTCCTAGCAGCGAGGAGCCCCCTGCACTAACAAATGGTAGTGGAATCCCGGTTAATGGAAGCAAACCAATATTCATCCCGATATTTTCAAAGACGTGGAATAGGATCATCATTACCACTCCCGTAGACAAGTAAGCATAAAACTCATTCCGGGTTTCAAAGATCACTCGAATCATCAAATAGATTAACAGCATGTAAATGGCAACTAAAGCAATACTGCCGATAAAGCCAAAGTTTTCACCAATCACGGTAAAGATCATATCAGATTCACGAACGGGAACGTAGACATTCGAATGATTAAAACCAGTCCCCGTCAAGCCACCGGAACCAACCGCCTTGATACTTTGCCAAAGCTGATAGCCCTGATTAGTGGTGTCTTGTTCTGGATGTAACCAGGTATCAACCCGATCAAATTGATAGGATTGAAAGCCCACCATTGTTAAGATTGAGCGGCCAAAGTTACTAGTCACCATCCAAAGAGCCGCCCCTCCGATCGCCCCCACAATCGTGACACTTGGAATTATAATTCGCCAAGTAATTCCTGATACTAGCACTAACCCAGCAAAAATGGCACAAAAGACTAAACTGGTCCCGAAGTCATTTTGTAAAGTCAGACTCACAATCAATGGTAACAACCAGAGAACCATTTTCCCAATTAATTTCCAATCGGACTTGGCAGTGTGTTTGGGGTACATCGAATTATGGGTGGTAATCACCCGCCCCATCATTAAAACATAAGCTGGTTTAGCAATTTCAGATGGTTGAAAAGTAAAAGGACCGATGGCAAACCAGCTCCGCGCGCCAGTACTGATATAGTAGGAACGACTATAGAAGATAACGACCGCAAACATCAGGAACAAACTCGCTCCATAGACGTAAGGGGCGACTTTCCAGAGCTGTTCGGCATCCATTTGCATTACCAAATAGACAACCACCGCGCCAATTACATACCATACAAATTGGGATATCACTTGCCGATAGACGGCTCCACCTGAGGTGTCATTATCAGCCGCCACATAAATCGACATGATCCCCACGATTGCCAAAATCAAGACACAAAATACAATTCCCCAATCGATTGTGGCTCCCTTACGCCACTTTAAAAAGTCTATTGCACGACGCATTATGACTCCTTTCTCTTAATCGATTATTTATGTAAATGATACTCTTGCAAGATCATTGCTAACCCCTCTTCTTGGGAATGCACAAAGAATTGCGCTTGATTAGTTAGCATGGTTGCCTTGAATTTTTCCTGATCCGGTAAGATTTCACCAATCAACTGTTTCCCTATAAAAACTTGTTGAATCGGCTGATTATTCCGTTCAATATCATTAACCGTTACTTCAATTGTTTTATCTTTCTTTGCCACTATTTCACCTTTTTTGCCTTCGCTGAATTGATTGTAAAATGATCAGGAACCGGATCGTAACCACCGGGAACTCCGGGACGACACCGCAAAATACGGTTTAATCCCATTAAAATTCCCCGGTAACCAAAGCGATCGATGGCCGTTAACATATAATTTGAACATGATGGTTCAAAACGACATACCCGATAAGGCCGTCGCAGGGATCGGTCACGCTGATAAAGTTTAATCAACAATTTAATGATCGTTAACAAGACGGCTAGGCTCCTTCTCACATGTACTCGTCATTATACCATAATATTATACTAACGGATCGTATTCATCATCTGGTATAAGGTTTCAAAGAAACTAATACAAAATTGGGCACAACCATAACCAATCGCAACGGAAATTAATACCATGAAGAGTGGCCAGGATGGTTGCTCTTGACGAAAGAACCGTTCTAGATGAAGTTGGCGAAGGGCTTGGAAAGTTATAAGAACCGCTCCAATCTCCACCATAAATTTAATAAGTGAACTAAGCCAAGTCATTTTTACTCCTTTTAAAAAATAGCCTGCAGCATACTTGCCACAGGCTATTAATTTAATATTAACTTTAAATTGGTCGGTTAGTGGCCTTCAAACGGTTAATTGCCCGTTTCAAGTGAACTTCAGCCCGATCCAATTCACTCTTATTGTGGCTGGCATTAGCTTGATTAAGCATTTTTTCAGCCCGTTCCTTAGCGGATTCGGCCCGATTAATGTCAATATTTTGCGCTAATTCAGCACTATCAGCAGCAATTGTTGCGACATTATTATGGAATTCCATAAAGCCACCATTGACCGCGATAACGTCATCAGCAGCGTCGGTATCGCTATGCTTTACCGTCACCAAATCGATGCCCAAAGCTGCTACCACTGGAACGTGGTTAGCCATGACACCCATTTGGCCGCCGGCCGTCGTTACCACAACCATCGTAGCTGGTTGATCATAAACAACTCCATCAGGAGTAGAAATAGTCACCTGAAATGAATGTTCAGCCATAACTATCCCTCCTATTCTTCAACAGCCGCCTGCATACTCTTAGCCTTTGCTACCACTTCATCAATTGAACCTACCAACCGGAAGGCATCTTCTGGAAGATCATCGTACTTCCCTTCCAGAATTTCCTTAAAGCCTTTGATCGTATCCTTTAATGATACATAGGCCCCTGGTTGACCAGTAAATTGTTCCGCCACACTAAAACTTTGCGACAAGAAGAATTGGATCCGCCGAGCCCGAGCAACGACCGTCTGTTCTTCATCTGACAATTCATCCATCCCTAAGATTGAGATAATGTCTTGGAGTTCACGGTAACGTTGCAAGACGTGTTGGACTTCAGTAGCGACTTCATAGTGTTCTTCTCCAACAATTTCAGGAGTCAATGCCGTTGAAGTCGAAGCCAAAGGATCCACAGCTGGATAGATCCCCATTTGAGTTAAGGACCGTTCCAAGTTAGTCGTGGCATCCAAGTGGGCGAAAGTAGTTGCTGGTGCCGGGTCGGTATAATCATCGGCTGGCACATAAACGGCTTGAATTGAAGTGATCGAACCTTGCTTAGTTGAAGTAATCCGTTCTTGTAATTGACCCATTTCAGTCGCCAAGGTTGGTTGGTAACCAACGGCTGAAGGAATTCGACCAAGTAAGGCTGAAACTTCTGAACCAGCTTGGGTAAACCGGAAGATATTATCAATAAACAAAAGCACATCTTGTCCCTTAACGTCACGGAAGTATTCCGCAATCGTCAAACCGGTCAAGGCCACCCGCATCCGGGCACCAGGAGGTTCGTTCATTTGACCATAAACCATGGCCGTCTTGTCAAGAACTCCTGATTCTTTCATTTCATAATACATATCGTTACCTTCACGGGTTCGTTCACCAACCCCCGTAAAGACAGAAATCCCATTATGCCCTTGGGCAATGTTGTGAATTAGTTCTTGAATCAGAACCGTCTTACCAACACCGGCACCACCGAATAGACCGATCTTACCACCACGAACATATGGAGCTAAGAGATCAATCACCTTGATCCCCGTTTCCAAAATTTCGGTATTGTCATTTAAGTCTTCGTATTTTGGTGCGTCACGGTGAATTGGCATCCGTTGTGCATCTGGTCCAAATTGAGGACCATTGTCAACTGTATCACCTAAGACGTTGAACACCCGACCAAGAACTTCGTCACCAACCGGAACGCTAATTGAGCCTTCGGTGTTTGTAACTTCCATTCCCCGCTTTAATCCATCGGTGGCGTCCATGGCAATTGTCCGAACAACCCCGTCACCTAATTCCAAGGTAACTTCGACAGTCAAAGTTTGATCATCTGCCATTTGAATAACTAAGGCAGTGTTAATTTCAGGTAGTTTTTCATCTAAGGGGAATTCAATATCAACAACTGGTCCAATAACTTGAACAACTTTTCCAGTAGCACTCATATTGTTTCCTCCTAATTATTCTTGGGCAGTCATCCCACCGGTAATTTCAGTAATTTCGGTGGTGATGGCTGCTTGACGTGCTCGGTTATATTGCAACTGTAAGGTTGAAATAATATCATCGGCATTATCCGTCGCAGAACTCATCGCATTTGAACTGGATGAATGTTCGGACGTTTTGGCGTCCAAAATGGCTCCATAAATTAAGCTTTCCGCATATTGTGGAACAACCATCTCAACAAATTCATCTAATGAAGGTTCAATTTCGTATTCTGCGGCTGGAACTGGATTTTCTTCAGTACTCGTTGAAGCTTTCTCGTTCGGATCAACCAAATCATCAGCTGAAATTGGCAAGAACTTCTCCGACTTTACTTCTGTTGAAATCCGGTTAACGTAGTGACTGTATGAAATATACAGTTCATCATACGCGCCATCTTGATATTTTTGTACCGCTGCGTTGACAATATGCCGTACTTCAGCATACTTTGGCACGTCACTGACACCCGTGTATTCATATACGACATCCATGCCGCGTTTTTGGAAGAAATCTAACCCTGTCCGGCCGACCGTTAAGAATTCGGTATTGGCAGCAGTTAAATTCTTTTCCCGCATCAGATCGAGTGTTGCCTTGATGACGTTACTATTGTAACTCCCAACTAAGCCCCGATCTGAAGTGATTACAAGGATCCCAGTCTTTTTCACTTCACGTGGGTGAAAAAGGGAACTCATTCCTTTATTCCCACCCAGTGAATCAATTGCATGTGATTTAACCAGGCTCGCTAAAATTGATTTAACCTTATCGGCATAAACCTGGTAAGTCGTTGTGTGGTGTTGAATTTGGTTAAGCTTGGCAGTTGAAACCATTTGCATGGCCGCCGTAATTTGGCGCGTACTCTTGGTCGATTCAATCCGCCGCTTAACAGCAGCTAGTGAAGCTGGCACTTATCCTCACCGTCCTTTCTTACCGGGTTTTTAATCATTTTGAGCTTGACTTGCTTCAGCTGATGTTTGGAATGATTGCTTAAAGGCCTTGATAGCATCATCTAAGGAATCATCACCAGGCAATTGACCTGATTGGGCGATTTGATCGTAAAGGTCTTGGTGGTTACCATGCATGTAACTTGCCAATTCACTTTCAAACCGCGCAATGTCATCAACTGGCACATCATCAACATAACCATGTGCCAAGGCATAGAGGGTTACAACTTGTTGTTCTACTGGTTGTGGGGCATGCAAACCTTGCTTCAATAATTCAACCGTCCGTTGACCACGTGCTAACTTAGCTTGAGTGGCCGCATCCAGATCTGAACCAAATTGCGCAAATGAGGCTAATTCGTTGTATGAGGCAATATCAAGCCGTAAAGTCCCAGAAACCTTCTTCATCGCTTTGATTTGGGCATCACCACCGACCCGTGAAACAGAAGTCCCGGCATCAATGGCTGGCCGTTGTCCAGCATAGAACGAATCAGCGTTCAAGAAGATTTGTCCATCAGTAATGGAAATAACGTTAGTTGGAATGTAGGCCGAAACGTCCCCAGCTTGGGTTTGAATGACTGGCAAGGCTGTCATCGAACCACCACCAAGGTCGTCAGATAACCGCGCAGCCCGTTCCAACAACCGTGAGTGCGTATAGAAAATATCACCAGGGTAAGCTTCACGACCAGGTGGCCGACGAAGAATCAAGGAAAGTTCACGGTATGCATCGGCTTGTTTAGATAAATCATCATAGATAATCAAAACATCACGACCACCAAACATAAACTCTTCACCCATCGCTGCCCCAGCATAAGGTGCAATCCAAAGCATTGGTGCTGGATTAGAAGCACTGGCTGAAACGACGATCGTGTAATCAAGGGCCCCAAACTGACGTAAAGTTTCTACTTGCGCCCGAACCGTTGATTCCTTTTGCCCAATTGCAACATAAATACAAATCATGTCTTGGTCTTTTTGATTGATGATAGTATCAATGGCAATCGAAGTCTTACCAGTCTTCCGGTCACCAATGATCAATTCACGTTGTCCCCGACCAATTGGAACTAACGCATCAATCACTTTAATCCCAGTTTGTAGTGGAACCGAAACACTCTTCCGTTCCATAACACCTGGAGCTTTATGCTCGATAGGACGAGTCTTTTCAGTCTTGATGTCACCAAGACCGTCAATTGGACGTCCTAATGGGTCAACAACCCGACCTAATAAGGCGTCACCAACGGGAACTTCCATGATCCGACCAGTCCGTTTAACTGTGTCACCTTCACGAATTCCAGTGTATTCCCCTAAAATAACGATACCAACATCGTTACTTTCGAGGTTTTGGGCCATCCCGTAGACACCATTACTAAATTCGAGCAACTCACCGGCCATGGCATTTTCCAAACCATCGGCCCGAGCAACCCCATCCCCAACATAGGTAACGGTCCCTGTTTCTTCAACGGAAATCGTTGCTTCGTAGTTGGCGAGTTGCTTCTTGATGAGTGAACTGATTTCCTCAGTTTTAATGCTCATACAAATCTCACCTCTTCAGTTTCAAATTACTAATTTAAAAGTAAACGACGTACTTGTTCAATTTGAGTGGCAATACTACCGTCCATCGTTTGATTTTCGGTTTGTACAATTACACCACCAATAATTGCTGGATCAACCTTTTCGGATAAAAGGACTTCATTAGCCCCTAATCGTTCAGCTAAATTAGCTTTCAGTTGATTGCGCCGTGTTTCATCTAGTTGCACCGCTGTGACAACGTCAGCATGAACTCGCTTGTACTTCAAATCATACCGCCGTTCAAACTCATTGATAATTGCGACCAAGGTATCCATTCGGCCGTAATCAAACACCATTTGAATCAAGTTTGTAACTGGTTGCGATGCATCCTGTTTCAAAACTTGAAGTAATGATTCCTTTTCTTTCAAACTCAAGTTAACACCAGACAACAGGCTGGCTAAAGTTGGGTTATCGAGAAAGACTTGACGTAAATTGGTAAGTTCTTCATAAGTTTGATCTAGTTGTCCCTGTGCATCGACTAATTCAAACATAGCTCGTGCATAGCGGTTAGCAACTGTCATCTTATTAAGACTCATGTTTTACCAACCCTTCAATATAAGAATCAATTAGTGCTTGTTGATCGTCCGCATTTAATTGTTTTTGAATAAGCTTAGAAGCAATTTCAATAGATAGATTTGCCACATCGTCTTTGGCACTACGCAAGGCGTTTTCACGCGCTTGGTCAGCATCCCGACGGGCTTGTTCTTTCAAGTTTTGGGCATCTTGTTGAGCAGTTTCAACGATTTGGGTCCGTTGACTTTCCCCACTCTTTTTAGCATCGTCAACGATCTTCGCCGCTTCGGCCTTGGTCCCCTTCAACTCTGCTTGACGTTGAGCGGCCAATTTTTCAGCTTCTTCGCGAGATTGTTGGGCTGTGTCGATATCATTAGCAATCTTGTCGGCCCGCTTTTGCATCATCTGCGTAACTGGCTTCCAAGCAAAATGCCATACCAACAATGCCAAAATGATGAATGAAACTAGATAAAAGATTTGATCCCCAACATATAGACTGTTGGATTCTGCTAGAACAAACATCTACTGATACCTCCTTTGCGAAAAGTTATTTTACAATCCTGAATTACTTGTTCATAACAAGGAAAGCAATAACGATCGCTAAGATAGGCAAGGCTTCGATCAAACCAACCCCAATGAACATAAGTGATTGAACCCGTCCAGCCATTTCTGGTTGACGTGTCATCCCATCAATCGCGTGGCCGATAACTTGTCCGTTACCAACACCCGCACCAACAGCCGCTAAACCAGCAGCAATACCTGCAGCAATTGCACCCATAGTACATATCCTCCTTAAGATATAGACAGATTATTCCCCAGAGACCTTCCGAGAAATATAAACCGATGTTAATGTTACAAAGACATAAGCTTGGATGGAGCCAATAAAGACTGAGAACCCTTGCCAAACCACTTCTAGGGCTAGGCCAATTGGCATTGTCCAGACTCCATGCGAGAACGCTACTTGTCCAATCAAGCCTAATAGCAGTTCTCCGGCATAAATATTACCGAAAATCCGCAACCCTAACGTTAAAAAGTTACTGAATTCTTCCACGATTTTGATTGGTAAAAACAATGCAAATGGTGAAACGAATTCCTTTAAATAACCTTTCATCCCGTTTTGCGCAATACCTGCGAAATGTGACAAGGTCACACAAAGCAAGGAGAAGGTCAACGTGATGACTGGGTCAGCCGTTGGACTTTTGAGTAGTTCGTGCCCGTTCCAGCCAAATTGGAAAATCAAACCAAATTGGTTGGCAACAAACAAGAAAACAAACAGGATAAAGATAAAGTAGCTATATTTAGCACTTTCCGTAGAGTTCATTTGACTCCGCGTGATCCCATTCGTGAAATCAACCACCCATTCAATCATGTTCTGGCCTTTAGTTGGCTTCATTTGTAAGTGTCGAGATAAGCCGAAACAAACAAAAAACACGATACAACAAATGATTGTTCCCGAAATGATGTTCGTCCAGTTGAAGGTCAGGCCGAACAACTCAAAGGTAAAAGCATCACCGCCCATTTATATCTCACCTCTTTTCTTTATAACAATAATTTGGTTGTAACGTGGCAGAGATCTTTTTAAATGACATTATCTAGCGTAGTTACGTTCTCTAATATATCATTTTTATAACGAAATTTCAAAGTTATTCCAAAAGCCTTATCCCTTGCTATAAAGGGATTTACTTAATGAAAACGGTTTATTTTATGTGAAATTATTAAAACTATTTTAAGAATTTGTCGCATTTTTTGCGAAAATAAAGCCGATTACGACCAAATATATTTTCAGACTTCTTTTTTGCTGACCGAATGGTGACGATGACGCCACACCATCGTCCAGGTTGCCACCGGCACCGTGAGAATCACCGCTAAAAACGAAATTAAAACCGCAATCATTTCCAGAACAAAAATCTTATTATTCATAATTGTTCCCAACGAATAATCTAAACCGGCAAACCATACGAAAAGTGCTAATAAGCCGCCAAAAAAACCAAAGAACAAGGTATTAAGGGTTGTCCCAATGATTTGGTGACCAATCTGCATCCCACTTTTAACTAATTGTTGATCGGGGGTTTTGGGATGACGATTCAAGATTTCGGCTAATCCGGCCGTAATGGCCATGGCAGCTTCAGCAATCGCACCAAGGGTGCTTAACACGGCGGTTGTGATGGCAACACTTAAAAAACTCGTACCAATTAATAATGACATTCCTTCTAAATCATCACTATCTTCAATTCCAAAGCCTTGCGCCTGGGCCCAATATTCAACCACAATAATCAAGATTAATAATAAGATCATGACAACCACAGAAGCATAAAAAGCCGCCACGGTTGTTTGTAAATCATCTTCTCCCATAAAAATGGTGATGGCTAAGATTATGATCCCGGTGGTTAAAGTAACTAATAGTGGCGGAACGTGAAAGGCAATCAAAACAATCGCCCCGAACAAAAAGCCAAAATTAAGGATCAAGGACCAAAAGGCTATCCAACCCTGCTTACCACCGATTAGCACCATCAAAATAATTAATACTAACCCTAAGGCTGTAATTGTTGACATTTTTTCCCCCGCTTTCCTAACAACAATGCCGCAAAGGCACTTACTAACGGAATTGCCAAGACGATTCCGATTCCACTAACTAAACTTTGAACCGTCCCGAGACTCATATTCATTGCAAAGGTATATCCCCAGTTATTGCCATTTTTGATATATAGTAACGCTGAGGTAAAAGTATCCGCCATAAAAATTAGGAACAAGACGTTAATTAAGGGACCCATAATGGTTTTACCAATATTGCGTCCAGAGATAAAAAGTTGTCCGGCCGTCACCTCTGGATCAATTTCTTTCAATTCAAAGAGAGTGGCGATAATATCAGAAGATTCATCCATCACCGCCCCTAAGGACCCTAAAAGCGTTTCGGCAATAAAAATCGAGCGTGGTACTTGGGTAACGTATTCCATCGACTCAAAATAAATTCCTCGATCATGTGTCATTGCCATCACTAATAAGCTAATCAGCATGGAAACACTGGTGGCAATCACAGTCGCAAAAAAGGTGGCGAGCATCTTCTTATTGGGGCCTAAAACTAGGAGCAGGCTTAAAAAGCAAAATAAAACCGCGAGCACGGAGAAAATTAACAAGGCATTGTCACCCTTAGTGAACTCGTTTAACTTTATGGCAATAATAAAGAGTACAACATTCAAAGCGACACTTAATAGGGCTAAGGAGCCACTGGTAGTCATCATCAACAACAGCAGAGCAATTACCAGCCAAGTGAGAAAAACTAATACGACGTCCCGCTTGTAACCTTTAATATAGGTTGATAATTGACCATGTTGTTTACTAAGCTGGGTTAGAAAAATTTGGTCGCCCACTCGGTAACGTTGATCCATAGCCCCTGATTTAGTAAATTGATTTTTTACGGTTAGGGTCTGACCGCGATAACGACCATTCAGCATGCGAACGGTTAAAGTTTGGTTGGTTTCACTATCCTCATTTTCGAATTGGTCAGTTTGCTTTTGCGGATGACCGTTCTTAACGGCGATTACTTTGGCAATGGGGGTTCGATATAAAGTTTGGTTATGCGTGACAAAAAACATCGCACCTATCCCGATGACAATCATCACGATTAACATCAGGCGATGCGCCTTTATCCAAGATAAAATCATGGGCTTACTCCTCTAAAAAATTCCCTATTGATTGTACCGCAAGAATTATCTAATCGAACCAACTTATCAAAATTTTAAAAAACGATCCGGCAACTAAAAGTTACCGGACCGTTGAAACCGCTATTAATTCTTATTGTAATTTAGCCTTTAAGGCCGCTAAAGAGACATCACTAGTTTGATCGAAGCGAACGACCGCATTCGTTAAGTTCGTCCCGATCCCGATTGACAATTCATCCGCCGCGTTAATCGCATCCACGCCGGCTTGTGCATCTTCAACACCAGCTACTTCGTCTGGACTGAGGCCAAGTTGTTTAGCAGCTTGGATGTAGATATCAGGAGCTGGTTTACTATGTGCTAACTGAGCTGGATCAACAATATCCACAAAGTAATCACTTAGTTCCAAATACTTCAACACCTTTGGAGCGTTCTTAGAAGCCGAAGCTAAAATCAATTGATAATCAGCCGCTTTTAATTCATCTAAGAAATCTTTCATCCCTGGAAGGATATCTTCGGGAGTAAGTGTTTCCACCAAGCGTAAGTAATTATCATTTTTGGCTTTGGCCAGTGCTTCTTTTTCGGCTAACGAGTAATCATTTTCATGACCGCCAGCCTTAAGAATCATTTCCAATGAATCCATCCGACCGACACCTTTTAAGCCATCAGCCAGTTCTTGAGTCCAAGGAGTCCCCACTTGATCGGCTAATTGGTGCCAAGCTTGACCATGAAAGCGGGCAGTATCAGCAATCACCCCATCTAGGTCAAAAGCAAAGCCCTTGATTTGTTCAAAATTCATTTTGACTCCTCTTATTTTAAATCAACCGTTTGACCATCTAGATCAACTGTTAATGGTTCACCAGAGATCAATTCAAGTTTCGTTCCGTTAGCATCCACCGTCACTTCAATGACCCGGCCCCGGAATTGTTGCCGGAATTGGTATGAATCCCACTTCTTTGGCAAGAATGGTGCATAATGCAGTTGATCGTTGCGAATCCGCATTCCCGCAAAACCTTGGACAATTGCTAACCACGATCCAGTCATCGAGGTAATGTGCAGTCCATCTACCGTATCGTTATTGTAATTGTCAAGATCCAAGCGCGAAGTCCGCTCATACATTTCAACCGCTTGATCTTCTTTATGCAAGTCGGCCGCAAGAATGGAGTGAATTGAAGCTGATAAGCTTGATTCATGAACCGTCAATGGTTCATAGAAATCAAAGTTCTTGGCCTTTTGTTCAGGCGTAAAGTCATCAATAAAGTCCCAGATTCCTTGCAGAACATCCCCTTGCTTGATGTATGGCGAACGTAAGATTTTATCCCATGACCAGTTTTGGTTTAATGGTAGGTCACTGTCAGCTAATTCACTAACTGGCTTTAAGTCCTTATTTAAGAAACCATCGTTTTCTACAAAGATTCCTAATTCATGATCTTCTGGCAGATACATTTGATCAACAATTTCTTGCCAGTGGGCCTTTTCTTCATCAGAAACTTGTAAATCTTGAGCAACTTCAGGATCAACTTCTGTTAAGACTTCCAAAGTGTACTTAAGGGTCCATTGAGCAAGCAAATTGGTATACCAGTTATTATCAACATTGTTTTGGTATTCATCAGGTCCGGTCACCCCGGCTAACATATATTTACCAGCCCGTTGGGAGTAATGTACCCGGTCCGCCCAGAAACGAGAGATTTCCGTTAAGACCTTACTACCTTCATGGAGCACATAAGACTTGTCGCCCGTGTAACGAGTATAGTTATAGATAGCAAAAGCAATGTCCCCATTCCGGTGAATTTCTTCAAAAGTAATTTCCCATTCATTATGACATTCAATCCCGTTGAAGGTCACCATTGGGTATAAGGCGCCCTTCAAGCCTTGTTCTTGGGCATTAACGAAGGCACCATCTAATTGGTTGTAACGATACATTAAGAGGTTCCGCGTCACGGCTGGATCAGCAACTCCCAAGTAAACCGGAATGGCAAAGGCTTCGGTATCCCAGTAGGTTGCCCCACCGTATTTTTCACCAGTAAACCCTTTGGGCCCGATATTCAACCGAGAATCATTCCCATAGTAGGTCGAGAATAATTGGAAGAGATTGAAACGAATTCCTTGTTGCGCTTCATCGTCACCAGCAATCTTAACATCGGACTTGGTCCAACGATCCGCCCATTCATCTGTGTGGGCCGCTAAAAGATCATCAAAGTTAGCCTGATCTAATTCACTAGTTAGGCCATGTAACCGATCCACGATCGCTTCTTCATCCGCAAAATCACGTGATGAAACGAAGACAGATCGTTTTTCAAAGGTTAATTCAGCCCCAGCAGACAAGTTTTGCCGGTAAACTAAACCAACTTGTTGTTCTGTCTTGACCGTGTCGACTTGATCCATCGATGTCTTGACCGAACTTTCAAAACCAACTGTGAAGCGTTCCGTCCCAAAGTTATTTTCTTTGGTAATCGCCGTCATTAAAGCGTGGTTGTCTTCTGTGGCAGTATTTAAAACATTCCAGAATTGTTCATCGTAGTTGGCATCTTCGTTGCGCACGTCTGCATCAATCAAGCTAGATACTTCAACTTCTGCTGCTTGATCTCCAAGATTTTTAACCGTTAGTCGTTGGCCAACTAATTCCTTGGTAGCGGCACTAATAAACCGTTCAAAGTTAAATTCAACTTGGGTACCACCAACTTCAGCCGTAAAAGAACGCGTGAGTTTTGCTGCTTGCATATCTAAATCAAGCTTGAAGTCACTTGGCGTTTGCTTGGCTAGATCTAGTTGTTCACCATTGACTTTAATCGGCAATTTAATGAAATTAACGGCGTTAATGACCTTCCCAAAATACTTTGGATAACCGTTCTTCCACCAACCAACCCGGGTTTTGTCTGGATACCAGACACCACCTAGATAAAGTCCTTCCAGGGTATCGCCAGAATAGCCTTCTTCATAAAAGCCACGCATTCCCAGATTTTCATTTCCTAGGCTGGTCATTGATTCTTGTAATCGCTTATTTTCGGGATCCCATTGTGTTGTCGTAACGTGCCAGGGAGCCACTTCAAAAGTTCGCTTCATATGAAATATTCTCCTTTAACTTATGCTTGGTGTGTTTCTTTAATCGTTGCCACTGATAAGGCCCCAATAACCATCACAATCCCGGCTAGCAAGAACATGTTAACTTGTGAACCACCTAACATTGGGAATAGGGCAAAACTAAAGACAGAGGCCACGATCTGTGGAAGACAAATTGATCCGTTGAAGAGACCTAAGTAAGTTCCCATGTGCTTTCCTGATAAGGCGTTGGTAACGATCGTTAATGGGTAAGTGTTCATCCCAGCCCATGCAATTCCGACAAGGGCATAGGAAACGATTAAAGCATATTGGTTATGAATGAAGAAGACAGACAGGAATCCAACCGCTCCTAATAATAAACTACCGGCGTAACCAACCTTGTGGTATTGGTTAGGCACTTTAGCCAAAACATATGACCAAACAACGGCAGCGATAGATTGTACGGCGGCTAATACCCCGTACCAGTTCCCAGCAGCTTGGTAAGCTGCTGACGTGGCATTGGTTGTGTGCCAAACGTTTTGGGCAATTGCCCCGGCTGAATATGTCCATAGGTATTGGAAGGCAAACCAACAGAAGAATTGAACTAAAGTAACCGTCCAGAAGGCTTTTGGTGCCTGCTTTAACAGGGTTAACCAGTTACCACCTTCAGAGTTGTCAGTTTCCGAAATCCCATGATACTTCGCATAAGTAGCTGGATCATATTCCTTAACTCGTAAAATCGTAAAGAGACTGGTAACCACTAATAAGGCTGCCCCCACGTAAAAGGCAATTACCACTGATTGCGGTACAACACCCTTTTTAGCTGTATTGGCCACTCCAAACCAGGTTAGCAAGAATGGGAAGATGGCGGCTAAAACAGCCCCTGTATTAGATAAGAAACTTTGAATCCCATAAGCATAACTCTTTTGCTTATCATTCACCATGTCCCCAACCATCATCTTAAATGGTTGCATCGCAACGTTTGAGGACAGATCCAAGAAGGCAACGGTTACGGCACCAAACCAAAGGGCGGCAAGTGAACCATAACCAAAGCCAAAACTACCCGAATTTGGCAGCAGGATCATGACAATTACGGCCACAATCGTCCCCAGAATTAAGTAAGGTAACCGACGCCCACCCAATTTAGGTGCCCAGGTCCGGTCAGAATAGTAACCAACAATTGGTTGCACAATGATTCCGGCTAATGGTGGCAAAATGAAGAACCATCCCAAATTGTTGGGATCCGCTCCCAAGGTTTGGAAAATCCGTGACATTTGGGAACTTTGTAAGGTAAATGCGGTTTGCACCCCTAGGAAACCGAAGTTAATCATCCAGATCATACTGCGTGATAACATCGGCAACCCAGAAGTTGTTAATTTATTATCCATAAATGTATCTCCTTAGATATCGCTGATCTTTGTAAGCGCTTTACGTACTTTAATATAACAAACCGTCACAGTTTTTGCAAGCGTTTGCGCAAATTTTATGTTATCGATTGCATAAAAAAAGACTGAACAGGGATCCCCTCTTCAGCCCACTATCTTCTGGGTCTACAATTACATTCAAAACCATCAAGCATTCTTACATAATGCCGAATAGTTTTACTGAATATCAAAACCAATCAACTTTTGATGTTGTTGCGGCTTAAATAATAATTTCACTGCTTGTTGCCCGATTAATTTAGGTTGCATATCAACCTTATCAACCTTGAGCCCCGCCATATCAATTAAGCGACTAGAATTAAAACAAACGGTTGGGACTTGATAAATTTCTGAAAGAAAACCAAGGTTATGATAAAAGATCAATAATTCAATATCATCGGCTGCGACAATCCCATCAATCTCTGGATGATCCTCAACAAATTGTCGTAACTGCTGATTAGTTGTCTGTTCACTAATTTGCAGAACTAATTGATCGGCCTCCGGTAATGTTGACCGATAGCCTTCTTCCCGATTTTTTTCATAGTTCCAATGGCCAGTCGAACGAATGAACAAGGGATGGTGCACCTGATACTGCTCCAACAAAAAAATGGTTGCCTTTTTCCCTGCTAATAGGTTGTTATTATCGACAAATCGATCCTTGGGATTATCTGGCGTTCCCACCACCACAAAATTTTGGCCACTCTCGCGTAAGTATTGGGTGACCGGATCATCTTGATAGGAATACAGTACCAAAAAATGGTGAATCTTTGCCTGTTCCACCATCTGTTTAACATTGGTCAGGAGCGCTTCGCTGGTCTGACAGATTGCCACCGATAAAACACGCCCCATCGTTTGGAGTTCAGTATTCATCCCGCGAATCAGATCCAAATGAAAGGGATTGGCTGGCGCATCTTTTTCCGTTACTGGAAAAATTACCCCAACCGCCGTTGATTCTCCACTCGACAATGTTTTCGCACTTTGATTAGGCTGATAGCCTAACTCGTTAGCAATTTTTTCCACCCGATCAATGGTTTTTTGACTGATTCGAGAATTATGGTTCAAGGCTCGCGAAGCCGTCGACACCGAAACTCCGGCGCGTTTTGCAATGTCTTTGATCGTTATCATTAATTTTCTTCCTGTACCCAATCACTAATTACACGAAAACCCCGGAGGTAGTTAGTAACCTTCGAGGTTCAAAATTATTATTTAGTTCCAAATAATCGATCGCCGGCATCCCCTAAGCCTGGCACAATGTAACCATCTTCGTTCAGATGATCATCAAGAGCCGCGGTAAAGATGTCTACATCAGGAAAGGCTTCTTGAATCGCCTTAACCCCTTCAGGAGCTGCCACTAAACTAACGAATTTCATCGCCGTTTCTTTCGCCCCCCGTTTCTTCAAGGCGTCGATTGCCATTACGGCCGATCCCCCTGTAGCCAACATAGGGTCCACAATAAATAACTGCCGTTCGGCAATATCTTCAGGCAATTTCACGAAATATTCATGGGGCTTCAATGTAGTTTCATCACGATACATGCCAATAAACCCAATCTTAGCAGCTGGTATCATTTCCGTAATACCGTCAACCATTCCTAAACCAGCCCGTAAAATCGGAATAATGGCAACCTTTTTCCCCGCTAAAGATTTTTTGGTTGTTTTACAAATCGGAGTTTCAACCTCCACATCTTTTAAGGGCATAGTCCGCGATACTTCATAAGTCATCAAGGTCGAAATTTCCCGAACCGTTTCCCGAAAGACTTTCGTCCCCACGTTTTTATCCCGAATCATTGTTAATTTATGTTGAATTAATGGATGATCCATCACTTCAAATTTTGCCATGGTTATGTTTTCCCTTCATTATTATTACTAGAATCTTAAACCGACTTATTTGTTTTACCCGTAAAATATTGTCCCCCGGCTGATTTATTCAAGCGATTCATATAAGCTTCGCCAACTCCTTGCTTAGCAAAAGTTTGCGCATAAATCGTTTTAATGGTTGGTTGATCATCAAACCAGCGTAAACCGGCAAACAAACGCTGAGCGGCCGAAGCCACATCTTGACCTAAGGAGTATGTCGGAATTTGATCAGCTAAAGCTAATTGCTTTAAATGATCATCCGTTACCAAGACCCCCACGGTGGAATCAGTTAGCCGATCCTTTACAAGCTCCCAATCTTCATCCGCCACCATTAGTACCTGTGCATTGGGGGCATAGTGCTTATACTTCATTCCAGGCGCTTTCGGCGTTTCATTCGCCTTAACTTGATGATGATCAACCCGTAACGGACCGATCACCTGCTCAATTTCGTCTTCGGTCACCACCCCTGGCCGTAAAATAGCAGGTTCATCCGTTGATAAATCAATCACCGTTGATTCGAGGCCAACTTGGGTGGGCCCATCATCCACGATCCCCGCAATTTTGCCCTTTAAATCATGATAAACATGCTGTGCCGTAGTGGGACTAGGTTTCCCGGAAGTATTAGCTGACGGTCCGACAATCGGTACCCCTGCTTGATTAATAAGATCAAGGATTACTTGATTATCCGGCAAACGAAAAGCTACGGTTTGTAAACCACCCGTGACCACTGGATCAAGTACGTTGGGTTTGATTGGCAAAATAATCGTTAACGAACCCGGCCAAAAATGATTCATCAACTTTTGCGCTTTAACGGGAATATCCGCAGCATATTGACCCACCATAGCTGGCGAACTGACGTGAACAATCAAAGGATTATCACTTGGTCGCCCCTTGGCTTGATAGACTTGGCGAACGGCTTGGGGATTAGTTGCATCCGCCCCTAAACCATAAACCGTTTCGGTCGGAAAAGCGACCAATTGCCCTTGCTGAATCAAGTGGGCCGCTTCTGCGATTTGCTGAGGCTGAAAAATTTTAGTTTCCATTTACTTTGCCTGACTTTCTAATAAGTCCCAAACTCTAATCATCCGCATATTACCATTAATATCGTGCCGAGTTTCAATATTCGCTTGAGGCGCAATCCGATTTAATAAAGCTTGAATAGTCACTTCTTGATTAAATCCCGTTTCACCAAAAATTTGGCCACCTACTTTTAGATGCTTTCCAGCTTCTTCAAAAATCCGCCGATAAATCCCCAATCCATGCTCATCCGCATATAAAGCTAAGGGTGGTACATATTCTTTAACCGCTTGGTCCATCAGGCCAACTTCTTGATGATCAATATATGGGGGATTAGTCACAATTAAATCGAATTGATCATCAATTTGCGCAAAGAGGTCACTTTCGATTTGACGCAAATTGGTTTCATGTAATCGCTGGTTAGCCTTGGCTACCCGAAGTGCAGCTGGTGAAATGTCGCTTAAAGTTACTTGCCAGTTAGGCCGTTCCAAAGCTAAGGTAATCCCGATCACTCCACTTCCAGTCCCTAAATCCAGGACATTTAATGGCTGATCATCCGCATAATAATTAAGCACCCACTCAATTAGTTCTTCCGTCTCGCTCTCAGGAATTAACACATCCTGATTAACAATGAAGGTGCGACCAAAAAAAGGGGCCTTCCCAACAACATATTGTGGTGGCACATGATTAGCGATCTGTTGAACCGCCTTTTGATAGCGTACCACCTCATCATCCGGCATCATTTCTCGATTATGACTAATTAATTGGGTGTAAGTCCAATCATGAATCATCGAGAGAATAAAAGCAGGTGATTGTAGATCCATCCCTGTATCCGCCAATTGATTAATCGCCCACTGCTGGGCTTCAAAATAGGTCCACTTACTCATTACGTAATTGCTCTAACTTCTCAGTTTGGTCCGCAATGATTAAAGCTTCGATAATTTCGTCTAAATCGCCTGCTAACACTTTGTCCAATTTATTTAAGGTTAGACCAATCCGATGGTCAGTTACCCGGTTTTGCGGGAAGTTGTAGGTCCGGATCCGTTCTGACCGGTCCCCTGTCCCAATAGCTTTTTTCCGGTTAGCGTCATATTCACTTTGTTCTTGTTGTTGATAATAATCATAGACCCGGGACTTTAAAATCCGCATGGCCTTGGCCCGGTTTTGTTGTTGTGACCGTTCATCTTGCATTGCCACCACAATTCCCGTTGGTAAGTGGGTCATACGGACGGCGGAAGAAGTCTTGTTAATGTGTTGACCACCGGCCCCAGATGAACGATAGACATCAACCCGGATATCCTTATCGTCTAAATCAATTTCCACGTCTTCAGCTTCTGGCATCACTCCGACGGTCGCAGTTGACGTGTGGACCCGGCCGGCTGATTCGGTTACTGGCACCCGTTGGACCCGGTGTGCCCCATTTTCGAATTTTAGCTTGGAATATACATTATCGCCCGTAATCATCAAGACGATTTCTTTAAAACCGCCCACTTCAGTAGCCGTTTGATCAACTACTTCGACTTGCCAACCTTGATTTTCCGCATACCGAACGTACATGTTATAAAGGTCCCCAGCAAAGAGACTGGCTTCATTCCCACCGGCAGCTCCCCGGATTTCCATGATGATGTTTTTATCGTCATTGGGGTCTTTCGGAATTAATAATACTTCGAGTTCATCTTGTAATTGACTTTGTTCCAGTTTAGCGTCGGATAATTCTTCCTTGGTTAACTCCAACAACTCAGGGTCATTCGTTTCCCGTAATAATTCTTCGTCATCATCAATGGTTTGCGTAACTTCTTTATAGCGATTGTACTTTTCAACCGTTTCGCGCAAACTTCCTTCTTCTTTGGATAATTTCATGAACCGTTGGGTATCCGCAATGACTTCCGGATCACTAATCAATTCATTCAATTCTTCATAACGATCGACGACCGCTTGTAATTTATCAAAGACTTCAGAAATTTCCATTAATCTTTTTCCTCCGTTTCACATGGTAAGTCCGGATGAAAGTAGTGTTTCCGACAAACTGGATAGTAGCTTTCATTGCCTCCAATTTGAATCTGCTCACCTTCATAGACTGGTTTACCATTATTAATCCGTAAGTTCATTAAAGCTTTGTGAGAACAGAACCAACAAATGGTTTTGATTTCTTCAATTTTATCGGCATAAATCAAGAGGTACTTGGAACCTTCAAACAATTCATTCCGAAAATCATTTTTCAAACCATAAGCCATGACGGGAATATTTAACTCATCCACCACTTTGGCTAATTGCACAATGTGTTCACGCTTCAAAAATTGCGCTTCATCAACCAGGACACAATAAATCTGTTGGTCAGTTTGTTTGATTAAATCAAACACGTTCGTTTCAGCATAAATTGGTGTTACTTCGCGTTCCAAACCAACCCGACTGGCAATCATCCCTTGACCGGACCGGTCATCCACGCCGCTGGTCATTAACAGGACCGGTTTGCCTTGTTCTTCATAATTATGAGCCACTTTGAGAATATCCATTGATTTTCCCGAATTCATTGCCCCATATTTAAAAAATAATTGTGCCATTAGTCCTCACCCATCTTTACTTGAACATTTGCATAGCGATTTAATTATAGCCGATTAAGATCAACTTTCATAGCGCAATCGTTAATTTCGCGAAAAGTGGTGGATTGCTTTCCTTTTTAGTCCGAATCCCTTAAAATTAGTTCGATAATATGTTCAAGTAAAAGGAAAATATCATGTCAATTCGTTCTTCAATTGCTGAAATTGCCGGTCGATCCAGTTACTGGTTTTTACATTCTTTCTTCCATGGTGGCAGCTCCTTACCGGGGAAAATTACTACACGAATCGATCCCAATATTTTAAAGGCCTTTTCTCAAAAATACGATGTCGTGATCGTCACTGGAACCAATGGGAAAACCTTAACCACTGCACTAAGTGTCCGGGTAGCTCAAGAAAAGTATCAACAAGTCCTGACCAACCCAACTGGTTCTAACATGACCCAAGGAATTGTGACCACCTTCATCACCGCTCCTAAGGCTAAGCAAAAAGGGTTAGCCGTGATCGAAGTTGATGAAGCCTATGTTGTGCAAATCACTCGACAAATTACGCCGATTGCCTTCGTCTTCACTAACCTTTTTCGAGATCAAATGGATCGTTATGGCGAAATCTACACCACTTATGACAAAATCCTAAAAGGAGTGGCCTTAGCGCCTAAAGCTACGATTATTGCTAACGGTGATGATCAGATTTTTAATACTAAAGAGCTGCCAAATCCAATCATTTATTTTGGTTTTGCCAACAATAGTTCAGCTGACCTTCAAGCTCCTGCAAATACTGATGGCTTGCTTTGTCCTAAATGTCATCATATTTTGCACTATCATAAAATCGTCTATGCCAACTTAGGTGATTACTATTGTCCGCACTGTGGTTTCAAACGTCCGGAATTAACTTATCAAGTGACTGACATCAAGCAATTGACCCCTACCAGTTCCGAAGTTGAAATCGACGGGGATGCATACCACATCGGGATTGGGGGCGTTTATAACATTTATAATGCCTTAGCTGCATACTCCTTAGGACGCTTTTTAGGAGTCCCGGCAGAGCAAATCCAACATGCTTTTGCTTCAGACAAAAAAGTCTTTGGTCGCCAAGAAGTGATCCCAATCGACGATAAAGAAGTTACTTTGATTCTCGTGAAGAATCCGGTTGGCTTAAACCAAGTTCTAGATATGATCTTAACGGATCCCGAACCTTTCAGTTTTGGTTTCTTATTAAACGCTAACTACGCTGATGGGATTGACACCAGTTGGATTTGGGATGGAAACTTTGAAAAACTCCTTGACCACGATATTCCGCAATTTATGACGGGGGGAGAACGCTATAAAGATATCTCGACTCGCTTAACAATGGCGGGAATTGACGAAATGTGGACCTGCCCAGATTTAAACCAGGTGATCGATCAAATTAAACAAATGCCAACCAAACACGTTTATTTACTGGCGACCTATACCGCAGTCCTACAGGTTCGTAAATTGTTGGCAGATGAGCACTATATTCAAGGGGGGATGGATTAATGGCTTCTTATCATTTAAGATTAGCTCATTTGTATGGCGATCTTTTAAATACATATGGGGATGTCGGCAACATCACCGCCTTAAAATATTATGCACAACAAATGGATACTGAAATAGACGTCCAAGTAATTAGTATTGAGAATGATTTTGACCCCGATCAATTCGACCTTGCCTTCTTCGGTGGTGGGCAAGATTATGAACAAATGATTGTTTCTCAAGATATCCAAACCAAAAAAGCCGCCATTGAAAAATTTATCGATGACGAAAAGCCAATGTTAGCGATTTGTGGTGGTTACCAATTACTCGGTCATTACTATATCGGTGCCAACGGAGAGAAAATCCAAGGTATTGGGGTCTTAGATCATTACACCCTCAGCCAGGACAACCACCGTTTTATTGGAGATATTGAAATTAAAAACGAACTTACTGGTGAAATATACCATGGCTTTGAAAACCATAATGGACGAACCTTTATTGATGAAAGTGAACGTCCACTCGGTAAGGTGGTTTCTGGTAACGGCAATAATGGCGAAGACCAAACTGAAGGTGCCATTTACAAACAAACTTATTGTACATATTTCCACGGCCCGATCTTAACGCGAAATGGTCAGCTGGCTAAACGGATCTTACTCCAGGCCCTTCGGAAAAAATATCCGACGGCTGATTTTTCCAAACAAGAAGCTTTGGAAATTAAACCAACTTTTTAAGGAGCATCAATGACTGCTTATACTACTATCATTACTATCTTTATCATTATTTATCTCGCCGAAAGTGTGTATGAAGTTCGCTTGTACACCTTCTTAAACGCCCATAGTCAATCGCCTAGCGTCGCTAATAGCAACCCGCGCCTGGGGCAAGTAATTAAGCTTGAGCGTTGGTGGAACTGGATTTCCTGGCTATTTATTATTGTCATAATTTTTACCTCTGATTTAATCAGCTTTGTCTTAATTGATCTTTTGGTATTAATTGAAACCATCGTCTTAATTCTAATGAATCAAATTCGACACCAGTATAACTAACAAAATGCCCAGCAACTAAGTTTCAGTTGCTGGGCATTTTGTTTATAAAATTGGTGCTAAGAGGCGACAAAAGTATTGTTTCAACTTCAACCACCTAGATTGATTAGCGAAATAATCGGTGGTTAATAGGGTCGACTGCTTTAAATCGGCTTCAAAAATTGCTTTTAAGTGCCCCGCTAATTGATGATCATAAGTAAAGGCGTTCACTTCAAAATTCAACTTGGCACTCCGATAATCTAAATTGGCCGAACCAACTGAGGCAATATTGTTACCCGAGACCATCGTCTTCGCATGTAAAAAGCCATGATTATACTTATAGACTTTGACCCCATTATCAGTCAGATACTTGGCAAAATATTCGGTCGCCCGATAGACAAAGGGGTGATCCGGCATGCAAGGGATCATGATGCGGACATCTACCCCTTCCTTAGCCGCCACAATCAATGATTCCAGAATCGAATCTTCGGGAATCAAATATGGGGTTTGAATATAAACATACTGTCGCGCCTGACTAATAATTCCTTGATAACCCCGACGAATCGCATAGTTCTCATTATCAGGACCCGAAGAAACAATTTGCATTGGCACCCCTTGGGAGCGACTCTCGTATTCGGCCAAACGTTCAAACTGAGTCCGCATATAATCGGCATCAATATCAATCCGCGTCTTCTTTGTCCGCCGACAAGTTGTGTTCCAATCCATCATAAAGCGAATTTGCATCATGGCCGTGGCTGAACCTGTTACCCGCAGATGCGTATCCCGCCAATAACCGAACTTCGGATCTTCGCCAACATATTGGTCACCGATATTAAAGCCCCCAATATAGCCGATATTCCCATCAATAATGACGAGCTTCCGGTGAAGGTGATAATTCAAACGGGGACTTGAAAACAGAGCTTTAGAAGAAGAAATAAAAGCTTGGGCTTCCCCACCCAGTCGTTCTAGATATTGAAAGAATCGATAATTAGTCCCCCGGGAACCACCCAAGTCATAAAGCACTCGGACCTCAACGCCGCGCCGTGCGGCCTCTTCCAGGGCATGTAACACCCGTCTTCCCAAATGATCAGACGAGAAGGTATAGTACTCAATGTGAACCTGGGTCGTTGCTTGATTAATATCCTGAATTAATTGATCAAACTTTTCATTACCATCCGTATACAATTGCACCTGGTTTCCTTGGGTTAAGATGGCCTCGTCCGTTTCTAGTAATAAATTCGATAACAGCAAATCTCGCTCCAGATTTTTCCGCTTGGTTAAGAGCGAGCGACTGCGGATCAGGTTTTGTTGTTGAACTTTGAAATCGTCCATGACGGCCTTTTGTTCGTGCCGAATATTAAAGATTTGGTCCTTACTTAACTTTCGACCGACAAATAAATAGAAAATAAAGCCAATGATTGGCAGGAAGGTTAAAACCATTAACCAAGCCCAAGTGACCGCAATATCGCGCCGATCCCGAAAGACCGTCCAGATCGCCAAGATGGTGTTTGAGATAATTATGATCCATAAAGAATGACTTAATAACAATAAAAACATTAATTTTCCTCTTTTTCCCCTAAATAAGTAGCCATAACTTGATCCCGCAGATCTAAGAATTGATCATTCTGACCATTCGGATAGACCCGATTTGATAAAACGATTAATGCTTGATTTTGTTTGAAATCAACCATCACCCAGGTACCAGTAAAACCGGTATGGGTTACCACAAAATGATGGTCCGGCGCTGTTGCATGCATTAATTTCCACCCTAATCCCCGTAGGTGGTGACCAGGCATCGCTGTTTGATCAGTTTGCATCATTGAAGTTAAAGATGGCTCAATTATTTCTTTTAGATTATTAGCTAACCATAAAGAAAGTAATTGTTGAACCCCATCCAAGGTCCCAAAAAGGCCCGCACTCCCACACTGATTTTTTAAGATCCGAGCTTTCGGATCATGAACAATTCCCTGGAACCGTTCCCCTGCTAGATCGGCTGTGGGGACCGCTAACTGCGAATCAGGATGAAAGGTTAATCCCGCAATCTCGAGTGGTTGGATCAGTCTTTGCTCGATAACGGTTTGAATTGGTTGTCCTAAGATACTCTCAACAATCCATCCTAAATATAAATAATTAGTATCACTATAGCGAATGAGGCGACCTAAATTATCCCCACTCATTTGGGTGCTTAATAGGGCCGTCTTCAATTCCGGGGCCGTTAACTGATTACGATGAGGAATGTAACCATCCATCACTGACGTATGGGTTAACAAGTGCCGAATTGTTAATCGCGAATCTTGAACAATCGGTAGATATTTATTTACCGGATCATTTAAAGACAAAGCATGCTGTCCCAACAAGTTTAAGACCACTGGTAAAGTTCCCAACACCTTCGTTAGCGATGCTAAATCAAAGAAATGTTTAGCGTTTACAGAGTGATTAGCTTTGCCATCCGTCGTACCAAAAAATGCCTGGTGGTCCCCTCGTGGATCAATAATTGCCATTGCTAAAGCCGGCACAATTCCTTGATCGACCATTGTTTTTAAACTTACCTGCGTCTTTTGATACATTCTAAAATCTCCTCTTGGTCATCATTATACAAAAAACGGCGCTGTGAATAAACACAACTCCGTTACTTATCGATAAATATTTAAATATCTGCACCCAAAAATTGACTATTATACAGATCGGCATAAAAACCGTTTTGGTCCATTAGGGAATCATGATTACCCGTTTCGATGATATGACCATGATTCATGACAATAATTCGGTCGGCATTTCGAATCGTTGAAAGCCGGTGAGCAACCACAAAACTGGTCCGGTGCTGTTGAATATCGTTCATCGCATTTTGGATCAAAGTTTCAGTACGAGTATCAACGGAACTAGTCGCTTCATCCAGAATCAATACTTCCGGATTAGCTAAGAACGCCCGGGCAATCGTTAACAATTGTCGCTGTCCTTGCGAAATATTTGATGCTGTTTCGTCTAAGACGGTTTGGTAACCTTCCGGCAACTGCCGAATAAAGCTATCGGCATGGGCCTGGCGAGCTGCTTCATAGACTTCTTCTTCCGTAGCATCTTCGCGACCATACTTAATGTTATCAAAGATCGTCCCGGTGAAAAGCCAGGTATCCTGGAGAACCATCGAAATACGTTGTCGGACCTCTTGCCGCGTCATCGAACGGGTATCTTGACCATCTAAATAAATGTGACCAGCATCAACATCGTAAAAGCGCTCTAACAGATTGATGATCGTGGTTTTACCAGCTCCAGTTGGACCGACGATCGCGACCATATGATCTTTTTCCGCACTCAAATTAAAGTCCTCAATTAGTGGTTCATCCCCATATGAAAAGGCAACATCCTTAAACTCGATCTTAGGTTGTGGAGCCGGTAAGACCGTAGTATCAAGTAATTGGTTATCCATTTCTGCCTCATCTAGCACCGTAAAGATCCGTTCTGCCGAGGCAATCGTTTGTTGAATCGTGCTCGACAAGTTCGCAATTTGGGTGATGGGTTGTGAGAACTGGTTAGTGTATTGGAGAAAAGCTTGCACATTCCCCAAGGTAATTTGCCCATGTGCTACTTCAATCGTTCCCACAATTGCCACCATCAGATAGCCTAAATTACGGACAAAGGCCATCAATGGGTACATGAGGATTGAGAAGAATTGCGCCTTCCAAGCGGCTTGATAGTAGCGTTGGTTGTTTTCCGCAAATTTATCTTCTTCATCCGTTTCTTTATTAAAGGTCCGCACAATGGTATGACCAGCATAAATTTCTTCGACCTGGTCATTAAGTTTCCCTAAAGTAGCTTGTTGATGGGCAAAGAGCCGTTGGGCCGTTGGTGCAACTAAGGCAATTACAATGGCACTTAATGGTAAGGTGATACAAGCAACCAAGGTTAACTTCCAACTTATTGATAGCATCATACCCAAGACCCCAACAAAGGTGATAATACTAGTCACAATTTGAATCAATCCTTATTGTAAAGTCCCCGAAATATTATCCATATCGTTGACCATCCGACTCATTAAATCACCATTTGAATGTTGATCATAGTACTTGATCGGTAACCGACCCATTTTTTCTTTAAAATCTTGTCGGAGATTATAAACGACCTTTTGTGAGATCCAAGTCATCAGAACTTGCTGTCCGAAGGAGAACAAACCAGACAAGATGTAGAGGGCAACAACAATTAAACAAATTTGTCCCACATGATTAAAATCAATCGGATATTTAGTGATATGCAGGCCCAACTTCATTTGTTGAACCCCTTTTAAAATCCCGTCATATATATCAGTCGTGGCTTGACCTAAAATCTTTGGGGAAACGATATTTAAGGCCACCGAAACAATGGCCATTAAAATCGAAAGCAGCACGCCCCATTTCCAAGGTCGGAGATATGAAATTAAGCGTTTCGTGGTTGGCCAGAAATGGCGCGCCTTTTCAACTGGTTTTCCTCGACGATTACCGTTGCGCACGTTCAACATCTCCTTCCTGAATTTGTGAGTCAATAATTTCTTGATAGACCTGATTATGGGCCTTGAGCTCAGCGTGGGTTCCTTGACCGACTACTTTCCCGTCATCTAAGACTAAGATTAAGCCAGCATCAACTACGGTCGATACCCGTTGTGCGACAATCACGTTAATAGCTGACCGCATAGCTGGATCTTCCCGTAAGGCAGCTCGCAATTTAGCATCAGTCTTGAAGTCTAGAGCTGAGAAGGAATCGTCAAAAATATAAATCGAGGCTGGTTTGATTAAAGTTCTAGCGATCGCCAACCGTTGTCGTTGACCACCCGAGAAATTGTCCCCATTTTCTTCCACGATTGCATCCAAGCCCCCCGTTTCTTCAACAAAATCACGGGCTTGGGCGATTTCTAAAACGCGCCACATATCTTCTTCAGTCGCATTTGGATTCCCAAACAAGAGATTGGAGCGGATCGTTCCTGTAAAAAGAATGGCTTTTTGTTGGGTAATGGAAATCAACGAATGTAAATCATGTTGCGACAACTTAGTAATATCTTGATTATTTACCTCAATCCGCCCGCGTTCAATATTAAAGAGATGCGGAATCAGATTAACGAGGGTAGATTTCCCTGACCCCGTCCCACCAATAATGGCTAAGGTCTGTCCAGCCTTGACATCAAAATTCAGATCCGTTAAGGCTAATTCATCTGCGCCTTCATACCGAAAATCAACATGATCAAACTTCAAGTCAGCTGCTTGTTTTGAGTCTAAAGCTACTTCATTCTCCGGATCATCAACCACACTCGAATCGGTATCTAATACTTGATTAATCCGCGCTGCTGATGCAGAAGCCCGTGGTACGAAGACAAAGATCATCGATAACATCATGAATGAAATCATAATTTGGGTCGAATAAGTCATAAAGGAGACTAGGTTCCCAACTTGCATCGACATATTAGCAATATAATGAGCGCCCAACCAAGTAATCCCAACATTCGTCATACTTAAGATCAGGGTCATAATCGGCATCAAAAATGATACTAAGGTGAAAGCCTTGATCCCAGTATTAGTATAATCAGCATTGGCTAGACGGAACCGATCTTGTTCCCGCTGGTCTTGATTAAGGGCCCGTATAACTCGGACCCCCGTTAAACCTTCGCGAAAGACTAAGTTAATCCGATCAGTCTTAGTCTGAATGCTCTTAAATAATGGCACGGCAAAGACCATGATAATGATCATAGCTAAGGCTAAAATAGGTAAAGAAATCAAAAAAATCTTGGTTAGACGTGGCTCTTGGTTATAAGCAATGATGATCGCCCCAACTAGCATAATCGGCGACATCAACATCATCCGTAACATTTGTACCAGGACATTTTGAACTTGGACGACATCGTTCGTGGAACGGGTAATTAAAGAAGAATCCCCAAAGTCACTCATTTCTTTACTGGAAAAGGTTAAAACATGCTTAAAAATATCCTGCCGTAATTTTTGCCCAACTTTCATTGATTGCGTTGAAGCAAAGTAGACATTTACTGCGGAACCAGCCAAGCCCACAAAAGCTACTAAAAGCATAATAGCTCCCTGATGCCATATATAATTAAAATCTTGCTGTAAGACCCCTTTATTAATCAGGTCTGACGTCACGGTTGGTAAATATAAATCTGACGCTACCTGAATACACAAACAGACGACAGCAATGGTTACGGCCAACCAATTAAAATATTTTCTGGCAATCCGAATCATTTTATTTCTGAATGCCCCTTTCTATTAATGCTTGCAAATTAGTATTTAATTTCTGACAAATTTGAATCAAAGTCTGCTTTTCTTCTACTGACAGGGAATTAAGCAGGGCTTGTTGGAAACGTTGATGTTCCTTCGCTAATTGTTGGGAACGTTTTTGCCCTAAAGTCGTTAATTTAACCCGAATAATTCGTCGATCCTGTTGATCCCGCTGGCGCTCAACTAAACCATCACGTTCCATCCGTTCAATCGTTTCCGTCAACGAAGCCGGTTTTAACGCCGCTAACTCGGCCAGTTCGCGTTGGGAAACTCCTGGATGTTGATCGAGCAATCGAATAATCTTGCCTTGACCATACATGACATATTTAGGATGGCGCTGGGATAACATTCTCAAATCATGGACAAACCGAATCACTAATTCGACAATCTCATCATCCATACTATGCCTCCTCATTTAATCGTATGGAACCTAACCTTTAGGTACCTAACTATAGTAATTCTACTCAGATTCATTTGATTGTCAAAGATATTGATTGGCAAAAAAGCACAAAAATAGAGTTTGGAATTTTCCAAACCCTATTTCCATATCAAAATTTATTGATTACTATTTTCACTTACTGAACCCGTCGATGGGTTGTATGTATAAGTACCATTTAAATGTGCAATATTTGGATCGCCATCCGTACTGCGCACATCAACTTGGTAAGTACCATCAGAATTTTGCACGGCCACTAAACTCTGATCTTGATTCAAACTTACTCCACTGTCTTTAACAAAGGAATTATAAACATCTGAACTAACATTACTGTTAGCAACACTGGAAGAATCATTATTTACCGTTGCTGAACTATTTACTGAAGTGGCGGTCGTGCTTTGACTGGTTGTACTACTCGTTGAACTAACTTGACTTTGTGAGCTGGCTTGTTTAGCCGTTTTCGCCTTAGTTGATGAACTAATAACACTTGACGTTTTGACATTACTATCATGACTAGTTACGGCTTGATTGGTGGTTGCACAGCCGGCAAGGCCAATTGTTAAAGCTAATACCAACAGACTAGTTATAGTTTTTTTAGTGGTTTTCATGAGTCCTTACCCCCATCCCCCTCTTTTATTATCTTTATTGTAACATTTATGTAACAAAAACGTAACAATATTTACAAAATAAACAAAAAAAGATGTGACCCTTAAGTCACATCTTGAAAAGATTGGGCATACTGGATTCGAACCAGTGCATTATGGATTCAGAGTCCACTGCCTTACCACCTTGGCGAATGCCCAATAAATTGAACATTACATAGTATAAACATTTGCCAAGTAATAATCAATCTTTTTTTAAGTTACCCCGCTAAAAAGTTCCTGCTCTGAAGTCGGGGATTATACTTCCCGAGATAATACTCGTTTCCGGCCATAGGCAAAGTGAACTAATAAACCTAATACTAAACCAATTAGGTCTGGAACTAACCACGACATCCCTAAATCGGATAATGGTAACATGGAACGCCAGGCTGCAACCATTTTACCAAAGGCACTAGCACTAACCACACTTGGGAAGGAAACTACCATATCACCAAGAGCTGGAACAACCGTAAAGACTACTACAAATAAGTAAACCCATGGGTCGCGGTGGAATAATGGTGAACACACTGATAACAAGATCAAGACTAGTACTAATGGGTATAAGAACATTAGCATTGGGGTCGACCATGCTAATAATGTATCGAGACCAAAGTTAGCGAATAAGAATGAAGCTAAGGTCGTTAAGAATAACCACATATGGTAAGAAATTTGTGGGAAATGCTTATGGAAATCTTGAGCAAAAGCTGCCACTAATCCGACTGCCGTCGTCAAACAAGTAACAGCGATTAAGACGGCTAAAACTGCTTGACCAAAAGCACCACCGTAGTAATTAACGATTTGCGTAAAAGCTACCCCACCATCAGCTGACAACTTAAACTTACCTAAAGACATTGCCCCGGCAACGATCAACAGGAGATAGATAACGGCAACTCCAGCCATCCCTAGGGCACCAGACTTGGCAACCACTCGGGCAACATCATTATCACGTTTTTGTCCCATTTGCCGGACGGCGTGCACCACGGTTACCCCGAAGGCTAAGCCCGCTGGCGCATCCATCGTGTTGTAGCCTTGCAAGAATCCATTCACGAACGCCCCATGCACATAATCTGACGTGGCTTGGGCTGTCATCGGATTACCCAGTGGCCGTAAAAAGGCGACCAAAAACATAATGAAGAGCAAAGCTAAGAACATTGGATTTAGAACCCGCCCAACATTACTTAAAATGCTATTTTCACGATAAGCAAAGAAAAAGGCTAAGGCAAAGAAAACCGCGGAGTAGATTAGAAGGGCCATCCCTTCGTTCCCTTTGGAAACAAATGGCGCAATCCCCACGGTAAAGGAGACTGAAGCGGTCCGGGGCGTCCCAAACAAAGGACCAATTGTCGCGTGAATCAAAACCATAAAGACGATTGCAAAACCAGCACCTAATGGCTTCCCAATATCATAAACCCCTTCGGCCCGGGTAACCGCGATGGCTAAAACTGACAACAAGGGCAATACCACCCCCGTTACCAAGAAACCAACCGTCGCTGAGACCCAATAACCCCCAGCTAATTGACCTAAGTGGAGTGGGAAAATTAAATTCCCGGCTCCAAAGAATAAACCGAATAAAAGCGAAGCAACCACTAAATATTCTTTCCAGGTTAACTTACGCGATGTGAGATCATTCATAATAATCTACTCCTTCAAAAATATATTATTATTTATTCTTGGCACAAAAAAGACGCCCCCTAATCAGTCTATCCTGATTAAGGGGCGTCAATCCGCGGTACCACCCTTAGGTCCAGGTACCATCACTAGTACCTACTTACTGTGTACGGCAAAAATGCGATACACGCACACGATAATGGGTGTTCCCACCGGGCCTTGGTTGGCGCGGACTCAAAAGTGATTTTCAGTTCATGAAGATCTGATTCCCTCTCACCTAACGGAACTCGCTGACAGATTCATCAACCTACTCTTCTTTCTCATTGTGCTCGAATAATTAATCTATGGTAAGTACCATAATCTAACTATCATTAAATGTCAATAAAATTTAATGATTTTCTTAAAATAATTAAGTAACGAAGTTGTTTTACTTGCTATTCTCCCGTATTTATCACTGGTTGGGTCCCCCGTTCGGAGATTATCGCAACCATGATATTGTTAATAACTTGTAATTTTTGTTCATCAGTTAAGGATAAATTGGTCTCTTTAGCCAGGCGATCAATAGCGTCTTCAGTAATTTTAACCGCCCCTTCAACGATAATTTTCCGCGCTGAAAGAATCGCTGTTGATTGTTGTTTTTGGAGCATAGCTGCCGCGATTTCCGTTGCATAGGCCAGGTGCGTTAATCGCGTTTCGACGACTTCGACTCCGGCGACCCGTAAGCGTTCTTGTAATTCTTGAGTTAAACGTTGCGAAACCTCCGTCGGATTTCCCCGTAAGGTTAGTTGATCATCGCCCTCCAATGTGTCATAGGGATATTCGCTGGCCACGTGTCGCACCGCCGATTCACTTTGAATTTCCACGAATTGTCCATAATCTTCCACTGCAAAGCGAGCTTGAGCTGTATCGACAACCTTATAAACCACAACGGCCGCAATTTCGACTGGATTCCCCATCATGTCGTTAACTTTAATCACGGCACTGTTGAAGTTATCAATCCGTAAGGAGACCTTTTGGTGCATCGTAAAAGGGAAGGTCATAAATAACCCTGGCTCGCGAATCGTCCCCAAATAAGAGCCAAAAAAGGTTAAGACAACTGCTTCATTGGGCTGTACAATCACCAAGCCGGACGAAAAGATTAACGACAGGATGAATAAGATCACAGCCAAAACGACCGAACTAAAGAAGGTCCAAATCGACAAAGCCAATAAAGCCAAGGCAATTAATAAGCCTGCATAACCGTTAATATGAAAGACATTCTTTTCCTTAATCATCATGAATTTCCTCCCAGTAATTCAAAATATTTTTGTATATTATACCAGAACCGCCTAACAAGCAGCACGGTGGAAACGGTTGTCCAATGTGCGAAATTGACAGCTGGTGGTGTTATATTCTCATAAGATACCAGTTGGCCTAAAATTTCGATTTAGCGTGCCGAATTTTGATTAATCGCTCGTGATAAGATTGCTTGCTGGATATTTTTATCCATTACTGTCTACTCCATATCTCAAGTAATACAAAAAGCCACCATGATACGTTGTCAATTAACGTATATGATGACTTTTAATACCAGCTATTTTCCCCGCCAAGGCGTCCGATAAGCAAACCACCGATTAGCGGAATGGTTAGCAAGTTTCGACCATGGATAAACAGCTCGCCCAGACTGGACTAACATATCTTCAAGATAATCCCGAACCTGCCAAACGTCCCCCGGTTGTGGGTGATCCATCGTAAGAACTGCTTGGATTGCCGCTTTAGATAATTCAGCTTCTTGACTAACTCGATCCAAATCATATCCCAGGCGACGGAAGTTTTCTTGAAGTTCCTGGCGGGTATTTTGAACTTCACGTGGTGTTAACATACAATCTCCTTCAAATAAAAAATCGGGAATACAAGATTCGAACTTGCGACCTCGTCGTCCCGAACGACGCGCTCTACCAAGCTGAGCTAATTCCCGATCAATAAAATTACAATTACTATTGTACGCTATTTTTTCTGTAATGGTCATAAAAATTTTTACACATCCCCATTTTATCCCAGTATCATATAGGTAAAAAGATTGGAGGATCAATTAATGAATAAGATTAACACAATTGCCTGTTTTGGTACCGGAACCATGGGAAGTGCCATCGCTGGTCAATTTGCAGCCGCCGGTTTTACCACGAACATCTTTTTATATCATCCTGATCAAAAAGCTCAAATCCACCAAAGGATCAGTGCGATCGTCAAATTATTAGTTGAACATCAACTAAGCGCAGGTTCTTATGACGAGGTAATTTCTAATCTTCATTATTATGATAATTATGCTGACACCCTTAAGCAGGCCGATTTTGTCACCGAATCCATTAGTGAAGATTTAGTTTTAAAACAAGAGCTTTGGCAAAAGATCGAAGCGGTCGCTGAAAACACAACCATTTTTTCTACTAATACGTCCGGCCTAAATCCGGATGACATCGCTAATAAGTTACAAAATCCGACGCGCTTTGTCGTCGCCCACTTTTGGAATCCAGCTCATTTAATGCCCTTGGTCGAAGTGGTACCTTCCTCGAATACTACTGAAGATACCGTTACAGCTACCGTTGATTTAATGAGCCGTATTAACAAACACCCCGTAGCCTTAAAGAAGGCCTCTCTAGGTTTCGTTGGCAATCGAATCCAAGCGGCCGTCTTACGCGAAGCTTTAAATATTGTGGAACAAGAAATTGCCAGTCCCCAGGCCGTCGATGAAATCGTCAAGTACAGTTTAGGACGTCGCTGGAATTTAGTGGGACCGATTGCTAGCGTTGATCTTGGCGGACTCGATGTCTTTGATAACATTTCTAAGTATCTCTACGCTGATTTAGATAATCAAACTGGTGAAGATCCCCGCTTAAAAGCTAAAGTTGATCAACATGCCTTAGGTCTAAAGACTGGTCATGGCTTTTACGATTGGCAAGGTGATACCGGTCAACAATTGATTAAAAATCGCGATCAAGGCTTAATTAACGAACTCAAGCAAGATTAAGAATGAAGCTGGGAAAAAAGCAAACAGGCGTCCTATAGGGCTAATCTAGAACGAATGTGATCAAAAGCAATGAGGGTGTGAAGAAATGTTAATTAGCATTTCTTCACACCCATTTTTTAATCTTTGATTTGTCCCCTTGCATCAAACAAGGGTAGTGAGGATAGATAGATAATATCATTGCGATGGGCCGCAGCACCTTCCGCTAAAATAGCCACTTTTGCTACCACCTGACAGCTTACTCGAGCTAGTAGTTCTTCAGCTGCTTTTAATGAACCCCCAGTCGAAATTACATCATCCAACAGTACAACCCGTTTACCACTTAACGTCGCCGCATCCATTCCATCTAGAACCAATTGTTGCGGTTCACTAGTGGTGATAGATTCTACCGTAGTCACTACCGGTTCAGTCATGTAGGACTTGATACTTTTTCGAATTACCACGTAATGATCACGGTTTGTTTTCCGGGTCAATTCATGAGCTAAGGGAATCCCTTTACTTTCCAAGGTCACTACAAAATCAAAATCCAAGGTTAATTGATCCTTCAACTGTCGGGCAGCTTCGATCGTTAATTCAGTATCACCTAATAAAACAAACGAGGCAATTTGCGTATTTTCACCAATTTTGACCAAAGGTAAATTGCGCTTAAGTTTACCAATCGATATTTGATAGTCCATAATAATGACTCCCTAATTGGATGGATGACTAGTTGCATCTATATCGGCTTGATGACGTTTCACGTCTGCAGGTGTCTCTACAAAATCAGGTCGTTGCGCCTGCTCATCGGGGACCATTTTCAGACCATTCGTCCGACAATAGTATTCAGCTAATGGCTTGAGGTCAACCACCCATTCAGCGATCCCTCGGAAATTACCCGCTTCGTCTTCAATTCGCTTATAACGATTATAATGCATGATTGGCTCACCATGCCCTCTGGAAACCGGCGTCCATACTTCATCGCGACCATCCGCTTTGGCCCGTAGCCCATACCAAACTTGCTTAGCATATTTTCGCACATTACCAACATCGGGATGAACATCATCCATATTGTCACCGACTTGTTCTGGACGGCGCCGCCCCATCATTTGATTGGGATCATCGTATTGTCGGTTATACCACATTAATTGGTGGTTATCGTCACAGTAAGTTAACTCCCCATAAACTTCTTTTAATAGCCAGTTCAATTGATTGACGGTTAACAAACCACGATCGAGGAGCACATAATCATCCCCTTGAGCAGCATGTACTTTCTGACTAGCTTCTTCCAGCCAGTTATCGTCATGGGGATTAAGACCATTCACCGTATATTTTCCTTGCCCTTTAGCCGCAAAGTCTTCCTTCTCCACTTCTGCTTGGTCAAGCTCGCCCAGCCACCTTAATCCATCATTTTCAGCCATTTAAATCACTCCTTTTTCTTTTATTGTAACTAAAATTCCTTCATCATCGCTAGTCATAAATCGCTTGTGAAGAAATCCTTCGATTATGGTATGATGGTCAAAATATCAAAGATCATCAAATTTTTTACTATCACCCTATCCATAATTATCAGATATGAGACACTTTGGTCCAATTTGATAATTGTGTCGAGCTAAAATATCTATAAAATTAAAGATAACCTAGCTTCATCGACCGATGATTGCAAAACCAGAGGAATTGAAATGTTTGAATCAAGTTATCAAGTTATTGAAAATATTCACCAGGCTGTTTTAGACCAAGACTTCCATGCCAAGGTTCAAGACAACGACGCTAGTCTCTCCAGTCAGGAAAGTAGCGACTTAATTGCAAACTATTGGAAATACAAGCAGACTCGGCGAGCCAAAATCCGAAACCATAACGTTCGGAAATTTATGGATCGCTACGCCATGAAACTTGTTCCCGCTGAAAATATTGTGGGTCTGGAGAAAATTACCGATCTTCATACCGGGGCTATTGTAACCAGCAATCACTTCAGTCCACTCGAAAATTTGGCGGTCCGTTCGGCAGTCCGTTATGCCGGCTACCAGAATCTTTCCATTGTCAGCCAAGAAACGAATTTAATGGCCGCTTACCCGCTTCATTTCATCTTTTGGAATTATGATCTGATCCCAATCGCCTCCCAAGGGGGCGGCATGGAATATATGGGACGCGAACTTCCCCATCGACTCGAAACGACTTTAAGCCAAGGAAATCCGATCCTGATCTATCCTGAACAAGAAATGTGGTATAACTATCGGAAACCTCGCCCATTACAACGAGGTGCTTATTACTATGCGGCTCGCTTTAATGTCCCGATCATTTCCTTGTTTGTTGAAATTATTCAAGATGACGAATTATCCAATGATGATTTTTATAAAACCCATTATCGGGTACATGTCTTAGAGCCAATTTTCCCAGACCCAGATCAATCTATTAAAGCTAACTCCGTTCGAATGCAGGAATTGGACTACCAACAAAAATGTCAGGCCTACGAAAAAGCCTATCATCGTCCGCTCTCCTATCGCTGGGAAGATACGGATATTGCTGGTTTACGACCTCGGCATCAGTCAGATATTTCAACACCCGTTCCCGAACCTGATCGTTCCTTATCATAATAACTATTACATAGAGAGATCCCATTAGGTGGTCGCTCTTTTAATTTACAAAAAGCTGGAAAGAAACGTCATTGTCTCTTCCCAGCTTTATAATTCCTTAATGGTATGCACCTAGCAGGAGTCGAACCCGCAGCCTTCTGATTCGAAGTCAGACGCTCTATCCAGTTGCGCTATAGGTGCAAAATAAAAAGCGGAAGACGGGATTCGAACGCGCGACCCCCACCATGGCAAGGTGATGTTCTACCACTGAACTACTTCCGCATTTGACTATACTTAGTATTCTATCATGATAACTAAGTTTGTCAATCCAGTTGACGACGATTAATTTGATCCGACCATCGGTCAATCTGGTCTTCCAAATAGGAAATTTCTTTGCTAAGTGCTGTTTTCGTGGCCCGAGGATTTTCTGAAATTTGCTGAGCTTTTTCGAGCCAGCGGCGTTGCTTTTCTAAAGGCATGAGGCCAACTTCTTCAGCGCGCCCTAGTAAGGCCTGATAATTCGCAATTAGACCTTTTAGTTGCTGATGGAGCGAATCAAGTTCAGCCTGACTTACTTTTTTACTCGTTTGACGCTTTTTGCTCGGTTTGACTATCAGAGGATCGATGCTTTGATGATTGGCTAGCGCGCTTAACACTTTTATATCATCATTGGTTAAGGGCCAATTCTGCTGACGACTTTCAATCAAACGGATCTTAAATTCATAAGGAGCATCGGGAATCTGATCATAAGCCAATTGAAACAGTCTTTCTGGGAAAACCATCCATTGACGTTGTTTTCGGCGAATTTCAACTTGTTGTCCTTTGGTTAATTCCATCGTTTCTCCTTACTAGTCTGCCTTAAAATAGCGATTTAAAGCCAAAGAAAATTAACATCAAAGCGAGGATTACTCGCAAAATTTGCTCACTAATCGGGTAACGGTCAAGGTATTCTACAATGGTTGGCGCAAACAAGCCACCAATCACCGCCCCGATCATCAAAGGGATCCCTAAGGACCAATCGACCATTCCTGAGGCTGCATGCACTAATGCCCCTAAACTACACATCCCGGCTAAAACGTAGGATGAAGTGGCCGTAGCATCAAAAAGTGATTCACCCATCAGTAATAAACCAGCAATGATTGGTCCACCACCACTGGATCCCGAAATACCAACCATCAGTCCCCCGAGTGAACCATAGGTCAAGGCCGCAATTTGCGGGTGTTGTGGTGATCGCTGCTGAGTCCGTCTCATTAGCATCTTAATCCCAAAATAAATCAAGAGTAGGGCAATGATCCATGTGTATATTTTTTCAGGAATCCAAGGTGATAATAGTAAGCCTAAGACGACTCCTGGAATGGCGGCAATCAACATTTGATTCCCAATTTTAAAGTTAATCCGATGATGACGCCAATAGCCAATCACTCCTACATAAATTGATGGTAAAGCCGTAACCAGAGAAGTAGCAGCCGCCGTTACTGGCGAAAGGCCAAACAGTGCTGTCAAAACACCCAGATAAAAGGCGCCACCGCCACCGCCCATGGCAATGACGAAAGTACCAATTAATATTCCGATAATCACTAATCCAAACACTTGCATTTAACCGCCCTCCCTGATGACTTTCGGAGAAATAAAAAAACTTGAGATAACCAAGGTTAAATCAAGCTTCTTAAACTATAAATGCGGATAAAGGGATTCGAACCCCCACGCCACAAGGACACAAGAACCTAAATCTTGCGCGTCTGCCAGTTCCGCCATATCCGCATGAATCGATGGAGGATACAGGGCTCGAACCTGTGACCCTCTGCTTGTAAGGCAGACGCTCTCCCAACTGAGCTAATCCTCCATATCGATAACTATTTTAGTTTATTATAGTTACCGATAATTGTCAATTAGTGATTTTGCTTTTCTCCAGTCGGCTCATCGGCTGGTTCAAAAGCTTCCCCTTTCGTACGCCGTGATAGATCGACCTTCTTTAAAGGAATCAATTTACTACCATATTTAACCTTGTAATAAATGTACAAGATGATAAAAATCGGCACCGTCATATAGGTAATGGCGATGTTGGACCAATCCATATTGATGAAAGCATCAATATTCTGTCCACAAATGACGACTAAACACAAAACAAAAGCTAGAATTGGCCCCAAGGGGAATAATGCCGCGTGATACTTTAATTCACTCAACTGGTGACCTTGGGCTACAAAGGCTCTTCGGAATCGCCAATGAGAAACGGCAATCCCGACCCAAGCAATAAAGCCGGACAATCCTGAAGCGCCAATTAAGTAGTTATAGGCTTCCGGACCGATAAATTGGGTTAACCAGACAAGAATTCCAATCACTAAGGTGGATAATAACCCATAAATTGGAATCCCGCGTTTATCAATATAACCAAGAATCTTCCAAGCATAGCCTTCCCGTGCTTGGGAATAAAGCATCCGCGAAGAAGCATACATCCACGAATTAGCTGATGAAAGCACTGCTACAAGAATCACAGCATTCATCACACTCGCTGCTGCTGCTAAACCGGCGCGCTTAAAGACCAGCGTAAAGGGACTAGTCACAATATCCTTAACGTCCGAACTCAACAGATTAGGATTCGTGTATGGTAGGATACAGGCAATGACAAAAATCGTACAAATGTAGAATAAAAGAATTCGCCAGAAAGTGGAGTGAATGGCCCGTGGCACACTCTTTTCAGGATCAGCTGATTCCCCAGCGGCAATCCCAACCATTTCGGTTCCTTGAAAAGAAAATCCGGCTACTAGGAAAACACTCAAAATTCCCGAAAAACCATTCACAAACGGAGCTTTCTTATAAGTAAAATTCTCTAACCCAACCGGTCCTTGACCACCCATAATCCCCAAGATAACTAGCACCCCGACGATTAAGAAAACAATTACCGTAACCACCTTCACCAAGGCTAACCAAAATTCGGTCTCCCCATATGACTTCACCGACAACACGTTGATTAAGAAAATCAAAGCGAAGACGACCGCACTAAAAATCCACGATGGAATATGGGGGAACCAAAAGTTCATGACTAACCCCGCCGTGGTGACTTCCACCGGGACGGTAATAGCACAATTAAGCCAATAGTTCCAACCAAGAGCAAAACCCATGGCGGGACTCACAAATTTAGTGGCATAAGCCGCAAAAGAGCCACTTAACGGAATATAGGTGGCCATTTCGGCAAGGGAAGTCATCAAAAAGTAAACCATAATTCCCATCACGGCATAGGCCACCAAAGCGCCCCCCGGTCCAGCCGTCGTAATTGCGGACCCACTGGCAATAAAAAGCCCGGTCCCAATTGATCCTCCCAAAGCGATCATTGATAAATGTCGCGATTGCAAAGATCGCTTAATTTCGCCACCCTGTTGGTGGCTCATATCTGTTGCCATCAGATTTCCTCCTTGTTTTCAATACAAAAAAGTTCTTCCCGGGCAACCAGAAAGAACCTATCTTATCTAGAAGCGCTCCGTGTTTCCACGACAGTGAATCGCTTTTTAAACGATCCCCCAACGCCACTGGGGCAAACCAGTTTTGTTTCGGCATGGCACCCTTTCATCAATGATCCAGCTTTTGCCAGCCTAACAATGATTACTGATGAGACATGCACCTCTTCGTTAAATATTTACTTTAATACATTAGTGATTATACACGCTTACTCACATTTTACAAGTCGACCACTTGATGATCCCGGCTTCTTTAGCTAGCGGTTGAAAGCCATTCACTTGCAAGACCGCTTGTGAAGGTAGGTTGTCCTCCCGTGTATAAGCAACGATTAATTGGTCGGCATAATGAACCAGGATTTGCTGCACTGCTTTCGTCATGATCCCTTGATTCCACCAAGGTCTCTGTAATAAATATCCTAATTCACGACCGGCATCGATCGGAAAGAAGGCGATCAAGCCAATCAACTGATCCCCATGGAAAATCCCCCAGAGGACTTGTTGATTCAGCCAATTTTGAATTGCCCATCGCCGGGCGCCCGGATGCTCACTCAAGTTTAGTCCGGCGGCTAGGGCAAGCTGCTGATCGGCCAACAAGGCTTCAACCTGATCAAGCTCACGGGCCTCTAATTGATGAATTTGAACTTGAGAACTTTCGTCCACTTGCATTATAATGCTCCTATTTAAACCACGTGAGGTGACTGTATGGAAATTAAAAATTACTCGATTAATGAACACGCCCAATTAACGGCTTATTTGCAAAGTACTTATCCTGACCAAGAACTACCAGCGATCCTAATCGTCCCGGGCGGATCAATGACTCATATTCCCATTGAGTCATCCGAAAAAACTGCTTTACGTTTTAACGCGCTGGGCTTTCAAGCCTTTGTCCTCCGCTACACTTTTCTGAATGAGCAACAGCCCTTATTACCTCAACCAATCTTAGACTTAGCGGCGGCGGTAATCATGGTTAAAATGCATCGCGAAGAGTGGCGTTTAAATAACCAATTAACCCTTCTCGGTTTCTCGGCGGGTGGGCTAATCGTCTCATTATATAATGATTATTGGGACAGTACTTGGCTCACTAATCAGCTAGGTACTCATAGTGCTATCTTAAAGCCGTCCAATGTCATTCTTGGTTATCCGGTGATTGACCTTGATCTAGGTTTCCCTAATGATGTTGACACTCTTCATCAATGGACAAATGATCCTGAATTTTACAGTGCCAGCCATCACGTCACCGATACCAACGTCCCCACTTTTTTGTGGGCGACAATGGATGATCCTTTGATTACCGTCCAAAACACGATCAATTACAGTTTAGCCCTTCACGCCCATCAAATTCCCCATGAGGTTCATCTTTTTCAGCATGGTCCTCATGGAATGACGATCGCTAATTCATTAGCCGCCAAGCCAACTGAGCCTGATCATGCCGATCCTCACGTAGCTCATTGGATCGATCTTGCCAGCGAGTGGTTGCAATTCTTAACGTAATAGATAGCCCCCATCAACTGGTAACATCACTCCAGTCACATAATCAGAAGCCGAACTGGCCAAAAAGATCATTGGGCCCATCAAATTTTCCGGAACGCCCCAATCGCCTGATGGAATATGAGCTTGAATCTCCGGACCGCGAACGGGATCATCTTGTAAGGCTTTGGTCATATCAGTTTTAATGTAGCCCGGCGCCAAGCCGTTGACTTGAATATGATATGGGGCTAAGGCATCCGCATAGGCCTTTGTTAATCCTAATACCCCATGTTTAGAAGCGGTGTAAGGGAAAATATACTTCCCCGCCCGATATGATTGCATCGACCCAATGTTAATAATTTTCCCCGAGGATTGTTTAACCATAACTTTAGCGGCGGCATGCGACAAATGATAAAGTGCATTCAGATTGAGATTAATCACTTTATCCCAATCCGTATCTTTAAAAGCTAAAACATCGTTACGGATTTGGATTCCGGCATTATTAACCAATATATCTAATTGACCATACTGGTGCATAACCGCTTCGACTATCTGATCAGCACAGCCAGGTTGACTAATGTCTTCTTGCAGAAAATAAACTTCTGACCCTAACTCGCTTACTTTACTTCTCAACTCAGCCCAACCATCTTTTGATCGGGAAACCACAAAAATTTTCGCCCCATACATGGCAAGGGCAATTGAATAATACTTTCCTAAACCTTTGGCACCACCAGTAACCAAGGCTACCCGCCCATCAAGACGAAAACTGGTTGAATTAAAGGCTTCCATTAGCTCCACCTCCTAATTGATCTTACGACCTGATTGTATCACGAAATGAAAGCTAACAAAAAACCGCCATTTTGGCGGTTTTTTTAGATCCGTGAATTGTGGGTAAAATTCCAGTGCTGTAAAGTCGGTGCATATTTCACATAGGCCATTTCCATCACTTGGACCCAAGTGTAGGCTAATAACATGGCCCCAATCGTATCAGTTGGGTAGTGCGCATATAAGTAAACCCGCGAAATAGCTAACAGAATCACGAAAATTAAAGTTAAGGCAATGGTTAGATTTCGTTTTAACCGATTTTGAATCAAAGGAACGAGGATCAAAAGAATAATAGCGGCCACAATGAAAGTTCCTAAAACATGGCCACTTGGGAAACTATAACCATCGTCGGAAGCCAGGTGTTGCGATGGTCGTGCCCGTTGGATAATGTGTTTAACAATCCAGCCCAGGACATCTGCACCGAACAAGGTGACGACTGACCATACCGCCGGCACCTTAAACTTGAATCCCCATAACAGAAAAGCAATGACTAAGGTCCACAGAATGGTCATTTTCGGGCTACCGATAAAGCTGATGAATTTCATGATGAAAGTCATGAAACCCGATGCGTGGTTGCTGGTGAACAAAGTTTGCAAGGCTGCATCGACGGTGCTAGGTAATAAGGTGCTCTTCCAAACCATTAGAGCAATGATGATGAAAAGAATTCCGGAAACATAAAAACGTAGTTTCCGTCCATGATCTTGTTGGATTAACATTAAGTTTCTCTCTCGCTTTCTTGTCTATTGGGAAAATTATACCATATCAGCCCTTTTTCGGTGGGCGTTTTTTCGGTAATAGCACCTGACTAAAGGGTCGCGGTCCCCGAATCCGCCGGCCAAAAATTGCGGCGTTCAGCAAATCGCCAATCCCAAAACCTAGCGATAAAGCTCCGGCAATAACAATGACTTGATAAAAATAAGTCATCGCTAAAGCATTATGACCCAAGACAAAATTACTGATCATTCGGTAGGATTGGCCCCCAGGCACAAAGTTAACTAGCGCCGGCACATTATAAATAATCATGGGTAATTTTTGCCGGCGGGCCAACAACATACTAGTAACCGAAATTAAAATGGCCCCAATCATGTTACTCATGGCTAGACCTAAATGAAGTTGGAAATACAGAATAACGTAGACTGCCCAGGATAAACAACCAATCAAGCCCGAAGGCAGATATGCTTTGACAGGGATATTTAACATCATCCCAAAGCAAATTGCTGCGATGAAGGCCATTGAACATTGAATTAATAAATTAGTTTGCATTAGCCACTCCTAAAAATAACGCAAAACGATGACAATCGCACAACCAATCGATGCTGCCGTCAATAAAGCTTCTAAGGCACGTGAAGGACCACTGATCAAATTTCCAGAGACAAAATCGCGGGCCGCATTCGTTAATGGCACCCCTGGTACCAGTGGCATAATGGAACCAACAATGGTGGCACTGGTATCATGAACCAAGCCTAACTTGCCTAATAAAACGGTACAGATCCCGATTACCAAAGCGGAACAAAATTCGCTAATATACTTAATTTGGAAACGACCAAACAGCCGAAGAAAAGTCCAATAACCTAAGCCACCAATCACAAATCCATAGGCGATATCGCGAACATCTTCGGTAAAAATCACCATCAAAACAGCGCTTAAAATCGCCGCTGCTAAACATTGGAGCCATTCTGGTAAATTAGTTTGGTCCCGATCAACTTCACTCAGTCGTTGATAGGTTTCCTGAAGACTTAACTCTCCGGCCGAGAACTGCCGAGACACACTATTCACTTGGGCAATTTTGCGCAAATTATTTTTTCGTACCCGAATATCGACGGCCTGAGCATTCGGCTGATGATCAGACGAGGCTACGATCCCGGTAACCGTTGTAAAAACCTGAAAGGATTTTAAACCTGCCGCACTTCCCATACGATACATGGTGTCATTCACGCGATCCATATTCGATCCATTTTCAATCAAAATCTGGCCCGCTAGGATACAGGTCGTAATTGCAAGGTTTCGTTCTTGATCTTCCATACGCTCCTCCCTCATATTCAATGAGTTAATTATCTGTAAAAGCAACTGAAATAACAAGTCCTTTCAGTGATTTAACTATTTTTTCTTTTAAGGTCGCGTTTCCTTATCAGATCTGTTATTGTACAATATTTTCAAAAGCAAGATAAAGGAGATTTTTATGCATCAACATCAGGTTTCAGGGAAGCGCTTTGGCGGTGTCACCCTCCTTAATGCGGTCATTACAGTAGTAGAAATTTTAGGTGGCATCTTTTCCGGCAGCCTTTCGCTACTATCCGATGCGATGCATAACCTTAGTGATACCATATCAATTGCGATAGGTTATGGCGCACAAATCATTAGTCAACGACCGGAAAATTCTAAGCGCACTTATGGCTACCAGCGGGCCCAAATTTTGGCCGCCCTTTTTAATGCCGCTTTATTAGTTTTGATCGCAGTCGTATTAATCATTGAAGCCATTCAACGTTTCCAGCATCCCGAAAAAATTGACGGTCCATTAATGCTGGTGGTTGCCGTAATTGGTTTAATTGCCAATTTTGTGTCAATGTTTCTTTTAAACGCGGGTAAAGACACTAGTTTGAATATCAAGGCTACTTATCTCCATTTACTCAGCGACACCTTATCATCAGTCGCCGTGATTATTGGAGCGCTCGTCCTGACTTTTACTGATGCCGAATGGGTTGATCCCCTTTTAACCATCATTGTCGCCCTTTATATCGCTTATGAAGCCTGGCCGATCATCAAAACCACTTTCAACATTTTGATGCAAACCTCACCCGCTGTAAATTATGATGAAATTGAGCGGGATCTGTTAGCCATTGATGGGATTTGTCACGTCCACCATTTGCATGCTTGGATGATTGATGAACACCACAATTCAATGTCACTTCATATTAATTGTGATGATATCCGTCTAAGCGAAGCTGAACAAATATACCAGCAGGTTGATCAACTCCTAAAAAATAAATATCAGATTGATCACGTTACCATCCAAGCGGAATGCTATCGAGGCCGCCATGAACGGTTATTTAATCCCGATAGCGACCAATTTTAACTCATTAAAAAAGACTGGGGCATCAGCTCCAGTCTTTTAGTAAACCGTATAGGTTCGTTACATTTTTTAGTTACTTACGTTCCCAATTTGCAAATAGGGCAAAGATAATCGGTAAGACCACAAAGCCACCAATCATTCCAGAAATCGCATACCAATTCAGGTGACCGTGGATCGAAAATTCACCGACCCAATCATATTCAAATAGTAAGAAGGCCGTCAATAAGACCCCTAAAAGCGGAATTAAAACATCCGTCCACCAATTTTTCGGGGCATCTAAAATTGTTTGTTGATGCTTATCGTAATAGTACCCAACCACCCCAATCGGAATGACAATAAATTCAAAAAAGCGGACCATGGCACTCATTAAAATTACCAAAGTTGTTTCATATAAGAATGACATTGGAATTAAGATGGCTAAAGCCACGGTGATGATATAAGCCACAATCGGGATTCCCTTGCGATTACGTTTCGCAATCCAATGTGGCATCTGACCTTCATTCGCCATCGCTTCTAAAATACGTGGTGAGTTGAAAGAAGCCGCTACATTGATCCCGAACATGGAGACTAAGGCCCCTAATAAAATAATGGTTTATAAAATTCGATTAGAAAAGACAGCTGCTAGGGCCACGACTTGATTGGTTTTGACGATCGCCACCGGATTGATCATCATTGCCACCGAAATCGTCCCAATATAAATAATAGAAATAATGATAATTGCTAGCGGAATTGCCCGAGGAAGATTCTTTTCCGGCTTAATCATATCTTCTGAACCGCTCGACACACTTTCGAAGCCAGTGAAGGCATAAAAAGCCGCCACCATGGCCATCACAAATGATGAAGTGGTTACTGATGGGATCAAACCACCATTGCCCGTCAAACGATTGATCTGACTAAAATTATTTTGACCAGTTACCAGAAGAATACTAACTCCGGCAATGATCAAAATCACCAAAGCGGTTAACTTACCAATCGTTGATAGATTGTTCACCCAGGTAAAAAATTCTTCGCCCAAGAAGTTCACAATCGTAATAATGATCATCAAAATTACAAAACCAATGGACACGCTCCGAAAATCATTGGGATTTCCGCCAAAAATCGATAAAGTTGACTTTATCACGCTTACTGCCATGACTCCCCAAGCTACTGAAGCCGAGAAATAACGTACCACGCCCATATAAAAGCCAAATCGATCTCCAAAGGAAGCCTTGGCATAAGCATAGGCACCCCCACTTTTCGAAACGTATTTAGCGGCCGATGCAAAGGAAATCGCTAAAACAATTGCAATAATTGCCGCCCCCAAATAGGCCAACGGAGCCTTAGCGCCAACCATCGAAACTACCGATCCCGGGGTTAAAAAGATCCCAGATCCGATAATTGAATTAATGGCAAATAAAACAATGGACCAAAAGCCCAATTTTTTTATAGTTGTCTGTGTCATCTTCTCTCTCCTTGTGCTTGATTAATTAAGGCTTGAAATAAGCGATCCATCGTTTTTTCACGACGATACAACATTTCCGGATGCCACTGCACCCCAATTATCGCCTGTTGAGGACTTTCAAAGCCCTCAATTACCCCATCTTCAGCCCAGGCGGTCGCCTGTAAATGCCGACCTAACCGGTGAATAGCTTGATGATGGAAGGAATTGATCGCTAGTTTGGTCTGGCCAAAAATATGGGCCAGTTTGGACCCGGTATTAATTGAAATGGTTTGAGTAACTTGATCGGGATGATCATGATACAAATGTTGCAGTGATGTATGTTGTCGATACTTTAAATCTTGATATAAAGAACCACCATGAGCAACATTTATAATTTGTGCACCCCGACAGATCCCTAAAATTGGTTTATTCGTCCCGCTCAGCTAATTGAACCACCTGTAAATCAAACCAGTCCCGACTCGGCATTAGATCATCTGATTCCAGTGTCGTATTTTCATGATAATTACGGGGATCAATATCATTCCCACCGGATAAAATCACCGCATCAACGGTGTTAATCTGCGACTTAATCACTGCTTCATCATTCGTCACTGGAATAATTAGCGGAACTCCCCCATTAGCAATGACCGCTTGAACGTAGTCTTCATTAACATAACTCCGGTGATAACCTTGAAAAGGTCCCGCATTCGTTAAGACCCCACCAGTAATGCCAATCATTGGTTTTACCATCTTTTATTTCTCCTTACTTTCAATAAAAAAGACACCACCATTTATGCTGGCAGTGTCAAAGGAATTGGTTTAACTATGAGTTCAGATTTTGATTGAACGCAAATTAACCGACCGCTCTAACACGCCCTGGGTTAATTTCATACACATACTGTTCATGGTAAATCCGTTCATAAGTTTCCTCACAAAAACATAATCTAATTAGTTTTTAATAATAATGAGTTTTAGCCAATCTGTCAATAAAAAAAGCCCAGTTTTTAACTCGGCCCTATTATTAAAATAATTTACCAACCCCATAGTGGATAGCAATGGTAATTAAACCAATGACAATATTACGAATAATGGCAACTTTCGTATCACCATCACCTAATTTCGAGCTAATCAAAGCCGTCAAGGCACTCGATGCCGCCACGGCGGCGATTGTCATCGGCCACTTATAAAATCCATTTACAAAGGTCATTGCCATTAATGGCAAGATCCCGCCTAAAGCTGCCGCAAATAATGATGAAAAAGCGGCCGCCCATGGATCCAAATAATGGCCAAGCTCAATATTGTACTTTACTTTTAAAACCGTTGCTAACGGTTTTTTCTTCATTAAATCCTCGGCAATCTTTAAAGAAAGATCACTGGTCAAGCCTTTGGAATGATAATAAGCTTGCACTGCTTCTAATTCACCTTGAAAGTCAGTTTTCAAAAGATGTTGCTCTTTTGCCACGACCGATTTTTCAGTATCTTTTTGCGTGCTCACCGATGCATATTCACCGACTGCCATCGAAAAAGCACAGGCCAACAAATCTGATAAACCAGCAATAAAGATGGTAAAGGAATTAGAAGTTGCAGCTGCCACCGAAACAAGAACCCCGACCACGGTGAGAATCCCATCATTAGATCCTAAGACCCCAGCACGCAAAGTATTTAATTTTTCTTCCATGGTTTGGTGCTGATGTTTAATCGTTTTAATTTGCATAGTAACTCCTTAGTGGGCAAATAATTGTCCAATGACAAAAGTAATCAACATGGTAATTAAGCCGGCAATTACGTTCCGAAACGCCGACTTCCAACGATCCGATCCCCCCAAAACTGCAGCTGTGTATCCGGTAATAATTAACATGAAGGTGACCGCCAACATGGTCATCCAAATTCGTAAGTGAACTGGTGAAATCGTAACCGCCACAATCGGTAAAACTGAGCCAATTGGGAAGGAAATAAAAGAAGCAATCGCCGCATCGTATGGACTGGTATATTCGCGAGGGTTAAAGCCATACCGTTCTTGAACCACAGTCCCAATTGGATCTTTATCCATCAATTGTTGAGTCGCTGCTTGAGCTAATTCCGGATCGATTGATTGATCAAGGTACTTTTGCTTAACAAAAGAAAACTCGCTAGCGTAATCATTTTTTAAACGCTGACCTTCAACTGCTAAGGCCATCTTTTGGGAATCCTTTTGAGTACTTACCGAAATATATTCACCCGCTGCCATAGAAATCGTGCCTGCCAAACTACCTGCCAGGCCCGAGATTAAAATAGCAAAGGGATTTTGCGTTGCTGCCGCAACCCCAATTACAATCCCCGCTACCGAGATAATGCCATCATTAGCCCCCATCACACTAGCTCGTAAAATATTCACCTTTTGTGCTAACGACATTTTCTGTTTCATTCGCTTCGCCCTCTTTAGTTTATAATCGTTCTAATCACATTTATTATCATAGATTCATCACTATCAGAAGTCAAGCTATTTTAGAATTATTCTAAAATAGAATGTGGCTTCCGTTTGGAATACCACATTCTTCAAGATCTATATTTAGTTTTGCTGATCAGTTCGGATCACCGTAACCGAGACACCAGAATTCTCAACGATATAGGACGCTTGCGATCCAATCGCCTTTCGTGAACCGGTTTTCCCAATCGAGCCGATCACTAAGAGATCTGGGGTAAATTCAGGAATGACATGATTACAGATTCGTTCAGCAGGATGATCACCTTGGTCAACAATTAAGGTGATCTTCTTGGGATCCACCCCATAATCAATCGCTGCTTGAACGTATTCTTGAACCTGTTCTTCTAGTTTTTCGCGACTGTCAATAACATAATCCTTATCCAAGATTTGAAAGACATTGACATTATGAGTTTCATATACGGAGACAATGCCTAATTCGGAGCCATCACGCTTGGCTTTGTCCACCGCATAATCAAAAGCCGCTAAGGCATCTGGAGCATTATCAACCCCAACTAAAATTTTATGAAACGTCTTTGGTTTGATTTCCATTATGAATCTCCTCTCCGCTTGTTTCATGCTACTTCTTTATCATACCGGCATTTGATATACTTGTAAACAACTAATCTTTGGAGGTTTATCCAATGGAATGGAAGCAAAAAAAATTTAATGAGTTAACCACTAAGGAATTATTCCAAATATATCAATTTCGATCTCAAGTCTTTACAGTTGGGCAAAATCGGATCTATCAAGATCCTGATGAAAATGATCTAGTGGCAACCCATGTCTTTGCTATTAACAATGACGACGTGGTTGCCTATGCGCGTATTTTTATTGAAGACAATTTTGTAACTTTTGGACGGGTGGCTACCTCACCTAGTTACCGCGGTCAGGGGCTGGGCCAGCAACTAATGGATACAGTAATGCAAACGATCCAACAAAACTATCCAAAGAAGCTAATTGAAATACATGCCCAAGATTATGTCGAAGGCTTTTATCAAAAATTTGGGTTTACTAGTCAGGGGGCGCCAGTTCAAATTGCGGGTACCCCTCATATTAAAATGACTCATCCAGCTATGTAGCCCTCACCATATTACTTCAAAAAAGGAGATCCTCAAATTTCTGAGGAAGAAGTGAACCCCCTAAGTTGGACAGAT
>NZ_AZFN01000019.1:38787-42393 GCF_001434365.1 Limosilactobacillus gastricus DSM 16045 | reverse complement strand
TGTTCAGTTTTGAGAGATTTACCTCTCAATTTTATCTCATTCGCTTATGAAGGCATGGGTCTATAGCTCAGCTGGTTAGAGCGCACGCCTGATAAGCGTGAGGTCGGTGGTTCGAGTCCACTTAGACCCATATGGGGAATTAGCTCAGCTGGGAGAGCACCTGCTTTGCAAGCAGGAGGTCAGCGGTTCGATCCCGCTATTCTCCATTGATGACCGTGAGGTTATCAAAAGTTTGTACTTTGAAAACTAAATAATATCTATTTTCTAAAAAATCAAGAAAACCGAGAACACCGCGTTATTTTGAGTTTTATTAACGAATAAAATCGCAATCATACTCATTTAACTTTGATCATGAGCGAAGCTCATTAGGTTAAGTTATGAAGGGCGTATGGTGAATGCCTTGGTACTAGGAGCCGATGAAGGACGGGACTAACACCGATATGCTTCGGGGAGCGGTAAGTACGCTTTGATCCGGAGATTTCCGAATGGGGAAACCCAATCATCTTAATCGATGATTACTTGCTAGTGAATCTATAGCTAGCAAGGGGAAGACGCAGTGAACTGAAACATCTTAGTAGCTGCAGGAAGAGAAAGAAAATTCGATTCCCTGAGTAGCGGCGAGCGAAACGGGAAGAGCCCAAACCAACAAGCTTGCTTGTTGGGGTTGTAGGACTGAACATTGAAGTTACCAAAGAGCAACGTAGTCGAAATAGTTGGGAAGCTATACCACAGATGGTGATAGTCCAGTAGACGAAACGTTACTCTCTTCGTTCAGGATCCTGAGTACGGCGGGACACGTGAAACCCCGTCGGAATCCGCGAGGACCATCTCGCAAGGCTAAATACTACCTAGTGACCGATAGTGAACCAGTACCGTGAGGGAAAGGTGAAAAGCACCCCGGGAGGGGAGTGAAATAGTTCCTGAAACCATATGCCTACAAGCTGTCGGAGCCCGTTAATGGGTGACGGCGTGCCTCTTGCAGAATGAACCGGCGAGTCATGATTACGTGCAAGGTTAAGGTGGAAAAACCGGAGCCGTAGCGAAAGCGAGTCTGAAATGGGCGTACGAAGTACGTAGTTATGTACCCGAAACCAGGTGACCTACCCATGTCCAGGATGAAGGTGCGGTAAAACGCACTGGAGGTCCGAACCCGTGTCTGTTGAAAAAGGCTGGGATGAGGTGTGGGTAGCGGTGAAATTCCAAACGAACTTGGAGATAGCTGGTTCTCTCCGAAATCTCTTTAGGGGGAGCCTCGGGGTCAAGAATCATGGAGGTAGAGCACTGTTTGGTCGAGGGGCCCGTCATGGGTTACCAATATCAGATAAACTCCGAATGCCATTGATTTATACCCGGGAGTCAGACGGTGAGTGATAAGATCCATCGTCAAAAGGGGAACAGCCCAGATCACCAGTTAAGGTCCCTAAATATATGCTAAGTGGAAAAGGATGTGGAGTTGCACAGACAACTAGGATGTTGGCTCAGAAGCAGCCATCATTTAAAGAGTGCGTAATAGCTCACTAGTCGAGTGATTCTGCGCCGAAAATGTACCGGGGCTAAGCATATTACCGAAACTGTGGATGCATCTACGATGCGTGATAGGAGAGCGTTCTAAGGGCGACGAAGTCAGACCGTGAGGACTGGTGGAGCGCTTAGAAGTGAGAATGCCGGTATGAGTAGCGAAAGACAGGTGAGAATCCTGTCCACCGAATGACTAAGGTTTCCTGGGGAAGGCTCGTCCACCCAGGGTAAGTCGGGACCTAAGGCGAGGCCGAGAGGCGTAGTCGATGGATAACAGGTTGAGATTCCTGTACCAGTTAGTTGCGTTTGAACGATGGAGGGACGCAGAAGGCTAAGCGAACCGGACGATTGGAAGTGTCCGGCCAAGCAGTAAGTTAGGATCAGAGTGAAATGCTTTGATTCGGGTTAACAAGCTGTGATGGGGAGTGAAATTATAGTAACGAAGTCGCCGATGTCACGCTGCCGAGAAAAGCTTCTAGTGAGGAACTAACTGCCCGTACCGCAAACCGACACAGGTAGTCGAGGAGAGAATCCTAAGGTGAGCGAGAGAACTCTCGTTAAGGAACTCGGCAAAATGACCCCGTAACTTCGGGAGAAGGGGTGCTGACCGCCAGGTCAGCCGCAGTGAAAAGGCCCAGGCGACTGTTTATCAAAAACACAGGTTTCTGCAAAATCGTAAGATGAAGTATAGGGGCTGACGCCTGCCCGGTGCTGGAAGGTTAAAAGGAAGAGTTAGCGTAAGCGAAGCCCTGAATTGAAGCCCCAGTAAACGGCGGCCGTAACTATAACGGTCCTAAGGTAGCGAAATTCCTTGTCGGGTAAGTTCCGACCCGCACGAAAGGCGTAACGATCTGGGCACTGTCTCAACGAGAGACTCGGTGAAATTGAATTGCCTGTGAAGATGCAGGCTACCCGCGACAGGACGGAAAGACCCCGTGGAGCTTTACTGTAGCTTGATATTGAGTGTTTGTACTACTTGTACAGGATAGGTAGGAGCCATAGAAACCGGGACGCTAGTTTCGGTGGAGGCATTGGTGGGATACTACCCTTGTATTATGACCACTCTAACCCGCGCCACTCATCGTGGTGGGAGACAGTGTCAGGTGGGCAGTTTGACTGGGGCGGTCGCCTCCCAAAAGGTAACGGAGGCGCCCAAAGGTTCGCTCAGAATGGTTGGAAATCATTCGCAGAGTGTAAAGGCACAAGCGAGCTTGACTGCGAGACAGACAGGTCGAGCAGGGACGAAAGTCGGGCTTAGTGATCCGGTGGTTCCGTATGGAAGGGCCATCGCTCAACGGATAAAAGCTACCCCGGGGATAACAGGCTTATCTCCCCCAAGAGTTCACATCGACGGGGAGGTTTGGCACCTCGATGTCGGCTCATCGCATCCTGGGGCTGTAGTCGGTCCCAAGGGTTGGGCTGTTCGCCCATTAAAGCGGTACGCGAGCTGGGTTCAGAACGTCGTGAGACAGTTCGGTCCCTATCCGTCGCGGGCGTAGGAAATTTGAGAGGACCTGTCCTTAGTACGAGAGGACCGGGATGGACATACCGCTGGTGTACCAGTTGTTCCGCCAGGAGCACCGCTGGGTAGCTATGTATGGATGAGATAAACGCTGAAAGCATCTAAGTGTGAAACTCGCCTCAAGATGAGATTTCCCATTCCAATAAGGAAGTAAGACCCCTCAGAGATGATGAGGTAGATAGGATGGAAGTGGAAGTACGGTGACGTATGGAGCGGACCATTACTAATCGGTCGAGGACTTAACCAAGTAGAAAAAGGTGTCTGGTAATTGATAAGGAGATATGATATTATTTAGTTTTGAAAGCACAAGCTTTCCATCTCGAAGAGATGAGTGTGGTGATGATGGCCTGAAGGACACACCTGTTCCCATGCCGAACACAGAAGTTAAGCTTCAGCACGCCGAAAGTAGTTGGGGGATCGCTCCCTGCGAGGATAGGACATTGCCATGCTATTTGGAGGATTAGCTCAGTTGGGAGAGCGTCTGCCTTACAAGCAGAGGGTCACAGGTTCGAGCCCTGTATCCTCCATTGAGCGATATAAGCTCATGAGCCGTTAGCTCAGTTGGT
>NZ_AZFN01000019.1:0-38615 GCF_001434365.1 Limosilactobacillus gastricus DSM 16045 | reverse complement strand
GCTCCCTGCGAGGATAGGACATTGCCATGCGTTATTCCGGATTAGCTCAGTCGGTAGAGCGCTTGACTGTTAATCAAGATGTCGCCAGTTCGAGTCTGGCATCCGGAGTTAATTTAGGAAAAGTGTTGACGTTGTATCAACACTTTTCTTTTATGCCGATTTAGCTCAGTTGGTTAGAGCGCATCTCTCGTAAAGATGAGGTCGGAGGTTCGACTCCTCTAATCGGCATTTTTTGTTTATAGATGTTCAATTACAATGGTCAGTGCCTAATGGTACTGTCTTTTTTTATCTGGTATGCGTTTGTAACGGCGAGATTTGTTGTGCCTATGGAAAAGTTGACATTTCACTAAAAATTACATTATACTTAATCGGCGCATTATAAGAAAATGATTAGTACATTTCTAACCAAAAATATTGGGAGTAGGTAAATGCAAAAAGATTACGATCATGCTTTTTTTGGGCAGCCACGAGGGTTGTCCACCTTGTTCTTTACAGAAATGTGGGAACGATTCAGTTATTATGGTATGCGGGCAATTTTACTTTATTATATGTATTTTACCGTTACCAAAGGTGGCTTGGGAATGGATCAAACCACGGCTGCTTCAATTATGTCAATTTATGGCTCCTTAGTTTATTTATCCGGGGTCGTAGGCGGATGGATCTCTGATCGAATTTTGGGGAGTCAACGGACGGTCTTCATTGGGGGCATCTTGATCATGTTTGGTCATATCGCCCTTGCGATTCCAGCCGGAGTCTCCGCCTTGTATATCTCCATTTTATTAATTGTCATGGGGACAGGACTTTTAAAACCGAATGTCTCTGAGATGGTTGGTGATTTATATACTGAGGATGATCAACGCCGCGATGCTGGTTTTAGCATGTTTGTTTTTGGAATTAACTTAGGGGCCGCGATTGCCCCAATTCTGGTCCCGTGGGCAGCGGATGGTTTTGGTATGCATTTGTTTGGTAATCAGGTTAATTATCACGCTGGCTTCGCTCTAGCAGCTGTAGGGATGTTTTTCGGTCTCTTACAATATTGGCTGGATGGGCGAAAGTATTTAAGCAAAGATAGTCTTTATCCTGATGATCCGATTGATAAAGAAAGTTTGAAGCCTGTGATCATATGGACAGTGATTGGCCTAGTAATTGTCGTCTTAGTTCTTGCCCTATTAGCAGCAATGAGTCTTTTTAATATCAAGAGCATCATTAATTTAATCACTTTCGTGGCGATTTGTTTGCCAATCGTATACTTTATCATGATGATTAATAGCCGGAAGGTTACAAAAGTTGAGCGATCTCGGGTAATTGCTTATGTTCCATTATTCATCGCGGCAGCCATTTTTTGGGGGATTGAGGAATCTGGATCAGTTGTCTTGGCTCTTTTTGCCCAAGAACGAACCATCTTACATCTAGGAAATTGGCATTTTGAAGCAGCCAACTTCCAAACTTTGAATCCACTGTTTATCATGTTATTAACCCCTGTCTTTGTTGCTTTATGGAATCGTTGGAAAAAGCAGCCCAGTGCTCCAGGTAAATTCGCCTATGGACTAATTTTTGCGGGATTATCATATGTCTGGATGGCATTACCTGGAATGATTAATGGCACAAGTGGGAAAGTGAGTCCACTTTGGTTAGTGGGATCTTGGTTTATTGTTGAAATTGCGGAAATGTTAATTTCGCCTATTGGATTATCAGTTACTACCAAATTAGCCCCAAAGGCCTTTAGTGGACAAATGATGAGTATGTGGTTTTTAGCTAACTCGGCTGGACAAGCGGTCAATGCTCAAATTGTTCAATTTTATTCGTCGAAAACTGAGGTTCAGTACTTCTTAATTATTGGTGGGGTAAGTATAATTTTCGGAATTATCCTATTTTTCTTTGTTAAACAAATTCATGCCCTTATGGAAGGAATTGATTAGCAAAAAGCGTCTTCTTTGTCGAAGACGCTTTTTGCTTGCTATAATACTTTTAAATTAAGGAGAAAACACAATGCGGCTGGTAATTAGTAGTGATAATCATATTGATGTGAATCGATTGGACCTGACCACGACTTTGCAATTTCAAGCGAATTGGCTAGTTCAACATCAGGTTGATTTGTATTTTCATTTAGGAGATTTATTTAATAATTTTGGTCAAACAAAAGCCTATTTTCAACAATTACAATTACTTACTCCTCAAACAAAATGTTTTTATTTGGCTGGCAATCATGAAATGATCAACTTAGCGCCTTTTTCAATGCTTGAAGGAACCACTGATTCTCGATATTTTCACAAGTCCTATCTCGACCTACCAGGGACGAATTGGCGAATCATTGGGAATAATGGTTGGTATGACTACAGCTTTTCAACTTTTGCTCAAGAATCAGACCGAGTAGCTAAGTGGAAGAATGTCTATTGGCTAGATTCGACAGCCGATCAGCCATTGACGGATCAAGCGCGCATGGAACAGGTTTTACAGACCTTAACCGACCAATTTAAGAACGCTCAGCAAAATCATCGCCAAGTGATTCTATTAACCCATTTTGCGCCACAAAAGGTCCTCTTGCATCAATATCCAGCGACATTATCTGTGCGCCGTCAAGAAGCCGCAGAAATGATTCGGGCCATGATGGGGAGTCAACGGCTTGGAAAGCTTATTCAACAGTATCCGAATGTTAAACAAGTCTATTACGGACATTTACATGGATACCGTCCTCAACAGACTATTGGAAACGTCGACTATATCAATGTAGCGGTAGGGGTTAACAAACGCCGGCATAATGAGTGGGATCAACCGAATTTTAAGCAACAATGGGTCCAACACCTAAAAGTTTTAAATTTTTAGGAAAAAAGACTTGCCAAATTGAAGGAGTTTCGGTAATATAATATTTGTTGATTGCGACAGCAATTATAACTCCTGGAGGAGTAGCGAAGTCTGGTTAAACGCGACGGTCTGTAAAACCGTTCCTTTTGGTTCGGCGGTTCGAATCCACCCTCCTCCATTATTATTGGGCTATAGCCAAGCGGTAAGGCAACGGTTTTTGGTACCGTCATGCGCTGGTTCGAATCCAGCTAGCCCAACTGACAAAAGCAGCTACCTGATGGTAGCTGCTTTTACTTTTATCAAAGGATCTGATTAAATGCCAAAGCAGGGACAATTTGCTAGACAAAGTCGGCAAAGTAAACTAAAGGCGACGAAACAAAAACTTAAACGACAAAAACAAACCATTACTGATCAGCAAATGAGTGATTTTTTAGTCGTTCGATATGCCTTAACTTTACGGCAACGAACGACAGCTAATAGCCAAGAGACACTGCAACGGTTTATACAAGAAATTGCGGATCATTTACGACAGACCCAAGGAGACTTTGAGCACTTGTTACCGATGATTTGGCAAAAAGTTAGCGGACAAGTACCGTGGCAGTTTTATTGGCAGCTGAGTCTGAATTGGCCACAATTAGCGCCTTTTTTACATCGCGAAATCAATGCCTTACCGCTAGGTCAGCCAATTTGGGTTCAGAATTTACCAACACTAGAGGACTTTGATACTCAGCTATTAAATGAAATGGTTAACCAAATAATCGCCACGACGACGCTAAATCACCCTTTGAAAAGTGAGCAAAGAGAGCAAGTGAAACAGCGCCTGACTACAACCCTTTGGATAGACAAGCAAATTCAGTGGGAGCAAATTCGGCAACTCCTCGGCCCCTTTCAACAAACAATCACTAGCAATGATTCAGGAAGCCAGGTCTGGTTGGACCACTTAGCGCGCTTATAGTAAGATAGGAATAGTAATTTTTATTGACGGAGGCTCATCATGCAAAAGTTTTTTACCGTTTTAGGTGGGATGGGGACATTAGCCACGGAAAGCTTTGTTCGAGTAATGGATCAACGAACTCCAATTCATTGTGATCAAGATTATTTAGATTACCTGGTGGTTAATCATGCGACGGTGCCAGATCGGACTAATTGGATTTTAGATCATCGTCAGCCGAGTATTGTTCCGCCTCTGTTAGAAGATATCCAGCAACAAAGTCTCTTAAAACCAAGTTTCTTTGTGCTAGCTTGCAATACCGCTCATTATGTCTATGATCAATTACAGGCAGCTACTGAAATCCCCATTATTAATATGCTAGCAGAAACCGTAGCGGAAGTTTCCAAAATCATGCCACAAGCGAAGCGCGTGGGAATTCTAGCGACTCCAGGGACCATCCAATCTGGTCTATATGACCCCTACATTAAAAAAGCGGGTTATGAAGTGGTTCGGCCGACCAAGGAAATTTTAGCCTTAACGGAAGACTTAATTTACAATGATATTAAGGAAGCAGGTCACTCAGACAATCAGAAGTATCATCAATTAGTTAAACAAATGATTGAAGATCTCAATTGCGATATTGTCATTTTAGGATGTACGGAATTATCGTATGCGGAAGAAATGGATCCAGAAACCACTTATCCGGTAGCAGACTCTCAATCAATTGTCGTCGATCGCACAATTGAAAAGGCACTCTCCATACGCCAAGCTGACTAAGCGAAATTGCTCTCAATGGGAGGGCTTTTTTAAAATCCAAGGGAACCGGACTTGTGGTAAAATTGAATTTAGTATATACGGGAAATACAGGGATTTAGAGAACCATGGCTTCACCAATTTATATTCAAATTCATAATCAACTTAAAACAATGATCGAACAAGGAACTTGGCAAGTTGGACAACGAATTCCACCGGAACGAGTCCTAGCGGAACGCTTTCAAGTTAGCCGAATGACCTTACGCCAAGCGATTCAAACTTTAGTCGACGAAGGGGTTTTGGATCGCCGAATTGGTTCGGGGACTTTTGTTGCCAGTCAAAAGGTGCAAGAAAAGATGACGGGGGTCACTTCTTTTACCGAATTAATGCGGGCGGCTGGTCGTCAACCATCCAGTAAGACCATTTCTTATCATTTAACGGCACCGTCAGAAACTGAGATCCAAACTTTACGCTTAGCACCAGGTGAACGAGTATTAAGAATGGAACGGATTCGATATGGTGATGAACTACCAATCTGTTATGAATTAGCAACGGTTCCTGAAAATTTAGTCAGCCAATTTAGCCGCGAAGAAATCACTAAGTCCTTTTATGAAACTTTAATTGCTAAGGCCGGCCTTCAACCAGGTCATGCCACGCAGACGGTTTCAGCAGTGAATGCTACGGAAAAGATCGCTGAATATTTAGGCGTTAAACGGGGCGCAGCCTTGCTGAGGATGACACAGATTTCATACTTACAAGATGGACGACCATTTGAATATGTCCATACCCAATATGTCGGTAATCTCTTTGAATTTGTCCTCGAGAAATAAGGAGTTTATTATGGAATATCTATATCCTGATGATAGTTATACCTTACATACGGATGCTTATGAACTAACAATGATGCAAACTTACTGGCAAGAAGGAATTGCGGACCGCAAAGCCGTCTTTGAAGTCTTCTTTCGAGAAATGCCCTTTGACAATGGTTATGCGATTTATGCAGGTTTGGATCATTTGATTCAATACATTCAAAATCTGCATTTTTCGACGACTGACATCGATTATTTGCGGACCACTGCCATGTTTGATGACCAATTTTTAGACTACTTGGCAACCTTTAAGTTCCAGGGAAATGTGCGGAGCATGGTTGAAGGAGAAATCGTATTTAATCATGAACCCTTGGTGCAAATTGAAGGAAACCTATTAGAGTGCCAATTAGTAGAAACGGCCATTTTGAATATTATTAACTTTCAAATTATGGTGGCGACGAAAGCGGCACGGATTAAGTCCGTGGTTGGGAATCAAGCCGTCATGGAATTTGGTTCTCGGCGGGCACAAGAATTTGATGCCGCCCTGTGGGGAACGCGGGCCGCTTATGTTGGTGGCTTTGACGCTACCAGCAATGTTCGTGCTGGGAAGCTATTTGGCATTCCTATTTCAGGGACCCATGCCCATTCCTTGGTACAAACATACCGAAATGACTACGATGCCTTTAAGGCTTATGCGCAAACTCATCGTGATTGTGTCTTTCTTGTCGATACTTACGACACTTTAAAGAGTGGGGTACCAAGTGCCATTAAGATTGCGGATGAATTTGGGAATCAAATCAACTTTATCGGGATTCGGATTGATAGCGGTGATATGGCATATCTATCCAAGCAAGCCCGGAAAATGCTCGATGAAGCAGGTTATCCCAATGCTAAGATCTTTGCTTCTAATGATCTGGATGAGACGACAATTCAAAACTTATTGATGCAAGGCGCTAAAATTGATACTTGGGGTGTTGGGACGAAGTTAATTACTTCATACGACCAACCGACTTTAGGGGCCGTTTACAAAATAGTTTCGATTGAAGACGATCAAGGACAAATGGTAGATACGATCAAACTATCTAATAATACCAGCAAGATGTCGACCCCAGGGAAACACCAAGTTTGGCGGATTACGCGAGAAGCGGATGGCAAGAGCGAAGGGGATTATGTCACCTTAGTCCATGAAGATCCGCGTGACCAAGAATCACTATATATGTTTGATCCGAACAACCCATTCTTAAATAAGACCGTTCATGGTTTTATTGCTGAGCCGTTGTTGCATGATATTTTTATTAACGGCGAATTAGTTTATAACGAGCCTAGCTTAGATGAGATCCGGGCCCTCCGTGCTGATCATTTAGAGGCTTTATGGGATGAATATAAGCGTGATCTTAATCCGCAAATTTATCCGGTCGATTTATCGCAAGAATGTTACGACCATAAACTATTAACGATTCGTGAAGTTCATGATTATGTTAACCAACTAAAAAAGTAGGTGATGATGATGACCACATTACAAGCGACAATAATCAAAGATTTACAAGTCAAAACTCAAATTGATCCGGCTACTGAAATTCAGCAACGGGTGCAATTTATTCAAGAGTACTTAAAAACGACGGGGATGAAAACGCTAGTCCTCGGAATTTCGGGTGGTCAGGACTCGTCGTTGGCGGGGCGGCTATCCCAACTAGCTGTTGAAGGTTTACGTCAAACCACCCATGATGATAATTACCAATTTATTGCTGTCCGGCTACCATATGGGGAGCAGGCGGACGAATCCGATGCCATGTTTGCGCTTAATGAATTCATTAAGCCTGATCGGATGATTCGGGTCAATATTCAACCGGCCACTGATGCCATGGTGGCTTCTTTGCAGACTGGTGGGGAAACCATTAGCGACTTTAATAAGGGGAATATTAAGGCTCGGGAACGGATGATTGTGCAATATGCCATCGCCGGCCAACATCAAGGCGCAGTTGTGGGGACAGATCATGCTGCCGAAGCCGTGACGGGTTTTTATACGAAGTTTGGAGACGGTGGCGCTGATTTAACGCCTTTAACCGGGCTGAATAAGCGACAGGGTAAACAACTCCTGACCTATTTAAAGGCGCCCGCTAAGTTATACGAAAAAACGCCGACGGCTGATTTGGAAGAGGATCGACCCGCCTTACCAGATGAGGTGGCCTTGGGAGTGACTTACCAAAACATTGATGACTATCTCGAAGGTAAGAATGTTGACCAAGTGGTCGCAGATAAAATTGAAGCATGGTACCAAAAGACGGGGCATAAACGTCATTTACCGGTCGCCCCTCAAGATGAATGGTGGAAAAATTAATTTATGGAAGCAACAATTGTCAAAAACGTTGAAGCAACTTTAACAGAATTCAAACCATGGCAGGTTAAAGCAGCACTAGAATTGATGGATGAAGGGAACACGATTCCCTTCATTTCTCGTTATCGGAAAGAAGCCACTGGAACCTTGGATGAGGTCCAATTACAGACGATTCAGACCACTTATCATAAGGCACAGGAATTAGCCGATCGAAAGCAAACGGTCTTAAAGGCGATTGCTGATCAAGATAAATTAACGGATGCTTTAAAACATCAAATTGAGGCCGCTCCTGATCTGCCAACGGTGGAAGATTTATACTTGCCATACAAGCAAAAACGCCGGACGAAGGCCCAGATTGCTAAGGAACAAGGTTTGATGCCCTTAGCCAATTGGCTCTTACATTATGAAGATACTGGTTTGATAACTAAAGCCGCTGAATTTGTCACTGACGAAGTTGCAGATGCGCCAACTGCCTTATCAGGAGCTCATGAAATCTTAGCTGAAGCGATTAGTGAAATGTCAACGGTTCGAGCTTGGCTCCGGGATTATACGACGAAAAATGGGCGCGTAGTTACGAAGGTCACTAAACAAGGGGCAACGATTGATGAGAAGGGTGTATATCAGCAGTATTATGATTTTGATGCGGCAATCAAAGATATGACCTCTTATCGGACTCTGGCGATTAATCGCGGCGAAAAAGAAAAAGTTCTGCGAGTTAAAATCGAGGTTGCCAGTGAGCCAATTGAGAATTATTTAGCCTTTCGCTTGATTCGGGGTCATGCCGAAAATGATGCGACCCGGTTTGTCATGGCGGCGGCTCAAGACGCCTATAAACGTTTCTTAGGCCCGGCCATCGAACGAGAATTGCGCCATCAAATGACCGAAGAGGCCGATGAACAAGCCATTAATGTATTTGGTGAAAATCTTTATCATTTGTTGATGCAAGCTCCAATCAAAGGGAAAATGGTACTTGGTTTTGATCCCGCCTATCGGACCGGATGCAAGTTAGCGGTCTTAGATCCAAGTGGAAAATTAATTCAAACGGCGGTCATTTATCCGCATCCTCCAGCACCAGAAGCTAAACGCGCCCAAGCACAACAAGCCTTTTTAGATTTGATTAACCAGTATCAAATTGAAATGGTGGCGATTGGTAATGGGACGGCTAGTCGAGAATCGGAGCAGTTTGTCGCCACGGCCTTGAAACAACTAGATCGGGACGTTTATTACGTGATTGTAAATGAATCGGGGGCTTCCGTGTATTCGGCTAGTCAGGATGCTCGTGACGAGTTCCCTGATCTGACGGTCGAAAAGCGGAGTGCCATCAGTATTGGTCGTCGATTGCAGGATCCATTAGCGGAATTGGTTAAGATTGATCCCCAAGCAATTGGGGTTGGACAATACCAACACGATCTGCCGGAAACAGAATTAAAAACTGAATTAACGGCGATGGTCGAGCGGGCGGTTAACCGCGTGGGGGTTAACCTCAATACAGCTAGTTATCAGTTATTGACCTATATTTCAGGCTTATCAGCCACGATCGCTAAAAATATCGTTAAATATCGGGATGAGAATGGTCAATATGTCGATCGGACCCAACTAAAAAAGGTTAGTCGTCTAGGACCGAAGGCATACCAGCAAGCGGTTGGTTTTTTACGGATTGTTGATGGTGATAATCCGCTTGATAATACTGATATCCACCCGGAATCTTATCCGGTTGCGACTCAAATTTTGCAGGATGCTCAAGTAACGGTCAGTGAACTAGGGTCATCATCAGCTAACCAAGCATTACAGGCCTTAGATCCCCAGACATACGTTACCGATACGGTCGGCCTAGCTACGGTGACGGATGTCATTAATGATCTGCAAAAACCGGGTCGCGATCTACGGGATTCGATGCCCGCCCCACTGTTACACCAAGATGTCATGACGATTGATGACCTAAAAGTTGGAATGCAACTAGAAGGCACAGTGCGCAATGTAGTTGATTTTGGTGCCTTCGTTGATATTGGGGTTAAACACGATGGATTGGTACACGTATCACGGATGAGCAAGAAATTTATTAAAGATCCACGACAAGTGGTTTCGGTTGGTGATATTGTTACCGTTTGGGTTTATGAGGTTGACTTGGACCGGCAACGGATCCAATTGACGATGCTCCCACCGAAAAATGATCATGACAAACCAAGAGTTACAGGCCTACACTGAAGAGTGGTCTCGCACCTTGTTTAAACAACCATTCAAGCACCAAATTTTCTTCAATAGACGCTTAAAAACTACTGGTGGACGTTATCATTTGAATGATCATCATATTGATATTAACCCCTTAATGTATGAATGCTTCGATTTGGCGAATTTAAAGGCTGTTGTGGTGCATGAATTGTGCCATTACCATCTGCACCTAATGGGACGCGATTATCATCATCGAAGTAGTGATTTTCGTCATTTATTAGCTCTGACGGGTGGTCAGCGATATGCGCCAGCTATTCCTAATCGGGAAGCTAAATACCGCTATCAATGTCAAACTTGTGGAGTGATAGTTAATCGGCAACGCCGTTTTAATCTTCAACTTTATGTATGCCGCCAATGTGGGGGAAGATTCAAACTTATTCCAAAATAGGCTTGCTAGGAGGTAATATCTTTGTTAAGATATTACTTGTTAATGCGGCGGTGGCGGAACTGGCAGACGCGCAAGATTAAGGATCTTGTGGTCAATTATGACCGTGGAGGTTCGAGTCCTCTTCGCCGCACTACAAAAGAAAACGTCTAGCGATTGCTAGGCGTTTTTCTTTTAACTATTTATTTTGGACTTCTTCGATCAAATCGCCATGATTAATTGGGCGCTCAGTAATTGGTGCTAATGGTAATAATTGTTGTGGTTTAGTAAAGAACATAATTACCGTATCATCGTAGTGATTTTGATTGATTAATTCGCGATCAAAATCCATTAAAAGATCGCCGGCTTGAATGGTTTGTCTATCACTATAATGAGAAACAAATCCTTGACCATTTAAGTTCACGGTGTCGATCCCAATATGAATGATTGCTTCAAGACCTTGATCAGAAACTAGCCCAATTAAATGTTTGGTTGAGAAGGTGAAGACGATTCGTCCATCAAAAGGCGCATAGATGTGACCATCACTTGGTCGAATAGCAAAGCCAGTTCCGGGGAATGGTTGCCCATTAACCTTCACTTGGCCCATCGGAATTAAGTCACCATCAACAGGGGCAAAAACCTTTGTTGAGGCTGGCTTTGACTTTGTTAGTTGATCGTCAGTTAAGTTGGATTGCCCAGCGGCTAATTTAAGGGTTAGTTCATCCACAATTTCAGCGTGGGCTTTTTCGGATAGTTTAACTTTGGTTAGGAAGATAACGAGGGAAAGAATCGAGAGAGCAAATGGAATATAGAAGGCGAGGCTATTGAAGGTGGCGATATTCTTGGCTGTCATATCAGCAGCAGTGGCCGCCCCGGTCATGCCAGCTGCGATGGCGATATAACCAACTAAACCATTTGAGAAAGCTCCAGTGAGATTATCAATGAGAGGCCGAATCGATAAAATAACGGCTTCGTTTCGTTCTCCGTTCTTTAATTGTCCATACTCGATGGAGTCGGTCATGGTTAAAATGGAAACTAATTGAGCAAAGGTGAAGTAATAGAGGACCAGTCCAATGACGAGTAAAGTTAAGTTATCATGGAAGAAGATAAAAATCAGGTAGGCGATCATCATGCAAACCATCCCCAAAGTATAGAGCCATTTTCGTGGAATGAACCGATTTAAAACTGGATATAAAGGGGAGGTACAAAATGAAATAATCATTGCGGCCATTCCTACAATCCAGTAGGTGCCGGGCTTACCTAAGACAAATTTAAAGAAGTAATACAAGACCCCAGTAGTAATAGTATTGGCCAGCGAGTACATAAAGTAAGCTAAACAAGTCCACAGTAATTGATCATTATGTGCCAGAGCACTAATGACATCTTTAATCGTCGTTTTTTGTTGAGCTGACCGACGTAACAGATTATCTTTTTCGTGGGTTCCAATCGTTACTAGGGTCGCACAAACAATGGCCAGTAAGGAAATAATCACCGCAAATGCGAACCAACCTGGCGCCCCTTGTTCATGTTTACCAGTGGTTAAGTAGGTGAAGTAAGTAACCACTGGAACCACAATAATGGTGAGTCCATTCCAGCCAATTGCACCGGTAAAAGTACCAAGTGAAGTATAAACGCCCCGTTCAGCACTGTCTTCACTCAGAGCCGGAACCATTCCCCAATAAGAAACATCCGAAAAGGAATAAAAAATATCCATCACGACAAACACAATTACGAAAACGATGGCATATAAAATCCAATTAACTTTAATCAGGCCAAATAAGCCGGCAAATAGGGCGATTAAAAGGACGGAACTAATAATCGTCCCGGAAAGAATCCAGGGTTTGAATTTCCCCCAACGACTATGGGTATTGTCGACAATGTTACCTAGTAAGGGGTTGATAAAAATTTCTAGTATCCGAATTAAGACGATTAACCCAGTGATTAAGCCAATGAGTTTATCCGCGATTCGACTAGAAACCCCAACAAACATCACACTGGTAACATAAACAATAAAATAATTTGATAGAGCGCCGTAAAAGGCCGCATGACCAAAATTCCCCATAGCAAAGGAGAATTTGGAGAAAAGGTGTTTAGAAGGTGCATTTGAATTAGTCATTGAAATATCTCCTCATCAAAAATTGAAGAAAACGTTTTCAATTGCTTATTATAGTCAAAATTCGCCTAAAGTAAATAATTTACTGAAAAAATTACTATAAATTTTGACCGTTATAACAGGTTGATTGACTTCAAATGCTGATCTTGATAAGGTTTGAACAGTAATAAAATTATGTGAGGAATCCTGATGGCAACGATTAAAGATATTGCAAAAAAAGCGCAGGTGTCACCAACGACGGTTTCGCGGGTGTTGAGTTATGATCCCACTTTATCGGTCAATAATGAGACTCGCAAGAAAGTTTTTGCCGCGGCGGAAGCTCTGAATTATACCAAATACCAAACGAAGTATCAGTATCGTCATAATGGTGAACAACTTTTTGTGGTGATGTGGTGTTCGGCCCAACAAGAAATTAATGATGTTTACTATTTTTCAATCCGCCAAGGAATAGAGAGCGAGGCCAAGCGGGAAGGATATCAAGTCACGACTATTTATGCTGATGAATCTTGGGAACCTTTGGCTAACGGAGCTGGTGTCATTGTGGTGGGGAGTAATCAATATAGTGCTAGCCAATTATCCTTCTTAAAAAAGCTAGATCTGCCAGTAGTCTTTGCTGATGGGGACTTATTAGGGCAAGGTTTTGCTAGTGTGACCATTGATACAACGGATGCCGTTAAGCATGTCCTGGACCATTTTGCTAAGCATGGTCAAAAAGAAGTTGGCATCTTAGCCGGTGATTTAGCCGATCAATATGACAAGGATAATTTGATTGATTTTCGCTTCCAAGATTTCAAAGCATTGATGACCCAACGCGGCTTATATCGGTCGGATCATGTTTTTGTGGGGGCTTTTACGCCCGATTCAGGTTACGCAGCCATAAAAAAGGCGATTGATGAGGGAATTAAGCTACCGTCAGCCTTGTTTGTGGCTAATGATGCGATGGCAATCGGAGCCGTTAAGGCTTTTCAAGAAGCCGGCATTCGGATTCCAGACCAATTAAGCTTAATCTCTTTTAATGACACGTCAGTGGCGCAATATGCTTTTCCTACCCTAAGTACGGTGAGTGTAAATACGAATCAATTAGGCCAATTGGCAGTAAAGGTCATCACCGATTTACAAGAGAATGGGCAACGCGAACCCTATAAGATTACTTTGCAGACCCAATTAATCTTACGAGATAGTAGTATCAATTAATTTTTAGTGGCTGGGGGAAATAAACCCAGCTTTTTTGTTTAGTAAAATATTTTATAAAAAAGTAAATAAATCACTAAATAATATGCTATCATATCCCTAAAATTATTTAGGGGAGAATGATATGTCAATCTTTAGTAGTTTGTTGGTTTTATTGATCAGTTTTGTTGCTGGTGCCGATGGGGTTCTAGACGAATTTCAGTTTCATCAACCCTTGGTGGCTTGTACCTTAATTGGTTTGGTAACGGGAAAGCTAATTCCTTGCGTTATAATTGGTGGTTTTTTACAATTGATCACCCTAGGATGGGCGAATCTGGGTGCGGCCATTTCACCGGATATTGCGCTAGCGTCCGTTAGCGCCGCAATCATTTATTGTAAATTACGGACAGTCACAACTTATCGAGGTCTAACGATCGCGCTAGCAATATTAATTTCAATTGTGGGTTCACCTTTAACTAAAATTATTCGGACTCAAGCAGTTGGGATCATGCATCGAATGGAAATCGCCGCTCAAAGAGGCGATCTGGTCAAAATTAATCGGCTTCATTGCTTCGTCATGGTTTTACAAGACTTACGGGTGCTAATTCCAGCTTTAATTCTCTTAATCCTCCCGAGCAGATTCTTGATGGATGGCGCTCGACTACTCCCCGAATGGCTCCTATTAGGATTTAGCGTTGGGGCAGGCTTAGTGGTGGCCGTAAGTTTTGCGGTTATTTTAAATATGATTGCTGCTCCTGAATTGTGGCCTTTCTTTACCATTGGATTTGTCTTAGCGGCGATTCCGCAGTTAACCTTGTTGGCTTTAAGTCTTTTAGGATTGGGCTTAGTTCTTATATTTCTTTACCTGCAAAACGGTTCAAAGACCAAACGTTATGGTAAATCGTTAGACGATGTGATTGACAAATAAGGGTTGAACTTAAAGTTCAGCTCTTTTTCTTTTTTTATTAAGTAAAAAAATTACTAAAAATATAGAAAAAGTTACCAAACGATGGTATTATGTAATCGATTTCAAAAGAGGAGGCTGATTTAATGAAACAGCATAAGACACTAGGAGCCCGCTTAGCCTATACTTCGGGGGCTTTCGGGAATGACGTTTTCTACGCAACTTTATCGACTTACTTCATCATGTTTGTCACGACTCATTTATTCAATACGGGGAATCAAGCATTGAATGCCAAGATGGTGGTGATGATGAGTAATGCCATTTTGGCTATGCGGATCATCGAAATCTTTTTGGATCCTATGATTGGGAATGCCATTGACCGGACGGAATCACGTTGGGGCAAATTTAAACCCTGGGTAGTCATTGGTGGGGTCGTGAGTTCCCTGCTTTTGTTGGTCCTGTTCACTAATATGGGTGGTTTAAATCAATCACCAGTCTTATACTTTATTGCTTTTGTGGTCGTTTACTTTGTTATGAACGTTTTTTACAGCTTTAAAGATACGGCTTTTTGGTCCATGATTCCTGCTATGTCGCTAGATTCTCGAGAACGGGAGAAAACAGCGACCTTTGCCCGGGTTGGTTCCACGGTTGGGACTAATTTAGTCGGTGTGGTGATCATGCCAATAATTCTCTTCTTCTCGGTACACAGTAACAAGGGGACGGGTGACCAACAAGGCTGGTTCTGGTTTGTAGCAATTGTGGCCGTGATTGGGATTGTCACCGCCATTGCGGTTGGCTTATGGACGCATGAAGTGCAGTCTAAATTACGGGAAACCAAAGATAAAACGACCCTTCGGCAAGTGACCAAAGTCTTGTTTAATAACGATCAATTAATGTGGTTAGCCTTTGCATATTTGTTCTATGGATTAGGAATTAATACGGTAAATGCCCTACAACTTTACTACTTTAGTTTCATCCTTGGAGATTCTGGAAAGTATTCCATTCTGTACGCCGTTAATACCGTCGTTGGTTTAATTTCTGTCACGCTCTTTCCAAGTTTGGCCAAGAAATTTAATCGGAAGAATCTCTTTGTTTATTGCATGTTATGCATGTTACTAGGGGTAGCACTGTATACCGTTGCCGGGGCTAACTTTACCTTAACTTTAATTGCTGCTGAATTATTCTTTATTCCACAGCCGTTGACCTTTTTAGTTGTCCTAATGATTATTTCTGATGCCGTCGAATATGGTCAATACAAGAGTGGTCACCGCGATGAGGCCTTAACTTTGTTAGTGCGGCCGCTAGTAGATAAATTTGGTGGAGCCATTTCAAATTGGTTTGTTTCAATGGTCGCCGTCATGGCTGGAATGACGACGGGAGCCACGGCATCATCAATTACGGCGCATGATCAATTGATTTTTAAGGTTTGTATGTTTGGAATTCCGGCCATCATGATGGTCATCAGTTTGATCATCTTTATGAAGAAGGTTGATTTAACCGAAGATATGCATGCTGAAATTCTTGCCAAATTGGAAGCTAAAATGAAGGAGAAATAAGATGATTAAACAAAATATCACGACGGCAGATCTTAATTGGCTCGCTGATCCGCAAGTTGATGCGGTGAATACGGTGGCTGCGCATTCGGATCACCATTATTACGCCTCTTTGAGTGAGTTGAGTCAGGGAAAGTCCACTTTTGTCCAATCCTTAGATGGTCAATGGAAAGTGAATTATGTCCGGGATGCTGACTTACGGCCCCGAGATTTTTATCAAACTGACTTCGATGATACTGATTTCACTACCATTACTGTACCCGGCCATCTGGAGTTACAAGGTTATGGTAAACCACAATATGTTAATACACAGTATCCCTGGGATGGGGGCGAATTTTTACGACCGCCAATGATTCCGCAACACCATAACGCCGTCGCCTCATATCTTCGTTACTTCCAGGTTAATGATCATCTCATTCATGATAGCGAACGGGTTCGGTTAGTCTTTGAAGGTGCTTCCACTGCCATTTATGTATGGTTAAACGGTCATTTTATTGGTTATCATGAAGATTCCTTCACTCCGGCAGAGTTTGATATTACGTCCGCTTTAGTGGAAGGCGAAAATAAATTAGCTGTCGCCTTGTATCGCTTCTCCACTGCAAATTGGGTTGAAGATCAAGACTTTTGGCGATTAACGGGTCTGTTCCGTTCAGTTGTCTTGAAGGGCCAGCCCAAGGTGCACTTAGAAGATATTAAAACGAATGCGACTTTAGATGATAGTTATCAACGGGGAATTTTGGATGCCCAAGTGAGCTTAACGGGACCAATCGATGCAAATTTAACTGTTGAAGCCCTATTGCTTGATCGTCAAAATAAAGTCTTAGCTTCTCAGAGTCAACCGGCCAAAGCAGAATTGAATTTTCATTTTGAGGATTTAGCAATCCAAGCGTGGAGTGATGAGCAACCACAACTATACCGGCTACGACTTGCGGTCCGGAAAGATCGCTTTGTTTATGAAGTCGTCCCAGTAGAAGTTGGCTTCCGTCGGTTTGAACTCATCGATCGCGTGATGTATTTAAATGGAAAACGTTTGGTTTTTCGGGGAGTGAATCGGCACGAATTTGATGCACGTTTAGGCCGCGCCGTGACGGATGATGATATGCGGTGGGATATTCAATATCTGAAGCAGCATAATATCAATGCCGTTCGGACTTCGCATTATCCAAATCAAAGCCGTTGGTATGAATTGTGTGATCAATATGGGATATATGTTATTGATGAAACGAACCTTGAAAGTCATGGGACTTGGCAAAAATTAGGTGAATGTGAACCATCATGGAACATTCCCGCCAGTGAGCCGGAATGGTTAGATACTTGTCTATACCGAGCCAATAACATGTATCAACGTGATAAAAATCACCCAAGCATTCTCATTTGGTCGTGTGGCAATGAGTCATACGCGGGTGATGATATCGCGGCGATGTCAAAATTCTTCCATGAACAGGATCCGTCCCGGTTGGTGCACTATGAGGGAGTGACCTGGAATCGTGAATATGACCAAATTACGGATATTGAGAGTCGAATGTATGCTAAGCCAGCTGAAATTGAAGCTTATTTAAAAGATAATCCTCAGAAGCCATACATTTCTTGTGAATATATGCATGCGATGGGTAATTCGCTGGGTGGCTTACAGCTATATACGGCCCTAGAAAAGTATTCGCAATACCAAGGCGGATTTATTTGGGATTTTATTGATCAAGGAATTTACCAACAACAAGCCAATGGGGTTGAACGCTTGACCTATGGTGGTGATTGGGATGACCGACCAGCTGATTATGAATTTTGTGGTGATGGGCTTGTCTTGGCCAATCGACAAGACACCCCCAAAGGATCCGCGGTTAAACAATTGTACTCACCAATTCAAATTGAACCAGATCAAGCTGGGGTCAAAATTATTAATCGGCGGCTCTTTACCATGACCGATGATTTGTATTTTATCGCAACGGTGATGCAAGATGGTCATCAGGTTTGGCAGAGTGAACCAATGAATTGGCTGGTCAAGGCGCGGACATCAGCCCACTTTGCCATTGAATACCCCAAGGACTTATCTGGTGAGATTGTCTATACCGTAACGGCTTATTTAGCTAGTTCGAAGCGGTGGGCTGATAAAGGTTATCCAGTAGTGTCAGGTCAAACCGTCATCCAGGAGGCCTTGCCAAAGTTTGTGGCTAGTGGTCAGCCACAATTAATTGAAGGTGACTTCAACTATGGAGTTAAAGGGAAGAATTTCCAGGCTCTGTTTTCAAGAGCCCAAGGTACTTTGGTTTCGTTAAAGTATGGCGATCAAGAATTGATTCAAAAGCTGCCAAGACTGACCTTTTTCCGGGCCCTGACAGACAATGATCGTGGGGCTGGGTATGGGTATGATTTCCATAAATGGATGTATCTTGGTCATTATGCGAAGATGACGGAAGTGAAGGCTGAATTAAAAGCGCAAGTTGCCCAGATTACCTACCAATATCTTTTGCCATCTCAAATGGGGAAAGCGAGTGTTTGTTATCAAGTAGATCAAACCGGCAAGATTAATGTCGTAGCGGAATATGATGGGCATTTGGTTGGCGAGTGCTTACCAGAATTCGGATTGGAATTCGGTGTTCCAGCTCAGTTAAATCAATTTGATTATTATGGACTGGGGCCCGATGATAATTATTGGGACCGGCAAGCTGGAGCCCAATTAGGTTGCTATCAGGTTAAAGTGGCGGATAATAACATTCCATACTTACGGCCACAGGAAAGTGGTAATCGGATGCAAGTTCGCGAATTAGCCGTTCATGATGGGCTACAGCATGGCTTTAAGGTCGTAGCTGATCAACAAGTTTTTGAGGCTAATGTGCAAAGTCACCAAACCATGGAATATGAATTAGCTGATCATCAAGAAGAATTAGCGCCTAGCCAGACTACTTGGGTTAAACTTTTAGCAGCCCAAATGGGGGTTGGTGGTGATGATTCTTGGGGAGCACCAGTTCATTCCGAATTTATGTTACCCGCGGATCAAAAATATCGCCTGTCATTTACCATTGAACCATTGCAATAAAAAATCAAAAGCGATCAGGTGGAAAGTTCTTTCAACCTGGTCGCTTTTTGCAAATGTAACCGCTATCAGATATACTTAATGGTATCCTTAAGAAATGGAGATTAGCTAATGGAAGCAAGTTTAAAGTGGCTGGATGACCCGACCGTTTTTCGGGTAAATCAACTGCCAGCCCATAGCGATCATCAGTTTTTTAAAAACCAGGAGGAATTAGAAGCGGGACAAAGTAGCTATGTGCAAAGCCTGAACGGCACCTGGGATTTTACCTTTGCGAAAAACCCACAGGTTCGACCGGTTAATTTTTGGGAAGTAGATGCCGATCGATCTGATTTCACGACGATTGAAGTACCAAGTGAAATCGAACTTCAAAATTTTGCGCAGATTAATTATATTAATACGCTTAATCCGTGGTCAGGAAAAGTATATCGGCGCCCGGCCTATTCGCTCGGTGATGACTATGAAGCCGCTGGATCGTTTAGTGAGGGAATTGATAATACGGTTGGAGCCTATGTCCGTAAGTTTGATCTGCCGATTGACTGGCAAGGGCTAGATGTCCATGTCATGTTTGAAGGGGTGGAACGGGCCATGTATGTTTGGCTAAATGGGCATTTTATTGGCTACGCCGAAGATAGTTTTACCCCATCGGAATTTGATCTGACACCTTATCTTCAAAATAAGAATAATGTGTTAGCGGTGGAAGTCTTTAAGCATAGTACAGCTTCTTGGTTAGAAGATCAGGATATGTTTAGATTTTCCGGGATTTTTCGGGACGTGAGTTTACTTGCTTTGCCAGCTAGTCATGTAGTTGATTTAAAGGTAGATGCCCCATATGATCCTGCCAATCAGCAGGGACAATTAGGACTAGCCTTGCAATTGACTAATGATGCAGATCAAGTTCAAGTTACTTTAGCCGATCCTGATGGCGAGCCGATTTTGGAAACGAGTTTAACGGCTAATGACCAATGGCAATTACCATTGCATGACTTAGGCATGGTTCAAGCCTGGGATAATCAGCAACCAGTTTTGTATCAATTGACCTTAACGGTGATCAAAGCTGGGGAAGTGCAAGAAGTCATCCCACAAGTGGTGGGCTTCCGCCAAGTCATGATTAATGATCAAGCGGTCTTAATGCTGAATGGTCACCGGTTAGTTATCAACGGGGTTAACCGGCATGAATGGAACTGTCATCGTGGGCGTGCCATCATGTATGAAGACATGTTGGCTGACTTACAGACCTTCCATGAAAATAACATTAATGCGGTTCGAACTTGTCATTATCCAGATCAATTAGCTTGGTATGATTTATGTGACCGTCATGGAATCTACATGATGGCCGAAAATAATTTAGAATCGCATGGGACTTGGCAAAAGATGGGCGCCATCGAACCATCAGACAACGTGCCGGGTTCGCTTCCACAATGGCATGATGTGGTGATTGATCGGGCTCGCTCTAATTATGAGCTTTTAAAAAATCACCCAGCGATCCTCTTCTGGTCATTAGGAAATGAATCATATGCGGGTGACAACATTGCGGACATGAATGCCTTCTACAAAGAACATGATCCAAGTCGACTCGTCCATTACGAAGGGGTTTGTCACACTCCTGAATACCGTGACCGGATTTCTGATTTTGAGTCATGGATGTACTTACCACCGACAAAAGTGGCCGAATACCTGGCTAATAACCCAGATAAGCCCTTTATTGAATGTGAATATATGCATTCAATGGGGAATTCCGTTGGTGGTCTAGGATCTTACAATGACTTAATTGATCAATATCCGCAATATTGCGGTGGTTTTATTTGGGACTTTATTGATCAAGCAATTGAAGTGACAGACCCCGTTACCGGACAAAAGTCGATGCGTTATGGTGGGGACTTTGATGATCGTCATGCCGATTATGAATTTGCGGGTGATGGGATTATGTTTGCTAATCGGCAACCAAAGCCAGCAATGCAGGAGGTTAAATACTACTATGGACTACACTAATCAAATGCAAATTATTTATGATGATGGAATGCTTGGTTTAGCAGGTCCACGCTTTCATTATATTTTCGGTTATGAGCGGGCTGGTTTGGAATCATTAGTGGTTGACGGGAAGGAATGGCTTTATCGGGTTCCCCAACCGACCTTTTGGCGGGCGACCACCGATAATGACCGGGGAAATCAATTTAATATTAAATCAGCCCAGTGGTTAGCGGCTGACTATGTTGCACCTTGTGTCGACATTGATTTAACGGTCGATAACCATCATTATGACCAATTACCAATTGCGCCGGTGACGAATCAATTCAGCAATCAAACCTTGGCGGAACAAGTGGAAATTAAATACACTTATCAAACCGTAACCATTCCACAAACCACTGTGACCGTTACGTATCATGTTGTGGCAGATGGGACGATTACAGTGCGGGCTCACTATCAAGGAAAAGCTAATTTACCGGAATTACCCGTCTTTGGCTTACGGCTGATTATGCCAACACCAGCCACTGGTTATACTTATCAAGGCCTTTCTGGTGAAACCTATCCCGATCGAATGGCCGGTGCCACCAAGGGGCAATTTGAAGTTGCGGGCATGCCAGTAACTCCATACTTAGTACCGCAAGAATGTGGGATGCATATGGCGACTGATTGGGTGACGGTAACGCGGGCAACGACCCTGAATAATGCTGATCCTGACTTATCACCGCTTTCACTGAAATTTTCAGCTTTGGATAAGCCGTTTGCATTCTCTTGTTTGCCATATACCAGCAGCGAATTAGAAAATGCGACGCATCAAGAGAAACTACCACCAATTCATCGAACTGTGCTGACGATTGCTGGAGCGGTTCGAGGAGTCGGAGGAATTGACTCTTGGGGGGCGGATGTTGAACCCCAATATCACTTGGATGCTGGTCAAGATCATGAAGTAAGTTTTCAAATTACTTTATAAAATTAAAAAAAGATTAGAAAAAACGTCAGATTATCTATTGATCTGGCGTTTTTAGTTGTAAAATAAAACTTGTTGAAAATTTATTTGTAATCCGGAGAGGAAAAAGCATGGTTACCGTTTTCTTATCGGCCCTATCAGGGGTTAGCGTCATTATTATTATGGTTGTGGCAGGTTTCGTCATGAATGAACGAGGTTGGTTTAGTCCAACTTCATCCAAAACGATTTCGCGAATCGTGACGCAAATTTCGTTACCTGCTTACATGATATCCACGATTACCAAGGATTTTACGGCCGGTAAATTATCAATTTTGCTACCGGATTTACGGTATCCGGTAATTTCAATGTTGATTATGTTTGCCTTATCCTTTGCGGTGGCTCGCGCGCTCGCTATTCAACGTTCGCATATCGGGCTGTTTTCGTCGATGTTTTTTAACTCCAATACCGTCTTTATTGGTTTGCCAATTAATCTAGCGTTATTTGGAGATGCTTCGATTCCATATGTGCTGGTTTATTATATGGCTAATACGACCTTCTTTTGGACTTTGGGGGTTTGGCTGATTCAACGAGATGGGATGAAAGACGTTAAAATAGATGTTAAACAAGCCCTAAAGAAGGTTTTTTCAGCCCCACTTTTAGGTTTTATTATCGGGGTTGCTTTAGTTCTTTTAAAAATTCACTTACCAAAATTTATCCTGCAAACTTGTGGGTATTTAGGGAATTTAACCATCCCGATGTCGATGATTTTTATTGGGATTGCCATTTCTAATGCGGGCTTGAAGCGGGTTCGCTTTAACCGGGATGCCTGGGGGATTTTATTTGGGCGGTTCTTATTTGCCCCCATCATCATGACCCTCTTGGTCTTGCCTAGTTCCATGCCGGTTTTAATGAAGCAAGTCTTTATCTTACAATCGGCCATGCCAGTAATGACAAATGCTCCGGTAGTTTCAAAAATGTATAACGCTGATGATACCTATGCTTCCATCATGGTTGCAGAAACAACAGTCATTTCAGTTATCGTTATTCCCGTCTTGATGGTGATCATCAAATCGATTGTTTAAGCCACTTTTTTAGGGTACCATTAGAAAATAAAGGATGTGGGGAGGGGTAAGTATGGTTCGATTGGTACTAGTTCGCCATGGGCAAAGCCAAGCGAATTTAGATAATATCTTTACCGGCTGGACGGATGTTCCTTTAACCCCCTTAGGTTATCAGCAGGGGATTCAAGTTGGTCAAAAATTTGCGCAACGTCAGTTTAGTTTTACAGATGTCCATACTTCATATATGCAACGGGCGATCATTACCGCTAATCTAATTCTGGAACAATTGGATCTGTTGGATCTACCAATTCATAAGACCTGGCGATTGAACGAACGGCATTATGGGGCCTTAAGTGGTCAAAATAAATTAGCGGTTAAAGCTAAAGTTGGTACAGCTCAATTTAAGGCTTGGCGCCGGGGGTATCGGGCTTTGCCACCCCGACTTGATCAGCCACACCATGATCGGCGCTACGATCGGCTAGGTGTTCAGGAACCCCTTAGTGAAAGTCTGCAAATGACTTTGGAGCGGTTACTTCCCTATTGGGAGAATCAGATTGCGCCACGTTTATTAGATCAACGAGATCAATTAATCGTGGCCCATGGTAGTTCCTTGCGAGCCTTAATTAAATACTTAGAGGGCATCCCAGATGATCAGATTGATCAGGTTGAAGTACCTAATGGGCGACCCATTATATATGAACTAAACGATCACTTGGTTATCCAAGCAAAAGAAATTATGGACGGTGAAGAGTATGCCAATTAAAGAGTTGACTAATAATCCAACCTGGGCAGGACAGTTGCGCTTAATCGAGCGGGTTGCTTATGCCTGCGCGGATGGCAAGCCCCAATATTTATCAATTTTAGCCCCCTGGGTACAACGTTATCCATCGACTAGAACGACGCCACGCCCCTTAATCGTTTTTGTTCAAGGGAGTTCGTGGCGCCTGCCAACCTTAGGAGAGCAAATCCCTCAATTGGTTGATTTTGCCAAGCAAGGCTATATTGTAGCGACCGTTCAACATCGTAACTCCTTAGATGGGCATCCTTTTCCGGCCTTTTTAGAAGATGTCAAAACGGCGATTCGTTATTTACGCGCCCATGCTGTGGAATACATGATTGATCCTAACCGAGTTGCTATTTGGGGAACCTCATCTGGTGCTAATACTGCCCTGCTAGTGGGCTTGACTGGGAATGATCAACGTTATCAAACTCGGGATTATCCGGATCAATCTGATGCCGTATCAGCGGTGGTATCTTGTTTTGCACCTACTGATGTTCAAGATACCTTTCAATATACTGCCATGGTACCTGGAAACGATGTTTTACAGTATGCTTTGTTTGGCCCTGACCAGTCGGAATGGGATGAACAAAAAATCGCCATGAGTCCAGTACATCAAATTAAAGCTGGCGTCACTTATCCGCCGTTTTTGCTCTTCCACGGCGATCAAGACAAGACGGTCCCATATCAGGAGATGGAAACCATGTATCAAGCTTTGGTTGATCAAGGAGCGTCGGTTGAAGCTTATCGGGTCAAAGGGGCTGATCATGAGCGCGACTTTTGGAGTGCGGCGGTCTACAAAACAGTTTTAGAATTTTTAAATCGATACGAACAAGAAGGGAAGCATTAATATGACTTTGGCAATTTCAAAAGAAGATTTAGCATCATTTCATCAAGCTTATCAAGCCCGGCCAGAAAGTAAGGTATTAGAACGGACGGTTACTAAAAATGGGGTCCAAGCAGCTAGTTTTGATTGGCATTCCATTGCTGATAATGACCAACATTTTTCCATTGATCTAGCGACTGGGGAAGTGGCCGACCAAAAACAATCTGGGCGATGCTGGATGTTTGCGGCTCTTAATACGATGCGCCATGATATGCAAGCAAAATTTAACTTGCCAGATGATTTTGAGTTATCCCAATCGTACCAATTTTTCTGGGACAAATTTGAAAAAGCAAACTACTTTTATGAAAATGTTTTAAAAACGGCGGACCTGCCAACAGATGATCGGCGCGTTGCCTGGTTGATGGCCACACCTCAACAAGACGGCGGACAATGGGACATGCTGGTAGCTCTGATTGAAAAGTATGGAGTCGTGCCGCAATCAGCGATGCCCGAATCCTATAATTCGAGTCGTTCAAACGAAATTAACGGGGTTTTAAACCAAAAGTTACGTCACGATGCGGTGATCTTACGTGATTTGGTAGCTCAAGGGGCAAGTGAGGCAGATTTAACGGCTACCCGGAAAACAATGATGCAAGATATCTACCGGATGTTGGCCTATGCCTTTGGTGAACCAGTAGCCAACTTTGATTTTGAATATCGCGATAAAGATAAGCAATATCACCGGGAAGCTAACTTGAGCCCCCAAAGTTTCTTTAGTAAATATGTTGGCTGGAACCTAGATGATTACATTTCCGTTATCCATGCTCCAACTAAAGATAAAGAATATTACCAAACTTACACGATTGAAATGTTAGGAAATGTCGTTGGTGGTCGACCAGTTAAGCATTTAAATTTACCAATGAATGAATTTAAGCAGTTAGCTGTTGACCAGTTGAAGGCGGGAGAGAGTGTTTGGTTTGGTTCCGATGTCTCTAAGGAATCCGAACGGAAACTCGGAATTATGGCCTTGGGAACCTATGGTTATGAAGATCTCTTTGATACTCAATTAACGATGTCAAAGGAAGATGCCTTAGATTATGGTCAAAGTATGATGAACCATGCGATGGTCCTAACGGGAGTCGATCTGGTGGATGATCAACCGACGAAGTGGAAGGTTGAAAATTCATGGGGGACTAAAGTAGGGGAAAAGGGCTACTTTGTCATGAGTGACGCCTGGATGGATAAGTATTGTTACCAAGTCGTGGTTAATAAGCGGTTCTTGTCTGATCAACAGGCTGCGGCTCAAGCCCAAGCTCCAGTAGTCTTAAAACCATGGGATCCAATGGGAACATTAGCTTAAATGATTGTATTATATTTAGTTGGCTTTTTAATTGTTTTACGGTTCGCGCGCAAGTCGAATGAATACGAAAAAGTCACACGTTTTGAATACTTTACCTTGCCGGTGCTCTCCCTAGTGATGATTTTCCTTGCCTGGCATGAAGTTAGTCAACATTGGTTGATTTTTATCGGTGTGCTGATTGTGAGTGCTATGATTGGTAAATACCAAACTACAAGTGCTCAAATTAAATATAGCGGGCAATTAAATCGACGTGGTCTACCCGAGATCTCCTTAAAGAAAGGCCGCAACTATCTGATTGGTTGGTGTCTAATTGTCATCATTGGTTTTATCGGTGATTCCATTTTGAATGCGGAACTTAGCTGGTCGAACTTTATGCAGGCTTTTTTTGTTGAAGCCTTGCGAGAATTAGTAATGGTTTTTCGCTTTACCCATCCGACCGAATGGTTTATCTGGACCCTTTCAGCGGGATCCAGTATTACTTATACGATTACTCTTTTGTATAAAGGGATTAATCGCCGACGGCAGTTACTAGCTCGAATTCATAATGAATAAAATGAATCCAGAATCGCGTACTTGAGTGATTCTGGATTTATTTGTAAGAAATGCATAGCGTGCTATTGACTTTTGGATAATACATAGTATGATATGTATTATGGGAGGCGATGAAATGAACAGTATCGGATCCAATATTAAATATATTAACGATCAGATGATTCAACGAATGAATCACAATTTAAAGCACGATAATTTAACGGCTACACAATTAAATTGTTTAATTCAGTTAGACCAGAATCAGCGTTCCAGTTTGGAATCGAAGGAATTAGAAAAATTATTACGGGTTTCCCAACCAACCGTGGCAGGAATAGTTCAACGTTTAGTCGCCAAAGGATTAATTTCAACCCTTAATTCTCCGGAGGATCGACGAGTAAAATTGATCCAATTAACGACCGCAGGGATGGAATTAATTGATAAAGCTAAAGAAGATATGCAACGAGCGGATCGGGAATTAGTTGTGGCTTTAACGGATGAAGAACAAGCTATTTTTGCTACTTTGTTAGAAAAGATAGCCCAATCGCTAGCTGATCATCATGAAGCATAAAGGATAAAGAGGGTGAGAGTATGATTAGTATTTTAAAATACCTGTCGAAGCGAGAATGGGGATATGTAGGGATTTCCATTGTCTTTATCGTTTTACAAGTTTGGTTAGATTTGAAATTGCCAAGTTATATGTCGGCCATTACGACTTTGGTCGAAACGTCCGGTAGTAAAATGAGCGATACTTTACTGCAGGGGGGATATATGTTACTTTGTGCCCTTGGCAGCATGGCCGCAGCTACGATCACAGGATACCTTGTTGCCAAAGTGGCAGCGGGGTTATCGAGAACTTTACGATCATTAACCTATAATCAGATTTTAGATTTTTCCAATGCTGAAATTGGTCATTTTTCCACCGCTAGTTTAATTAATCGGTCTACCAACGATATTGTCCAAATTCAAAACCTAGTAGCGATGGGCTTACAAGCAATTGTTAAAGCACCCATCATGGCTATTTGGGCCTTAACCTTGATTATTGATAAAAGTTGGCAATGGACGGCATCAACTGGGATTGCGGTATTGGTATTAGTGGTAATGCTAGCCCTGGTCTTACTTGTGGCGGTTCCGCGGTATCGGCGGGTTCAATCGTTGACTGATAATTTAAATCGGGTTACGCGGGAACAACTTACGGGGATCCGAGTAGTATGGGCATATAATGCCGAACAATATGAAGAAGAAAAGTTTGATCAAGCTAATGACGAACTGACGAATAATAATTTAGTAGCTAACCGAGTGATGGCGCTCATGTCGCCAACGATGACCCTGATTAACTCAGGATTAACTTTGGCGATCTATTGGATTGGGGCTTATCTTATCGAAGCGGCGAGTTTATCAAGTAAGCTACCCCTCTTTTCAGATATGGTGGTCTTCTCCAACTATGCCATGCAGGTAATTATGGCCTTCATGTTATTGAACATGATCTTTATTCTGCTTCCTCGGGCTCAAGTATCAGCTAAGCGGATCATTCAGGTTTTAACAACGCCGATTTCCATTCAAGATGGTCAAGGAGGTGCGCCAAAACGACAGGGGCAAGTAGAATTCAAACATGTTTCCTTTACCTATCCTGGATCACAGGAAAAGTCATTGTCTGATGTCAGTTTCACCGTTGAGGCTGGATCAACTTTGGCAATAATTGGGGCCACAGGATCTGGGAAAACGACCTTGGTGAATTTAATTAATCGTTTATATGATGTTACGGACGGACAAGTGTTAGTGGACGGGCAAGATGTTCGCGACTATCAATTAGCTGAATTACGGCAACGGGTGGCCTTGGCTCCGCAAAAAGCGACCCTCTTTAAGGGGACGATTGCTTCCAATGTTAGCTATGGTGATCGCGGTACCGGTGAAATTTCATCGACTCAAATTGATACGGCCCTTGCGGCGGCCCAAGCGACGGAGTTTGTGCAACAAAAAGCAGAAGGTATTAATGAACCAATTTCGCAAGGCGGGACAAATGTTTCTGGTGGGCAGCGTCAACGGCTGTCGATTGCGCGCTCTTTGGCAGGTAATGCCGAAATTATGATTTTTGATGATACCTTCTCGGCCCTTGATTATCGGACGGATGCTCAATTACGTCACGACCTAAACCAAGAATTTACTCAAGAAACCAAGATTATCGTGGCTCAACGGATCGGGACTATCCGGGACGCCGATCAAATCCTGGTCCTTGACCATGGTAAAATCGTTGGTCAAGGGACGCATGAGGAATTATTAGCCAATAGTCCGGAGTATCTTGAAATTGCTGAGTCGCAATTATCACCAGATGAGTTAAAGAAATAGGGGGTGCGAGTATGAATAATATGTCTGTTAGGGAAAAGTCTACTGAGAAATTTTCATTAGCGGGAATTGCGCGGTATTTTAAGCCTTATACGGTAATGTTGATTATTGCCGCTCTCTTATCAATTGTCGGCTCCATTCTTAATTTGATCGGTCCCCGCTTAATTAGCCAAATTACGAATTATATCTCAGCGGGCCTTCATGGCACCATCAAGATAAGCACCATTGGCCACTTGGGGATGATTTTAGCCATTATGTATGCCTTAGGCTTCGTTTTTAATTACGTGCAAGGTTACATGATGGCGACAATTGCCCAACGGGTCTCGCAGAATATGCGGATTGACATTTCGCGCAAGATTAATCGGCTCCCCTTAAGATATTTTGATCAGAATTCAACTGGTGATATTTTAAGTCGGGTGACCAATGATGTGGACACCGTTGGCCAATCGATGAACCAAAGTTTATCAACGGTGATTTCGTCCTTAACCATGTTTTTTGGTTCGGCTATTATGATGTTTGCGACGAATTGGCTTATGGCAATTGCTGGGATCGTGACTGCTCTACTGGGCTTTGCAATTATGATGTTTGTGATCGCGCGGTCGCAAAAGTATTTTAAGCAACAACAAGATCTGCTAGGTGAAGTTAACGATCAAGTGGACGAGACTTTTTCAGGTCACCTCGTGGTTAAGGCTTATAATGGCGAGCAATACGAAAAGGCACGCTTTGCCAATAAAAATCAACGTTTATATCAGGCTGCCTGGAAGAGCCAGTTCTTGTCCGGGATGATGATGCCGATGATGATTTTTGTTGGTAACCTAGCTTATGTGGTCGTTTGTATCGTGGGGGCGGTCTTAGCCGTTCAAGGCAGTATTTCCTTTGGGACGATTGTGGCCTTCATGTTGTATATTCGCTTATTTACTCAACCGCTACAGAACCTTTCGCAGGCAGTAAGCAGTGTGCAATCCATGGCAGCTGCTAGTCAACGGGTACTTGAGTTCATGCAACAACCAGAATTAGCTGATGAAAGTGATAAGGTGGCCTCGATTGATCCAGTTGAAGGGCAAGTTGACTTTGATCATGTTAGCTTTGGTTATGATCCTGATCAGGTCATTATCAAGGACTTTAACGAAGCTGTTCAACCCGGGCAAAAAGTAGCGATTGTTGGTCCGACGGGGGCTGGAAAAACCACGATTGTGAACTTGTTGATGCGATTTTACGAAACTAACCAGGGTCAAATTCGAATTGATGGTCATAATACGGCAGACTTGAAACGCGCCTTGGTCCATGATCAATTCGCAATGGTTCTACAAGATACTTGGCTCTTTGAAGGGGCTTTGCGTGACAATTTGGTCTATAATCGGGAACACATTAGTGATCAGCAACTTGATACGGTTATGGAAGCAGTGGGATTAACGGATCTAGTTGAACAATTGCCAAAAGGTTACGACACGGTCTTGCTGGATGATGAAATGTTATCAGCTGGACAAAAGCAATTAATTACTATTGCGCGGGCGATGCTTAAAGATGCGCCATTATTGATTTTAGATGAGGCCACTAGTAGTGTTGATACCCGGACGGAATTGAAGGTCCAAAGGGCGATGGATAAGTTGATGACTGATAAAACAAGTTTTGTGATCGCCCATCGTTTATCAACGATTCGCGATGCTGACTTGATTTTGGTAATGAATCATGGGGACGTGATTGAAAGTGGGACGCATGAAGAATTATTAGCTCAACAGGGCTTCTATGCTGATCTTTATAATAGTCAATTCGAAGCCGGATAAGATTACAAAAACAGGGAAGAAATTTATGGCATTATAGCCTAAATTTCTTCCCTGTTTTATTTAGTCTTTAACGTGAATGGTTTCAGGCCCTTGCTCACGTCCGATAATGATATCATTAATCCGTTGGATAAATAAGCCATGCTCAACGACGCCGACCATGTTAATCAATTCTTGATCTAGGGCGTTAACGTCATCAATTGGTCCGGGATGGACATCGATGATTACATTATTTTCATCCGTCCGGTAAAGCTGGTCACTATCCTTTGCTAGCCGCCAGGTTGGCTTTAAACCCTTTTGCTCTAAGCGACGGAAGACATGGCTAGCACCATAGGGCACGATTTCAACTGGCACCCCGAAACTGCCAATTCGTTCGGTTAGTTTTGATTCATCCACAATCCAAATGTTTTGGTCGGAAGCAGTGTTAACAATCTTTTCCCAAAGCATGGAGCCACCGCCACCTTTAATGCCGTTGAAATTTTCGTCAACTTGATCAGCCCCATCAATGGTGAGATCTAAGTGATCAACATCGTCAAGCCCAACCAAAGGGATGCCGAGTTCATTGGCTTGCCTCGTTGTGATGCTGGAGGTGGTGACGCAAGTGACTTGCAAGCCTTCCTCACGCATCCGTTTGCCAAGGCCATCAACTAAATGCTTGACCGTCGAGCCTGTTCCTAACCCGATCTTCATGCCGGGCTTAATGAATGGCAGGGCGGCTAAACCAACCATCTTTTTTAATTCATCTTGTGTCATTTTAACTCCCATTTGGTTAATTAGTAGGTGAAACTAGTAAATGTTGATATTCAGGGTGCCGGTCAAACTGGTCTTGAGCATAGGGACACATTAATTTAACTTGATAATGATGTTGATCCGCGTATGCTACAAAGTGCTCGACTAGTTGAGCCGCAATCCCTTGTCCGCGATAAGCGGGGTTGACAAAAGTACGTTCCACAACAACGCGGTGCTGACTTTCGTTGACAGTGGGAAAGGTGATTTCACCGACCAAGGTGCCATCCTCATCGCGTAAGGTGATTTGGTTAGCTGCTTCTTGCCATTGCATTTCAATTTACCTACTTTAATTTGAGATTTGTCCTCATCTATTGTGACTGATTGACAGGGGAAAAGTCAATCCTTGAATCCGTTAAAATTACTGAGTTCATGTTACAATAGTAAGCGACTATTTTAATTATCGGAGGAGTAAGATGAAGCGTGGATTTCAAGTGGTTAGTTTTAAGGCTGATCAAAAAATTAATCTTCCCCAACGCCAGACTCAACAAGCGGCTGGTTATGATCTCGAAGCAGCAGAAGATTTTGTACTACCATCGATTTGGAAGGGGAATTTCTTAAAGACTTTATGGAAGATCCATCAACAAAAGGAGCTAACAAATGACGACATCATCCAGGCGGATCAGGTTTTAAAACCATATTTAGTGCCAACGGGGATCAAGGCTTACATGCAGGCCGACGAAGTCTTGATGTTGTTTAACCGTTCCAGTGGTCCCCTGAAGCGACGGCTGATTTTGCCAAATAGTGTGGGTATTATTGATGCCGATTATTACAATAATCCTCAAAATGAAGGGGAAATCTTTGTGCAACTCTTAAATTATGGTTTAACTGATTATCATATTAAAAAGGGTGAACGGATTGCGCAAGGAATTTTCATGCCGTACTTAACGGCGGATGAAGAGCTACAACCATCCCAAAAACGGCAAGGTGGATTTGGATCAACGAAAAAATAAGAGGAGGGGTCAAGCATGGCGAAAGCAAAAGTGCATTATGTTTGCCAGAACTGTGGTTATAATTCACCCCGCTTCTTAGGGCGTTGTCCAAATTGTGGTGAGTGGAATACTCTAGTTGAAAAGGTGGAACAAACCAGTGTGGCTGCAGCGACTAAGGCTACAACCACTTTGACGGGGATTGTGGCTCGTCCCCAAAAAATTAATGAGATTGATACGAAAAAGACGCCACGGGTTAAAACTAAATTACGCGAATTAAATCGGGTCCTAGGTGGCGGGATTGTACCAGGTTCGTTAGTGTTGATTGGGGGAGATCCTGGGATTGGGAAATCGACCCTCTTGCTACAAGTCTCTGGACAGCTTAGTCTGGAAAATCACCCCGTTTTATATATTTCGGGGGAAGAAAGTGCGAATCAAATCAAGATGCGGGCTCAACGAATTGCAGTTTCGGGAGACAATTTTTATATTTATCCAGAAACCAATATGGATAGCATTCGCGCTACGATTGATAATTTGAAACCTGAATATGTGGTTATTGATTCGGTCCAAACCATGCAAGCATCAGGAGTTGAATCAGCCATTGGGAGTGTCGCGCAAATCCGAGCCGTCACCGCTCAATTAATGCAGATTGCTAAGGGGGAAAACATTACGGTGTTCGTGGTCGGCCATGTAACCAAAGGTGGAACGATTGCGGGTCCTAAAATTTTGGAACACATGGTTGATACGGTCCTTTATTTTGAGGGGGACTCTCATCATACTTACCGGATTTTACGGTCGGTTAAAAATCGGTTTGGCTCCACTAATGAATTAGGCATCTTCGAGATGCATGATACGGGATTAACTGAGGTGGCGAATCCCTCGGAGATGTTTTTGGAAGAACGCTTAAAAGATGCTACCGGATCGGCAGTAGTTGTTTCCTTGGAAGGGACGCGGCCGATTCTAGTAGAGGTGCAAGCCCTGATTACGCCTACCGTATTTGGGAATGCCCAGCGAACCGCATCAGGTTTGGATCGAAATCGGGTTTCGTTAATCATGGCTGTTTTGGAAAAACGGGCTAATTTACTCTTACAAAATCAGGATGCCTATTTACAAGCGGCTGGGGGCGTAAAGTTAAACGAACCAGCGATTGATCTAGCCCTAGCCATCAGTATTGCTTCGAGTTATCGCGACAAAGGGACCCGACCAACGGATGCTTTTATTGGTGAATTAGGTTTGACGGGGGAAGTTCGGCGAGTAAGTCGTATTGAACAACGAGTGGCCGAAGCCGCTAAATTGGGTTTTCAACGGGTCTTTATCCCGAAAAATAATTTGCAACATTGGACACCACCGACCAATATTGAAGTGGTTGGGGTTGCCACTATTAATGAAGCTTTAAAATTAGCTTTATCTTAAGGAGCCCCTTTTCTTTTCAATGGTGGGGCGCTAAACTATTACATGATATAAATTGATAGAAAGAGGCATGCGTTTTGGCTAAAAATAAAGTACGGGTGCGGTATGCACCTAGTCCAACCGGACATTTACATATTGGAAATGCACGGACAGCATTATTTAACTATTTGTTTGCTCGGCATTACAAGGGACAATTTATTATTCGAATTGAAGATACTGATACTAAGCGGAATATCGAAGATGGTGAACGGAGTCAATTAGATAATCTGAAGTGGATGGGGCTAGATTGGGATGAAGGTCCTGATAAGGGTGGTGACTTTGGCCCTTATCGTCAATCGGAACGGCGTGACTTATATGACCAATACATCCAACAACTATTAGATCAAGATTTGGCTTACAAGTCTTACATGACGGAAGATGAATTAGAGGCGGTTCGGGAACGGCAAAAGGCCAATCATGAAATGCCCCATTATGAGTATGAATACGCTGGAATGTCGGCGGATGAAATTGCAAGTGCCCAAGCTGCAGCGGAAGCCAAAGGTCTCAAACCGGTTATTCGTTTCCGCGTCCCTAATGATGCCGTTTATGAATGGGACGACCTAGTGAAGGGACATTTATCCTTTGAATCATCCTCGGTTGGTGGAGATTTCGTTATTCAAAAGCGAGATGGGATGCCAACTTACAACTTTGCCGTTGTGGTTGATGATCATTTGATGCAGATTACACACGTCTTTCGTGGTGATGACCATGTGTCCAATACCCCCAAGCAAATGATGATTTATGAAGCATTGGGTTGGGATGTACCTAAGTTTGGTCATATGTCATTGATCATCAATACGGAAACGGGGAAGAAATTATCTAAGCGGGATGAATCAATTCTGCAATTTATCGAACAATACCGTGATTTAGGTTACTTACCGGAAGCGCTAGTTAACTTTATCGTTCTCTTGGGTTGGTCCCCAGAAGGTGAAGACGAAATCTTTAGCTTAAAAGAATTCGTCAAGATGTATGATGAAAAACGGTTAAGCAAGTCTCCGGCGGCCTTTGATCGGAAGAAGTTACGGTGGATTAACAATCAATACATGAAGTTATCTTCGGCGGATGAAGTCTTCAATGCGGCCATGCCACAGTTGATTGAAGCCGGCTTGATGGAAAAGCATGCTGATCCATACCAAATGGAATGGATGCGCCGGCTGGTTGAACTGTTTAAGCGTGAAATTTCTTATGCGCATGAAATTATTGATTACGTGAAGCCGTTTGTACATGGCCCAGCGGATATTGATGATGATGCCAAAGAAGAGATGAAGGCGGAAACGGCAGTGGTAGTCTTAAAAGCCTTCCGCGACAAGATTGCGGCCATGGACTTTATGGATGCTACGTCAGTATTAGCGGCCATCAAAGCGGTTCAAAAAGAAACGAAGATCAAGGGTCGGCAGCTTTGGATGCCAATTCGGATTGCCGTGACGCATGAATCACATGGTCCCGAACTACCAGAAAGTATCGAATTGTTTGGTCAAAAGACAACCTTAGAACATCTGGATGCGATGATTGACCGCCTTGAAAATCAGCAATTATAATCGTTTGGAAAGACTGGGAAGAATTTTTTCTTCACCGGTCTTTTTTATCGTTAATTTTTGGCAGGGGGGTCATGATTTTAATTTGAAAATGCCATTCGGCTTGGATCATTTTTAAGAGCTTTTGGAAGTCTTTAGGTCCCGCATGTTGGAGTTGGATCACGATGATGGTGCTAATCGCCGGTTTTTTTAAATTGTTAGTGGTAAAGGCAATATTGTAACAATCAAAAAGAGGATAGTAGCTAACTTCAATTTGATAAACAGTGTTTGACACTGGCTTAAAGAGTTGAGTGACCCGTTGATTAAATAGTTGTTGATAGTAATTTAGTTGGTGTCCCATTACACTTTCCACCTTTCGGGTTGGTTTTGGCTATATTATAGCGAGAAATAGGATTCTATACAAACATACGTTCGATCAAACCGCAAAAAAAGACAGTGACCAAAAGTCACTGCCGAGGAGTATTACGATATCTTGGGGGAGATTTCGTAAAATTTATTTTTCGGTTACTATTGGGAGGAGTAATTGAAAAATAATAGGTTTCGGTTATTGTAGTATATTTATATTACACGTATATATTATCAATCATTTATGAAGATTTCATGATTAAAAGGTAAAAATAATCAAATTCTCAATTTGAAGGGAAATAAAGCCGTCATCTTGGGAATGTGGTAAGATAATAACTATCAAAATTAACGATTTTTGGAGGTCGACAGATGTTAAAAATTTATAATACCCTTTCACGTCAAAAAGAAGTCTTTCAACCAATGACCCCGGGAGTAATTAAGATGTACGTCTGTGGACCAACTGTCTACAACTATATCCATATTGGTAACGCCAGGAGCATTGTAGCTTTTGATACCGTTCGCCGTTATTTTGAATTTCGCGGGTATGAAGTTCAATATGTGTCTAACTTTACGGACGTTGACGATAAGATGATTAAGGCTGCTAAAGAAGAAGGGATTACGGTCCCCCAATTAGCTGATCGATATATTCAAGCCTTTAATGAAGATACAACAGCGCTAAATGTGGAACCGGCCACGGACCATCCGCGGGCCACGGAGTATATTCCGCAAATTATCACTTTTGTGCAAAAATTAATTGATAACGGTTATGCCTATGTCGTGGATGGTGACGTATACTACCGTGCTCGTCACTTTAAAAATTATGGAGCGCTGTCTGGCCAGTCCATTGACGATTTAGAAACCGGTGCCAGTGAACATGTTGATCCGGAAGAAGTTGCGAAAAAAGAAGACCCACTTGATTTTGCCCTCTGGAAAGCCGCTAAACCAGGAGAAATTAATTGGGAAGCACCGTGGGGTAAAGGCCGTCCGGGATGGCATATCGAATGTTCAGTTATGTCGACCGATCATTTTGGGCCGACCTTTGATATTCATGCTGGGGGGCAAGATTTGCAATTCCCGCATCATGAAAATGAAATTGCCCAAAGTGAAGCAGCGACGGGAGAAAAATTTGTTAATTATTGGATGCATAATGGTTTTGTGACCATCGGCCAGGATAATGAAAAGATGAGTAAGTCTTTGGGCAACTTTGTGACCGTCCATGATCTCTTGAAATCAGAAGATCCTCAGGTAATTCGCTTCTTTATGGCTACCACTCACTATCGACGTCCTATTCAGTATAGTCAAGCCAATCTCGATGAGGCGCGCGCCAATCTGGAACACTTACGGAACACCTTTCACAATTTACAATATCGACTTCAAGACGCTACTTCGGGGACGGATGGCGATGTCCAACGTCAGTTAGCCCAATTCAGGGATCGGTTTACTGAAGTTATGGATGATGATATTAATGTCGCTAATGGGATTGCCGTCGTGTATGAATTGATGAAGTTTGCCAATCAGTATGTTGAACAATCTGCGGTTCAAAGGGAACCTTTGGTAGCGATTCAAGTAATGTTGAAAAAGCTTTTGCAGGTTTTTGGGATTGAGATTAATTTAGAAACTCAAACGCAAGATCAAGAGATTGAAGCGCTTATCAAGCAACGGGATGCGGCGCGGGCTGCTAAAGATTTTGCGATGAGTGATCAAATTCGGGATACCTTAAAAGCGCGGGGAGTCATTATTGAAGATACGCCACAAGGGACCCGGTATAGAAAGGAATAAGGGATGGCAACAGTTGATCAACGACAATTAAATGGGATTGCCTTAGCTTATCTTGGTGATGCCGTCTATGAAGTGTTTATTCGGCAGCGACTCTTAGACTTGGGAATGAGTAAGCCAGATCGGCTTCAAAGAAAGGCCACCCATTATGTTTCAGCCAAAGCCCAAGCGGCTTTAGTCGATTTAATGGCGGATGATGATATCTTAACGGAAGTTGAGTGGGCTTATTATAAACGTGGTCGGAATGCGAAAAGTTATACCCATGCGAAAAATACTTCGATTTTAACTTACCGTCAATCAACGGGATTTGAGGCCTTGTTTGGTTATTTAAAAGTGACGGAACAAACGGAGCGGATTGAAGAATTAGCTTCTTGGTGTATTCATCAAGTAGAAAGAGGACGGACAGAACAAAATGACAAGTGAACAAACGAGAGAATTTATTATTGGCCGTCATCCAGCAGTCGCGGCCTTAAAATCTTATCAAGCCGTTAATAAGGTTTTCATCCAAAAGGGCCTGAAATCTGATGCCTTAGGTCAAATCATTCAATTAGCTAAAGAACGTCAATTGATCATTTCTAACGTGCCTAAGGCGAAACTCGATCAAATGACGGACCATCAAAATCATCAAGGAGTGGTTTTGGCGGTGGCAGCTTATCAATATGCGCAAATTGATGATCTCTTTGCAAATGCTGAAGCACATCAAGAAGCACCTTTCTTTTTGATTTTGGATGAATTGGCGGATCCCCATAATTTAGGGTCGATTTTACGAACGGCGGATGCTGCCGGGGTCCACGGGATTATTATTCCGAAACGGCGGTCGGTTGGGTTGACGGCAGTGGTAGCCAAAACTTCCACTGGGGCAATCGAACACGTCCCGGTGGCCCGAGTCACGAATCTGGTACAAACAGCCAAGGAACTCCAACAACGGGGAGTCTGGTTGTTTGGGACTGATATGCAGGGGACGGATTACCGGCAGTGGCAAGCCAACGGACCGGTTGCTTTAGTTATTGGAAATGAAGGGAAAGGAATCTCACCTTTATTAAAGAAAACCTGTGATGAAATGCTAACTATTCCGATGATTGGGCATGTCCAAAGTTTAAATGCCAGTGTGGCTGCTAGTTTGCTGATTTATCAAGGATTTAATAGTCGGCACCCCTTAGTAAAATAATAATAAAAAGGCCCCGATGAGAGAAGTGAACCCCCTAAGTTGGACAGA
>NZ_AZFN01000018.1 GCF_001434365.1 Limosilactobacillus gastricus DSM 16045 | reverse complement strand
TACAACCTATTAAAACATTACACTACCATTGAAATGTTACTAAAAAACGATGAGCGTCCGACATCTTCTGAATTGGTCTATATTCATAATCAGATGCAATAGTAATTATTCACGGGTTGATTTCGCTAACTTAATAATAAAATTAAGTAAAATGCATCCACAACGTAAATATTTACGTATTTGATTTCGTATTATTTACTATTGCTCTTTTGAATGATAGGATTTGTGACATATTATTTATTCAACGGAGGATTGGTCTATGAGAATTGAACACGATTCATTAGGAGAACTAGCAGTACCCAAAGATGCCTTATACGGAATTCATACCTTACGGGCTCGTGAAAACTTTCCCTTGGAATCCATTAAAAACGATCCAGAACTTTGCAAAAACTTTCTTTTAGTCAAAGAAGCAGCAGCGATCGCTAACATGAAGGCCGGGGCATGGGAAGATAAACGCATTCCTACCGCCATTATCTCATCTTGTGATTATCTTTATCACAATTTCAGTTATTATCATCAAGAATTTGATCTTCCCGCCCTGCAAGGTGGTGCCGGTACTAGTACCAACATGAACATTAATGAAATCATTGCTAACAAAGCTTTACAAGAACTCGGCCTCCCTTTAGGTGATTATCAATACATTAGCCCCAACGATGATGTCAACAAGTCCCAGTCAACCAACGATACCTACCCTACGGCGGGTCATTTAACCATGATTAAATTCACACGGACGGTGATGGACGAACTGTCGAAAGTAATTTTAACCCTTCAAGGCCTAGCTACTAAGTATCAAGATGTCTTAAAAATGGGGCGAACCCAGCTTGAAGATGCCGTTCCGACTACTTTTGGGCGGTCCTTTAAAGCCTATGCCTCCATTCTTTCTCGGGATATGGATCGATTGGCAGCTGTCTGCCAGGAATTAATGACCATCCCCCTTGGCGGAACAGCGATTGGAACTGGTGTAACCGGTAGCCGCTCATATATGGATACGGTGGTTGATGAACTAGCTACTTTAACTAAACTCCCCTTAAAGCAATGCGATGATTTAGTAGATGGGATTCAAAACAACGATTGTTATGTCTCCTTATCGAATGCATATCGCAGCCTAGCGGTTGATTTATCTAAAATGAGCAATGATCTTCGCTTACTAAACTCCGGTCCTCAAGATGGTCTGAGTGAAATCAATCTTCCCAAACGACAAGCAGGTTCATCCATTATGCCAGGAAAGGTTAACCCCGTTATTCCTGAATTTTGTACCCAAGTTGCTTATCAAGTTATGGGCCACGCAACTACAGTAGCCATGGCAGCTGAAGCCGGTCAATTAGAACTCAACGCCTTTGAACCGGTTGCCTTTTATGATTTGTTCGAGGATGCTCGCCTATTACGAAAGGCCTTGCATACACTTGACAAAAACTGTCTTCAGGGTATTACCATCAACATTGAACGTTGTATCACCATGGTCGAACACTCTGCTGAAACAGCGACCGCCCTATCGCCAGTTCTGGGTTATGAGCGGACTACAGAAATCATTAAAGAATCCTTACGGACCGGAAAATCTATCCGAACCCTCGTCAAAGATGAGATTAGCCAAGAAAAACTGGATGAATTACTTTCGCCAGCTTCATTCTTTGTGAAATAAAATAACAAACTAAAAAGAAAAAACGCCCCATAGGTAAACTGGAACGGCTGCAGGTCTAAAACGGACCAACGTGAGTTCCTAATATCGATGGGGCGTATTTTTTAATCATTTTCAAGCGATGGTAAAGCCTGCCGGGTTTTGAAGATATGGGTTAAAAGCCCAATTATCAATCCAGCAATTCCAAAAGTCAGCCAACCAAAACCTAAACTAAAGAATGGGAAATAGTGACTGGCAAAATTAATCATTGCTTGGGCAAAGCCAGTATTACGAATAATTTCTGGGGCTGAATTGATCATATCAAAAATGGCTGGAATTAAAGTGAAGGCCATGGTGATCCGATAAATCATTGGATCGTTCTTAAAGAAAGGTGAAAAGATGGCCAGAATAATCAAGGCAATCGCTAAAGGATATAAGAACATCAGCATTGGAGTTGACCAAGCAATAATCTGATCTAAACCAAGATTAGCAATTAAAAATGACAAGCCACAATTAAAGCGTAAGAAGGCCTTATAAGAGATTTTAGGGAAGCGCTTATGGAAATCTTGGGAAAAGGCGATTACTAATCCCATGGCTGTTGTCATACACGTTACGGTTGCCAAAGTTGCTAAAATGGCATCTCCCGCAGTTCCTAAGTAGTAATGTGCAATTTGCGCTAAGGTCGTCCCACCGTTTTCGGCAAGGGCGAAATGATGAAGACTCGTCGCCCCTAAAAAGATCAAAGCCAGGTAAATTAAGGCGATTCCTAAAATCCCAATCGAACCACTTTTCGCCGTTGCCAAAGAAATATCACGTTGCCGGCTTAAACCATAATTTTTAATTGCCGTAATAACAGTAATCCCAAAGGCCAAGGCCGCCAAACAATCCATCGTGTTATAGCCTTCCAAAAAGCCGTTCGTGAAGGAACTCGTGAGGTAAGCGCTAGTAGCGGTGGTGGTGGTAGCAGAACCTAGTGGGCTGATGAAAGCTAATAAGAAAATAGCAAATAACAAGAGTAAAAACAGCGGATTTAAAATCTTCCCAATAATCGTAGTGATATTACCTTCGCGAGTAGAGAAAAAGTAAACAATCCCAAAGAAGATGGCAGAGTATATGAATAATCCTGGCCCTGCCAAAGATTTTGCTAAGTGCGGTGCAATCCCGATCGAAAATGGCACAGTGGCCGTCCGCGGAGTTGCGAATAACGGTCCTAAGGTGGCATGAACCAAAATCAAGAAAATTAGGGCAAACCACTTCCCATTTGGTAAAGCCAAATCATAGATTCCCTCCGAACGAGTAATACTAATGGCTAATAAAGCCATTAAAGGAAGTAGCACCCCAGAAAAAATGAACCCAATTGCTGCACTTAACCAGTGACTCCCGGCTAATTGTCCTAAATGAATCGGAAAGATTAAATTTCCTGCGCCGAAGAACATGCCGAAAATCAGTGATCCTAATAACAAATACTTCTTCCAGTTTAATTGTGACGTTTTCATAATTCGACTCCTTTTTGAATCAACTTAGTGTTGTTAGAAAAAGGCTTAGCTAAGTCCTAAGTTAATCAACGAAAAAAGCGTCCCTCCCAGAAATCGATCTGGAAGGGACGCTACCGCGTGTTACCACCCTTGTTTGTAATGATATTACTAGCATTACCTTACCACGTGCTCATCACTGAATACGCTGGCGCGATTACGGGCGCACCCGTTCGACACTCCTGACGTTGCATCGACCACTCACAGGCTACTTTCGTCTTAGCAACTGATCCTCGCTCACACTATGCCGAGGTCGCTGTATCCGGTCACTAATTCTACTCTCCTGATCAACGTGTTTTCTTCGTTGATTAACTTGTGTATTAATATACTGGGTCTGTCATCATTCGTCAAGATAAAAATTAGAACTTTTTAATTATTTTCTCTTTTTATTTTTCTTGAGGCGCTTTTTCTTATTCTTTTTCATTTGACGAGCCATCCGATTCATCGCCATCTTACCAAGTTTTCCCCCTGGCATTCCTGGCATATTTCCGAGGCCGCCCATCATGTTTTCCATCCCGTTCAAGTTCCCGTTGGTCACTTGTTTCATCATCTTCCGCATTTGATCGAATTGCTTAATCATTCGATTGACTTCGACGATTGGTCGACCGGATCCGGCTGCTAACCGTCGGCGTCGACTAGGATTCATTAAATCCGGATTCTCACGTTCTTCCGATGTCATGGATTGAATAATCGCCTTAATATGCAAAAATTGTTTAGGATCAATATTAATGTTTTTTAAAGCCGGGTTGTTTGCCATCCCAGGCATCATCTTAATTAAATCTTCGAGCGGCCCCATCTTCGAAACTTGATCCATTTGATCCAAGAAATCATTATAATCAAAATTATTTTCTTGCATCTTCCGCATTGTTTCAGCGGCTTGTTCTTCGTCAAAGTTCTTTTGCGCCTTTTCAATCAGGGTCAGCATATCCCCCATTCCGAGAATTCGAGATGACATCCGATCGGGATAGAAAACATCTAAGTTTTCCATTTTTTCCCCTTCACCGACAAACTTAATTGGTTTGCCGGTAACGGCCCGAATGGACATTGCAGCCCCACCCCGGGTATCACCATCTAACTTGGTTAAAACAACCCCGGTAATATCTAGCTTTTCGTCAAAACCTTCTGCAGTATTAACGGCGTTTTGACCCGTCATGGCATCTACAACCAACAAGATTTCATCTGGATGAGCTAACTCTTTAATATTAGCTAATTCATCCATTAAGGCTTCGTCAATTTGTAAGCGCCCCGCGGTATCAATAATGACATAATCATTGTGGTGTTCCTTAGCTACTTCCATCCCCTGGCGAACAATTTCTACGGGATCGACGTCTGTCCCCAGGTCAAAAACTGGCACATCAATGGAATCAGCCACTTGTTTTAATTGCGTAATGGCGGCCGGCCGGTAAATATCGGCCGCAATAAACATTGGTCGTGCTTTTTCTTCATTTTTGAGCCGTAAAGCCAATTTCCCAGCCGTGGTAGTTTTCCCGGCCCCTTGTAACCCAACCATCATGATCACGGTCGGGATGTGATCTGATTTATTAAGGGGAACGGCGGTTTCCCCCATCATCTTAGTTAATTCTTCATTAACAATTTTAACAATCTGTTGAGCTGGATTAAGTCCCTTTAAAACTTCTGCCCCAACAGCTTGTTCTTGAACCGTTTTTACAAAATTCTTAACAACCGTGAAGTTAACATCCGCTTCCAATAGGGCCAAGCGGATTTCACGCATCGTTTCGCGCAAGTCGGCGTCCGTAACTTTCGGTTTCCGCCGTAGTTTTTCCATTGTCTTTTGAAGACGTTCCGTTAAACCTTCAAATGCCATTAATTTATTGCCCCTTTATTTATTTTCTAAAAATAAATTTTACCATAAAAGTCCTTAGCTGTCGTGATTTACTAAAGCATCGTGAGGGCGAAGCAAATCGGGATTGTAATTAAACTTAATAAAGTAGAGATACTCATTAAAACCACGGCAGGCTTAGTATCATCTTTAGCCTGTAATGTAAACAAAACGACCACGCCTGCTACTGGACAGGCGCTTAAAATGACCGTTGTATACAGAGCTACCCCGGTAACTCCGAGTAATCGTAAAATCAAAATAGTAATTATCGGGAAAATTAAATTACGTAAGAGTAAAGTTATCCACATTGATCCAGGCAGTTTCAAATCACGCCAGTTCAACCCCACAAGGTTACAACCAATCACAATCATCGACATCGGTCCATAGGCCGAACTAATATCCCCCATAAAAGTTGAAATCATCGTTGGCATTTTCAAAGAAAAGATAAAGGCTAACAAACCTAAAATAATCGCGATAATATTAGGGTTTTTAAAAATTTGTTTCAGTTGCTCGTGAAAACTAGGTTGTTGCTGACGAAACATACCAACGCCCTGCGTCCACGAAAACAAATTAAAACCGGCCATCGAGGCTACTCCATAAAAGACCCCGTTATTTCCAAACAGGGCTAATGCTAAGGGAATCCCCATAAACCCATTATTACAATAGACACTTCCATAACGGGCAATTCGACGCAAATTAGGATCTTGGACGCGCTGAAAAATTAGTTTAGCAACCACAATCATCACAATATATGAAAAGATGACCGCTACCAAAACTAAGCCAAGGATATGGAGTCGATTCAGAGAAAAATCTTTTTGAAAAGAATTAAAGATTACGATTGGACTAGCAAAGTAGAGTAACATATTGGTCATTTCACTAATTGTTGTCACCTTAAAAAAGCCTAGGGCACGAATTAAAGCACCTAGGAACATCAATAAGAATAAAACCATAATTTGATTGGCTAGTTGGCTAATCGACATAATCTTTCCTCCGATCTTTAAACTAAGTCTATTATACTAATTATTCTTTAAATATTTTAATCTTTTTTTAATTTAACTATTGATCTTATTTAAGAACTTTGCTTATACTATACCTAATCTAAATTTGGGGAGTGTTTACTATGGCTTTGATGTTTTCGCAAAGTGGTCCGCAACGTTATATTTCTGATGAAACAGCCTATCAAGTTTTACCAGATTATTTCCATGAACTAGGTCTCAAGACCGTCGTCTTTTTACATGGTGAAAAAGGCTATGCGGTTGCTAAACCCTTCTTGCCAAAATGGCCAGCTGATGTTTCAGTGATTGACCTACCCTTTAATGGCGAATGCTCTTATGAAGAAATCGATCGAGTTAAAAAAATTTGTACCGATTCCAAAGCTGATGCCATTATGGCTTTAGGTGGCGGTAAATGTTTAGATACCGCTAAGAGTGTGGCAAATGGCACTAAGTTAGCTCAAATCATGTTACCAACTCTGGCTAGCAATTGTGCCGCCTGGTCTGCCTTAAGTGTTCATTACAGAGAAAATCATGAACATATTGACCATAAAATTTATTTACGAACGAGTGAATTGCTCTTGATTAATCCCAAGGTAATCTTCAATTCACCCCTTGACTATTTTGTGGCAGAAATTGGTGATACCCTAGCCAAATTTTATGAATCGGAACGGGTTTTTGAGCATCTGAAACCAGAAGAATTTACCGATGCCCTGATTATCTCGCAAAAGATGGCAAAACAGTGCCAAGAAATTTTACTTAAATACGGGGTACAAGCCGTTGAAGATATGAAAAATGGCAACTACAACGAGAACTGGCGCCAAGTAGCCGAAACGATCATCGTTACCGCAGGAACCGTTGGAGGCTGGGGAGATGCTTATGCCCGGGCTACCGCTGCTCACCCCGTTTGTGACGCCCTAACCGCCTTCCCAAGAACTCATCATCACCTCCATGGAGCTAAAGTAGCTTATGGTATCTTTGTAATGCTGTCGCTCGAAAACCAAGAAGACGACTTAAAGGATCTGTTACCGTTTTATCGTCAAATCGGCTTGCCAACTAATTTAACAGATCTTGACTTTGGCGATGCAACCAATGCAGAGTTGGATCAATTAGTGGCTGATATCACCGCACCAAACACGCAGTTACACCTATTACCAGCCACCGATATTTCACCCGCAGCGGTTCATCACGCCATCACCCGTGTGGAAGAATTAACCCAAGCTAATTAATTGAACCTACGATAAAAGAAGCTGGAAGAAACATAACTTTCTTCACAGCTTCTTTTTTCTAAAGTTCGCTCTTTTTCTTTAAATAGCCCTTCTTAACTAAGGCTTCAGCAGACAACACGCCTCCACCAGCAGCTCCACGTAATGTGTTGTGCGAAAGACCAACAAACTTCCAATCAAAAATCGAGTCCTCACGTAGGCGACCAATGGAAACTCCCATCCCATGCTCAAAGTTTACATCTTTTTGCACTTGTGGACGATCATCGTCTTCTAGGTATTGAATGAATTGCTTAGGTGCACTTGGTAGTTCGGCTTCTTGTGGGAAACCTTGGTAATCACGTAAGGCCTGAACTAATTCTTCCTTAGCTGGATTTTGCTTAAAGTTAACAAAAACCGTTGCCGTGTGACCATAGAGAATTGGTACCCGGATACATTGACTCGTAATCTTGATCCCTTCTTTATTCACAATCGACTTGGTTGCTGGATCCACATGTCCCCATACTTGGAGTGGCTCTTTTTCCGATTTAGCTTCTTCCCCAGCGATGTAAGGAATAATATTCCCATTCATTTCTGGCCATTCCGCAAAGTTCTTTCCCGCCCCTGAAATTGCTTGATAGGTCGAAACAATTACTTCCGTTGGTTCAAACTTTAACCAAGCGGTCAAAGCGGGAGTATAACTTTGAATGGAACAATTTGGCTTAACCGCCACAAATCCATTTGTTGTCCCTAACCGTTCCTTTTGATATTTAATAACGTCATAGTGATCCGGGTTGATTTCGGGAACTACCATTGGTACATCGGGCGTCCAGCGGTGAGCACTATTATTTGAAACCACTGGGGTTTCCGCCTTGGCATATTGTTCTTCGATATCGCGAATGACATCTTTGGGCATATTGACCGCACAAAATACAAAATCTACTTGTGGAGCAATCGTTTCCACATCGCTCACTTCTTCTAAGACCATGTTAGTAATTCGATCGGGAATTGGCGTTTCCATTTTCCACCGACCGTCAACTGCTTCAGCATAAGTTTTTCCTTTGTTTCGCCCACTCGCAGCCACTAAAACAACTTCAAACCATGGATGATCAGCCAATAAGGAAATAAAACGTTGTCCGACCATCCCAGTTGCCCCTAGGATACCGACCTTATACTTTTCGCTCATCTCGAAACTCCTTTAAACAATTAAAATTTAATTAAGATGTGTTTTTATTATAGCCTATTTTCCTAAATTACGCAGGAAAATGGTAATTTTTTGCTTCACAAATTTATTTTTGACTTAATTCCCGAATAAAAAACGGAACAACCAGCTATGGTGTTCCGTTATTCAGCTTCGAGATTTTCTAATCCCGCCACTAGCTGATTTAAAGTTTGATCATCAGGATAATGCTCCTTAATGTAAGTCTGGATCTGGTCAGCTTGATGATTGCGCAATTGAAAATTGCTAAACAAGTGCAATTTTTGCTCGTAATCTTCTAGGATTCGTTCGGTGCGACGAATATTATCATAAACCGCCTGCCGCGAAACTTGGAATTCTTCAGCAATCTCACCAAGGGAATAATCGTCTGCATAGTAGAGTTTCAAGTAATCGTTTTGCTTACTTGTCAATAATGGCTGATAAAAAGCAAACAAGGCATTAACCCGCTCATTTTTTTCCAATTCCATTAGCCTTAACCTCCCCTTATTGGACGTTAACCAAGCCTTTGAACAATCCGTAGACAAAGTCACTCGCATCAAATTTTTCTAGATCCGTGACCTTTTCACCTAAGCCCACAAATTTAACTGGCAAATGTAGTTCATTCCGGATAGCTAAGACGATCCCCCCACGGGCCGTCCCATCTAACTTAGTTAAAACAATTCCGGTCACATCCGTACTTTCTTTAAAGAGTTTGGCTTGGTTAAGGGCGTTTTGACCAGTCGTCGAGTCAAGAACCAAAAGCACTTCATGGGGAGCGCTTGGAATTTCCCGAGTTAAAATCCGTTTCATTTTAGCTAATTCGTTCATCAAATTAACTTTATTTTGTAGTCGTCCTGCGGTATCAACAAATAAGATGTCATAATGATCATCCTTAGCCTTTTTGACCGCATCAAACACAACGGCTGCTGGATCGCTATTTTCTGGCCCCGTCACAATATCGACACCATCACGTTGGGCCCATACTTCTAATTGCTCCGTGGCTCCCGCCCGGAAGGTATCAGCGGCAGCTAATAAGACCTTTTGTCCTGCTTGTTTATACCGAGCAGCTAACTTCCCGATCGTGGTCGTTTTCCCGGCACCGTTGACCCCGACAAACATGATAACCGTTGGGCCTTGTTCGGCTAAATGAATTGAATCATCTTCATTGGCGCCGGCTTCTTCGTATAGTTCCACCATTTTTTCGATAATTACATTGGAAACTTCTTGAGTTGATTTAGCATTTTGTAGTTTTACTTCTTCGCGCAATTCGTCACTTAAACGGACGGCCATTTCATATCCTACATCTGACTCAATCATTAATTCTTCAAGATCATCAAAGAAGTCTTCATCAACTGACCGGAACCGAGCCAAAAAGCGGTTCAACCGTTCCCCAAATCCTGACCGCGACTTTTTTAGTCCTTGGTCATATTTTTCTTCGGTCGTCGCTGTATCCGTTTCTTCTACTGTTTCGTCTGGCGTTTCGGAAGTGGCGGTTTCAGTTGACTCCGATTCGCTAGTTGACGCTTCCAGCGATTGTTCACTAACTTCGCTAGCCGATAATTCACTTTCACTAATTGACGCTAACGAATCTTGACTGACTTCTGATAAACTAGTCGATTGACTTCCACTTGCCAAACTTGTTTCCGATTCACTAGTGGTTAAGGAACTTTCGTTGACCCTAGAAGCTTCAGAAACACTTGCTTCGGTTTGACTATTACTTGTTTCTACTAACGATTCAGTTGTTGATTCGCTAACAACAGTTGATTCACTGGCTTCTGAACTAGGCTTAGCCTTCCGCCGGAAAATATCGAATAATCCCATCGTTTTTCTCCTATTCTGCTTGGTGTTGTCCTAAAGTTTCATCAATATCCACGGCAACCATCCGTGAAACCCCAGATTCTTGCATGGTGACCCCATACAAAATGTTGGCATTCATCATCGTCCCTTTACGGTGGGTTATGACGATAAATTGCGGGCCATCATCGCCAAAATGACTTAGATAATTAGCAAACCGGTCCACATTGACCGCATCCAAGGCAGCTTCTGGCTCATCTAAAATGGCAAATGGGACCGGACGCACTTGGATAATCGCAAATAAAAGGGTAATGGCCGTCAAAGCTTGTTCCCCACCCGACAAAAGACTGAGGTTTTGATTACGCTTTCCAGGCGGTTGCGCGATAATATCAACCCCGGTTGTCAAAGGTTCATCCGGATCAGTTAATACTAGCTTCGCACTCCCACCAGCAAAAATCTGTTTGAATGTAGCGGAAAAGGCTGTCGAAACTTCTTCAAAAGTCTTTATAAACCGCGTAGCCACTTCCCGATCCATTTCACTCATGGTGGCATCTAATTGCGCCCGTGATTCCAAGAGATCCGCCTGTTGACTAGCTAAGAAATCATAGCGCGTCTTCACTTCTTCATATTCCGCAATCGATGCCGTATTAACTTCTCCTAATTCAGCAATTCCTCGATTTAATAACTTGATCTGGCGAGCTAATTCATCATCATCTAATTCACTTAAGTTGGCTTGAGCATCGGTTAAGGACATACTATAGCGTTCGCTTAATCGATTTAAACCTTGGTCAATTTGGGCTTCTAGTTTAGCTTGTTGACCACTTAAGGTTGATAATTCATTCATTGCCACCCGTTGTAAACCTTGCAGCCGATCTAATTGAGTCGTTTCGTTCTCAATTTGCTCAGCCATCGCATCAGTTTCCATTGATAATTTTTCAACTAGAGCTTGTTGGTCTGTTAATTCCACTGTCGCTTTTTGTAATGCCGCTTGGCTATTTTCGACTTCATCGGCTTGTGCTTGAACTGATGATTCTAATTGATCCAACTGGTTTTGATAATCAGCTTGACTTTGTTCATAATCGGCCAATTGGACTTGATCAACATTTTGCTGACTCTTCAATTGATTCAATCGTTCCTGACCAACTGCCGTCCTTTGCATCAAATCTTGAATCCGTTCCGCTTGGCTATTAGCATTTTGCTGCAGATCATTAATCTGATCCTTCATCTGTTGAATGGCTGTTTGATGATCCGTAATCTCTTGACTAAGTCGCGCGTAGTCTTGGTCTAATTGTTCAAGTTGACTTTGATAATTTTGACTCTGACTATTTTGTTGGTTGACCGTAAATTCTAAACTTGTCAATTGGCGTTTCAAACTCGTCAACTCATTGGCGCTCACTTGCGCTTCGGTAACTAAAGTTTGATGCGCATTTTGCAATTGATTTTGCTCTTCTTGAAGCTTGGTTAGCACAGCTTGATTTTGTTCACGAGCGGTTTGGATACTTTGAACCTGATGTTCCAATTCACTTGCATTTGCTTGCGTTTTTTTCAAAACCGTTTCAAGTTGCGCTAACTGCTCTTTTTGCTGAAGCAAACCAGTCCGTTGTCGCCGGTTAGCTCCTCCCGTCATCGCTCCACTCGCATTGATCAATTGACCATCGAGGGTCACGACCCGCAATTGGTGTTGACCCGCTTTGGCAATCGTTGTCGCATGGTCTAAGTTGTCAGCCACGACCGTTGTCGATAAAAGGTGGGCCACAACACCTTTATATTGGTCTTGATATTGAATCAATTCACTAGCCTGGCCGATGAAACCAGGTAAAGTTTGGACTTGTTGTATACTCTTAGGTGTCCAACCTGGTCGTAAGTTATCCATTGGTAGAATTGTCACCCGGCCAGCTCGTTGTTGAACTAAGAAGTTAATAATCGCTTTCCCGGTAGCTTGAGTATCAACAACTAATTGTTGCAATTGTCCGCCTAGAACCGTTTCGATCGCCGTAGTATATTGAGGCGCCACCTGAATTAATTCACTCACAGAACCAAAAAGGCCGGAAAAGTGCTGCCGATTCTTTAAAACATATTGAACCCCTTGATAATAGCCAGTATAATCAGCCGCCATGGAACGAAATCCTTGAATTCGATTTTGAGCTGATTTTACCTCACCCAGGGCTTGATACCACTGCTGAGAAATTTGTTCATAGCGTTGCTGAATGGTTTGCGCTTGGGCTTGTTCCGCTTGTAATTTAGCACTGATTTGGTCTAATTTTGCTTGGCTAGCCGCCACTTGTTGGTGTTGCGCTTGGGCTTTCCGATTAGCTTCTTCATATTGCTCCTGTAAATTTTTTAAATCTGTATCAGCTTGCGCCTGTTGATCACTATCACGTTGATGATTCCGTTTTAAGAATTGCTGTTGATTCTGTACAGAGGTTTGCTCTTGCATTAAATCAACTAATTGTGAGCGTTTTGTTTCAATCTCCGACTCTAATTGGGCCACCTGTTCCCTTGCACTCAATGATTGAGCTGCTTTTAAAGCGACTTGATCATTGGCTAACTGCTGACTTTGCTTGGTAATAGTCTCCTGATCTTGACCTAGCTTCTTTTGTAAAGCAGCAATCTGATCCTTTAATGAATGAATCGCCGTTTGAAGACGACTAATCTCTTGTTCGCGTTGTTCTTGTCGGACTGAAGATAAGGATTGTTCCCCATTCAACTTGGCAATTAATTCCGTTAGCGAAAGAACCTGTTGTTGATGTTCATCCTTGGCCTTTAATTGGCGTTGATAAGTTTCACGTAGAACTAATAAATGTTCATTCGCACTTTTAGTTTCCGTTTCGTAATGATCTGATGTTGCTTTAGCATGGGCTAATTGATCTTGTACGGTCCCCAATTGCTGGCGTTTAGTCAAAATTGACCGCACTGTTTGGGTCCGATCTAAAAGGTCTAAGCGAGTTTTTTGTTCTAAGTAATCCTGGGCTAACGCACTCTGCTCAGCTAAAGGCTCCAACCGGTCCTTAATTTCTGTAATAATATCATTAACCCGATTTAGATTGTCATTGGTTTCGGCCAAGCGTTTCTCAGCCACCTGCTTATTCTGCTTATATTTTGAAACCCCCGCTACATCTTCAATCACCGTCCGACGATCACTCGGTTTACCATTGAAAATTTCGGCCACGCGGCCTTGTGAAATAATGGAAAAAGACTCACGGCCAATCCCTGAGTCCATAAATAATTCCACAATATCTTTCAAGCGTACCGCGTGGTCATTAATCAGATATTCACTATCCCCATTCCGGTATAACCGACGGGTAACAGTTAATTCCGTAAATTCACTTTGGAGATAATGATCACTATTATCAAAGGTAATCTTGACTTGGGCTCGATTCAAGGGTTTACGATCAGTCGAACCATTAAAAATTACATCCGCCATCTTGTCACCCCGTAAGGTTTTCGCGGATTGCTCCCCCATTACCCACCGAATGGCTTCAATAATATTACTTTTACCACTCCCATTAGGACCAATAATCCCATTCATGCCCGGCTGGAATTCGATTTTTGTTTTCTGCGCGAAGGATTTAAACCCTTCAATCTCTAAAGATAATAATCGCATCGCGTTGTCCTACTGTTTATCTTGACGAAGCTTTTTCAAGGCGGCCTGAGCCGCTGCCATTTCTGCGTGTTTCTTCGATGAACCAGTTCCTTCGCCAATCACTTGTCCATCCATACTAACATTCACCGTGAATTCGGGCGCATTTTCGGTTCCACCCTCCGATAAAAGATGATATTCAATATCAACATCGCCATCACGTTGCAAAAATTCCTGCAATGAAGTTTTGCTATCAACAGCATGGTCAAACCAGCCAAGATCCAACTTAGGAAAAATCACACGTGCAATAAACTTTTTAACGGCATCGCGACCTTGATCCAAATATAATGCCCCAATAAAGGATTCGAATATGTCACACAAAAGGCTGTCACGATTGCGAGCGCCCGCCATTTCTTCACCCTTACCAAGCCGAATATATTGATCAAAATGACATTCCCGGGCAAAGGCAGCGAAACTCTTTTCTTGAACCATGGCCGCCCGTAACCGCGTTAATTTCCCCTGCGGTAATTCAGGATACCGTTGATAAATGTATTCTGATACATACAACTGTAAAACAGCATCACCTAAGAACTCGATTCGTTCATAAAACTTCAAGTGCTCCTTGGGGTGTTCATTTACATACGAAGCTTGGGTAAAGGCCTCAGCTAATAGATCAAAATTCTTAAATTGGATGCCAAACTCACTGGATAAATATTCACTTAATTCGGTAATCATAGTAATCCTTTCTTGATTAACCCTGTGATATAGAATCCTATAAAGACACAATCCCATATCACAGGCCTAAGCCTATTTTTAAACAAGGCTGTGACGAAAAATTCATCATCACAGCCCAACAGCAGTGTTTAGTTTTGATGACTAACGATATAATCAACCACTTCCCCAATGGTGCTCAGTTGCTCGGCATCGTCATCATCAATGGTTGCGCCAAAAGTATCCTCAACTTCAAGAACAAATTCAACAAAATCAATAGAATCAGCATTTAAATCTGTACGTAAATTTAAATTATCGGTAATCTTCGCCCGATCAACTTCGAAGTGGTCGGCAACGATTGCTGAAACCTTTTTAAATACTTCAGCTCTATCCATTCTAAATCAACCTCTTTAATTATTGTAACGACTTAATTCTATTAGGTTTTCGCCTAATTGTCCAACTTTTCTCTGCTTTGATCGGCACTAAAGTAATCAACCGTTTGGTCAATTAAATTGACATCGATCATTTGTTTAATCTGGACAATGGTATTTTTTATGGCTTCTGCATCAGATGAACCATGGGTTTTAACTACCGGTGCTTTTAGCCCTAAGAGGACGGCGCCCCCATAAGTTGACGTACTCATCTGATTTTTAATCCGTTTTAAGGCCGGTTTGAGTAACCACGCTCCCAATAAGGCCCGCCAACCACCTTGCTTAACCCCATCTTTAATGAGGTTCATAAACATTTTGGCAGTCCCCTCAGTCGCTTTGAGAGCAGCATTAGCTGTCCAGCCATCCGAGACAATCACATCAGCTTTCCCATATAAGAGATCGCCAGCTTCGACATTTCCTACAAAGTTTAAGTCAGCACTTTGTTTAAGCATTTGATGAACTTCTTTGTGGAAACTATCCCCCTTATCCTCCTCAGCACCATTATTCAATAAGGCAACCCGGGGATTAGCTACTTTTAAAACGTTTTCGGCATAAAATTTACCCATGATCGCATACTGGAGCAGGTTCTTCGTCTTAGATTCAGCATTAGCACCAGTATCTAAATAAACAAATCTCGTTTGATCGCTACCAGGTTGGGTAACGGGCAAAATACTTGTCAGGCCAGGTCGATCAATTCCTTTAATTCGACCAACAATCAAAAGCCCCGCTGCTAAAATGGCTCCCGTATTACCCGCTGAGAAAAAGGCATCGGCACGTCCTTCTTTAACAGCTGTTGCGGCTTGTACAATTGAAGAATCCTTCTTCTTCCGGATGGCGCGAACGGGCTCTTCACCCATTTCGATAATTTCACTGGTTGGTACAATTTTTAAACGAGTTGAATCCTGAATTAATGGGGTCACCTGTTGGGGATCTCCATACAGATCAAATTCAAGTTCGGGATATAAATCCCGCGCTTGTTCAACTCCCGCTACTACCACTTGAGGGGCCTGGTCGCCACCCATCGCATCTACTGCAATTTTCATAAATTATTATCCTCATTCAATCAAAGTGTGTTGCTAATTGATGTCGTTTTAAATATAAGACTAAGGGTTGATTTTCAGCTTTCTCATCCCAGCCAGGTTCATTTAACAAATTCCCGGCATCTGAACGTGCAATTTGTAACATTTTTAAATCAGCCACCGGGTCACCGACTTTAAATTCAGGGACTCCAGACTGACGACTTCCTAGCACATCGCCAGATCCTCGCAATTCTAAATCACGTTGGGCAACCACGAAACCATCCGTCGTTGCCACCATCGTTTCCATTCGCGCCGTTCCCTCGTCGGTCTTGGGATCAGCAACTAATAGACAATAGCTCTGACGGCTTCCTCGACCCACACGTCCCCGTAGCTGATGAAGCTGCGCTAGGCCAAAGCGATCCGCATTATAAATCATCATCACAGTTGCATTGGGATTATCAACCCCAACCTCAATAACGGTCGTGGATACTAAGACCTGTAATTTACCATCTTGAAAGTCTTGCATAACCGCAGACTTTTCTTCATTCGTCATCCGGCCGTGTAAGAGTCCAATTTGGTAGTGAGGGGCAAACCGCTGTTGGTATTGTTCTGCTAACGCCGTCGCATTTTGAACGTCAAGACTTTCTGACTCCTCAATTAAAGGACTAACGATGTAAGCTTGTGCTCCCTGTTCCAGTTGACCTTTTAAGAAGTTAACGGCTTGATCTAGTTGCTTTTCCCGCAACCAGGTCGTTTTAATTGGTTGTCGTCCTGCTGGTAATTCATCGATAATTGATACATCCATCTCCCCATAGGCGGTAATAGCTAAGGTTCGCGGAATGGGAGTAGCAGTCATCGCTAATATATCGGGATGATCGCCCTTTTCCCGTAGCGCTTGCCGCTGCTTAACTCCAAACCGGTGTTGTTCATCAATGATTGCTAAACCGAGATTAGCATAGTCAACCTTCTCTTGAATTAACGCATGCGTGCCGATAATTAGATTTACAGAGCCATTTTCAATTTGATTTAATAATTCCTGATGTTGCTTTGCCTTCATAGACCCAGTCAACAGGGCCACATTGACATGCGTTCCGCTAAAGGTTCTCGCTAATTTTTCGGCGTGTTGTTCGGCTAAGATTTCGGTTGGCGCCATCATTGCCACTTGATAACCAGTCGAAATCGCAGCATAAATTGCGATCCCCGCCACAATCGTTTTTCCGGAACCAACATCCCCTTGCAAGAGCCGGTTCATCTGATATGGTCTCCGTAAATCCCGACAAATTTCGTTTACCACCCGTTTTTGGGCACTCGTTAGCTCAAAGGGAATCGTCCGGATAAATTCACGAAGCTCTTCATTATCATAAAGAATTTGAATGCCATTCTCTTGGCGATGGGCTCTTCGCAGGGCTTGTAACCGTAATTGGAATAAGAAGAATTCTTCATAGGCTGCTGTTCGTTGCGCTAATTTTGCCATTTCACGATTGTCAGGAAAATGAAGTTGTTTAATCATTTCCCGTCGTTCCATCAATTGATAGCGTTGACGCAAGGAAATTGGTAATAAGGTCGCAATTACCCGTTGATATTGGTCATAAGCCTGTCGGATTAATTTACGAATTGTGGCTTGCTTGATATGTTTATTAGCCGGATAAATGGCGCCCATCCCTTTTTCTTCATTGGGATTACTAGTTAAAAGTTTAGTCCCCTTGATTTCGTTACGGGATTGATCCCAGGTTCCCATCACTGTCACATCAGTATTAATTTGAACGGATTTGGCTAGATAGGGTTGATTAAAAAAGGTTACCTGCGCCACGCCCTGACCGACCATTATTCGAAAACTCAACCGAGAGCGGCGATACCCAAAGCGTGACATCATCGGTTCGGATATCACAGTCCCCTTTACGGTAATTCGTTGTTTATCTTTGGCATCTTCCAAGTTAATCGGCGTAATTTCATCATAACGCGATGGAAAATAGGTTAACAGGTCTTCAACGGTCAGAATGTCTAAGGATGCTAAATTTTCGCCCATCTTGGGACCGACTCCTTTTAGCTTTCCAACACTGTCTTGTAAACTTAACATGTTAACCTCCTTTCCAAAGATATATTGATTCTTTAGCGACAAGAAACCTTCAAGGCTTACAAAAAGCTTTGAAGGTCAACAGCAAACTATTCAACTGAAATTAAGTAAGGGTAAACCGGTTGGTCCCCTTCATAGATTTGAACTTCGACTTCATCGTCGATTTCTTCAATTGCTGCTTCAATCTGTTCGGCCACTTCAGATGAACCATCTTGTCCGTAAAGAATGGTCACGATTTCACTTTCGTCATCTAACATTTCCTTAACCATAGCAATCGCTGCTTCAGCTACCGTTGGCATAGTTACCACAATCTTACCATCCACGATTCCCATGTAATCATCTTTTTTAATTGCTTGACCATCAATAGTGGTGTCGCGAACGGCATTAGTAACTTCCCCACTCTTTACTAATGATAAGTTACCTTCCATGGCATCATGATTAGCATCTAAGTCTGCATCTGGATTATATTCCAATAAGGCACTCATTCCTTGAGCAATCGTCTTGGCATGAACTACGACGGTTGGAATGTCAGCAACTTCGGCCGCTTGATCAGCTGCCATAAAGATATTACTGTTGTTTGGTAAAACAATCGCCTGCTTAGCCCCGCTCTGGTTAATTGCATCTGTCAAATCTTGGATACTTGGATTCATGGTTTGACCACCAGCAATAATCTTGGTAACTCCCAGACTTTGGAATAGTTTAGAAATTCCATCTCCAGAAGAAACTGCAATCACCGCTGTTTCAGTGACTGGTTCTTCAGCTGGTTTATCATTCAACGGAGACGTAACTTGATCATCATTTTGCATGATCTCTTCTTGTTGCCAACGCATGTTATCGATTTTAATGGTTTGTAAGTCTCCAAACTGCAACCCCCACCCTAAAACTTGGTCCGGATGTTCAGTATGCACATGAACTTTAACCACTTCATCATCGTTAATAACTAGTAGGCTATCGCCCATTCCTGCCAGATAATTGTAAAACTCTTCATAATCGAATTGCTTAGTGACACTATTACCATGGCCAATTCGGACCATCATTTGGGTACAATAACCAAATTCAATATCTTCTGGATTGAGCTTTCCTTGAGCCGATTGATGGTGTTGTACATTAATCATTTCTTCAATTTGAGCATTGTCGGGTTTGATTTCATCAATTACTTCACCGGTCAAAGCTTCATAGAAGGCATGAAGCACAAAATCCAATCCTTGACCACCAGAGTCAACCACTCCAACTTCTTTCAAAACCGGTAACAAATCCGGCGTCTTGGCCAAGGCAGTATCCGCAACATCAACAATTTTTTTCATAATGACCGCTAAATCAGTATCTCCAGCCTTAATGGCATCTAGACCAGCTTGAGCTGATTCCCGGACCACGGTTAAAATCGTCCCTTCCGTCGGTTTCATCACGGCCTTATATGCCGTCTGGGCTCCATTGGCATAAGCATTCACAAAATCAGCAGGACTTAGAGTGGCTTTACCTTCGCATCCTTTGGAGAAACCACGAAAAATTTGCGATAAAATCACTCCCGAATTTCCCCGAGCCCCCATCAATAAACCTTTAGCTAAAGCTGCTGCCAAGACCCCAACCTGGTCACTAGTTGATTCCCGTTCATACTTAGCCCCACTAGCCATTGACATACTCATATTAGTTCCCGTATCACCATCAGGCACCGGAAATACGTTTAATGAATTGATAAATTCGGCTTGATTATTTAATTTCGCCGCAGCGGCTTGCACCATCTGACCAAACTCTAAGTTGGTAATTTCTGTAACTGACAAATTTCTTTCCTCCCGCTTGCCACTACTCACCAGCCACGCGAACCCCTTGAACAAAGACGTTCACCTCATCGGCAGTAATTCCAAGCATTGATTTTAAATTATACTTAACTTGTGATTGAACACTTTTGGAAACTTCGGAAATCTTGGTTCCATAGCTCACAATAATGTTGACTTCCACATCGATTTGATCATCATTTTGGCGAACTTCGACCCCTTGATGATAACTATCTAAACCTAAAATTTGGTTAAAACCGTCTCGAACTGGTTTCCGACTAGCCATGCCGACAACTCCATAAATATCGGTTGCGGCACCACCAACAATTGTGGCAATGACATCATTGGAAATATCAATCATTCCCGATTGATTCTTGATCTTCACAGTCATTTAAACGGCCTCCTTCAATTTAAAATACCATACGTAATTGTACCATATCGGAGTTTTTTTAACATGAATTAGTTCACCCTGGTTCCCCAACCGACTTTTTTAAATGGCACAAAAAAAGATGGCCTTTATCAGACCATCTTTTTAGTGAACACGAGTAACTTTCCCTGACTTCAGAGTACGTGCTGAAACGTAAACCTTCTTAGGCTTACCATCAACTAGGATGGTTGCCTTTTGCAAGTTTGGCTTCCAACTACGACGACTTGAGTTAAGGGCGTGTGAACGCTTGTTACCGAATTGTGTGTGCTTACCAGTAATGTAATCCTTTGCCATTGTAGACCCTCCTCTCCTCATCAAATTTATTTCAGAGCGCAAATGCGCTTTAACTCACCTAAATAATTTACCATAGCTAACAAATGAATGCAACCGTTTCTTTCAAGTAATTTTGCTTGACACTTTAATCACGCGACTGAATAACCATCATCACTCCGGTCTCAAATGAAAAATGGGCTTGATTACCAACAAATTCATTGGAAGACCAGGAAATTGGAAAGGTTGCATTATAATCATGCAGTTGATATTTTTCATCCGGTAAGGTTAATCCGGTTACAGGAGTCAAATTAACAAAAGCTAAGTATCTCATTTCGGGTAGCCGATTGATTTGATAAGTACCTGGCTCATACCAAGTAATATGATTCCCCCGATCGATCATCGCCAACTTAGCTAAAGCTGGACGGTACTGAGGCATTAAAACCGTATAGAGGTTAGCAAGGTATTGGTCCAATCGACCACCCGTCGCCCCATATAAGCGAATTTGATCTGCTCCAAGCTCCAAAGCAATTCGGATAGCTAATTGGGTATCCGTATCTTCGGTCTTGATTTCCGGGGGATAAAAGCGAACATCTGAAACTAGTTCTTTCACCCGCTTAAATTGTTGATCATCAGATGAATCAAAATCTCCCACCGCAATATCTGGAATAATTTGATGGTCAATCAGTCGAGTGGCGCCAAGATCAACCCCAATCCAGAGACCATCTAATCGAGCAAAGTCAGTATAAGGAACTAAATGTTCTGGTCCGCCGACTAAGATATTTACTACTCGTCCCATAAATCCTCCCGAATAAAAATGGCGGGTTACCCCACCATTTTTTGTGAATTAAAACTACTTAGTTGCATCCTTAATTGCGTTAATCTTAGCAACTGGATCATCAGCACCATAAACGTATGAGCCCGCAACTGCTACGGTTGCCCCCGCTTCATAGCATGGAACGACTGTTTCATTGTTAATTCCACCATCAATTTCAATGTCAAAATTGTAGCCATTTTCTTGCTTCAAAGCGTTCAATTCAGCGATCTTTGCCACCGTTTCTGGCAGGAACTTTTGACCACCAAAGCCAGGGTTAACTGTCATTACTAAGACTTGGTCCACCATATGCAGAACTGGCTTAATCATCTCCACCGGAGTTCCAGGATTAATCACTACTTCAGCTTTAACGCCACCGTTTTTAATGATTTGTAATGCCCGGTGAATATGTTGGGTTGCTTCAACTTGAACCCCAATAATATCAGCCCCAGCTTCCACAAAATCAGGAATAATATGTTCAGGATTTTGAACCATCAGGTGAACATCTAAGACCATTTTAGAAATAGGACGAATGGCCTTAACAAAACCTGGTCCATAAGAAATACTTGGAACAAAGCTACCATCCATCACGTCAATGTGCAGATACTCTGCCCCACCTTGTTCAACTAGTTCGATATCCTTTTGTAAGTTAACATAATCTGCTGACAAAATCGAAGGTGCAACCTTAATCATAATATTCTCCTTAATATTTTGGTTTCTGATTAATAATCAATTCATGGAATTGTTGATAGTTTTCATATCGACTGGTCATTATTATACCATCTTCAACCGCTTTCTTCACGGCGCAACCTGGTTCCTTTAAATGAAGACATCCACGGAAACGGCAGCCTCCACTAATCCGCCGCATTTCTGGGAAATAATCAGGCAATTCTTGCACCGTCATTGGAAAATCTTCATAGGACGAAAAGCCTGGTGTATCTGCGACCAGTGCCCCTTGTACTTGTAAAAGGCTGACTTTTCGCGTGGTGTGTTTCCCCCGTTGTAAGGCATTAGAAATTTCACCCGTTGCCAAATTTAGGTCAGGAGCCAAATGGTTAAGTAAAGTTGATTTTCCAGCCCCGGTTTGACCCATCATGGTAACGATTTTACCATCTAAAGCGGTCATCAAATTATCTAAAAGCGCTTGTTCAAACGGTGGCCGGCTAAAGAAAGTGGCATAACCAATTTCCTGATACCCCTTGATAACAGATTGAAATTCCTGAGCTTCTTGATCTGACAATAAATCCGTTTTAGTAAAGTAGATCACCGGTACAATTTGCTGACTTTCTAAAGCAATTAATTGTCGATCTAACAAATTAGTTGAAAATCCCGGTTCCTTCACGGCCGTCACCACCACCGCAACATCAACATTAGCCACCATCGGCCGAATTAACTGATTATCACGTGGTAGAACTTTTAACAAATAACCTTCTTCGAATTCTACCCGATCACCGACCACCGGCTTGATGCCCCGCTTGCGGAAATTTCCGCGCGCTCGGGTTCGGAAAATTTGATGATCACTTAAAATATCATAAAAGCCACTTAACGATTGTTGAATAATTCCTGTTTGCAAATATTTATCCTCTAGTTTCAAGCAGTAATGTTATTAACACTCATGATGGTTCGTCCATCTCGAATGACCCGATAAGAACCAGTTGAGTTATTCCGTAATTTAAATTGGAGATTTACCGTTGTTTCTTGATTAATGGTCATCGTTTGATAAACCGTTCCATAGTTGTGGTCGTCGTCACGAATATAAATTGAAACCTTATTTTCTTTATAGTCATCATCATAGGGAATCGTCACTTGGATGTTAGTCGTTTTTTCGGTATCACTGGAAGCAGAGGTCGCGACCGTCACCGTTAAGGTGTCACCTTGGGAAAGCTTCTTACCAACCGCTGGTTGTTGACTAACTACATGATTATCTGCTACTTTGCTATCTTGCGTCGTAAGTGTGGTTAATTGTAAGCCATGCTTGGTCGCGTATGCTTGAACATCGCTGATACTCTTATTTTTGAAATTTGGTACCTTAACCGTATCTTTACCTGAGCTAACCGTCAAGGTAATGCTATCACTACCTGGATGAGCGACAGTATTAGCTGCAATACTTTGTTTGATAATCGTATTTTTATCATAATCTGCCGAATGGACCGTTTCCTTATGGACCGTGAATCCTTTATTCCGTAAAATTTCAGCCACGTTCTGATAATTTTCACCAGTATAGTCATCAAGAGTATAACGTTTAACTCCCCGACTCATAATGACATTAACTGATTGACCATATTTTTTGGTTTGTTTCCCGGTCGCTTTAATAACATGACCATTAGCAACTACCGAGCTATATTGCATGGTAACATCGCCTAATTTAAGATGATGAGAAGCTAATTCATCTTGCGCTTCAGTTTTAGTATCCCCAAACAAATCAGGAACACTAGTCATTTGATTGTAGTAATAGTAAAGGCCACCACCAGTAATTAAAGCAATTAAAAGCATACAAACCAGGAACCACCAGCGACGCCGAATTCGCCGGCGTTGATGCTTTAACTTTAATTCGCGGGTATCACTCCGCGAATGATTGGTATCTTTTATCTGGGCCGCATCAAGATCTTTGAATTGTTGAACATCTAAAACCTTTGTTTCGTCATCAGCCATGGTCGCTTGAAAACGTGGTTCATTAATCCGATCAGAATTTAAAGCCGTTGATAAATCATCTAGCATTGCTTGGGCTGATTGATACCGATTTATTGGATCTTTAGCAGTCGCTTTTAAAACGACATTTTCTAACGACTGTGGGACAGCTGGATTTAAAGAGCGAATTGAAGGCACTTCATCGCGAAAATGTTTAAGCGCTATTGAAATTGCCGTCTCACCTTCAAAGGGTACTTGCCCCGTCAGGAGTTCATACAAAATAATTCCTAAGGAATACACATCGGAACACTTAGTCGCTACACTACCTTTCGCTTGTTCTGGCGATAAATAATGAACCGACCCTAAAAGGGTATTAGTTTGCGTTAAAGCGTTGGCATTTGACGCCGTCGCAATCCCAAAATCAGTGATTTTAATCTGTTTTTGATGGTTAATTAGGATGTTTTGTGGTTTTAAATCACGGTGGATAATTCCATGCTGGTGAGCAACTTCGACCCCCTGGAGGATTTGTGTCATGATAGTAATTGCTGTTTCAACTGATAAATGGGGATGAGCTTGAATAAAGGCTTTTAAATCCGTCCCTTCCACATACTCCATTACCATATACTGCATGCCATTTTCTTCACCAACATCATAAACGCCGACAATGTGCGGATCATTTAATTCAGTAGCCGCTAAGGCTTCTCGATTAAACCGCCGCTTAGTATTTTCATCATCACGCATGTCAAGGCGCAAAACCTTGACAGAAACATCCCGATCTAAAACCAAATCACGGGCCAAGTAGACGTTGGCCATGCCACCTTCTCCTAATGATCGAATAATCTTATATCGATCATTGAGTACATATCCGGCTTTCATGAGCTAACCTCTCTTTGGAGTATTTTGACAAATCAAGACACTAATATTATCAGCTCCACCAGTCTTTAAGGCACGACTAATTAGCCGATGACATTTTTCTTGAACTGAAATGCGCTTCATTTTGATGATGCGTTGCATCTGATTATTGGTGACTCCCTTGTACAAGCCATCAGAACATAACATGAATACATCTCCTTGCCCGAGCACGTAAGCATTGACTTCAAGTTCCGCTACTTCAGCTACTCCTACGGCTCGAGTAATCACATTTTGATGTGGTGATTGTTTAGCTTGCGCAGGAGTCAATTCACCAATCCGCACCAATTCATTAACTAAGGTGTGGTCACGCGTTAATTGATTTAAAGTATCATCGTGCAGTAAATAAGCCCGACTATCACCTATATGAGCAACAATCACCGTTGGCGCCAACACAATCGCGGCAACTAAGGTCGTCCCCATCCCGCTATATTGAGGATCTTGATTTGCAGTTTCTAAAATTTGATCATTAATAGTTTGGACATATTGATAAAACCAGCGCTTTGCTTCATCCGGAGTCGCTGGTGTATCACTTAAAAAGGTGTTCCCCAAAAAATCGACGGTCATCGTGGCGGCTTTACTACCACCTTGATTTCCCCCGATTCCATCCGCAATGATTAATAATTGACTACCTGAGGGGGCTGTCGTTATTGCAACCCGATCCTGATTATCTAATCGTTTTAAGCCAACATCAGTCAAAAAGGCTGTTTGCATTGAGAAAACTCCTTAACGGACCCGCTTTAAATTACTAATGAAAAAGCCGTCCGAATTATATTCATTTGGTAAGATCGTCAAAGTCTTAGACTGACGATCAGCTTTTATTGCCCGTGCGGTTTGCGTCGTCATTAACTCAAACTCAGGATGACGCGCCAGAAAAGCTTGGACTGTTCCATCGTTTTCGGCTGCTAAAATAGTGCACGTGCTATAAGTAATTATACCGCCCTTTTTTACTTTTGGGGCGACTGAATCTAAAATGGCCCCTTGAATCCGATGTAGGTTTTGACTATCTTGCCAAGTCTTATCATAACGAATTTCTGGTTTTCGACGCAACAGGCCAAAACCACTACATGGGGCATCCACCAAAATTTTATCAAAAGTTTCGTCAGCAAAACGTTCATCAACTTTACGTGCATCAAGTTGAGTCGCTTGAATCCGATCGGCTACTTGCATCCGTTGTGCGTTTTGTTCGATTAGCTTGACCTTATGGGCATGAATATCGAGCGCCACCACCTTGCCAGTGGTTAAATTTTCCGCAATCTGAACCGTCTTTCCACCTGGTGCAGCACAGGCATCTAAAACCAAATCATCAGGTTTGAGATGCATACTTTCAACTGCTAACATGGCGCTCTCATCTTGGATGGTGATCCGTCCTTCTTTAAACGCAGTTGTTTCCGTTACACTGCCACTTTTAAAATGAAGGCATTTGCGGCCAAAGGACTTGGTTTCACTTCAAAACCAGCTGTTTCCAGTTCTGCTTGCACTGCTTCCGTATTAGTAAGATTTATATTAACCCGTAAACTCTGATTAGCTGGCTGATTAACTGCTGCTGCAATCGCTTGGGTCACTTGCATTCCATACTGCTCTCTGAGCTTTTCAATAAGCCATTGTGGTAAACTAGCGACCACGCTTAGTCGCTGAATTGGGTCTTTAATAGTATTTAGATCCGCTACCCCTTGTCGTAAAATGGCGTGGCAGACACCCGTCACAAATTTCCGAATACCAGGATTGCCATGCCTTTTGGCAATTTCAATAGTTTCGTTGGTGGCGGCCCAATCAGGAATCCGGTCTAAATAATGATATTGGTACAAGGTCATTAATAAAAGCGTTTGGACCCACGGAGTCACCTTTTTGCCCTTAATAAACGGTGCCAGCCAATATTCTAAAGTAATTTGGTGTTGTAATACACCATAAACCAAATTAGTGACCAAACGTTGATCAGCATCATTTAAATCAGCTTGGTGAAGGCTCTGATTTAATTGTAAATTGGAATAGGCATGCTGTTGACGAACCTGTTGCAAGATTTGCCAAGCAACTTCCCGAGCATTATTTTGACTCACTTTCATCAGTTACTGCTTGTGCTCCTACTTCTAATTGTTGGTGGCCATTCAAATAAGCGGTAATGTCCATCAATGGTTTCCCCGCAGGTTTTAATTGATTAATCCGATAAGTCGTCCCCTGACCAGCCGCTAGGACTAACTCATGCTTTCCAAGACGAACTACTTTACCAGCTGCTAACGATGTATTTTCTTCTAGGGGCGTTACATCATAAATTTTAGTAACAATCCCATCAATCACCATATTACCGATCGGTGAAGGACGTAAGCCCCGGACGTGTTCATCGATTTGGTGGGCCGTCATTTGATAATCAATTCGCTCTTGTTCCCGGCTAATATTGGGCGAAAAGACAACTTGACTTTCATCTTGCGGTTTCGCCTGGATAGTTCCAGCCACTAATTGGGGTAAAGTCTGCATCAAGAGATCTCGGCCAACCAGACTTAATTTATCAAACATGGTCCCAGCATCATCGTCCTTGGTGATTGGAATGGCTTTTTGTGCCAACATCTCCCCTGCATCCATAGCTTTAACCATGTACATGATGGTAACTCCCGTTTCTTGATCACCATTCATGACCGCATACTGAATTGGCGCCCCACCTCGATATTTCGGTAGAAGTGAGCCATGGACATTGATCGCCGCAATCTTAGCAGCTGATAATAATTTGCTTGGTAAAAACTGACCAAAGGCCGCTGTAATCATCAGGTCGGGTGATAAGTCGATAATGGCTTCCATTTCTGGACTATGGTTAATCTTTTCAGGTTGAAAAACCTTAATTCCAGCCGTCACCGCTAACTTTTTCACTGGGGTCGGCGTCAAAACATGTTTTCGCCCCACTCGACGATCAGGTTGAGTGACCACTGCTAAGACATCATATTGAGGATCGTCAATCAATGCTTGCAAAATTGGAACTGCAAATTGCGGAGTCCCCATAAAAACTATTGAAGTCATTGTCCTTTCTTCCTTTCAAATGAAATATTGTGGATCTGGATCAATACTGATTTGCAGATCTCGACTATATTTGCTTTGGGCCTCATGCATTATTTGGCTTAACAAGGAATGCAATTTTTGGTCCAGGCGATATTTAATAATAATTTGATAATAATAGCAATTTTTCAATCGAGCAATTGCTCGGGGCGTGGGGCCTAGGAAGATCGTTCTCGAATCCGTGACCTGATCCAATTGTTGACGAATTTCAAACATGGCCTTCGCCACCTCTTTTTCATCAGGATGGCTTCCCATAATCCGCACCGTGTAATAATAAGGCGGGTAAGCCGCTAATTTACGTAAATTCATTTCAGTGGCAAAAAAACGTTCATAATCATGTTCTTTAACCAACTGAATGACATAATTATCGGGATTAAAGGTTTGAATAATTACCTGACCAGCCTTATTAGCTCGCCCTGCCCGACCGCTTACTTGCGTTAACAAATCAAAAGAGCGTTCCGCCGCTCGGAAGTCAGGTAAATCTAGCCCCGTATCGGCATTTAAAACGCCCACTAAAGTTACATTGGGGTAATCTAGTCCTTTAGCAATCATTTGAGTCCCCAGCAAAATATCGGCTTCATGATTGCCAAACCGATCTAGCAACTTTTGGTGCATTCCCTTTCGTCTGGTTGTGTCGACATCCATTCGAATGATGCGCGCATTAGGTAATAATTCTCCTAATTCAGCGGTGACTTTTTCCGTTCCCGTACCGTAATAACTTATTCGCCGACTTTGGCATTGCGGACAACGATTGGGAATCGATTCCTCATGACCACAATAATGACACTTCATCGAATGTGAATCCATGTGTAAAGTCAGGGAAATATCACAATTCGGACACTTTAAAACATAACCACAATCCCGGCACATGACAAAAGAAGAGAATCCTCGTCGATTTAACAAGAGCACACTTTGCTCATGCCGTTCTAACCGAGCATGTAAGGCAGACAATAATCGTTGGGAAAAATTGGTTTCCCCTTTTTTTTGAACCTCTGGTCGCATATCAACAATCTCAATTGGCGGTAAAGCCTGTTGATTAGCTCGTTTGGAAAGTACTAAGCGTTGATATAAACCTGCTTCAGCTCGAGCGCGACTTTCTAAACTTGGGGTGGCTGACCCTAACACTAAGGGAGCATGATGAAAATCACTACGCCATTTAGCAACCTCACGAGCGTGATAGCGCGGTGACTCGTCTTGCTTATAGCTTCCTTCGTGTTCTTCATCCATTATAATTACCCCGATATTTTCGAGGGGAGCAAAAATCGCCGAACGCGTCCCTACCACGACCTTGGCAACACCACGACTGATTCGTCGCCATTCGTCGTAGCGTTCGCCGTTCGACAGTCCACTATGTAAGACCGCCACTTGATCGCCAAAGCGACTCCGAACTCGTCCAACAATTTGCGGTGTTAAGGAAATTTCCGGCACTAGCATCAAGGCCGTCTTACCTTGATCCAGCGCTGTTTGTATTACTCGTAAATATACTTCCGTTTTTCCACTTCCCGTAACCCCTTGTAATAGGAAAGTTTGAGCAATTGATTGTTCAATGGCTTGATCAATGGTATCAACCGCAACCTTTTGTTCGCTATTTAAAGTTAAGGTCTGCTTTTGAGCTACCGAAATTTGTAAAAAAGGGTCACGATAAACCTCTTGTTGAACTTTCGTCAACCAACCACGAGATTGTCCCAAATTAAAAGTGGCTGAACTTAATCCTGTTGTAGCTTGGGCCTCTTTTAAAGCAACCACTTGATCACCTAGTGTTTGTAGATACAGGATTAACTGATGTTGTGCTTTAGCGTTTTTGGCAATTCCTTGTAATTCATCTTCATATTGTTCAAAACTCAAACTTGCCTTAATGGCCGTCACAGTCTTCACTCGGGCACGATCATTAACTTGATAAACGAACTCAATTTTCTTATCACGTTGAAGTTGGCTTAACTTATGGACCGTTTCCGGATCATGTTGAACTTTTGAAAAATCAAGTTCATCTTGATTACCAAATAAAGCCATTTGGTCACTTTCGCTTAATTCATCGATTATTCGTACCATCCGTTGACTTTTCGCCTTCAACAGGTTTGGCAACATGGTATACAAACAAGTTATCCAAAAAGCATAAGTCGTCTCCGCCATCCAATGACTCAGTTGCAATAGTTCTGAATTAACCACTGGATTCAAGTCCATTACAGCCGAAATTGGTTTTAGTTCCCCATCATATTCAGTCTGCGGCGACTTGCCAACGATAAAACCTTGGACTTCCCGATGACCGGATCCAAACGGGACAATTACCCGCATCCCAGCTTGCGCAATCTCAACTAAGCGGTCTGGTATTAAATAAGTATATGGTTGATTAGTTTGCATGGTTGGGACATCAACCACAACTTGCGCCAGATCCGCCATCATAATCTCCTTTATCTATCGTAATTCCTGAATGAATTGAATTAAATTCTTTGCCACCGCCGTTTTTGACATTTGTTTCCACTGTTGCGGTGCTTGGTTAGGTTGATAAATCGTCACCTGGTTAGTATCAGTTCCAAAGCCACTACCTACCTGGGTGACATTATTACCGACAATCATATCCGCATGTTTACGGGATAATTTTGCTTGCGCATGATCATCCAAATGATCAGTTTCGGCCGCAAAACCCACAACGAATTGGCTAGCTTGTTTTTTCGCCCCCATCGTTGCTAAAATATCTGGCCCTTGGGTTAAATCTACACTCAAAGTCGATGTTGCGCTTGTTTTCTTAATTTTTTGGTCCGCTGGATGATCAACCTTATAATCAGCCACGGCGGCTGCCATTATTAATCCATCTGCTCCAACAAAGGCTTGATCGACTACCCGAAACATTTCTTCGGTTGTTTCTACTTTCGTAATATGAATTCGCTCACTCTTTGGTAGGTTCACTTCAATCTGACCGACAATCAAATCAACTTGGTATCCACTTTGAGCCGCCGCACGGGCAATTTCAATTCCCATTTTACCAGATGACCGATTCCCAATAAATCGAACCGGATCAATCGGTTCACGGGTTCCACCAGCTGTGACCACTAAGCGTTGACCATTTAAGGGAGCAGAAAGTAACTCTTGAATAGCGCTGACAATGCGCTCAACCGCTGGCATTCGTCCTTTCCCAGCATACCCTTCGGCCAATAGTCCTTCGTCGGGATCCAAAATCGTAATCCCATCTACTTGCAATAACTTTAGGTTCCGCTGGGTAGCTGGATTATCCCACATGTGATTGTTCATCGCCGGAACAATTAATTTGGGAGCTTTTGTCGCTAGCAACGTGCTAGTTGCGGTATCATCAGCAATACCATTCGCCAACTTAGCAATAATATTTGCAGTGGCAGGAACCACCACTGCTAGCTCCGTCCAATCAGCTAATTCAATATGGGGAACATGCCCCTGTTTAGTTTGTGCCCACATATCCGTCAAGACTGGTTGGTGTAATAACGATGCGAAAGTGGCTTGGCCAACAAATTCTTGCGCTGACTTTGTCATTACCACCCGCAACTCGTGTCCTTGCTTTTGCAAAGAGCGGACAAGGCTGAACGATTTATAGGCCGCCACGCTTCCGCTTACGTATACCACAATTTTTGCCATTTTGTCGTCCTCATAAAAAAAGGGTAGCCAAGTTTAATCTTGATCCACCCGTCAAATAGTATTTGCTTAATCTTTCGTTTCAGTATCGATCGTTACTAAGCCAGCCTCAATTTCTTCTAAAGCCATCCCAACAGACTTGTTTGATTCATAATGATCAAGCAATAATGGTTTGTCTTCACTCATATCAACTGGTTTATCCGAATGATCGGCCCGAAATTTATCTTCACGATACTTATCGATCTCATGGGCCCGCTTACTAGCAAGCATAATTAAGGAATAACGTGAATCAACTCGTTCTAATAATTTGTCAACTGATGGAAATAAAATCATTGGTTAGCTTCTCCTAACATTTCTAAATAGTCGGGCATGACTCGATTAACCCGTAAATGCTCAGTCCGAATAATTTCTTTAATTCGTTCAACGGCATTGCTTACTTCATCGTTCACAACAGCATAATCATAATTTTGCATCATCCGGATTTCATCAAAAGCCGTTTTAATCCGTTCATCAATGACATCCATTGATTCAGTCCCACGACCAATTAAACGATGCTTCAGTTCCATGATGTCAGGCGGGGTCAAGAAAATAAATACGCCATCTGACGTCCGTGAACGAACCTGCATTGCCCCATTAACTTCAATTTCTAAGAAAACGTCTTTGCCGGACTCTAAAGTTTCATTAACATATTTTAAGGGCGTTCCGTAATAATTGTCAACATACTTAGCATACTCAAGCATTCCGCCGGTCTGAATTTCATGTTCAAACTCTTCTTTAGTAACAAAAAAGTAATCCTTACCGTTAACTTCGCCTTCACGTGGTTGTCGTGTCGTCATTGAGATCGAATACTGAAAATCATTACCTGGTTGATCGAATAGCGCTTTTCTGACCGTTCCTTTCCCAACTCCGGATGGGCCCGAAAGGACAATTAATACTCCACGTTTAGCCATGCCGCTAACACCTCTTATAAATTTGAATTAATGTAATTACTATAACACGAATTAGACCGTCTTGGTACTGGATTTCCAAACTAGTTACTAGCTTAAAAATTTTTCTTTCTTGCCTTTTTGAACATTTGTTCGTATAATAATTTTATACAAACGAATGTTCGGAGGAAAAAATATGCGACAACTTAAAACATCACTTTTGGATCGTAGTGCAAATTATTTAGTCAATCGTTTTAACAATTTTTTCTCATCGTCCGATGAAGATCCAGTACGTCTCCAACAAAGTAAACCGCTACCCAAATTAACCAAAGCAATTATTTCCCAACGTTTCAGTATTGCTGTCAACACCGCTAGTCCGGTAACTTTGCAAATCAAACCACTCTCAGCAGCTGGAGGTTTAATAACCATTAGTGGAATTATAAAACCTCTCCATCATAATTTTTATCAGCTAAAAGATCATGAATTAACCTATCTTTTCAGTTCTAAACAAATTTCTTATATTAATTTTAGCCAAAAATAGAAGCTCATTACGAGCTTCTATTTTTTCTCTTTCGCCATTTCTAATAACTCTTGGGCATGCTCTAAAGCTAATTCAGTCACCGTTTCCCCAGCTAATATCCGCGCCAATTCTTCAACCCGTTGTTGTTCGTTTAAAGTGCTAACAGTTGTAATCGTCCGCTGATCATGAACTGCTTTTCGAATCAAGAAATGGTGTTGTGCCACGGCCGCAACTTGCGGTAAATGAGTAATACATAAGACTTGCGAATGTTGAGCAATTAAGCGAATTTTATCAGCAATTGCTTGAGCCACTCGGCCACTGACCCCTGTATCAACTTCATCAAAGACGATACTAGTTACCCCTTCTGCAGAAGCAAACACTGTTTTTAAGGCTAACATCACCCGAGACAATTCGCCACCCGAAGCAATTCTAGCTAAGGGTCCCATCGATTCTCCCTGGTTAGTTTGAATATAAAATTCGACATCATCAATTCCGGTTGCTAAAAATTGACCTGCAGGAACCTGTTCAAAATGCACCTTAAAAATGGCTTTTTCCATGTATAGATCATGTAGTTGTTGATCAACTAATTGGGCTAACCGCTCCGCAGCCTGCTGACGAACTTGACTGAGCTTTTGCCCTAACTTGGTTAATTGCGTAGCCAATTGCGCAATCTGATCGTCTAAATCTTCATCAGAATGGGCTGCTTCTTCCATTGTTGATAATTCTTGGCTAATTTGATCATAATAAGTCAGGATATCATTGATTGTGCTTCCATACTTATGTTCTAAATTTCCAATTTGAGTGAGTCGCTCGTCAATTTCGCTGAGTCGGCTTGGCTCGTATTCTAAGTTATCTAATTGGCGACTAGCTTGATCAGCCACATCTTGCAGAGAGTAATAAGCCTCATCAAAAGTTTGGCTTAGGTCTTGATAATCCTGATCATAAGTGGCAATCGCCGCTAGCTCTTGCATCGAAGCACCAAGCTGGTCTAAAACCGGCACTGGTTCATTCTCATTTAACATGCCAACAACCGTTAGTAGGGCATCATTGATTTGCTGAAAATGACTTAAACGTTCTCGCTCTTGTCTTAATTCTTCTTCCTCATTAGGTGATAGGTTAGCTTCCTCAATTTCATTAACCTGATAGCGTAACATATCTAAACGTTGCGCCCACTGCTGTTCGTTCGCTTTTTTCGCTTTAACCCGTTCGGATAAATGTCGATATTGTTGATATAAAGTATGATAATCTTGCTTAATTTCATCAACTTCTTGTTGGGCGTATTGATCTAGCATTCCCAAATGTGATTCCGGTTGCATCAACTGTTGATGTTCATTTTGCCCTTGAATATCAACCAGCCCCCGTCCAACCTGTTTTAAAATGGTCGTATTGACTAAAGTTCCATTTATTCGAATGGTGTTACGACCATTTCGATGGATTTCTCGACTAATAATTAAGCCCGATTCATCATAAGGAATTCCTAGCTGATCAAGTTGTTCAAGCATAAGCTGGTCGGTTGGTAAGGTGAATTGACCTTGTAGACTAAGCTTTTCAGCGCCACGTCGAATAAACTCTTGTGATCCTCTTCCACCAGCTAACAGGCCGACTGCATCAATAATAATTGATTTCCCAGCCCCGGTTTCTCCTGATAAAACCGTCATATGATCAGCAAAAGTAAGGGTTAAATGATCAATGATGGCTAAATTGTCAATCGTTAACTCTTGAATCATACTATCACCTACCAACTATGCTAATTGAGCAATATACGTTTGCAATTCACGGGCGCCTTTTTCCGTGTCACAAACAACCAAGACTGTTGAATCATCACCAATGGCAGTAAAAACGTGTGGAAAGTCCCCCTGCCGAATTACCATCGCAACCATCGGTCCGTGACCAGGAACCACCGAAATCGAGACATAATTATTTAATTGATTAACCTGTAAAATATCGGCACCATTAATCATGGCAGAAGGTGCCCTTACATTACTAGCCTCATTTCGTCGATTATTCAGTCGATTGATTGGCATTTGATAATGGGCTACCCCATTTTCACCAACCACTTTAATTAGTTTCATTTCTTTAATATCACGAGAAATAGTAGCCTGAGTAACTACAACATTCATATCTAAAAAGCATTGCACTAAATCTTCTTGACGCGCAATGTCTGTTTGTTCAATAAATTGTTGAATATATTGTTGGCGTTCGGATTTTTTCATCTACTCACCTTTATTCTTGCGTATTTAATTCTTGTTTAGCTCTTGCTAGCACTTGATCAATGTTAATTGCCTGACTGACAATTCCTGGCTGATCACTTAGTTTTAAATGAACTAAGAATTCAATATTGCCTTGTCCACCTTTAATGGGTGAAAAATCCAAATTTAAAACATCAAAATGCGCTTCCTTAGCGTATCCAATCACTTGGTTAATCACTTGACGGTGAACTTTGGGATCCTTCACAATGCCATGTTTCCCTACTTTATCTTTACCAGCTTCAAATTGAGGCTTAATTAAGGCTACCACTTGCCCGCCTACCGGTAAAATCTCGGCCAGTGGTGGAAAAATTAATTGAAGCGAAATGAAGGAGACATCAATGGAACTGAATTCTGGTTGTCCAGCCGTAAAATCTTCTAACTTGCTATAGCGGAAATTAGTTTGTTCCATCACCACAACCCGCGGGTCTTCCCGTAATTGCCAAACTAATTGATTCGTCCCAACATCTAAGGCATAACTCAATTTAGCCCCATTTTGGAGCATCACATCAGTGAAGCCACCAGTGGATGATCCAATATCGAGCACAATCTTATCTTTAACGGAAATCTCAAAAACTCGTAAAGCTTTAGCCAATTTTAAGCCCCCTCGGCTAACATAGGGCATCTTCTTCCCCTTTAATCGAAAGGTAGTAGTTTCATCAATTTTTTGCCCTGGTTTATCGAGTCGTTCACTATTTTTTCCAAGGACTTCACCGGCCATTACTGCTCGTTTAGCTTGTTCTCGTGAGTCAAATAAGCCTTGGCGAACTAATAAGACATCGACACGTTCTTTTCCCATTCATTTTCCTTTCAATTATAATAAGCCAATAATTCATCTAACCCTGTAAAATCAGCTTGTGTTAAAGTAGTTAACCGTTCTTGACTGACTTTTGCTGCTGTTAAAACCTGCGATAACTTTTTTTCAGCGCCAGGTAAACCCAATAAAGCCGGATAGGAGTTTTTGCCACGCTCTGCATCTTTATGGGTAGCTTTACCTAAATCTGATGACGTAGCTGTTACATCTAAAATATCATCATAAATCTGGAAAGCCAGTCCGTACAAGGCCCCAAAATTTGCTAACTCATCACTTACTTCATCATCAACTTCAGCAATCACACCACCAGCAACGGTGGCGTATTCCAGAAGAGCCCCAGTTTTTTGGGCATGAAGCTTTTGTAGTTGCTCAATTGATAAAGTTTCACCAGTAGCTAAAATATCGCGAACTTGTCCCACCACCATGCCAGCAGGGCCTGCGGCTTTTGATAATTCTAAAGTTAAGCGCGCTTTAACATTGGATGATAATTGATTATCCGTTAACCATTGAAATGCCAAGGTTAAAAGACCATCACCGGCTAGAATTGCGATCGCCTCACCAAATTGCTTGTGACTCGTAGGCTTACCACGTCTTAAATCATCATTATCCATTGCTGGTAAATCATCATGAATTAATGAATATGTATGCAGTAATTCGAGGGCACAAGCTGCTCTTAAGACATCCGAATTCAGTTCCACGCCTAAAATCTGCGCTACCATTAACGTCATGGTCGGTCGGAGTCGTTTCCCGCCAGCATCCACGGAATAATTCATGGCCGCTGATAAAGTGGCTTCATCAATATCATCCGCCAAGTTCGTCAATAAGTACTGATTAACCCGCGCTTGTAATTCTGATAATGTTTGCATCTTTACCACCTAGAAAGGATTATCATCTGTTTCCTGATCTTTACTAGTAAATTGTGATTGATATCCTTGATTTTGCACCCCATTATTACTTAGATCATCACCGGCATCTTCTGCTGGTTGTAATTCGCCGTTTTCATCAACTAATTTAGCCAAGGTTGCCTCGGCTTGATTTAATTGTTGCTTTAAATTTTTAGCAATTTCCATTCCATCACTAAACTGCTTAATTGATTCATCTAGAGATAATTCACCTTGTTGTAAGTCTTTAACAATATTTTGTAAGGAAGCTAGTTGCTCCTCGAAGGTTGGTTGTTTCTTTTTCGCTGGCATTTATAAAACCTCATCTTCTTTATTCTTAATTTCCGCTAGAGCCTTTCCATTTGCAAAATGGAGTTCAACAGTTTGACCAAGTTCTAATTGATCCATCCCAGTAATGACGGTTTGTTGCTCATCAGTAACATATGTATAGCCGCGTTTTAATAGGTTTAACGGGCTCAAGGAATCAAGTTGATCAATTAAAGCATCCGTAACTTGCTCTAAACCTTTTAAGCGATAATTCTCTTCACTTATAAGCTGGCGGCTTATGGTCGTTACTTGTTGATTTAAATTCTTTAGAGATTGTCTTTGACGATTTAGTTGAGCTTGATAAGCAAACCTTAATTGTTGGCTTGTATTTGTAAGTAATGCTTGTTTTGCGCTTAGTTGCGATTGATATGCATGTATTAATTGTTGACTGATTTGCACTCGTAACAGATTTTGTCGTGCCAACTTTTTGGTTGGTGATTGACTAATCAACCGATCGCGCATTTGTTGATACTGGCGTTCTTTCACTTGCAGCTCACTATTTAAAGTTGTTGTTAACTGATGAAGTAATTCGTCAACTTGTTGCATTGACCGAGCTAATAAACGATCTGGCGTTTGCAGGATTGAATTATCGACTAAACTTGCTACATACCGTTTTAAATCTTGCAGCCGATTTTTCATTTGCCGATATAATTGAATTTGCAATTCGTCAACAGTCGCCACAACATCTGACAATTCCCATGCACTGGCGATTTCAGCCGCGGCCGTCGGGGTCGCAGCGCGAACGTCTGCTGCTAAGTCCGCAATTGTTGTATCTGTTTCATGACCAATCGAAGAAATCACAGGAATTGTCGAAGCCGCAATCGATCGACCAACCACTTCTTCATTAAACGGCCACAGATCCTCTAAAGAGCCACCTCCACGCGCAATGATTAAAGCATCATAACCGCCGTCTTGATTAACGTGTTCAATTTGAGTCGCAATCTCATTAGCCGCGGTTTCGCCTTGCACCCGCGTGGGATAAAATATTAATTGAACTAATCGATTTCTCCGCCGCATGGTCGTGATAATATCATGCATCACCGCTCCATTGGGACTGGTAACGACCGCAATTTGCTTTGGAAAAGGCGGGATTAAACGATGGGGCCGATCAAATAGGCCTTCCGCTTTAAGCTTTTTATACATTTGTTCAAAAGCAATCTGTAAGGAACCCACTCCTGCAACTTCCATTTGTTCAGCATAAAACTGATAGCTTCCCGTCGGCTCATAGACACTAATCCAACCTTGAAGCACGACTTTCATACCATTTTCAGGCTGAAATTTTACCTTTTGAAAAGCACTCTTAAACATCACAATTCGTATTTTAGCCGGATTTGTGATCTTATCGTCATCATCTTTTAATGAAAAATATTGATGGCCCGATCGCTGACGAAAATCGGTTAATTGGCCGACCAATAAAACCTTTTGATTTAAATAAGGATCAACATCAAATTTGGTTTTAATATATTTAGTTATTTGGGCAACTGTTAAGCATTCTTGCTCATTGATCATCTCGAATACTCCACTCGGCTAAATCAACCGTTTGCGCCATCAGACTGGCAATGGTCATCGGACCTACACCGCCTGGTACTGGCGTTAACATTCCCGCTACTTCTTTGACCGAATCATAATCCACATCACCAATTAGCTTGCCTTTTTCTGTCCGGTGAATCCCTACATCAATTACAATTGCCCCTGGTTTAACCAACTCACTGGTTACAGCTTGGGGCTGCCCAATCCCAACAATTAAAATATCAGCTTGTCGGGTAAAGGCTTCCGGGTCTTTGGTATGTCGATGAACCATCGTGACGGTAGCATCTCGATTAATCAAGAGTGCTTGCAAGGGCCGCCCCACCAAAATACTACGTCCCATGATTACCACGCGTTTACCAGCTAATTCAATTCCATAATGATCTAGCATTGTCATAATGCCCCGTGGAGTACACGAAACTGGATAATTACCTGGTTCATTATTATAGAGACGTCCAACATTCATTGAGTGAAAACCATCGACATCTTTATCCGGACGGATCGCTTGTACTAGCGCGTGTTCATCCAAATGTTTTGGCAATGGTGATTGAATCAGAATCCCATGAATCATAGGGTCTTGGTTGTATTCTTGTAGGACCGCCATCACCTCTTCTTGCGTAGCCGTTGCCGGCAAATGCATTAATTGAGAATTCATCCCTAACCGCAAAGCCATTTTATCCTTATTACGCGTATAAATAGCACTGGCTGGATCATCGCCAACATAAATCACTGCAATTCCGGGAGTAATGCCCCGTTCTTTTAAGGTTGCGACCCGTTTAGCGGTCCGCTCATTTAGATTTTTTGCCACGGCTTTTCCATTGAGAATTTCCACAAGCTCGTCTCCTCTAATTCTAAATTCTGGTTTTAATTCTAACATAAAAACCGCCAATAAAGGCAGCCCTTTATTCACGGTTTTGTATATTTATTCACTTGCTTGATGACCAGTTATATTACCTAACACGCCATTTACAAAGCGACGTGATTTATCATCACTAAACGTTTTCGCTAATTGTAAAGCTTCATTAATTACCACTGGTGCTGGGGTTGATTGATCATATTCTAATTCGTAAATTGCTAACCGCAAAATGATTACATTAGGCCGGGCAACTCGGGCTAAGGTCCATCCCTTAGCTAAACTAGCACTAATTTTTTCGTCTAATTCATCCTGATGTGATAAAACCCCGTCAACTAACTGTTGAGCAAATTCTGGAACGGGCTCCTTAGGATTCAAAGTCAAGACTTCTTGAAAAATTGGATACTGATCGATTTCCGGTGAAGCATCTAAAGCAAATAAGGTCTGAAAAGCTGCTTCCCGAAGTCGATGACGACTAAAACTCACAATTAGGCACCTTCTTCTTCATCGTTAGCAAAGATATTATTCGGATCAACCTGCTGTTCTTGCTTCGGCATGACAATCCCTTGAACATGAACATTTACTTGTGAAACATGCAGATCGGTCATTAACTCAATCTGTTGACTAACCTTCGTTTGAATTTCGGTGGCGACCTTAGGAACAGAAACCCCATAATTTAAATAAACATCAACGTCAATCACAAGGTTTTCTGGATCATGAGCCAACTTAACCCCGCGGCGATGTCCGCCACCAGATAAGCCAATTAAAGCCCCAACGTTATTAGCAATTGATCCATGCATCTTGGAAACACCGTCAATTTCATTGGCCGCAATTCCAGCAATTATTTCTAAAACACTTGGTGAAATTTGAATATTTCCATCTTCATCCCGATTTAACACAATCGTTGATTCTTCAGGCATGATATTACCTCCTGCACAAAATTAATCCATGTTTAATTGTGCCTTATCCATCCATAAATTGCAACTAAATCATGCCTTAGAAGTAGCAACAACTAAATCAGTAGGGGCTTTGGTGATAACCTCGACACCAGCATGACTAACAATCACATCATCTTCAATCCGAACCCCAAATTTACCTGGTAAATATATTCCCGGCTCAACTGTTAAAATTTCTTGATGCCGTAATTTTAGTTTTTTCGTTTTGGGGCCATAACTAGCTGGAAATTCATGAACCGCCAGCCCAATCCCGTGACCCATTCCATGGTTAAAGTATTGTCCATAACCCGCTTGATCAATCAAAAACCGGCCGGCCCGATCAGCCATATTACCAGCCATGCCCGCTTTCATATGATCAATGACCGCTTGTCGGGCTTGATTAACCAATCGATAGACTTTTTCAATCTCAGGAGTGGCCTGACCAATCACAAAGGTCCGCGTCATATCAGCAGTATAGCGATCTACAAAATAACCAAAATCTAAGGTCACAACGTCACCAACTTGAATTGATCGATCTGAAACGGTGGCATGAGTCTTGACGCTATTAGGACCACTGGCTAAATTCGTCGGGAATGAGGCTTCGCTAGCACCATGTTGTTTCATAAAGGCATCGAGCTGGTCGGCCACTTCTTTTTCCGTCATCCCTGGTTTTATAATTGATAAAACGTACTGATATCCTAGATCATGAACATGAGCACTTTGCCGTAATTTACTCAGTTCTTCGGGATCCTTGATTCGCCGTAATCGTTCAACAATCCGATCGCAAGCTACCATGCCGACTGGCATTAAATCATCTAGGCTTTCATAATCGCGATAAGATAGCGTATTTTCAAAGCCAACAATTTCGACTTCTAGTTTTCCTACCAATTCCGCTAATTTACCGAAATAATCACGCGTTATTAAGCCCATTACTTGATCGTTCTCTAATTCATCGAGATAGGTTTCATAACGATCATCAGTAATGATAACGGCTAGGTCATTGGTTACAAACAAGAGTCCATCTCCAGCCATTAACTCAATCCCTGTCAAATAATAAATATTAGCAGGATCTATAATAATCAAAGAGTCAATATATTGTTTGACAAACTGTTTTCGTAATCGCTCAAGTCGTGTCATTTTAATCTCCCTTCATAAATTTAGACGATTCTAAAGTCTTTAAAGGACGAGCTGGGTTCCCAACCACCACCGTATTATCAGGAACATCATGGGTGACCACACTAGCCGCACCAATAACCGCATTTTGGCCAATCGTAACTCCCGGTAAGATGGTTACATTCGCTCCGATCCATGCATTTTCTTTGATATGTACCGGTTCAATTGTTAATATCTCACGTTCATATAAATCATGGTTATTAGTGATAATCGATACTCCCATTGCTAACTTGGCCCCATCTTCAATCATAATTTTTCCAGCGGCCATACATTTAAAGTATGGATTAATGCTGACCCTATTACCGATTTTAAGATTAGCTGCCAAATTAATATAAATGGGTCCTTCAATAAAACAATGCTCACCTAATCCACTAGTGAATAATTCTCGCAATGTCGCTAAATATTCTGAGCTCTGTGGTAATTGATGGTTGAGTTTAAACACTAACTCACGGGTTCGAGCGATTTCTGCCCGTCGCTCTGCTGGTTGATTTCTCAAATCTAATTGTTCTGTCATTTGCCAACCTCCCCTTATATTTTAGCACCCTTAATATTAAAAAACCGCTAATTGTCAGTGGATTAAACTACCATTAGGGGTGAATTAAGATAACATTTTAATATAAAAACGATTCATTGTTTGATGAGCAGCTGCTTGGATCGGTTGCTCTAATAAATGGAAACCAGCCTTTTCATAGATATGAATGGCGGCGGTTAAATTGGAATGGGTCTCTAAATATAATTTTCGGTAACCAGCTTTTCGGGCCGCTTCTTCGATATGATTAATTAACTGATACGACCATCCATGTCCTTTCGCCTCCGGAGCAAAATATAGTTTTTGTAGTTCGGCAATTCCTTGATCCGGCAAATATTCACCAAAGCCTGCTCCACCAACTACTTTTCCTTGATCTTCGACAACATAGTAATCTCGCAGCTGCGACTGTGCATAGTAACGAGCCAGATCATCTAATTCAGGATCAAAATAAGCTGTTCCGGGAATTGCAAGATCATGTTGAGCCAGTCCTTGTTGAATAATCATTTTAAGAGTCGAGTTATCTGCCGGTTGAATTAATCGAATGTTCATGAAGATCTCCTCACTTACGCTTAGCTAATGGGTTAGTTGGAATGGCTTGAATCAAAGTTGTCGCCACAATTAATAAAGATCCTAGGGTGGTTGCAAATGTTAACCGGGTTCCTAATAGAGTCACCGCTAAAATCGTCGCCACTAAAGGTTCAAAGGCGGATAAAATTCCTGTCACAGACGGTGAAACATACCGAATACTTTGTACAAAAAGGGTATAGGCCAGCGCAGTTCCAAAAATAACGACATAAGCGACCAATAGCCAGTCAAAAATATTTAATTGGGGGGCTGCTTCGATGAATAAGATTGGTGAAAGGATAATTCCGCCTATGAACATTGCCACTCCACACATGACACTGGCATCGTATTTTTGCATTAACTGCCGAGGCAACAAAGTATACAATGCAGCAGCCACGGCTGACCACAAGCCCCAAGCTAATGCTTGATGAGTCAGCATCAGGCTACGTATATTACCACCGGTCACCAGATAAAAGGTCCCTACTAAGGCGAGAACAATTGAAATAAGATCAATCCGACGAGGCCATCGTTTTGTCACTAAGGCCATCCATATAATAATGAGGATCGGTGAAAGATACTGTAAAACGGTTGCGGTTGGTGCGTTACTATATTTAACCGCGAAAAAAATAAGAAAGTTGCGAGTTCGTAACCCCAACAGAGCAAATAAAATTATCTTCCACCAACTGACACGATCATGCCAAATCATTACCAATTGTGATCGCTGCTTACCGACACTCCAAATTAATAACATTAAACCCGCAAACAACATCCGAATGGCAACAATCCACTCAGTTTTAAGATTGGTATCGGTAAATAGATATTGAACGGCCGCACCAGATCCTCCCCAAAGTGAGGCACCTGCAATCGCCAAGATGATTCCTTTTGCTTGTTTCGACATTTTTCTTCCCCAAAAGCTTTGTTAATATTTACTTAGTATACGCACCATTATCAGTAGAAACAATGACCAAAAGAAAAACTCCGCTGATTTTCATCAACGAAGTCTTTAAATTTTTATTCAGCTACTGGGTATACAGATACCTTCCGCTTATCACGACCAAGGCGTTCGAACTTAACAACACCATCAGTCTTTGCAAATAAAGTATCATCTCCACCACGACCAACATTAGTACCTGGATTGATATGGGTACCACGTTGACGATAGATAATTGAACCAGCTGTCACGAATGAGCCGTCAGCAGCCTTCGTACCTAAACGACGACCAGCTGAGTTACGACCGTTGGCAGTTGACCCACCCCCTTTGTGGTGAGAGAAGAATTGAAGATTCATAATCATAGGTATTCACCTCCAGAAATAGATTAGTTATTAAAAACTTTTACTTCAATATGATCTGAGTAGTTATCCTGAATATCAAGGATTCCATTGAGAAATGTTTGCATAATAATTTGCGCATCATGTCCCAAATCGATATCCTTAACTTCGAGATACCCTCCATTGTTTTGATCCTGGATAATCTCTGGATGAGTATGAACAACTTGTTCTAACCCATTGACCGATGAGATCGCTAGGACCGATACCGCTGCACATACAATATCCTGACCATAAGGTCCAGCATCCGCATGTCCAGTCAGCTTAAATGAAATTACTCGTCGATCATCGGTTAACCAAAAAGTTGCCCGAATCATCTAAGAACTCCATTAAGCATTGATTGCGTCAATCGTAACCTTAGTGTATGGTTGACGGTGACCCTTCTTGTTGTGGGTGTGCTTCTTTGGCTTGTACTTGAAAGTAACCACTTTCTTTTCCTTACCTTGCTTATCAACAGTTCCTTCAACCGTAGCGCCATCTACGAATGGAGTACCGATCTTAGTATCATCACCACCAACGAAGACAACTTTGTCAAAAGTAACCTTGTCACCCGCTTCAGCGTTAAGCTTTTCAACGTAAACAGCTTGTCCTGCTTCAACCTTGTATTGCTTACCGCCTGTTACAATAATAGCGTACATTCTGTGCACCTCCTTAAATCTTAGACTCGCCGAACAAGTAGCGTAAAGCTTTGATCACTTGTTATCGTGCGGTTGTAGATGTCAGTTCACAAATACAACATTTGTATAATACCAAAAACCAGCCTGCTGGTCAATCATCTCAACCTAAATTATCTGCTTAATTAGACAATACTTTCCCTTTATAAAAGGTCTGCCAGCTATCATCGCCAACCTGAGTAACTAGCTGATCAAACCCACTTTCAATTACTTTAGCTAAATATGCGCCGTTGTAAATCATCCCGGACGATAACCACTCATGAATGACATTCATAATCGCACCTGTCATTAAGGTTGCTTTAATGTTGACCATTAAATGTTCCAAGCCAACGGAATCATTTGCTTTTAGATGTTTCACAATTTCTTGTTTAAATCGTTCTTCCAAGCATTGGTATAAACAATCATCACGTTGATCCGCTAATAGTGTCTGATAGACCAGGTGATCATTTTGGATGTGGATTAAAGCTTGTTCGAAAGAACAAGTACCGCTGTTGATTCTCATCCTCAATCATGCAAGAATCAAACAAAGTATCAACAATCTGAAGATTAATTGCGTGCAAGAAATCATTACAATCATGATAATGCAAATAAAAGGTCCCCCTAGTAATATGGGCATGTTGAATCAATTTAGAAATTGTAATTTTCTTATGTTCTGCTTGTTTTAATTCAATTAGTGCATCCAATAATTTTCGTTTTGTCTTTAGAACCCGTAAATTTTTGTTTGTCATATAAATTTCCTCTATTATTGATCTTCTAGGTATTCAGAATTGACATGCCCACAGTTCCTTTTTATACTTAAAAGGATTGTTTGGGGCGATAGCTCAATCGGATAGAGCATCGGTCTTCTAAACCGAAGGTTGTGGGTTCGATTCCCACTCGCCTCATGAAAAAAGTCAGTTGAGAAGTGAACCCCCTAAGTTGGACAGA